>NZ_JBITMW010000004.1:0-501340 GCF_044466585.1 Micromonospora sp. NPDC049359 | reverse complement strand
CCGGTCACATTCCGAACCCGGAAGCTAAGCCCTCCAGCGCCGATGGTACTGCACTCGTGAGGGTGTGGGAGAGTAGGACACCGCCGGACAATCTTTCAGGAATGGCCACCCCTATCGGGGTGGCCATTCCTGCATTCCCCCCCAAGAAGAACCCCACCCCTTGTCCCGCGCCCCCGGCCCCATTCGGCGCCGGTGATCATGAAGTTACTGCCAGGACACGCTGATGACAGTGGCAACAACTTCATGATCAACGCGCCGGGGAGGGGCGCCGGGGCACGTGGAGGGGTCGGCGGGGCTTCGGTGGGTGGCTACTGGACTTAGGGTCGGTCTGTGGGGGACGTGCTGATTCTTCTCGTCTTTGGCTGTTGCGTGGCTGTCGTGCTGGCCGGGCTGTGGTGGCTGGGCGTACGCGGTCGCCGCCGCGGTGTCGGTGGCGAGGTCATGGGGCCGTTCGAGGAGATGTGGCATCCGGCGGCGACGCGCTACCGCGCGGAGATCCGCGTACAGGAGCAGCGTATGACGCCGAGGTCGGCTGCCGACGACTCCGACGGGCGGGCTCAGGAGGGCTTGGGGCCGCAGACGTAGCGCGGCTCGGCGTCGTAGCGCCAGGTGAACTTCTCCCGCTTGACCACCACGCCGTCCTTCTTGATGACCCGGAAGGCGTCCTGGGTGAAGCCGTTGATGCCGTTGCTGGGAATGCACTTCGGGCCGGGCTCGAGGTGGATGAGCTTCGGCGTGGTGGTGTTGCGGCGCGGGCCGTACTCCGTCTTGACGCTGTCGTAGATCTTCGTGCTCCAGATGGAGACGGTCACCGAGCTCGACGTGTACGACGTGTCGATGAGCAGGCCGTACTCGGTGTTGTTGCGGAACTTGAAGTCCAGGTTCGGCCAGAAGATTGTCGACTCGATGACGGCCGGGTACCTGTCGAACCAGTACGAGTGGGGTTTGTGCTCCACGTCCTGGAGGCCGGCGTAGTAGGTGGCGTTGAAGAGGGTGGTCGTGAACTGCGACGTGCCACCCCCGACGCCGGGCACCAGCTTGCCGTCCAGGATGACCGGCGCGTCCTGGTAGCCCTGGGCGTAACCCCGCTCGCCGGTGTGCCCGTTGAGGGAGAACATCTTGCCGGGCAGCACGACCGTGCCGTCCACCTTCTTGGCGATGGTGGCGATGTTCTGGCTGCGCGGCGACGACATTCCGCCGGTGAAGCGCGTGGTGAAGGTGGACACCCGTTCCTTGATGCCCAGAGCGGCCAGCTTCTCCGTGGTCACCTCCGGCGGCGTCTCCCTCAGCTCTCCGGTCACCTCGCGTCCGTCGGGCTTCGGTAGCACCGCCAACAGGTCGCGGCTCAGTGTGGCGGTGTCGAGCTGCTGCCCGGCGCGCCCGTCCACGACCGTGGGACGGCCGCCGGCGATGGTCATCGTGGCGTCCTTCGGCGGCACCTCGATCGCGTTCAGCTTGTCGCCGAGGGCCGTCCGCAGTCGCTTGACGTCCATCGCCGGAGTGAGCTTGCCGGTCTTGTCGGCGGTGAAGCGGAGGCTCTTCGCGATGACCGCCGGTGGCACCTGCACCGAGCCCCGGTCGGTGCGCAGGGTGACCGGTGCGGAGACGGCCGGCTTGGCCAGTTCGGCGACCAGCCGGTCCACCTCCTCGGCGGTGGTCGCCGGCTGGCTCTCCACCAGTGGCACGGTGACCGGCGTGCCGGCGAGCCAGCCGGCCCGGACGGCGTCGACCGAGCGCTGCGGGTCGAAGGCGAGACCGGGCTTGGGGCGTACGACCTTGGGTGTGGTCCCCTGGTAGGAGATGGCCGGCATCGTCATCGGACGGACCTGGTCGCCGAGCGCCGTGCGCAGGGCCGCGTCCAGGCGGGGCGCGTCGACGGTGACGACCGGTTCGACGGTACGGGAACCGACCAGCCGACTGACCGGGTGCGCTTGGGCCTCGGCCGCTGCCGCAACCGTGGCCGCCACATCGACCGCCAGTCCCACGTCGGCCGGATTGATCTCGGCGGTGCGCTCCCCGACCGTGATCCGCAGGGGCGCGGCGAGGGCTGCGGCCCGCCGCTCCAGCTCTGCCCGCAACTCCCGGTCGGCCGCGCTGCGGCTCCGACCGCCCAGCTCGGTGCCGAGCACGCTGGTGCCCCGGGGCACGTCACCGGCGTACGCCCAGGCGCCGGCACCCGCGACGGCGGCGAGGACGCCGCCGGTGATGCCCGCGCCGAGCAGCATCCGTACGCGGCGTGGACGGCGGCCGCTGTTGTCCGGCTCGCCCGTGGCGGTGGCCGTCGCCGGTGTGACAACGTCCGGCTCGTCGTCCGGCCAGGTGACTGCCGTGACCTGCACGGTCGGCCGGTCGTCGACGGGTGGACGATTGTCGCCGTACAGCGTCACTGCAACCTCGATCGCCAGGTGCCGCGGGAGGTCCCCCCTCCCGGAGGACACCACGGTAACCAATGGCCGGCCGTCCGCGCGGGCTGTGCCCGTTCGGTGCTGCCACCGCGTGTCGCCCGGCGTGTCGCGGGGGCGTGGGGTCGGTGCCCGCGCCGGGGGACGGGCGTGGCACGGTGGCGGGGTGGACGCTGCGGAGCGGGTGTTGGCGTACGGCGGGGGTTGGTTGGACCGGGCGGGCGCGTTACGCACCGACCCGGCTCGGCTGGACGCGTTGCTCGACGACCCGGCGACGGTGGTGCTGCCGCTGTGGCGGGACCGTTGTCTCGTCGACGGAGACGGTCCGGTCCGGCTGACGGCCGACCGCGCGTCACTCGTCCGGTCGGCTGCCGCGGAGACCGTGTTCCTGGGGCTCGACGGGGACGTCGCGGTGTTCGCCGTGGACCTCTCCGGTCTCGGTGAGGCCGCCGCCGTCGAGATGGCGGGGGCGGCGCGGGCCGTCGACGTACGGGCGCTGGTCGGGCGACTCGACCCGGCGGGCGCGGCGACCCAGGCATACGCGCGGGGGTTGCTGCACTGGCACCGGCAGCAGCGTCACTGCGGCACGTGCGGCGCGGTGGCCGTCGCCGGTGGTGGCGGCCACGTGCGGACCTGTTCCGGCGCGGAGTGCGGTCGGTTGCTGTTCCCCCGCATCGAACCGGCGATCATCGTGCTGGTCGAGGCGCCCGGCTCGGCCGGCCGTTGCCTGCTGGCCCGGCACGCGGGGGCGGCCGAGGACTCCTACTCGACGTTGGCGGGCTTCGTGGAGGTGGGTGAGAGCCTGGAGGACGCGGTCCGCCGGGAGATGGCCGAGGAGGCCGGGATCACCGTCACCGACGTGACCTACCAGGGGTCGCAGGCGTGGCCGTTCCCCGCCGGGTTGATGGTGGGCTTCCGGGCCACGGCGATGTCCGACGAGGTACGCGTGGACGGCGTGGAGTTGCTCCAGGCGCGCTGGTTCACCCGGGAGGAGCTACGGGAGCGGGTCGCGGCAGGTCGCCGGCTCGGCCGGGTGGACTCGATCGACCACCGGCTGCTGACGGACTGGCTCGCCGAGGCGCGCTGACCTTGCGGGCTCAGCCGTACGGATGAGTTCGGGGTCGTCTTCAGCGGCTTTTCAGCCCGGCGTTACGTAAATGTAACAATGCTGTGCAGCAACTACCGCTGGTGAAGATTCTGGAGTCATCCGCCCCAATTTCGATGGTTTGTCGTGGGAGCGGGTCGGCGTAGACCTGACTGACGGTGACGGTCGGAAATCTTGACGCCGAGCGCGGGTTACCGGCCAGTAGCAGCGCCCTTGTGAGGTACGTCGCTTCGCGAGAGCATCCAATCCGCACACTGCGCGATCCGCCGACCCATCCCCCGGAGCGGGACGCAGCGGCCACGTGCTTTCCCGTAGTCCCGAGTCGCGACTGCGATCGGTGACCCCCGGTTCGAGGAGGACCCGTGAAGGATTCGGAAACCCGTCAGGCGCAGGGTGGCACCCGCTGGCGTCGCTTCGCCGCCATGATGGTTCCCGCTGCGGTCGCCGTCGGCGGCATCGTCTTCGGTATGGCCAACGGCGCCATCGCCGCCAACATCACCGTCGCCGGCAAGCCGTTCAAGATCTCCGCCTCCGAGCTCGACGGGAAGGGCTTCAAGCAGTACGGCGGCATCGTGACCACCAAGGACGGCAAGATCGTCCCGGTGGCCATGTCGGAGATCGGCGAGGCCCACCTGACCAAGCTGTGCCAGTCGGTCGACGCCTCCATTCCTGGCCTGCCCAAGATCGTGCTGACCATCAACGCCGGCGACGCCCCCGGCAAGGAGGCCGTGGCCAAGAACCTGCTGATCGCGATGGAGTCGCTCGAGGGTGACGCCGAGTTCACCGACATCAACATCGGTAAGGACGCCAGTGACCTCGGCCCGGCTCCGGCCGGCTCGTTCGGCCAGGACGCCACGCACGTGAACATCAAGGACCTTGAGCAGGTTGCCCGCTACACCACCGCCGGCACCTTCACGCTGACCGGACTCAAGTTGAAGGTCAACGTCGGCGCTGAGGCCAAGGAATGCTTCTGAGCTGACGCCGCCGAGGCTCGCGAGGGGCGCCCCTCGCGAGCCTCGGTCCTGCCCACCCCTTTCACCCCAGGAGGACGTACGTGTCGACCGCCACTCATCGCGCGCAGCCCGGCCGTGTCGGTCAGGCCTGGCGCGGTTTCCGCCGCTGGCGGCGGTCCCGGCCATTCTGGGGCGGCCTCTTCACCATCCTGGCCGGAGTGGAGATCCTCGGCACCACCAAGGTCAGCCTGGCCGGGCTGACCCTGCAGATGGGACCGACCGGCTTCCTGTCCTGGTTGATCCCCACCATCCTGGTCACCTGCGGCCTCCTGATGTGGCTCAGCCCCGCGCAGCGGATCTTCTATGCCATCGTCGGCGCGGTGACCGCGGTCTACTCGCTGATCGGAGTCAACCTCGGCGGGTTCTTCATCGGCATGCTGCTGGGCATGGTCGGTAGCGCGCTCGGCTTCGCCTGGGTGCCGGTGAAGAAGTCCGTGGCGGTGCCCCCGGCCGCCGAGGAGCCGGACGACGAGCGGGCCGAGGACGGCGACACCGCCGACGAAGCGCCGCTCGTCGACGAGCTGCTGCCGGAGCGCGAGCGGGAGGACGAGGTCACCGGGCCGCTCACCGACATCCTCCCGCAGCCGCGTGCCGTGTTGCGCGAACCAGCACCGGCTGAGCGGGCGAGCGCGGGCGACACCACGGAGATGCCGCCCTTCGCCGCCGAGCCGGAGGCGTCCCAGACGAGGTCGACGGTGGCCCGCGACCCGAAGACGTACGTGGTGACGCTGCTCCTGATGAGCCTCGCCAGCGCGGGTCTGACGACTGTCGACGGCGCGTCGCCGGTGCGAGCGGCGGCGCCCTCCTGCCCAACCCCGACCTCGTCGGTCCGGCCCAGCACCCCCGCCACCTCTCCGGCCAGTCCGAGCCCGAGTGCGAGCCCCACCGCCACGTCGGATAAGTCGGACGGAAATCTGCTGACCGACATCGTCGACGGCATCGGTGACCTGTTCACCGGCGGCGACGACGACGAGGCGGAACCGACAGGTGGATCGGCCGAGCCCACCGGCAGCGCCGCGCGAGCCGGCGCGTCGGCCACTCCGAGCGCCACTCCCACCGTCAGCGTCAGCGCCACACCCAGCCCGACCCGGACGGCGACCCCCACCCGCGCCCCCGACGATTCGTGTGCCAGCCCGAAGCCGACCAAGCCCGCGCCCGTCGAGCCCGGCAAGCCGCTGCCCAAGCTGGCCGCGGACCCGGACATGCCCAAGGTCTCGGCCACCCCCGCGAAACTGACCGGGTCCAAGGTGGAGATGACGAACCTGCGGTTTCGCGGAGTCGAGCCGTTGCGCACCGCCAACGGCGAGATGCGGGCGCTGAAGTTCACCATGAGCAAGGCGGTGACAAGCGACTTCGCGTTGCTGGTCGCGGGGCCTTCGGGCGGCTCGCTGTTGAGCGAGACCGACCAACTGACGATCGACGGTGACGTGACCTTCTACGCGACCCGGTTCGTCGGCCGGTTCCTGGGCATCAAGGTCACCCTGACTCCGGACCTGCCCTTCCCCGACGGCATCCCGGTCACCTCGCCGCTGCCGCTCACGTTCACCGACCCGCAGATCGACCTGGCCTTCATCTCCTGCGACACGTTGACCGGCCGACCCACCCTCAAGCAGACGTTGCAGTGACCGCAGCGTGGGGCGGCGTCCGGACCGGACGCCGCCCCACGAGCTGAACACCGGTCAGAGTCGGGCCAACGCCTTGCGCAGCGGGTCGAGGCCCAGCGCGCCCAGGTCCAACGCCTGCCGGTGGAACTCCCGCAGGTCGAAGTCGGCGCCCTTACGAGCCATCGCGTCCTCGCGTGCCTGCAACCAGATCCGCTCACCCACCTTGTACGACGGCGCCTGGCCCGGCCAACCCAGGTAGCGGTTCAGCTCGAAGCGCAGGTTCTCGTCCGGCACCCGGCAGTGCGCCCGCATGAACTCCCAACCCAGCTCGGGCGTCCACCGCTCGCCCGGGTGGAAGCCGAACGGGTTGTCCTTCGGGATCTCCAGCTCCAGGTGCATGCCGATGTCGACGATCACCCGTGCGGCGCGCATCGCCTGACCGTCGAGCATGCCCAGCTTGTCGCCCGGGTCCTGGAGGTAACCCAGCTCGTCCATCAGCCGCTCCGAGTACAGCGCCCAGCCCTCGCCGTGCCCGGAGACCCAGCAGAGCAGCCGCTGCCAGCGGTTGAGCAGGTCGGCCCGGACGGCCGTCTGGGCCACCTGAAGGTGGTGCCCCGGCACGCCCTCGTGGTAGACCGTCGTCACCTCGCGCCAGGTGGAGAAGTCGGTGATGCCCTGCGGCACCGCCCACCACATCCGACCAGGCCGCGAGAAGTCCTCGCTCGGCCCGGTGTAGTAGATGGCCCCGTCGCTGGTGGGCGCGAGGCAGCACTCGATCCGGCGGACCTGCTCCGGGATGTCGAAGTGGGTGCCGTGCAACTCGGCGATGGCCTTGTCGGCGAGCGCCTGCATCCAGTCGCGGAACGCCTCCTTGCCCTGGATCGTGCGCGCCGGGTCGGCGTCGAGCCGCGCCACCGCCTCGTCGACCGTCGCACCCGAACCGGCGATGCGCCCGGCGACGACCCGCATCTCCGCCTCCAGGCGGGCCAGCTCCGCGAAACCCCAGGCGTACGTCTCGTCGAGGTCGATCTTCGCGCCGAGGAAGTACTGCGAGGCGAGTTCGTAGCGCTCCCGGCCGGCGGCCTGCTTGTCGCGCCCGTGCGGGGCCAGCTCGGCCCGCAGGAACTGACCGAACTCGGCGGTGGCCGCGGTGGCCGCCGCCGCGCCCCTGCGCAGCTCGGCGCCGAGGGTGCCGTCCGCGCCCAGCCGCTCGACCAGACCGTGGAAGAAGTTGTCCCCGGTCGGGTCGGTCCAGATGTCGCACTGCTTGGCCACCTCGACGAGCTGCACCTTCGAGCTGACCTGCCCGTCGGCGAGCGCCTCACGCAGCGTGGTCTTGTAGCCCTCCAGCGCGCCGGCGAGGCCGTTGAGCCGGGTGGCGATGTTGGCCTGCTCGTCGGCCGTCGCAGTCGGCATCAGGTCGAACACCATGCGGATCTCGTGCAGCCCGCTGGTGATCACGCTGACCTCGCTGGTCGTCTCGCCGGCCTCGTAGCGGGCCAGGTCCAGACCGAGCCGTTCCTGCATGGCCTCCTTGGCGGTGCGCTCCGCCTCGGTGTCCGGCTCGGCCGTCTCCAGCTCGGTGAGCGTCTCGCGGGTCAGGTCGGCGCGCGCCCGGTATCCGTCCGGTGAGAGGTCGTCGAGCTTGTTGTCATGGCCGGCGATGCCGACGTAGGTCGCGCCGGTCGGGCTCAACGGCGCCCACTTGTCCACGTAGCGGTTGGCGATTTCATCAATTCGTCCCACGCTGCGACACTACGTGACCGCCCGGTCAGGATGTCGATGTCAATTGTCGTGTCCAAGCAGCGGAAAAGCGGACGACTCTGTCGCACCCCTCCGGCAGAGTGTCAGGGGTGACAACCGATATCGCTCCTGACAGGGTCCCGCTGCGGGCCTGGTTACCGGGCTTCTTCGCCCTCGCCGCCATCTGGGGCTCCAGCTTCCTGTTCATCAAGGTCGGCGTGGCCGAGCTGCACCCCGTGCAGCTGACCCTCTACCGCGTCGGCGCCGGCGCGCTGACCCTGTTGGTCGTCCTTGCGGTGCTGCGCGACCGGCTGCCCCGTGAGCCCCGGGTGTGGGCGCACCTGGCCGTCGTCGCCGCGTTCGGCGTGGCCGTGCCGTTCACCCTCTTCGGTTACGGCGAGCAACGGGTCGAGTCGATGCTCGCCGGCATCTGGAACGCGACGACGCCGTTGATCGTGCTGCCGCTCGCGGTGCTGGTGTTCCGGACCGAGCGGTTGACCGTACGCCGGGCGATCGGCCTCGGGCTGGGCTTCGTCGGCGTACTCGTCGTGCTCGGGGTCTGGGAGGGCATCGGAGGGGCGCACTTCGTCGGGCAGGTGATGTGCTTCGGGGCGGCCGCCTGCTACGGCGTCGCCATCCCGTACCAGAAGCGGTTCATCGCCGGCAGCACGCACTCCGGGCTGTCCCTGTCCACGGCGCAGCTGCTGCTCGCCACCGTGCAGCTCGCCATCGTCACCCCGTTCGTCGCGGGCGCGCCGCCGCTGCCCACCGAGCTGTCGGCGAAGGTCGTGGCGAGCGTCCTGGCCCTCGGCGCGCTCGGCACCGGGCTCGCCTTCGTCATCAACATGCGCAACATCCGGTTGGCCGGCGCGAGCACGGCGTCCACCGTCACGTACCTGATTCCGATCTTCGCGGTGCTGATCGGCGCCGTGGTGCTGGACGAGCGGCTCAACTGGCACCAGCCGGTCGGTGCGCTCATCGTGCTGCTGGGCGTCGCGGTCGCGCAGGGCGTGTTCGGCCGTCGGACGCCCCGACCGGTCGTCGGCGTGAGCGCGCCCGCCGCGCCGGCCGTCGAGCCCGCCGCGCCGGCCGTCGAGCCCGCCGCGCCCGCCGTCGAGCCCGCCCGCCGCTGACCCGCCGCCATGCCTCGACCAGTCCGGACCGCCGGTCAGGCTCGGTTGCGGGTCCACTCCACGAGCTGCTCGGCCGACCAGGTGTTGACCACCCGGTCGGCCGGGACGCCGCAGCGCGCGGCCCGCTCGCAGCCGAACCGCTGCCAGTCGAGCTGGCCGGGCGCGTGCGCGTCCGTGTCGATCGCGAAGCGGCAGCCCGCCTCCAGGGCGCGTCGGATCAGTCGCTTCGGCGGGTCCTGCCGCTCCGGCCGGGAGTTGATCTCGACTGCGGTGTCGTGTTCCGCGCAGGCGGCGAAGACGGCGTCCGCGTCGAAGTCGCTCTCCGCGCGGGTCCGGGCCCGGTGCCCCTTGTCACCCGGGCCGGTCACCCCGGCCGGCCGGGACGACACCATCCGGCCGGTGACGTGACCGAGGATGTCCAGGTGCGGGTTGGCAACGGCCCGCACCATGCGCCGGGTCATCTTCGACCGCTCGTCCTTCAGGCCGCTGTGCACCGAGCCGACCACCACGTCGAGTCGGGCCAGCAACTCCTCGTCCTGGTCGAGCGACCCGTCGGCGAGGATGTCCACCTCGATGCCGGTGAGGATCCGGAAACCCTCCGGCAGCGCCGCGTTGACCTGCGCCACGTGGTCGAGCTGACGGCGCAGCCGCGCCGCGGTCAGCCCCCGGGCCACGGTCAGCCGCGGCGAGTGGTCGGTCAACACCAGGTACTCGTGACCCAACTCGACGGCGGCCAGCGCCATCTCCTCGATGGGCGAGCCGCCGTCGGACCAGTCCGAGTGGGTGTGGCAGTCGCCCCGCAGGGCGGCGCGCAGCGCCGCGGCCTCGGCATCGAGGTCGCTGCCCTCGGTCGCCACCAGCCGGCGCAGATAGACCGGTTCCTCACCGGCCAGGGACTCCGCCACGCAGCGAGCCGTCACGTCGCCGACACCGGCCAGCTCGGTGAGGGTGCCGTTGCCGGCCCGTTCGGCTACCTCGGCCGCCGGCAGGCCAGCCAGCGCCGTGGCCGCCGAACGGAACGCCCGCACCCGGTAGGTGGCCTCGTTCGCCCGCTCCAACAGGAACGCGATCCGGCGCAGGTCGGCGATGGGGTCCCGGGCGGCCATGTCAGGGAGCCTTCGGGCAGCCGTGTTGGCGCTGCCACGCGGTCACCTCGGCGGCCGGTTCCCGGTTGCCGTCGCGCCGCCACGAGTCCAGGTAGCGCGCCGGCCAGATCACGCCGCGCCGGATCCACCACCCGTCCTTACCGGCGCACGGCGGCGAGATCCCGAAGTGCACGTGACAGACGTTGTTGGCGTTGCCGGTCCGGCCCACCTTGCCGAGTTGCTGGCCGGCACGCACCCGGACCCCCGCCTCGACGCCGGACGAGACGACGCTCAGGTGCGAGCCGTAGTAACGCACCCCGTCGTCACCGAGCAGCGACACCGACAGGCCGCCGTTGTCCGGGCCCTGCGGCCCGCTCTTGGAGTACCTGTCGACGCGACTCACCTCCAGCACCTTGCCGTCGGTCACCGCCACGAACGGCTGACCGCAGTTCGCGAACACGTCCGTCGCAGGGTACGCCCCGTGCGTCGGGTGGTAGTCCACGTTGTCGGCGCGTACCGGAAAGACATGCCGGACCCCGGCGCGGGGCGCGCTCGGCGACGGCGTGGCCGACGACGGCGTCGGGCTGGCCGGGGCGTTCGTGGTCGGCGCGACCGGCGGGGCCGCCGGCTGCTCCCCGGTCGCCCAGACCGCCGACGGCGACGGCGCGGCGACGCCGTCCGGCGGCACCCCGGGCCGGGTGGTCGCGCAACCGGCGGCGAGCATCGGGGCGAGCAGCAACAGGATCGGGTACGCCGGACGCACGCGGCGACCGATCGTCGGCGAGGGCATTCGGCCATCCTGACAGACCGGTACCGTGGGGACGAGCGACGCGCGTGAGGGAGGGCAGCCGGTGAGCATCGCCCGAGAAGGCCCCATCCCGGACCCGGCCGCCGCGCGCCCGGCGTCGCGTACCCCGTCGGGGCTCTTCCCGGCCGGGCCACCGACCAGACCGACCTACCGCGAACCGCACCCGGTGACCGGCGCTGGGGTCGCCTCCGGCGGCGGTGCGGCGGCTGCCTGGCTGCTGCTGTTCGGGCTCCTCGGCACCGACGTGGTCGGTTACGCGTGGTGGACGGTGGTGGCCGGCCTGCTCGCCTGGGCCACCGCGCTGGTGCTGGTGCGGTACGGCGACCGTGGAGTGGCCACCGGAGTGGCCATCGTGACCGCCGGCGGCTGGAGCATCGCCGCCGCCGTGGTGGCCGTGCGCTGGGCGACGAGCGGTGACTGGCCGCTGTGGTGAGCGAGGCCGGACCGACCCGGATCAGGGCGTGGGCGACTGCGTCGCGTGCCCGGTTGGCTGCGGAGCGAACGCCGTCTTGACGTGGCCGCCGAGACTCGGCACTCTCGGCACTATGGCCTGGACCACCCCGCGGCAGGACCCGGATCGCAACCGCCGCCGCCTCCAGTTGCTCGCCGAGTTGGCGGGCGCACGGGCGGTACGCCAGCGCAGCCGGCCGCAGCGAGAGCGCACCGAGCGTCTACGCCAACTCATCGCCACCCGCCGTCGGGTAGCTGGCTGATCGGACTTTGTCAGGTTTGGCCGGCGTCTCGGGGCGTTGACCGGTCGCCTGCCGACCCGACCGGCTAACGTGCACCCTTGACGAGTCGGCGCTGTGCCGAGGGCTTTTGGGGGAACCGTGTCGTACTTCGCTGCGGCCGTGGTGCGTGATGACAGTGGCTGGACCGCGACCGAGGTCAACCTTCGGGGTGCCACGGACATCGACGAGGTCGCCGACCGGCTGCGCGACGTCGACCAGGAAGCCGACGTGTCGCTGCTCTTTGTCGAGGCCGACGACGCGTACCTGGTGATCCTGCGTCTCGACGAGGGCGAGGACCTGCGGGTCTTCGGATCGGACTCGGCGTACGCCGAGGAGTCCCGGCTGGGTCAACTGCTGGTCGGTGACCTGAAGACGTCGGTGACCGGGCTCGACGGCGACGACGAGCCGCGCCCCGCCGCCAGCGGCGACGAGGAGAGCGAGCAGCCCGCCGTCGACCCGGAGGCCGATCCGGTGGGCGACGCCGACCTGCTCGCCAACCTGGGCATCTCCGCGCAGAAGCTGCTGACGCTCTGCGGCACCGAGGGAATGCTGCCGGCGGACGTCACCGCCGAGATCTGCGAGGCGCTCGGCTGCGCCGACGAGGTCGAGGAGTTGCGTGAGGTCTGAGCCGGCCGACGCCACCGACCCGTCGTTGGAGATGATCAGGCCGGGCCAGCCGACGCCCGGCGCGGTGGGCCGAGCCGGGCCGGGCGCGCACGAGGGCCTGGCCGACCCCGGTGAGATCGGGCGACGGCAGCGGCACGAGCGGTGGATGCGCCGAGCCCTGGAGGTCGCCGTCACCGACCCGGCGATCCCCAGCGGTGGCGTCGACGACATACCCGTGGGCGCGGTGCTCTACGGCCCGGACGGCGGCGAGCTGGCGATCGGGCGCAACGAGCGGGAACTGACCGGCGACCCCACCGCCCACGCCGAGGTGCTGGCCCTGCGCCGGGGGGCCGAACGGACCGGCGAGTGGCGGCTGGACGGCTGCACGCTGGTGGTGACGTTGGAGCCGTGCACCATGTGCGCGGGCGCGCTGGTGCTCGCCCGGGTCTCCACGGTCGTCTTCGGCGCGTGGGAACCCAAGACCGGTGCGGCCGGCTCGCTCTGGGACGTGCTGCGCGACCGCCGGCTCAACCACCGTCCCGAGGTGTACGGCGGTGTGCTGGAAGCCGAGACCGCCGCCGTGCTGCGCGCCTTCTTCCGCTGAGGCCCCGCGCTCTCGCTGGCCCCGCGAGGGGGAGGCGGGTGGTCAGGTTGCGGGCAGGGTGACCGTGACGACCAGGCCGCCACCCGGGCGGGGGTGCGCCTCGGCGGTGCCGCCGTGGGCCCGAGCAACCGCACGGACGATCGACAAGCCCAGTCCGAAACCACGCGTACCGGCCACCCGCTCGCGCGACAGCCGGCGAAACGGCTGGAACATCGTCTCGACGTCGTAGCCGGCGATCAGCGGGCCGGTGTTGGTCACCGTCAGGGTGGGTCGTCCGTCCACCAGGGCGGTGCGCACCTCGACCCATCCGTCGGCGGCCAGGTTGTGCCGTAGCGCGTTCTCCACCAGGTTGAATGTCAGCCGTTCCAACAGCACCGGGTCGCCATTGGTCGGGGCCGGGGCGAGCGACCGGTGTACGGGCAGGTCGGGCGCCTGCCTGCCGGCCTGGTCGATCACGTGCGCGCAGACCTCCGCCAGGTCGACCGCCGTCCGCTCGGTCAGCTCGTTCTCCGAGTCGGCGAGGGTCAGCAGCCCGTCGATGAGCCGTTCGTGCCGCTCGTTGACCGCCAGCAGCGACTCGCCCAACCTGCGCGTCTCCTCCGGCGCGTCCGGCCGCGTCACGGCCAACTCCACCAGCGCGCGGTTCAGCGCCAACGGCGTCCGCAGCTCGTGCGAGGCGTTCGCCACGAACCGGCGCTGCCCGTCGAAGGAACGGTCCAACCGTTCCAGCATCTCGTCGAACGTGTCGGCGAGTTCGCGTACCTCGTCGCGGGGACCGGCGAGCGCGATCCGCTCGTGCAGCCCGCGACCGGCGGTGTCCGCCCCGGCGATCCGCCGCGCGGTGTCGGTGACCTGCTGCAACGGCTGCAACGCCCGCCCGGCGAGCAGCCAGCCGAACGCGATGGCCACCGCCGACACCACGATCAGCGCGATGCCGCCCTGGGTGAGCAGCGACTCCAACGCGTTGCGCCTCGCCTCGCTCTGCGCCTCCTCGACGAGGGCGCGCAGCGTCTCGATGTTCTGCCCGTTGCCCGGCTTGGGTGGCGTCGCGGTGGTCTTCGGCAGGTCGCTCAGTTTCACCCCGAACGGCTGGGGCGTCCGTTGGTCCACCAGCACGTACGTGACGGCGAGCAGGACCACGCCGGCCAGCAGGAAGAGCCCACCGTAGATCAGGGTGAGGCGACCGCGGATGGTGAGCCGCTTCATCGGATGCGGTACCCCGCTCCCGGCACCGTCTCGATCACCGGTGGGTCGCCGAGCTTACGGCGCAGCTTCACCATGGTGACCCGGACCACGTTGGTGAACGGGTCGATGTGCTCGTCCCAGGCGCGTTCCAGCAGCTCCTCGGCGGAGACCACGGCGCCGTCGGCGCGTAGCAACTCGGCGAGCACCGCGAACTCCTTGCGGGACAGCGCCACGTGCCGGTCGTCGCGGCGTACCTCGTGGCGGGCCGGGTCGAGCTGGATCCCGGCGCGGCGCAACGTCGGCGGTGCGGCCGGGCGGGCGCGACGGGTCAACGCGTGCACCCGCGCCGACAACTCCACCAGGGCGAACGGCTTGGTGAGGTAGTCGTCCGCGCCGATCGCCAGGCCCGCCACGCGCTCGCGTACCGCCGCGGCGGCGGTCAGCATCAACACCCGGGTCTCCCCGCCCGCGTCCACGATCGCCCGGCACACGTCGTCGCCGTGCACCACCGGCAGGTCCCGGTCCAGGACCACCACGGCGTACTCGTTGACGCCGAGCCGTTCCAGCGCGGCGTCCCCGTCGTACGCCACGTCGACCGCGAACGACTCACGGCGCAGCCACTCGGCGATGGCGTCCGCCAGCAGGTTCTCGTCCTCGACCACCAGCACTCTCACCCGTCCATGGTCCCCGTTGGCGGGTAACGGCGGCGTAACCGTGCACGGTTACGCCCCGGATACGTCCGCTGCCGTGAACTGGGCGGCAACGTCCGGCGATCCGCGCCGGAGGAGGAAACGGAGGCGGACACCATGCGGCGACAGATACTCGCGATCCCCGCCCTGCTCGTGCTGGCACTGGCCGGGTGCGGCCCAGCCGACGACGGCGGTGGAGTCGCGACCGCCGGCGGGGCGAAGGACGGCGTGACGGCGAGCGCCACCCCGGCGGACGACTCGGAACGGCAGCTCGCGTTCGCCCGGTGCATGCGGGAGAACGGGGTGGAGATGCCCGACCCGGAGGCGGGCGGGCGGCCGGCGTTCCGGTTCGGCGAGAACGTCGACCCGCAGAAGGTGCAGTCCGCCATGGAGAAGTGCCGCGACAAACTGCCCAACGGCGGGCAGGGTCCCCAGCTCAACCCGGAGCAGGCCGAGCAGATGCGCACCATGGCCAAGTGCATGCGGGAGAACGGCGTGCCGAACTTCCCGGACCCGGACGCCGACGGACGGATCCAGATCACCAAGGGCGACAGCGGGCTCGACCTCGGTGACCCGGCGCTGCGCGCCGCCATGGAGAAGTGCCGGCAGTACGCGCCGCAGTTCGGCGGTGGCCGGTGACCGGCACCACCCGACGCGTACCGCTGCGGGCTGCCCTCGTCGGTGGCGTCGTGCTGCTGGTCGCGGCCGTGGGCGTGATCGCCGCGGTCGGCTTCGGCGGCCGGAGCGGCGGCGACGCCGCCCAGGCCGGCGCTTCGGCGGCCACCGCCGCCATCACCCGGCAGACCCTCGCCGACTCCCAGACGGCCGACGGCGAGCTGGGGTACGGCACGACGCGTACCGCCACGGCGAGGCTGAGCGGCACGCTCACCGGACTGCCGGCGACGGGGTCGACGGTACGGCGGGGCAAGGCGCTCTACCTGGTCGACAACGCGGAGGTGGTGCTCCTGTACGGCGGACTGCCCGCGTACCGGACGCTCGCCCCCGGGGTGGAGGGCCCCGACGTCGCGCAGTTCGAGCGGAACCTCGTGGCGCTCGGCTACGACGGATTCACGGTCGATGACGAGTACACCGGGGCGACCGCCGACGCGGTCCGCGAGTGGCAGGACGACCTCGGCCTGGCGGAGACGGGCCGGGTCGAGCCCGCGCGCGTCGTGTACGCCGACGGGGAGGTGCGGGTGGAGAGCCACCAGCTCGACGTCGGCGCGGTCACCCAGCCCGGTCAGGCGGTGCTCACCTACACCGGCACCAGCCGGGTGGTCACCGTCGAGTTGGACGTGGACGACCAGCGGCTGGCCAAGCGCGACGCGAAGGTCGCGGTCAAGCTGCCGGACGGCCGGGCGGTGAACGGCACGATCAGCACGGTCGAGACGGTCATCCAGACCGGTTCCGCCGGCGCCAACGGCCAGGCGGCGGAGGCGGAGACGAAGATCGAGGTGACCGTAACGGTGACCGATCCGAAGGCCCTCGCCGGCTTCGACCAGGCCAGCGTCGACGTCACCTTCACCGCCTCGGAACGCGCGGACGTGCTCACTGTGCCGGTGGCGGCGCTGCTGGCCCTCGCCGAGGGCGGCTACGGCGTCGAGGTCGTCGACGGCGGCGCCCGCCGGATCGTGGCGGTGACCACGGGCCTGTTCGCCGACGGGCGGGTGGAGGTCACCGGCGAGGGAATCGCCGAGGGAACGACGGTGGTGGTGCCGGCGTGACGGGCGACGTGATCGTGCTGGACCGGGTCAGCAAGCGGTATCCCGGCGGCGTCGTCGCGTTGGACGACGTGTCGTTGCGGATCGGCTACGGCGAGCTGGTGGCCATCGTCGGCCCGTCCGGGTCGGGCAAGTCGACGATGCTGCACCTCATCGGCACCCTCGACCGGCCCTCGTCGGGCAGCGTCCTCATCGACGGGTACGACGCGGCGAAGCTCACCGACCGGGAGCTGTCGGCGCTGCGGGCCACCCGCATCGGCTTCGTGTTCCAGCAGTTCCACCTGGCCCCCGGCGTTCCGGTGGTGGACAACGTGGCCGACGGGTTGCTCTACTCCGGCGTACCCCTGCGGAGGCGGCGCGACCGTGCGGAGGCCGCGCTGGTCCGGGTCGGCCTGGGCCACCGGCTGGGGCACCGGCCGCACGAACTCTCCGGCGGGGAGCGGCAGCGGGTGGCCGTGGCCCGGGCGGTGGTGGGTGAGCCGGCCGTGCTGCTCGCCGACGAGCCGACCGGGAACCTCGACTCGACGTCCGGCGCCGGAGTGCTGGAACTGCTGCACGAGCTGCACCGGGCCGGCACCACCGTCGTGGTGATCACCCATGATCGGGAGATCGCCGACAGCCTGCCCCGACAGGTACGGATGCGGGACGGCGCGGTGCGGCACGATTCGGTCCTCGCGGCGGGCGGGGTCGGCTGATGGCGGTGCTCACCCCGGCTCGGATGGGCCCCGGGGACGTCCTGCGCGTCGGTGGCGTGGGCCTGCGGACCCGACCCCTGCGGGCGTTCCTGTCCGCGCTGGGCATCGCGATCGGCATCGCCGCGATGATCGCGGTCGTCGGCATCTCCTCGTCGTCCCGGGCCGAGTTGGACCGGGCGCTCGACGCGCTCGGCACCAACCTGCTCACCGTGGAACCGGGCAACACCCTGTTCGGCGCGGACGCCCAGCTCCCCGAGGAGTCGGTGTCCATGATCGGCCGAATCGGTCCGGTGACCGAGGTGTCCGCGACCGGGCAGGTGTCCGACGCCAAGGTCTACCGCTCGGACCGGATTCCGGCCGCCGAGACGGGCGGGATCGCCACCCGGGCGGCCCGCCTGGACCTGCTCGGCACCGTCGGGGCCGAGGTGACCAGCGGAACGTGGCTCAACGAGGCCACCGCCCGCTACCCAGCGGTGGTCCTCGGCGCGACCGCCGCCGACCGGCTGGGGGTCGGCGAGGCGGATCCGCAGGTACAGGTGTGGCTGGGCGGGCGGTGGTTCACCGTGGTCGGTGTCCTCGCTCCCGTGCCGCTCGCCCCGGAGCTGGACACGTCGGCGTTGGTCGGCTGGTCGGCGGCGACCGACTATCTGGGCTTCGACGGGCATCCGAGCACCGTCTACACCCGGGCCGAGGAGTCACAGGTCGAGGCCGTCCGGTCGGTGCTCGGCGCGACCGCCAACCCGGAGGCGCCCAACGAGGTGGAGGTGTCCCGCCCGTCCGACGCGCTGGCCGCCGCCGAGGCGACCGACGCCGCCTTCACCGGGCTGCTGCTCGGGCTGGGCGCGGTCGCCCTGCTCGTCGGTGGCGTCGGCGTCGCCAACACCATGGTCATCTCGGTGCTGGAACGCCGGGCCGAGATCGGCCTACGCCGGTCGCTCGGGGCCACCCGAGGTCAGGTACGCACCCAGTTCCTCGCCGAATCGCTGCTGCTCTCGGCGCTCGGCGGGGTCGGCGGGGTGCTGCTGGGAATCCTGGTCACCACCGGATACGCGCTGTCCCAGGACTGGCCGACCGTGGTGCCGGCGTGGGCGATGCTCGGCGGGGTGGGTGCGACCCTGGTCATCGGCGGCTTCGCCGGCCTCTACCCGGCGGTCCGCGCCGCCCGGCTCGCCCCGACGGAGGCGCTCACCGCTGTCTGAGCGGCGTGGCCCGGCGTGTCGTGGCGTGGCGTGGCCTGGCCCGGCGTGGGCGAAAGAGCGTGATGACTGTGAGGCATCAAGATGCCTGTGAGTCATCACGCTCTCCGCGGTGCGCCGTCCCCGGAAGGTCAGGCGATGATCGTGTCGAGCGCGATCTCGACCATCTGGCTGAAGGTCTGCTCCCGCTCCTCCGACGTGGTCTTCTCGCCGGTCTTGATGTGGTCGCTGACGGTCAGCACGGTCAGCGCCCGAGCCTTGAACCGGGCCGCGATCGTGTAGAGCGCCGCCGACTCCATCTCCACCGCCAGCACGCCGTAGTCGGCGAGCGTGTCGTAGAGGTCCGGCCGGTCGGTGTAGAAGGCGTCCGCCGCCAGGATCGGTCCGACGTGCATCGCGATGCCGCGCCGCTCGGCCACCTCGACCGAGGTACGCAGCAGCCCGAAGTCGGCCACCGGGGCGTAGTCGATCAGACCGTCGAAGCGCATCCGGTTCATGTTCGAGTCGGTGGACGACCCGATCGCCGCCACCACGTCACGCAGTTGCAGGTCGGTGCTGAGAGCGCCGCAGGAGCCGACCCGGATCAGCGTCTTCACGCCGTACTCGTTGATCAGCTCGTGGGCGTAGATGGAGGCGGACGGCATGCCCATGCCGGAGCCCTGGACGGAGACGTCGACGCCGTTCCAGCGGCCGGTGAAGCCCAGCATGCCCCGGACCGTCGAGTAGCAGGTCGCGCCCTCGAGGTAGGTCTCCGCGATCCACTTGGCCCGCAGGGGGTCACCTGGCATCAGGACCCGCTCGGCGATCTCGCCCGGCTTCGCGCCGATGTGCGTACTCATGGCAAAGATCCTGCCAGGCCGGCTCGGGCGATACCGGTTCGGCGTCCGAACCCGCGGTCCTGTACCCTCGTCGGCGGTGGCGTGTCCGAGTGGCCTAAGGAGCACGCCTCGAAAGCGTGTGAGGGTTTACGCCCTCCGCGGGTTCAAATCCCGCCGCCACCGCTCGTGCGTAGCAGCGCGCCGGGGACCGTACGGTCCCCGGCGCGCTGCTTGTTCTCCGCCGTCAAGGTCTGCGTGAGACTTTGCAGAAGAGACGAAATTTCTACTGGTTGCGATCATCACATTAACTGTGGTAACTCTATGAGCTTCCGGTGTCCAGGCGGTTCCGCACACTTGAATTCCATCGACTCGGCCGTTTCGGGGAGTGGCGATGAAGAGGCTTCTGAGGTTCTTGGACGCGGCATTCATCACGCTTCAGGCGATATTCGCGCTGACTGCGGTGGTCGTCACCGAGGTCCTCAATCAACGAAATCTGCATCTCACATTCATTGAAGCACTCCTGGCGATGATCGTCATTGACTTCTTCATTCTCTTCAGCAGTCGCTGGAAAGTGCTGACCAGGAGTACCGAGGAAATTGCGAGGACGCTCGCCCATCGGGGAATAGGTGTCGAGTTCGTCGAACGCCACACCTTCGACTGGAGAACCGCTGTGGCGTCGGCGCGTCACGACGTCTTCATCAGTGGTACCACGTTGACCGGCTTCGTGGCCGCGAAGGATCTGTTCGCCGGGCTCAACAGACGTGTGCAGGTGCGCTTCCTGGTGCTCAACGTGGGCGACCTCGACGTCCTCGAGGGGTTTCGGCGGATGAGGTACTCGGACTCCGAGCGCCACAGTCAGCAGCGGTACCTGAATCAGGCGAACCTCTTCAAGGATCTCTACATCCGTTTGCGGGGCAGCGGAAATATTCAGTTCGCCGTGTCGGACCGCATCATGCCCATGGCCTTCATCGCGATCGACGTGAACCGGCTGTCGGAGAATTCCCTCATTCGCGTCCAGCACTACCTGCACGAGAACGAGGCCGACCAGGCGACGGTTTCCTACGTGGTGCGACCCGGCAATCCCACCTATACCCTGTACGCGTCGCAGATCAAGATCCTCTGGGATGCGGCTCTCAAGCAGAACACCTACCTCGACGCGCCATGACAGCGGCTACTTTTCGGCGATCCAGACCGTCCAGGTGTCGCGTTCGACCGCCGGCCAACGAGGAATCCGCTCGACGACGTAGTCGGCTAGTTGACGGATACGCCGGTCGTTGAGCGCGTGGAGCAGGGACCGGCCGCGCCGCAGGACGATCTCCTCGTACAACTCGCCCGGTTCGCGGAACACTTTGCGCAGCTCACAGACTTTGCTGCTGTTGACAAGCCGGAATCCTGCCTCCAGGAGAGCGGCCGTGACATCCGGCTCTCGTCGCCGGCGTTCGATCTCGGTTGCCCTCAGCCGTTCGTCGAAGGCGAGGTAGTAGCCACGGATGTGCTCCGCCGAAGGCGGTAGGAGGACGTCGTCCACCGTGCGGTCCTGGACCCAGAGCAGGCCGGCGGGTTTCAGGATGCGGCGGGCCTCCCGGAAATTGCGGTGCAACGTCGTGAAGTGGTGGATGAGAGCTCTCTCGACGACTCCGTCGAAGACGTCGTCCTCCGCGCCCACGGCCTCCGCGTCGGTCAGCAGAAATGACACGCGGTCGACTCCCTGGCAGTAGCTCCGGGCCGACTCCAATGACAGGTGCGACGAGTCCATCCCGACGACCAGCTGCGGTGCCATGCCCGCGATCGCCTTGGTGTAGATGCCACCGCCGCATCCCAGGTCGGCGACCAACCGACCCTCCGGGCGCATGAGTCGCGCGAAGAGCGTCGACCAGGCGGGGTCCGCGGACCGCCCGACGTAGGTGTCCCGATTGTGAGGATCGTGGAAGTCGATGTACTTGCTCATTTGATCATCGCCTGATCCAGGCTCGCAGCATCAGTCTCCCCGCGCCCTCGGACGCGTCGACGAAGGCATGACGCCCGTGCAGGTAACGCCGGTTGTCGCTGATCACGATCTGCCCCCGGAGCAGCCGCCCCTCGATGTGTAGAGCCTCGCTGGCCATCACGGCGTCGAGGAGATCCATGGCCCTCGTCTCGGCCGGAGTCAGCGGCCGCACCCCCGGCATCGCATGCCCGGACTCGATATAGTCCCGCAGATATGTTAAGTGGTGCGCGCGGTCGTCGGCCCCCGAGCGCTCGACGACCCGCCGTACGATCGTGGCACCGGGTGCGTCCTTGCGCCGCTGGTCGAAGTGGAACTGGTTACCCAGGACGTCGAGGATGTCCGGCATCTGTGCCGACGCCAGCCGCAGGATCTCCTGCGAGTCTATGAAGACGAGTTCACCGCCGGCCGCCGCCTGACGCAGGCAGAGAAGGGCGATGAGATCCGGCACCTCGCCGGGAACGGGTACGCCGTCGGTATGGAAGCTTCCGCCGTCCCGGCTGTCGGAGTAGCGGAGCGTGCGATCCGACAGGTCGTTCCCCCGGTACGTCACCTCTCTCAGCAACTGTGCCGAAGGGCCGACGCTTTGTGGGATCAACGTCCCGAGCGCCTCGCAGATCAGGGGGAAGACGACCCGCAACTGCGGGCCGGGGAGATCGTCGAGCCCGGACAACACCGCGATGCCGCGCGTGGTGAGCACCTCACCGATGCCGCAGGCGTCAACCAACCGGCTCACCTGCCGGCGCCATGTCCCGCGCGGCTGTCGCTCCAGGCGCGCCACGTCGGCGGGATCCATGAACACCTGGTACGGGGTGAAATTCACGACTCATACCTCCTCGGAGTCCTACCGGAACCGATGGGACGTCGTCCTCGTCCGCACGAACGGCGGCCGGGGCCGAGCAGGTGGGCCGACGCCTGCGGGGCGCGTCAGCATCTCGACCAGCACCGGGCCGGTCGCGTTCAGCAGTCGGGCCAGCGCGGTGAGGACATCAGGCGTGGTCGGGCCGCGGAACACTCCCGTGGGCCAGCCGAGGTCGTGCCCGAGGGCCGAGAAGCTGAAGCGGGATCCGAGCGTGTCGCCGCCACCGACCGACTCGTGGCTGCCGTTGTTGACGATCACGTGCCGGTAGTTCGGGACGGTGAGCGCGGTGGGCAGGAGCACCGCTCCCAGATGCATCAGGGCCGAGCCGTCGCCGTCGACGCAGATGACCGGCACGTCCGGGCGGGCCACCGCCAGACCCTGAGCGACGGAGCACGCGTGACCCATGGCGCCGACGCAGTACACGAACTCGTCGAACCGGCCGGGATGGTCCGTGCGGTACTCGTGCACGAGTCTGCTGTTGAAGCCGGTTGAGCCGACGACGATGCTTCCGGACGGGGCAGTGTCCAGGACCAGTCGTACGGCGTCGCGACTGGTCCAGTCCTCCAGTGCACGGCCTCCCGTCGCCGGAGGTGTGGGCGGACGCGCGGCGCCGGCCTCGACCAGGACCGCGGTCACCGTGTTGCTGGCAACCGCCTGCTGGTGGGCCAGGCCCAGCGTGGAGACGACGTCCGACAGGTCGGACGCGCAGGTGGTGCGGAACGGGATGTCCGCCGCGCGGAGCAGGCTCGTCGTGGCGCGGCCCACCGCCTCATGTTGAGGCTCGTCGCCGGCCCAGCCCCGCATTCCGATGAGGAGGACCAGGGGGACGGACTGGACGGAGGCGTGCGTCAGCGAGGTGAGGGGATTCAAGGCGTTCAGCAGTCCCGAGTTCTGCATGCAGACCAGCGCGCATCTGCCGCCGCCGAGCGCCCAGCCGGCGGCCAGCGCCACGGCGGAGCCCTCGTTGGTGCACACGGACGCGTCCTCGCCCGGCTGCTGCCAGATCGGACCCAGGAACGTCAGAGAGGAGTCCGGCACACCGACGACCAGGCCGAAGGTCTCTCTGATTCGTTTGGCTGCGCCTGCCGCCTCCACGCTCACCCGTCCCTTATCGAGTCAGCTTCCGTGCGTTCGGAATGAACTCCTCGTGGCGTCGGATGAATGGCCGTTCCTCGACCTCGCCTATCCATACGCCCTCGAGATTCTTGTACCCGCTGTCCGAGCCGCCGAGAACGCGGACCACCGCGCTCATGAAACCGCCGTGGGTCACGGCTACGAGCGGCGTCGCCGAACCGTCGTGGGTGACTGAGTCGCGCCATTCCAGGAAGCGGCGGAAGACGGATTCGTCATGTTCGTATCCGTCCGGCTTCCGGCCCGCTGCCCGCCAACCCGGCCACTTCTGGTCGACGTCCTCCGGCAGCATGCCTTCCCAGGCCCCCCAGCTTCGTTCGATCAGCCGTTCGTCGACCCGGCACGGGATGTCCTGCGATTCCGCGATCGCCTCGGCGGTCAGGCGGGCCCGTTGCAGCGGGCTGGTCCATACCTGCGAGAACGGGGGGAGGGAGGCGAGCGCCTGGTGAGCCTGGTCGATGCCGGCCCGGGTCAGACGGGTGTCGCTGAGTCCCTGCATCCGGCCCGTGAGATTCCACTCCGTCTCACCGTGGCGCAGGAGGAGAAGCTCCATCTCAATTCCACCCTGATTCCGACTGCAACTTCAGGACCTCCTCCATCGAGGCGAGCGCCAGATCCGCCGGTTGACGTCCGCCCGCTCCGAGGATGGACTGGTACGTGTCGTCCATGGCTCTGACCGCGGCACGCAGCCCCTGATTGGCGTAGATGGCCAGGGCGAAGCCGGCGCGTTGCATCTCCTCGAAGCCTGTCTGGCGGATGGAGGTGGCCAGCACCCCGAGGGGTGCCCTCCCGCGCCAGCCGTCGGCGAACGCCTCCAGCGCGTGCATGTCACTGGATCGGTGCTGGATGATGATCGCGTCGGCGCCGGCCTCGACGTAAGCGTTCGCTCGTTCGAGTGCGTGGTCCACGGAGAACCCCTGGGAGAGCGCTTCGGTGCGAGCCACCACCAGGCAGTCATCAGCGGTCCGGGATCCGGCGGCGGCCGTGATCTTCGAACAGAAGCGATGGACATCATCGAGCTGGTGTTCACCATCCAGGAACGTGTTCCTCTTGGGGAAGGCCTGATCCTCGAGGCATATCGCATCGATGCCCCGGTCCACCGCCTCTCGGGCCAGCCGCCGTACGTTGATCACGTCTCCGTAGCCGGTGTCGCAGTCCACGATGACCGGGTGGGAGGTGGAGCGCTTGATGCGCCAGGCGGCATCCAGCATCTCGTTCAGAGTGATGACACCCTCGTCGACGAGGCCAAGTGAATTCGTGACGCCGAAGCTGCTCACCCAGATGGCGTCGAAACCCCGGTGCTCGGCCAGCCGGGCTGAGAGGGCGTCGTGGGCGCCGGCGACCACCGCGATTCTGTCCCCTGTCAGCAGGTCGGAAAGACGTCTTGCGGGCCTCTCTCGACGTACCGTCACGCTGCGGCTCCTCCGACTAGGGATCCTTGGGCAGGTTGGCACCTCTTCCCGTGATACTGCCGACGATCTCAGTGCTTGTCGAGCGGGCCCGGAAGCGGCTCCGTCGGTATTAGAGGATGATGCCAATCGATGCGTCGGCCAACCTGTCAGTATCGGCAGGTCAGCCCCTCCATTGAATCCCCCAGGCCTCAACGGGGTCGGGGCGAAGAGGTTGCTGGTGCGGCCGCCACCGCTCGGGAAACACGAGAACGCCCGGTGCGATCCCCTGCGGATCGACCGGGCGTTCTCCCGTCAGAGCTGCGTTTCGCCGCCGTCGACGAACAGCTCGCTGCCGGTCATGAAGCTGCTCTGGTCGGAGGCGAGGAAGAGCACCGCGTTGGCGATCTCGTCCGGGTGGGCCAGGCGGCCCATGGGCACGGTGGACGCGATCGTCTTGAGCAGGGCGGGCGACTCCCCGGGGCTGGGAGCCAGGCCCGCGAGTCCGGGAGTCTCGGTGGAGCCGGGCACGAGTGTGTTGACCCGGATCTTCCGGTCCATCAGCTCGGCGGCCCAGGAGCGGCCGAACGAGCGGATGGCGGCCTTGGACGCGGCGTAGACGCTGAACGCCGGAATGCCGCTGACCGCCGACGTCGAGCCCGTCAGCACGACTGAGGCGCCCTCGTTGAGCAGGGGCAGGGCCTTCTGGACGGTGAAGATGGTGCCGTAGACGTTGGTGTCGAAGGTGGTGGCGACGTGCTCGACCGTGATCGAGTCGAGCGGCCGGAACTCGCCGCCGCCGGCGTTGGCGAACAGCACGTCGAGCCCCGCGCCGCGCTCCTCGATGGCCCGCATCACCCGGTCCAGGTCGTCGAGGTTGCCGACGTCGCTGACGATGCCCGTCGCGTTGACGCCGATGCTGCTCACCGCCTCGTCCAGCGGGCCCTTGCGCCGGCCCGTGACGAAGACGTACGCGCCTTCGGCGGCGAAGCGGCGGGCGGCGGCCAGGCCGATGCCGGTGGTGCCCCCGGTGACGAGGGCGGTCTTGCCGTCGAGCTGTCCCACGATCGGTCTCCTTCGAAAATTGTGTACCGAGCGGTACTGATCCGACCGTAGCAACCCCTGGGCCGTGCGACAAATTTCTGTACCGATCGGTTTCATCGCGGCTAGGATGGGTGCCGGAGGTGATCGACCGTGCCGGTACGAGGGCGTCCTCGGGGCTTCGACGTCGACGAGGCGTTGGAGCGCGCGCTTGAGGTGTTCTGGCGTCAGGGGTACGAAGGCGCCTCGATGACCGACCTCACCGCGGCCATGGGCATCAACAAGCCCAGCCTCTATGCCGCCTTCGGCGGCAAGGAGGAGCTGTTCCGCAAGGCCGTGGCCCGCTACGCCGAACAGGACATGGGGTACGCGCGGCACGCAATCGCCCAGGGCACCCCGTACGAGGTCGTCGCCACTCTCCTGCGCGAGAACGTGCTCGCCGTCACCCGACCCGACCGCCCGGCCGGCTGCCTGTCGATCCAGGGCGGCACCGCCTGTTCCAGCGAGAACGGGGGCGTCGCGGAATTCCTCGCCGCCAGCCGTCTGGCCGGTGAGCGGGCCCTCGCCGACCGGTTCGCCCGTGCCGTCTCCGAGGGTGACCTGCCGACCGACGCCGACCCGGCCGCGCTGGCCCGATTCGTCATGAGCGTCACCGAGGGGCAGGCGATCCACGCCGCCGCCGGGGTCCCTCGCGACGAGCTGCGGCAGACGGCGGAGATCGCGCTCGCCGGGTTCGCCGCCGTGTCCGGGGCGCGCCGCCCCGCGACTGCGGACAACCCGGCCTGAGCGCTCACGCTCGAACGAGCGCCGCCACCCCGTCGAGGAGCCGTTGCAGCCCGAACTCGAAGAGGCTGTCGGCGCTGAGGTCGATTGCCGACCGGGAGAGCCGGGCCAGGTGCGGGAACTCGCCAGCCGCGAGTAGCCGGCCCAACGCGTCGGCCTGGGCCACCATCCATTCGTCATCGGTCAGGCCGGTGTCCTGTTCCGCCTCGGCCCCCTGCTGGAGGTTCACCGCCGTCCCCCGTACGTGGTTGGCGAGGGCGACCACCAGGTGCAGCCGGGTGTGCCGGTCCAGCCCGCATCCGGCGAGGGCGCGCAGGGCGCATTCCGTGTGCGCGACGGCGTGCGGGGCCATCAGCGGACGGGTCAACGAGACGACCTGGGCCAGCCAGGGGTGTCGACAGTAGATCGACCACTGCAGCCGGCAGAGCAGCTCCAGTTGGGCCCGCCACCCGGGCGGGAGCGTGCCGGGCAGCCGATACGCGGCGAAGGCGGCGTCCGCCATCAGCAGCAGCAGGTGCTCTTTGCCGTGGACCTGCCGGTACAGCGACATGGTCGGCACGTCCAGCTCGGTCGCGATGCGCCGCATGCTGAGCCCGGCCAGCCCTTCGGCGTCGGCGATGCCGATGGCCGTACGCACCACCTGGTCGCGGGTCACCCCGTGCAGGGGTCCGCGCCGCACCTCGGCCCGTCCGCCCCGACCGGGCGTCGCGGGCTCCGAGCCGGCGACCACCATGCCCACGCCGGGCACCGCCCGGATCAGGTTCTCCTGCCGGAGCGCGGTGAGGGCGCGGCTCGCGGTCGCCATCGCGACGCCCCGTTCCCGGACGAGCTGGCGGGTGGACGGCACCCGGTCGCCGGGGCCCAGCTCACCGGACGCGATGCGCCGCCGTAGCTCCGCGACGATGCGCAGGTACGGGGGTGTGGACTCGTCGATCTCCGGCACGGTCGCCCTTCCGCCGGCCGAAGCCTAGCGCACTAGAGCACCCGAACCCGTCCGTAAACATTTCCAGCGGGCCGCTCGTGGGCGCACTAGAGCTACCTGGCCGACCCGTCGCCGAATCGACATGCTCGCCGCAGACGGCCGGTACGCCGTACCGGGTTCGATGATCGGAGACTGTGATGACCAGCATCCCGTACCGCCGGTGGGTCGTCGCGATGGGCGCGACCGCGCTCCTCGTGACGGCGGCGACGGCGGTCGGCCCGGCTGCCGAGGCGGCCGATCGCCAGGGCGCGGCCGTGGTGCGGACCGACCAGGGCGCCCTCCGGGGGGCCGTCGCGCCGGACCACCTGACGTTCGAGGGCATCCCGTACGCGCGTCCGCCGCTGGGCGCGCTCCGCTGGGCCCCACCGCGACCCGGGCCACAGTGGACGGGCGTACGCGACGCGACCCGGCCCGGCCCCGCCTGCGCTCAACTGAAGGGGCTGCCGATGGACGACCCGTCGGCGTCCGAGGACTGCCTCTACCTCAACGTCACCACGCCCCGCACCCCCGCCCGGACGCCACGACCGGTGCTGGTGTGGCTGCACGGCGGCGACTTCCGCTTCGGCCGGGGTGACGCCTACGGCGGGGAGCGGCTGGCCGCCGACGGCGACGTCATCGTCGTCACGGTGAACTACCGGCTCGGTGCGCTCGGCTTCCTGGCGCATCCGGCGCTGGCCGGGCCGGACGGGTCCACCGGCAACTACGGGTTGCAGGACCAGCAGGCGGCGCTGCGCTGGGTGCGCCGCAACGCGACGGCCTTCGGCGGGGACCCGGGCAGCGTCACCCTGGCCGGCCAGTCGGCCGGCGCGACAAGTGTCTGCGCCCACCTCGCCGCGCCCGGCTCCGCCGGCCTGTTCCACCGCGCGATCATGCAGAGCAACTCGTGCGCCAACCCCGTTCAGACCCGGGCGGAGGCGGTCGAGGCGGCGCGGGAGTTGGCCGGGCGGGTGGGTTGCACCGACCCTGGCGTGCTCGCCGTCTGCCTTCGGGGGCGGGACGCCGCCACGCTCGTCGACGCGGTCGGCTACCCGGGCGCGGGCGTCGACCTGGGCCCGGTGGTCGACGGCCGTACCCTGCCGGTGGATCCGGCGGACGCGCTGGTCAGCGGCCGGTTGCACCCGGTGCCGGTGTTGACCGGGACGAACCGCGACGAGTCCACGCTCCAGGTGTGGGGGATGGAACGCAGCGGGATGAACTGCCCCCAGCCGCCCGTCCCGGGGCAGCCGCCCGAGTCGTGCCCGCTCACCGACGACCAGTACCGCGAGCAGGTACGCGCCATGTTCGGCGACCGGGCGCAGGAGGTGCTGGCCCGCTATCCGAGCGACGACACGCGCTCCGCCAGCGAGGCGTTGGGGGCCGTGTGGACCGACCAGGCGTACGCGGAGCCGATCTATTCGGCCGCGCTGGCGTTCGCCCGGACCGTGCCGACGTACCTGTACGAGTTCGCCGACGAGGATGCGCCGTTCTTCGCCGAGGGGCCGACGCCGACCTTTCCGACCGGCGCGTACCACTGCGCCGAACTGCCGTACCTGTTCGACGTCGACTACGCCGAGGCCTTCACGCCCACCCAGCGGCGGCTCTCCGGCGAGATGGTCCGTGCCTGGAGCGACTTCGCCCGGACGGGTCGGCCCGGGTGGCCCCGACTGCGCGACCGCTCCGGGTACGTGCGGGTGCTGGCCGGTGGCGGCGGGTCGGGCACGACGGACTTCACGGCAGAGCACTCGTACGACTTCTGGCGGTCGCAGCGCGGCTGACATCTGAGCGGGCGGTCGTTCCAAACGTGGGACCGGCCGCCCGCCGTGCCGAGGCGGGTCAGCAGGGACCGGCGCCCTCGTCGAAGAGGCGGCGCGCCCACTCGGCGTACCCGGCGATGGTTTTTCGGACCGTGCGCCCGTCGTGCAGGAACAGGTACGCGCGGTCGCCGCTGCGGGCGAGCAGCCCGTCGAGCCGGTGTGTCCCCTGTGGAGCGGGCAGCCGGGTGACCGACGGGTAGCGGTCCCAGACCTCCTCGACCGGTGAGCCGGCCGTTATGCCCTCCGGTGTCCGCATCGGGTCGCCGACCCACAGCAGCACCAGTTTGTCCTCGACGAAGACGGGACTGGCCGTGTCGTGGCCGGCGAGGACCGGTCCGCAGGCGTCCAGGTCGGTACGCAGGACGCCCCGGCGGGTCAGCTCGGCCTCGGTGTCACCGAACTCGATGTCGCGCAGGCCGTTCAGGTCGATGATCTCGACTACGCCGGCGGGCAGGTTCGCGGGCATCGGCCCAGCGGACGGCGCACCGCTGCCCGCGATCGAGGCAGCAGTCAGCAGCATGGCAATAAACGTGAATTGTCGCAATTTCATGGAATCCCCCAGTCCCCAACGGGGCTGGGCCGTTCAGGTTGCTGCCCGCCGACGGATTACTGGTTTTCCCACTGTTCGATCAGATCGTCCCAGTGGTCGGCGCTGAGTCGACGCCGCCCGTGCGCCAGCCAACCGGCGGTGTTGCGTTCCAGATGCAACCCCAGCTCGGCGAACGGATCGATCCATGCCCCACGCTCGACGCCGAGTCGGATGAGTGCCGCATTGATCGGCCACTCCTCCCGTGGGGCTTCCAGCACGTCGTCGAAGCGCGGGCCCCAGGACAGCGTCCCGCCGAGCCACACCACGGCCGACTGGTGGCCGACCCCGCCGCCGAACTCCGCCTCCAGGTACGCCACCGGCCCCGAACGTGACCACACGGCCAGCAACTCGACCAGCGGCGGCGACAACACGAGGTCGAACGGCTGCTCGGCGCTGCGGTCGTCCGCCACGTAGTCCGGTAGCGATCCGGTCAGCTCGGCCACCAACTGCGGGGTGACCGGCAGTAGCGCGAAATCCTGACGCAGCTCACCGAGGACGGCGTGGTCCAGCTCGGCGGTGTGCTCGCGGAGCAGGTCCGCGTCCGCGACCACCGCGCTGAGCTGGTACGCCATCACACCCCTGCCGTCGTCCACAACCTGTGGATAGAACATGTGTACGACGGTTGTCCTCGCCGCCGTCCGTGCCTGGCACGGTACGCGGCGCTGCGGAACCGGGCGGCCCGGCGGGTGCGTGGTCGGGGACTCAGGCGCGGTCGCCGAGATCGACCAGGAACGCGCGCCAGGCCGTCGGCGTGAAGGCGAGCGCCGGACCGGTCGGGTCCTTGGAATCCCGCACGCCGACCACGCCGGGCAGATTGTCGGCGACCTCGACGCACGCGCCACCGTTGCCGCTGCTGCGGGTGCTCTTGCGCCACCGCGCGCCACTCAACTCCATGATTCCGCCACTTCCGTCATCAGCTCGACCGACTGTGAGTGCGACAGCGCCTCGCCGCGCACGTTCTCCCATGCCGCCATCATGGCCGCGATGTCGTCGGGGTCGCTAGCCACTTGTCCCTGAAGCTGGTTGTCCAGGTAGCCGGCAACCCGATGATCGTGGCTGTGCGCGATCACGAACGGCCCGTTCAGCCCGGCGTACGCGCCGACCGAGGCCGGCACGACGTGCACCCGGATGTGCGGCTCGGCGCAGGCCGCGACGAGGGCCAGCATCTGCTCGCGCATGGTCGACCGGCCGCCCACCGGCCGGCGCAGGATCGCCTCGTCGATGACCGCCGTGAACTGCGGCGGGTCGTCCCGCTTGAGCACACCCTGCCGGTTGAGTCGAACGGCGAGGTGCCGCTCGACCTCGCTCCGGGGGATCAGGCCCGCGCCGCCGAGGACCGCGCGGGCGTACGCCTCGGTCTGCAGCAGCCCCGGCAGAACGGTCGACTCATACCACCGCAGGGACACCGCCTCGCGCTCGATTTCCTGCCAGGGACGAAACCAAATGGGGTCACGACGTCTCGCAGTGTCCGGCCAGATGTCCGACACGCTCTTGTGGAGGGCTTCCGCTGCCGCCAGGCGGTGCCGAGGATGCGGGATGCGCCCCTCGGTCAACCAGCGCGCGACGGTCTTCGGGTCGACGCCGACGTTCTCGGCGAGGGATTCGGTGGTGTGCCCGGTGTCGTTCAGTGCTACCCGCAACGCGTCGTTCACGGCCCCTCCATCGGATGTCTCGAATATCTGAAAACCATATAGCTACGCCCTGTAGGTGCCCGGTGACGCGCCGCACTGTGGTCCACAGAAGACGGCGCGGCCGGTGGAGGCGCAGCAGCCCGGCGGTCGGCGTCAGTCCCGGGGTCGCCCCGACGCGGAGGCGGGGTGACCCCCTTCCACCAGGGAAGGAGGTCCAGCCATGCCGCGCCGTCGCCACCGGAACCACCTGCCGACCCGACCCACCTGGCGATGCCAGGCCTGCGGTATCGCCTGGCCCTGCTCGGCGGCGAAGCTCCGGCTGCTCGGCGAGTACCGGGGCGATCGGGTCGCGCTGACGATCTACCTCGCGACGCTCTTAAACGAGGCCAGCGAACACCTCGGGGACGTCGATCCGGCCCGGCTCACCGACCGCTTCCTGGCCTGGACCCGCGCCCGAGGGTGAGCGTTCTGGGCTGCACCGAGGTTGCGGGTCTGGGGCTGTGCGGGAGCTGATCGGCCGAGTGCGGCGGCGTCAGGGTCGCCAGATGACGATGCTCACGTCGCGCCGGCGCTCGGCGAACAGGCCGTCCCGCGCCGCCGTCGTCAACAGCTCGCGCAGGTCCGCCTCGAACGCGGGCAGCCGATCGCCGAACAGGTGCGGCGTCGAACTGGACAGCGAGAACACCGCCGACGTCAGCTCGTCCACCGACCGCTGCACGACCATCCCCTGCTCGACGGTCAGCCGGGTGGGGCCGGAGAAGCCGGCGGCGAGCATGATCTCCGCCTCGCCACTGGGGGCGCCGGTGGGCAGCGAGCCCTGACCGGCCCGGCGGACCGGCCCCAGGTAGCGCGCGACCAGTTCGTTGATCCGCGGCCAGGGCGGACGGGGGTAGGGCAGCGGGTCGTCGTCGGCGACGCCCTGGTGGGTGGTGGCGCCGACGTGGACCCAGGCCCCGTCGGGCGCGAGCATGTCGCGGACCCGCCGGGCCACCAGCGGCCGATCCATCCAGTGGTACGACTGGGCGAACGTGGCGACCCGGAACGTACCCAGGTCGGCGGGCAGTTCCTCGGCCCGCAGGTGTCGCCATTCGACGTTGGTCACCTCGGCCTCGCTGGCCAGGCGTCGCGCCTCGGTGAGCATGTCCCGGTCGGCGTCCACCCCGACCGCCGCCTCGAACAGGGGCGCGAGCAGCAGCGTCAACGAACCGGGACCGCAGCCCACGTCCAGGAGCCGGCCGGTGCCGTCCAGGTCGAGCGCCGTGCCGACGGCCTCGGCGACTTCGGGCGGGTACGGCCACCGGCCGACGCTGTAGTGCCGGGCGCTGCCGGCGTACAACGTCTCGTCCCACTGCCAGGTCGAGTCAGCCATGGCATCGATGAGACCACAACGACAACGCCCGGCCGACCTGTTATCGGTCTGCCGGGCGTCGATCATGCTCCGCGAGCGGAGGATACGAGATTCGAACTCGTGAGGGTGTAAACCCAACACGCTTTCCAAGCGTGCGCCCTAGGCCTCTAGGCGAATCCTCCGCGAGCCAGGATACAGGCCGCCGTCGACCGGGACACCCCACCACCCCCCGAAGATCGACGAGCCGTCGGGTAGGGTTGGCGTCACCTCCCGTGCGGCGGTATCTCGTGAACCTCCCCAGGGCCGGAAGGCAGCAAGGATAAGCGAGCTCTGCCGGGTGCACGGGAGGCCTTTTCGTTCCCGGGGCCTTGATCCACACCGACGTGCATGATGTCGGGCTGTCAGAGGCGCGCGGACACCCCGGTTTCCAAGAAGCCGAGTCGATCAAGCGCGACGGTCCAGGCGACCCGGCGGGGTGGGTGGTCACCCGCGCCCGACCGGCGCAGAATGGCTCGGTCGAGAGGAGGCGGGACGAGTGACGCTGGCGCTGTACCGCAAGTACCGGCCACGTACCTTCGCCGAGGTCATCGGGCAGGAGCACGTCACCGAGCCGTTGTCGCAGGCGCTGCGTAGCGGCCGGCTCAACCACGCCTACCTCTTCTCCGGCCCGCGCGGCTGCGGCAAGACCACCAGCGCCCGGATCATGGCCCGCTCGCTCAACTGTGAGCAGGGCCCCACCCCCGAACCGTGCGGCAAGTGTGCGTCCTGCCGCTCGCTGGCCGCCGACGGCACCGGCTCCATCGACGTGATCGAGATCGACGCGGCCAGCCACGGTGGCGTCGACGACGCCCGCGAGCTGCGCGAGCGCGCCTTCTTCGCGCCGGCCAGCAGCCGCTTCAAGATCTACATCATCGACGAGGCGCACATGGTCTCGACCCAGGGCTTCAACGCCCTGCTCAAGCTGGTCGAGGAGCCCCCGGAGTACGTCAAGTTCATCTTCGCCACCACCGAGCCGGAGAAGGTCCTCGGCACGATCCGGTCGCGCACCCACCACTACCCGTTCCGGCTGTTCCCGCCGAAGGTGGTCCGCCCGTACCTGGAGCAGCTCACCCAGGCCGAGGGCGTCACCGTCGAGCCGGCGGTCTTCCCGCTCGTGGTGCGCGCCGGTGGCGGCAGCATGCGGGACAGCCTCTCCGTGCTCGACCAGCTCATCGCCGGCGCCGGCCCGGAGGGCGTCAGCTACGCCCGAGCCGTCTCCCTGCTCGGGGTCACCGACTCCGCGTTGATCGACGAGATGTGCGACGCGCTGGCCGCCGGTGACGGCGCCGCCGCCTACGCCACCGTCGACCGGGTCGCCGAGGCCGGGCACGACATGCGCCGGTTCGCCTCCGACCTGCTGGAACGGCTCCGCGACCTGATCGTGATCCAGCAGGTGCCGGACGCCGCAGCGAAGGGTCTGATCGACGGCCCGGGGGACCAGATCGAGCGGATGGCCGCCCAGGCTTCGCAACTCGGCTCGGCCACGCTCTCCCGCTGCGCCGACATCGTGCATGACGGCCTGGTCGAGATGCGCGGCACCACCGCACCCCGCCTACTGCTTGAGTTGATCTGCGCCCGGATGCTGCTGCCCGGCGTGGACGACTCCACCGGCGGCCTGCTCCAGCGCCTCGAACGGATGGAACGCCGCCTCACCCTGGGTGGCGCCGACCCCGCCGGGTCCGCGCCGGCCACCACCCCAGGGGTACGCCCACAGCACGCCCCTCCGGTCCCGGCTGCCGCAGCCCCCACACCCGCCGCCGCCCCGACGTCCGCCCCGCCGTGGGATGTCGACCCGACGGCGTCCCCGGCTCCGCGAACCGCAGCTGCCTCGGCTTCCACCGCCCCGACCGCCGCCGGCTCGGCCGCCCCGACCGCTACCGCCGCCGGCTCGGCCGCCGGAATCGCTGGCTCGGCAGATGCCACCTCGGCGGCCGGTGGCGCTGCTGGCAGGCCGGATGCCGCCTCGGGTGCCGGTGGCGCTGCTGGCTCGGCCGATGTCGCCTCGGGCAGCCGAGGTGTGCACGCGCCCTCGGGAGCGGACTCCCCGATTCCGGTGTCGCCCGGCGCGTCGGCCGCCGCCCCGACGGCCGCGCCCGTGTCGCCCGCCGGACCGGGCACCGGCTCGACCCCGCGTCGCGCGGTACCGCCGTCGGCTGTACTGCCCGACCCGGCGACGCCCGCGCCGCCCCGCCCCGGTACGCCGGCCCCGCCACTGGACGCGGTAGCGGTGCGGCGGGTCTGGCCCGACGTGGTCGGCAAGGTCAACCGGACCAACAAGCGGATCGCCGCCCTGATGCGCGACGCGGTGGTCCGCGAACTCGACGGCGACATGCTGGTCCTGACCGTGAAGTCCTCCGTGCTGGCCAAGATGATGGCCGACCACGCGGCGGTGCTCACCGACGCGCTCTACGAGGAGTTGGGCGGGCGCTGGCAGATCCGCTGCGAGGTGGCCGGCGAGCGGGGTGCCGCGTCGCTGTCCGGCCCGCGTCCCCAGGCGGCCGCGCCGACCCGACCCGCCACACCGAACGCGGCCGCCGCCAGTCCGACGAGCGCGCCGCCCGTCGAGCCCGGCCAGAGCGCCGCGCCGACTGTGGCTGCCGTTTCCGGCCCGTCGAGTGCGCCGCCTGCGGCATCCCGTCCGAGTGCGGTGCCCGCTGCGGCTGCCGCTTCGGGCCCGACGAGCACCCCACCGGCCGTGCCGACCTCGACCGCCGCCGGCCTGGAGGACGACTGGCCGGAGGCAGCGCTCCCCGGCGGCGGAGCGCCGGCCGCCGAGGCGGCCGATGACGAGGCGTGGCCGGAGGCTGCCCGCCCCGGCGGCGCGTCAGCCGAAGGCACCGCACGCTCCGACGCCACGTCGGGCGACCCCGCATCGACCGGCACGAACGGTGCAAGGACGAACGGCAGTATCGCCAACGGCGGCGGACCCGGTGTTGCGGGTGGCCCCGGCGCGCTGGCCGGTGGCGGTAAGCCGGGCGGGCGGGACAACCCGACACCGGCGACCCGGCAGCCGGCGTCAGCCGGTGGCGCACCGGTGAGCAGCGCCATCGCCGCGGCTCGCGCGGCGGCGGCGGGGCGCGGTGCGCGTACCCCATCGGCGAGCCGGCCCACCGCGGACGCGGAATGGGCGGGCGAACCTCCCTACGACCCGGACTACGACGGACCGTTGCGCGGCGGACGGCCGGGCGGCGCGGCCCCGGCGGCGAAACCCACCTACGAGGGGTTCGACCCGGGCGACGAGCCGTTGGACGAGGTCATCGACGAGAAGACGGCCCGGGAGTCGAGCGAGGAGCAGGCGGTACGGCTGCTGCGGGAGACCTTCGGCGCTGAGAAGATCGACGAGGCGGATGCTCGGTAGCGGGCGCTTCGCCCAGCAGGACGCCGAGGCAGCAGGCCCACAGCGGGAAGGGCAGTACGGCGACGCGTTCCATGCCGCCCACCCCGATGCCGGTGCCCTGCTGGGCGACGAACAGGACGGTCCCGATCAACGCGGTGAGCCCGGCGGCGAGGGAGAGTCGTCGCCATCGGCCGAGCACCGTGGAGTCGGGCGCGAAACCGGCGAGCAGGAGGCCGACGTTGCCCACACCCATGATCAGGAACGCGCCCAGCACGTGTCGGTTCTCGTCGACGTCGGCCGGATAGCGGGCGGCGAGGGCGTACCCACCGGCGGCCAGCAGCAGGAGGATCTGCGCCGAGCGCACCACCGTGCCCCGGCCGAACAGTCGCCAGGTCAGCAGCAGTCCGGTGGCGAGCAGTACGGCGGTGGCCAGCATCGCCGCGTTCATCAGTGGATGCCAGGGCGAGCAGACCAGACGGGGACGGGTGGTGTCCCAGATCCCGCAGTGCACGTTGCCGAGGTCGCTGATGTTGTGGGTGGCCCAACTGTAGGTCGGCTCGCGCCACCGCAGGCCGGTGATCAGACTGGCCACGAGGAAGATCGGCGCGGCCACCGCCCAGCAGAGCGCGGCGACGCGGCCACTGCGGTTGAGATTCATACGTCGAGCAGACCAGTACGGCGGGTAGCGGCGCACTACCGGCAGACGGCCGGTTCGGGGTAGTGGTAGCCGTACCTGTGCTGTCAGGATGTGCGCCGTGAAGATCACCTCTGCCGGAGAGGGGGCGGCCGATACCGGCAGTCGTCGCGTCAAGTCCGCGGTGGCTACCGTCGTCGGTCTGTTCGTCCTGGTTCAGGCATGGACCGTGCCATGGGTCTCCGTGCGTCCGGGTCTGACCACGCTTGACCAACTGATCGGTAGTCCGCCCTCGACCGAGGTGCGGACCTTCGCGCTGACCGAGCTACCCGGCTACTGGCAACCGCTGTGCGTCGGATGGGTGGCCCTGCTGGCGCTGCCGGTGGTGGCCTGGGTGCGCCCGCCGTGGCGGTTCGGTCTGCGGCTGGCGGCCATGCTGCTCGGCATGGTGCTGGGAATCGGCACCCTCCTGCCCGCCACGGCAGCCATCGACGTCAGCGGCTTCCCATTGGAGGATCGCCCCAGCACGACCCTCCTCGGTGGCGTGTGGCTCGGCCTGGTGGGGGTGGTGCTGCTCGTGCGCGCCGTCACCACGCTGCCGGAGCTGCCGGCCCCCGCCGCGGTTCCGGCAGTGGACGCCGCGAGTCCGGCTGCGGACGCCACGCTTGACGACGAACGGGCCGCGACGATCCCGCCGGCGGTGCCGGAGTCGACACCCTTCGTCTGGCAGGGATCACGCCCGAACGTCCGAACGATGGCCCCGTGGTGGCGGCGTCCGGCACCGATCGTCGGGGTGGTGGCGGTTCTCGGTGTGGCCGGCCTCCTGGTCACCGTCACCTGGCACGCGATCGGATCGGCGCAGGAGCAGCAGCTCGATGCGCTCGACACCCTGGTGGTGGCGGCACCGGTCGGCTCGACGACCGTCGCGCCCGCCGCGGGCGACGACCAGGTCGACCTGGGCCGGGTGCTGCCGCTCTCCCGGGAGCGGACCTTCCTGCTCGCCGAGCAGGCGGACGCCGACGTCGTCCACGTGGCCGGATCGGCCTGGACACAACCGGACGGCACCTCGATCTCGATCACCCTGCTCGAGTTCAACTCGACCGAGTCGGCCAACCAGTTCCGGCGTTCCTATGCCGACCTCCAGCAGGTCACTCCCGGGGAGTTGGCCGAGTTGGCCAGCGTCCCGGGGTCGACGGTCTTCATCGGTGCCGAACGGCCCGGCGTGTGGGCGGTCGCCGGGCGCGACCAGCTCATCGTGATCGCCAGCGCGGCGGGCGGCTCGGCGGGGTCGGTGCCGATCGTCGAGTCGCTGGTCCGCGCGCAGCTCGATCGGTTCTGACCAGCCACCGCGTACCCGCCGGGTGGGGCACGCGATGTCGCTGATACCGGGTCGGTCCGCCGAGCCGGGTGGTGAGGTCGGCGGCTCGATCTCCCCAGCCCGGCTCATCGCCGACGACCGGATCTGCCAGCCGTGGCGCTCCCGGCGTGGGCGGACGCACCGGGCACGGCGACGTCGGTCCCAGCGGCTAGGCTGGTCGGCGGCCGAGCAGACGAGTGCGAGAAGGAGCCATCCGTGCGCCCAGGTGGACAGCCGAACATGCAGCAGATGCTGAAGCAGGCGCAGAAGATGCAGCAGCAGATCGCCGTCGCTCAGGCCGAGCTGGCCGAGGCCGAGCTGACCGGCACGGCCGGCGGCGGGCTGGTCACCGCGACCGTGTCCGGTGCCGGCGAGCTGAAGGCCGTCAAGATCGACCCTAAGGCCGTCGACCCGGACGATGTGGAGACGCTGGAAGACCTGGTGGTGGCGGCCGTGCACAACGCCGCCGAGGCGGCGCGTGAGCTGACCGAGCGCAAGATGGGCCCGGTCACCGGCGGCATGGGCGGCCTCGGCCTGCCCGGTTTCTGAGCCGGCAGATGTACGAAGGCGCCATCCAGGATCTGATCGACGAGCTGGGGCGACTGCCGGGCGTGGGCCCGAAGAGCGCCCAGCGGATCGCGTTCCACGTCCTCTCGGCCGATCCCGCCGACGTGAACCGGCTGGCCGGCGCGCTGCGCAAGGTCAAGGAGCTGGTGCGCTTCTGCACGACCTGTTACAACGTGGCCGAGTCCGAGCAGTGCCGGATCTGCCGCGACCCGCGCCGCACCGACGAGGTGCTGTGCGTGGTGGAGGAGCCGAAGGACGTGGTGGCCATCGAGCGGACCGGTGAGTTCCGGGGCCGCTACCACGTGCTGGGTGGAGCGATCAATCCGCTGGAAGGGATCGGCCCGGACAATCTGCGCATCCGGGAGCTGTTGACCCGGTTGAGCGGCGGCGCGGTGCGGGAGCTGATCCTCGCCACCGACCCCAACACCGAGGGCGAGGCGACCGCCACCTACCTGGCGCTGATGGTGAAGCCGATGGGGATCGCGGTGACCCGGCTGGCCAGCGGTCTGCCGGTCGGCGGCGACCTCGAGTACGCCGACGAGATCACCCTGGGTCGTGCCTTCGAGGGCCGCCGGGCTGTCTGACCCCCACAGATCGTCACCGGTGGGCTACAACTGACTGGGTCCGCGCGATGAGCGCGGGCCCATCGGCGAACCTGGGGAGGTGGCGTGTGGCGACGCGGCGTTCGGAAAAGCGGTCCTGGGCTCCGGCGGTGCTGACGGCCGTGCTGGCGTTGGCCTTCGCCGGCGTCCTTGTGACGATCGAGGTGGGGAGCCGGAGACTCGCGGCGAAGAGTCGCGCGAGTGAGGCCGCGGCCGACGCCACCGTGATCCGGAACGCCCGGTCGTTCGGCGACGCCGTGGTCGCCACCGACGACCCGACGCCAACCGACGAACGCCTGGCGGTGGTCGCGGAGGGCACCCAGGTCGAGGTGCGGGAAGTCCGCCGGGCACCTGACCTGGTGGTGACCGTGTACGGTTCCGCCCCCTACGGCACGATGTTCGGCAGGGTCAGCGTCGACGCGTGCCACCGTGTGACGTTCCACGACCTGGGCGCGGCCCGGGCCGGTGCGGACGTCGAGCGGTTGGAGGTCTGCCCACCGCCCGTTTCCTGATCGACCGCTCCGGATGCCGTCTGTGGCCCGCGTCATCCGGTGGCCGACGGTGGCCTCGTCGCGCCCCAGAGCAACGCGGTCGATGTGTCGCTCGATGCGTTCGTCCTGCCGATGACTGTTAGACGTCTGCGCAAGGTGTCGGGTTGGTAGCGATTGCCTGACGGCCGTTCCGCTTCCGGTGTTACATGTCATAGCCTCCCGCACACGGACCGAGCCACAGCTCGGCGTGGTCATGCGCATGACAGAGGTGAGAGATGCAGGCGAGAAGGCTTAAAACGGCCATGGCCATCGCGGCCGTTGCCGCTCTGGCGGTCGGCGCGGCCGGCTGCGCGGAGAGCGAGCGCGACGGCGACAGTGGCGAGGCCAAGACTGGCGGCACCTTCATCTTCGCGGGTGCCGGTGACCCGAAGAACTTCGATCCGATCTTCAACGACGACGGCGAGTCGTTCCGGCCGGTCCGGCAGATGTTCGACACCCTGGTGAGCCACAAGCCGGGCACGGCTGAGCTGACCGGTGGCCTGGCCGAGAGCTGGGAGCACGACCCGACGGGCAAGGTCTGGACCTTCAAGCTGCGGCAGGGCGTGAAGTTCCACGACGGCACCCCCTTCAACGCGGCGGCGGTCTGCTACAACTTCGACCGCTGGTACAACATGCAGGGCGCCGCGGCCCAAGCGAACATGATCTATTACATGGACGTCTTCGGCGGCTTCGCCAAGAACGAGGCCGAGGGCGCCGGCGAGTCGATCTACGACAAGTGCGAGGCCAAGGACGACGGAACCGCCGTCCTCTCGCTCAAGAAGTACAAGGGTGCCTTCCCGGGCGCCTTCGCGCTGACCTCGCTTTCGATCGCGAGCCCCGAGGCGCTGAAGAAGTACGACGCCAACACGGTGAAGCAGAACGGCGACTCGTTCGAGTACAGCGCCTTCGCCAACGAGCACCCGGTCGGCACCGGCCCGTTCACCTTCGGTGGCTGGGACAAGACCAAGGGCGAGATCACCCTCAACCGGAACCCGGACTACTTCGGTGACAAGGCCAAGGTCGACAAGATGATCATCAAGATCATCAAGGACGAGAACACCCGCAAGCAGGAGCTGCGTGCCGGTACCGTCCAGGGCATCGACTTCCCGGCCCCGGCCGACACCAAGGCGCTCGGCGACGAGGGCTTCCAGGTCATCGCCCGCCCCGCGTTCAACATCCTCTACCTGGGCATCAACCAGAAGAACCCGAAGCTCAAGGACCTGCGGGTGCGGCAGGCGATCGCCTACGCGCTCAACCGCCAGCAGCTCGCGCAGACCAAGGGCCCGACCGGCGCCAAGGTCGCCGACGAGTTCATGCCGGACACCGTGCTCGGCTACGCCCCGGACGTGCAGAAGTACGAGTACAACCCGGACAAGGCCAAGCAGCTCCTCAAGGAGGCCGGCGCCGAGGGTCTGACGCTGAACTTCTACTACCCGCCGGACGTCTCCCGGCCGTACATGCCGAACCCGCAGGAGATCTTCACGATCCTCGCCAACGACCTCCAGGCCGTGGGGATCAAGGTCAACGGCGTTCCTCGCCCGTGGAACGGCGGCTTCAAGGACGACGTGCAGACGTTCGGCAAGCAGGACCTGCACATCCTCGGCTGGACCGGTGACTACAACGACCCGGGCAACTTCGTCGGCACCTTCTTCGGCCGGGGCAAGGCCGAGTTCGGCGACCAGGGCATGACCGAGATGTTCGACGCCATCGCCAAGGCCGACGGCACCGTCGACGACGCCGGCAAGAAGGCCGCCTGGGAGCAGGTCAACCGGGACATCGCGGCCAAGTGGCTGCCGGCCGTGCCGGTCTGGCACGCGCCGCCGGCGATCGTCGTCACCAAGGACGTCGAGGGCCTGAAGGCCAGCCCGCTGACCGACGAGCGGTTCAACACCGTCAGCGTCAAGAAGTGACGTCAATCGGCTGATGCCGTAGGCGGAATCGGCCCGGGTTGGGGGTTTCCCCCGCCCGGGCCGATTCCGCGACCATCGAGAGTCTGGTGTGTGAGAGATGTTGCGAGTCATAGTCCGCCGCCTGCTACAGCTGGTGGTGACGCTGATAGCCCTGTCGGCGCTGATCTTCGTCTGGTTGCGGAACCTGCCCGGCGGCCCGGTCGACGCGCTGCTCGGTGAACGGGCGACCCCCGAGACCAGGGCTCTGCTGACCAAGGCGCTCGGTTACGACCAGCCGATCCTCGTGCAGTACGGCAAGTTCATGCAGCGGATCCTCACCGGTGACCTCGGCAACTCGATCCGTACCGGTGACCCGGTCACCGAGGTCATCGGCCGGGCCTTCCCGGCCACCGTGGAGCTCGCCCTCACGGCGATGCTCATCGCGGTCGGGCTGGGCGTCCCACTGGGTTATCTCGCCGCCCGCTGGCGCGGCCGGATCCTCGACCACCTGACGGTGGTGGGCACGCTGCTCGGCGTCTCGATCCCGATCTTCTTCCTGGGCTATCTGCTCAAGGACGTCTTCACCCAGAACATCCACTGGTTCCCGCCGTCCGGCCGGGTCAGCATCGGGTTGGACAACACCAACATCACCGGCTTCTTCGTCCTGGACAGCCTGCTCACCCGGGAGTTCGACGCCACCGCCGACGCGCTCTGGCACCTGATCCTCCCGGCGTTCACGCTCGCCACGATCCCGCTGGCGGTCATCGTCCGGATGACCCGGGCCAGCGTGCTGGACGTGCTCAACGAGGACTACGTACGCACGGCGGAAGCCAAGGGCCTGCGGAACCGCACCGTCCGTGGCCGGCACATCCTGCGCAACGCGCTCCTGCCGGTGGTCACCACCATCGGTCTCCAGACCGGCGCGCTGTTGTCCGGCGCGGTCCTCACCGAGAAGGTCTACAACTGGGGTGGTCTCGGCACGCTGATCACCGACTCGATCACCGGCAGCCGCGACTACCCGATTCTCCAGGCGCTGATCCTGCTGTCCGCGCTGGTCTTCGTGGTGGTCAATCTCCTGGTGGACCTCTCCTACGCCTTCATCGACCCCAGGGTGCGTGTGCGATGACCGAACCAAACACGCAGGCCGGCATCCCTGCTCCCCGTAGCGACAAGGAGCAGGCGTCCGACGCGGGCCGCACCCGTCTCAGTGACCGCAAGAAGGCCCGCCTCGACGAACTGGCCCAGTCCACCGCCGCCCCCGGCGGCGTGAGCTTGCTCCGCGACGCGTTCCGTCGGCTGCGCCGCAACCCGGCGGCCATCGTGGGCGCCGCCATCATCGCGCTCTTCGTGTTGGTGGCGATCTTCGCGCCGTTGATCGCCCCGCACGACCCGGTGCAGCGCTTCGATGAGCTGACCGACGTCCTTACGCCCAACAACATCGCCGGGCCCATGGACGGCTTCCCCCTCGGTTCGGACGAGCTGGGCCGGGACCTGCTGTCCCGCCTGGTCTACGGCAGCCGGCAGACCCTCTTCGTCGGCGTCCTCGCCACCCTCATCGGGCTCGCCATCGGCGTGCTGTTCGGTGCGATCGCCGGCGCCGTCGGCGGTTGGGTGGACAACATCCTCATGCGGATCACCGACGTGATGCTGGCCCTGCCCGCCCTGCTGCTGGCGATCACCCTGGTCGCCCTGGCCAGCAAGTCGAGCCAGTGGACGGTCATCATGGCGGTGGCCATCGTCAACGTGCCGATCTTCGCCCGGCTGCTGCGCGGCTCGATGCTCGCCCAGCGCGAGAGCGACCACGTGCTGGCCGCGCGGGCGTTGGGCGTCAAGCAGCGCAGCATCGTGCTGCGGCACATGCTGCCCAACGCCATGACCGCGGTGATCGTGCAGGCGACGCTGACGCTCTCCGTCGCGATCATCGAGGCCGCGTCGCTCTCGTTCCTCGGCCTCGGCGACCCCGATCGGGACCGGGCCGAGTGGGGCGCGATGCTCGGCGACGCCGGTGTGCGCTACTTCGAGGTACGCCCGGAACTGGCCTACTACCCGGCGTTGGCGATCATCGTGGTCGCGCTCGGCTTCACCCTGTTCGGTGAGGCGATGCGCGAGGCCATCGACCCGAAGAACCGGCGGTGATCGCGGTGTGCCCGATCAGCAAGGACCACAGCAGTAAGGAAGTGACCCGATGAGCCTGCTCGACGTGCGTGACCTGAGCGTCGTGTTCCAGCGGCGCGGCGAGCGACCCTTCAACGCCGTCGACAAGGTCAGCTTCACGGTGGAGCCGGGGCAGACCGTCGGCCTGGTCGGCGAGTCCGGCTGCGGCAAGAGCGTGACCAGCCTCGCCATCATGGGTCTGCTGCCCAAGCGCGGCAACAGGGTCAGTGGAGAGGTGCTGTTCGACGGCGCGGACCTGCTGAAGCTGCGACCGGGCGACATGCGTGACCGGCGCGGCCGGGACATCGGCATGATCTTCCAGGACCCGCTGTCGTCGCTGAACCCGGTCATCCCGATCGGTGTGCAGGTGGCCGAGGTGCTGGAACGCCACCAGGGCCGGGACCGTAAGCAGGCGCTGCGGGAGGCACGGGACCTGCTCGACGCGGTCGGCATCCCCGACCCGCAGCGGCGGCTCAGCGAGTACCCGCACCAGATCTCCGGCGGCATGCGCCAGCGCGCCCTGATCGCCATCGCGTTGGCCTGCAAGCCCCGGTTGCTGATCGCCGACGAGCCCACCACCGCGCTCGACGTGACCATCCAGGCGCAGATCCTCACGCTGCTCAAGCAGTTGGTGGACGAGAGCGGCACCGCGCTGATCATGATCACGCACGACCTGGGCGTGGTGGCCGGGCTCTGCGACACGGTCAACGTGCTCTACGGGGGCAAGGTGATCGAGCGGGCGCGGCGGCACGAGCTGTTCGCGCACGCCCGGCACCCGTACACCCACGGGCTGCTCAACTCGGTGCCGCGGCTGGACTCCCCGCGCGGCGAGCGACTGCACGCGATCCGCGGGTCGGTCGCCGACAACATCCCGTGGACCGAGGGGTGTGCGTTCGCGCCGCGCTGCGACCACGTCGTGGACGCGTGCCTGGAAGGGCCCCCGCCGCTCGAACCCACCGCCACCGGCGGCGACCTGCGCTGCAACAACCCCGTCTCTGAGGAGGTGGCGGTCCGATGACCGACGAGACCCCTGCGCTGATCGAGCTGCGCGATGTCAAGGTCCACTTCCCGATCAAGAGCGGCCTGCTCTTCGACCGGACCGTCGGGTACGTCTACGCGGTCGACGGCGTGTCGCTGAGCATCCGCAAGGGCCAGACGTACGGGCTGGTGGGCGAGTCCGGCTGCGGCAAGTCGACCCTCGGCCGTGGCCTGCTGCGGCTCGTCGAGCCCACCGACGGCGAGATCGTGTTCGACGGCACCGACGTACGCGCCCTCGAGGGCGAGGCCATGCGGCGGGCCCGTCGCCGCATGCAGATGATCTTCCAGGACCCGCTGTCCAGCCTCGACCCCCGGCAGTCGGTGGAGTCGCTGCTGGTGGAGGGCCTGAAGGCGCACGGGTTGGCCGGCGACAAGGCCGAGACGAACCGGCGACTGCGCGAGACGCTGGAGGCGGTGGGCCTGCCCGCGTCCGCCCTCAGCAAGTACCCGCACGAGTTCTCCGGCGGTCAGCGCCAGCGCATCGGCATCGCTCGGGCCCTGGTGCTCAACCCGGACCTGATCGTCGCCGACGAGCCGGTCTCCGCACTCGACGTGTCGATCCAGGCGCAGGTGCTCAACCTGCTCGAGGATCTGCAGAACGAGCGCGGCCTGACGTACCTGATCATCGCGCACGACCTGGCGGTGGTCCGGCACATCGCCGACACCGTGGGCGTCATGTACCTCGGCGGTCTGGTCGAGGAGGCGTCCAGCGACGACCTGTACCGCGAGCCGATGCACCCTTACACCCGGGCGCTGATGTCCGCGGTGCCGGTGCCCGACCCGGTCGTCGAGGACCGCCGCGAGCGCATCCTGCTCGCCGGTGACCTGCCCTCGCCCAGCAACCCGCCGGCGGGCTGCCGGTTCCACACCCGGTGCCCGTGGGCGCAGCCGACCCGCTGCGCGAGCGAGCGACCGGAGCTGCGGGACGTGGTCGGCGGGCACCGGGTGGCCTGCCACTTCGCCGAGGACATCGCCGCCGGTCGGATCCGCCCGCACGAGGTCGAGGTGGAGTTGGTCCGCCCGACCGACGGCACCGGCCCGGTCGACCCGCCCGGCGAGCTGATCCCCACCCCGTGACGCGGTCAGGGGCCGTCCGTGACGGACGGCCCCTGACCGGCGTACGGGCTGTCAGCCCTCGGGGCGGTTCAGCAGGGCAACCGCCACGGCGTGCACCGCGTCCAGCCCTGCCGGATCGGGCAGCGCGACCAGCCCGCCGGTCACCACGTACCACTCGTCCGCGTCCTTGTACTGCACCCGCAGCGTGACCTTGCCGTCCGCGTACTCGGTGCGCAGGGTCAGCTCCCCGGTGACGACGCCGACCTCGTCGGTCATCACCCCACCCGGGCCGGGCACGATGTCGGCGGTCCGGCTCTGCGGGGCACTGGCGCCGGTCGAGTCCGCGACCATGCCGGCCCCCGGCACCGCGGCCGGGGTGTCGCCGGTGCCGTCCGCGGTCATCCCGGCCGCGGACGGGGCCGTGTCCGCGGTCGCCTTGGCCTCTGTCGCAGGTTCCTCGCTCATCAGCAGCCCTCCAGCATGTCGGTCAGCGCAGATTTCTCGGCACTGGTCACCGTCAGCTTCCAGTAGTGCTTCACCGTCACCCAGTCCTTGGCGTACTGGCACCAGTACGACCGGTTCGCCGGCTTCCACTGGGACGGATCCTGGTCACCCTTTGCCCGATTGGAGGACGCGGAAACCGCGATGAGCTGCGGACGTGTGGTGTCGTTGGCGAAGTCGCCACGCTTGGCGTTGTCCCACTCGTCGGCGCCCGAGCGCCACGCGTTGGCCAACGGCACCGTGTGGTCGATGTCCACCTGGGAGGGATCGGTCGCGCTGCGGCCGTCGTACACGCTCTCCCAGCGACCCCCGACCACGTTGCAGCCGGAGAGTTTCACGTCCTTGCCGTCGCGTTGCAGGATCGAGTCCCGCACGTCGCAGTTCTTGCCGGTGTCCCGCCAGTGTGGGAAGCGCTCCCGGCTGTAGCCCTTCATCGAGCCAGCGGTGGCGACGGTCAACTGGCCCAACTGTTCGACGGCGTTACCGCCGCCACCCGGCGTCGGCGTGGTCTCCGCCTCCTCGGGTGGGACGCAGCCGGCCATGACGAGCGCCAGCGCCGCGACGAGCGCGGCCATCGACGCACGCGGTCCTGATCTGGTACGCACAGACGACACCTCTCCAGCTTGCGGGCTCCCGGCGCTTGCGCACAGTACCCGGGGACGGTTTCGGCGTTTCGTGGCGTCTCCCACAATGTGCAAGCAAGATTGGTGGGATGACCTCCTCCGTACCGTCGCCCGCACTGCGGATGGGCACCGCCGCCGGCCGGGGAACCCTGCTCGCCGCGGTGCTCGCCTCCGGCATGGTCTTCCTGGACACCACGGTCGTCAACGTGGCGTTGCCGAAACTCGGCCAGGACCTCGGGGCCAACGTCGCCGATCTTCAGTGGACCATCAACGGGTATCTGTTGACGCTCGCGGCGTTCGTGCTGCTCGGCGGGTCGCTCGGGGACCGCTTCGGTCGGCGGCGGGTGTTCCTCATTGGCGTGTTCTGGTTCACCGCCGCGTCGGTGCTGTGCGGGCTCGCCCAGGGCACCGGCACCCTCATCGCGGCCCGGATCGTGCAGGGCGCGGGCGGAGCGCTCCTCACGCCCGGTTCGCTCTCGGTGCTCCAGGCCAGCTTCCACCCCGACGACCGGGGTCGGGCGATCGGCGCGTGGGCCGGACTGTCCGGAGTGTCCACGGCGTTGGGGCCGTTCATCGGCGGCTGGCTGATCGACACCCTCTCGTGGCGGTGGATCTTCTTCCTCAACCTGCCGATCGCCGTCCTGGTCGTGCTGGCCGCGCTGCGTTGGGTGCCGGAGAGTCGCGACGAGAACGCCTCCCGCACCCACGGGCCGGGCCGTACGCGCCGCCGCTTCGACGTGGCCGGGGCGGTGCTCGGCGCACTGGCGCTCGCCGGCGTCACGTACGCCCTGATCGACGCGCCCGCTCGCGGCTTCGCCTCGGCGCCGGTGGTGATCGCCGCGCTGGTCGGTGTGGTGGCCGCGGTGACCTTCGTGCTGCTGGAACGGCGGCGCGGGGACACCGCGATGCTGCCCACCGGGCTGTTCAGCAGCCGGCTCTTCGCCGTCCTGAACGTCTTCACCGTGGTGGTCTACGCCGCGCTCGGCGGGTTCACCTTCTTCTTCGCCGTCTACCTGCAGAACGTCGTCGAGTGGTCGGCGTTCCGGACCGGGATCGCGCTGCTGCCGATGACGGTGCTGCTGCTCGTCGGCTCGGCCCGGGCCGGTGCGATGTCGGCCCGGATCGGTCCCCGGCTGCCACTGGCCGTGGGCCCGGTGATCGCCGCCATCGGCCTGCTGCTGCTGCGCGGCGTCGGCCCCGGCGCGTCCTACTGGACCGACGTGCTGCCCGGGGTGCTGCTCTTCGGCCTCGGACTGACCCTGGTGGTGGCGCCGCTGACCGCGTCGGTGCTCGCGGCCGTGCAGGATCGGTTCTCCGGGGTTGCGAGCGGCTTCAACAACGCCGCGTCCCGGGCCGGTGGTCTGCTCGCCGTGGCCGCGCTGCCGCTGCTGGTGGGCCTGTCCGGTGGCGGCTACGAGCAGAAGGCCGAGCTGACCGACGCGTTCCGGGCAGCGCTGGCCTGGTGCGCGGGGCTACTGCTGGCCGGCGCGGTGCTGGCCCTCGTGCTGGTGCACCGGCCACCCCGGGAGGCCCCGCCGTCGCAGCCCTGCCACTCGATGCCCGCCGCCACGCCCCCGCGATGAGCAACGCCCCGATGTAAGGAAGGGCCCCTTGTTAGCGCCTAGGCGCTAACAAGGGGCCCTTCCTTACATCTCAGCGGCGGGCGCGGTTGACGGCGCTGGTGACCGCCTTGATCGAGGCCGTCACGATGTTGGCATCGGTGCCGACACCCCAGACCGTCCGACCGTCCACCTCGCACTCCACGTACGCGGCGGCCTGCGCGTCACCGCCGGAGGACAGCGCGTGCTCGTGGTAGTCGAGCACCCGGACGCCCACGCCGACCGCCTGGAGCGCGTTGACGTACGCGTCGATGGGGCCGTTGCCGATCGCGGTGAGCGACCGCCGCTCGCCACCGACACCGACCTGGGCCTCGATCTCGACCTTGCCGTCGGCGGTGCCGATCGTGTAGCCGGTGAACCGGACCGCCGGATCCGGCTGGTGGTCGAGCAGGTAGTGCGTCGCGAAGATCTCCCACATGGCGGCCGGGTCGACCTCGCCGCCGTCGTGGTCGGTGACCTGCTGCACGACGCCGGAGAACTCGATCTGGAGCCGGCGCGGCAGGTCGAGCTGGTGCTCGCTCTTCATGATGTACGCGACGCCGCCCTTGCCGGACTGCGAGTTGACCCGGATGACCGCCTCGTAGGTGCGGCCCAGGTCCTTCGGGTCGATGGGCAGGTACGGGACCGCCCAGGTGTGCTCGTCGACCGGTACACCGGCGGCCTTCGCGTCGGCGGCCAGGGCCTCGAAGCCCTTCTTGATGGCGTCCTGGTGGGAGCCGGAGAACGCCGTGTAGACCAGGTCACCCGCGTACGGGTGGCGCTCGTGCACCGGCAGTTGGTTGCAGTACTCGACCGCCCGGCGGATCTCGTCGATGTGCGAGAAGTCGATCATCGGGTCGATGCCCTGGGAGAAGAGGTTGAGCCCCAGCGTCACCAGGTCCACGTTGCCGGTGCGCTCGCCGTTGCCGAACAGGCAGCCCTCGATGCGGTCCGCGCCCGCCAGCAGGCCCAGCTCGGCGGCGGCCACACCGGTGCCCCGGTCGTTGTGCGGGTGCAGGCTCAGCACGACGCTGTCGCGGCGCGGCAGGTGCCGGTGCATCCACTCGATCGAGTCCGCGTACACGTTCGGGGTGGCCATCTCGACGGTGGCCGGCAGGTTGATGATCAGCGGGCGGTCGGGCGTCGGGTCGATCACGTCGATGACCTTGCTGCAGACCTCCAGCGCGTACTCCAGCTCGGTGCCCGTGTACGACTCCGGCGAGTACTCGTAGAAGATCTCGGTGTCCGGGGTGTGGATCTCCGCGTACTTCTGGCAGAGCCGCGCGCCAGTGGTGGCGATGTCGGCGATGCCGTCGCGGTCCAGACCGAAGACCACCCGCCGCTGGAGCGTGGAGGTCGAGTTGTAGAAGTGCACGATGGCCCGCTTCGCGCCGCGCAGCGACTCGAAGGTCCGTTCGATCAGGTGCTCCCGGCACTGGGTGAGCACCTGGATGGTGACGTCGTCCGGGATCATGTCCTGCTCGATGAGCTGCCGGACGAAGTCGAAGTCGGTCTGGCTGGCCGACGGGAAGCCGACCTCGATCTCCTTGTAGCCCATCTGCACCAGCAGCTGGAACATCCGCCGCTTGCGCTCGGGCGACATCGGGTCGATCAGCGCCTGGTTGCCGTCGCGCAGGTCCACCGCGCACCAGCGCGGCGCGGCGTCGACGGTGCGGGTGGGCCAGCTGCGGTCCGGCAGGTCGACCCGGAACTGCTCCCGGTACGGCTGGTAGCGGTGGTACGGCATCCGGCTGGGGCGTTGCCGGGCGATCGGATCGGTCTCGGCGTCGGTGACAGGTTGAGCCATCTCGGAGTGCTCCCTGGGAACATGTGGCGTCAGCAGATCGGAAGGTGTCGGCGGATTGCCGGGCGGCGGTGCGCGGCGGTGCCGAGAGGAAACTCAGATGTGCTGGACGGCGCGATGCGACTCCGCGACGAGGTGCCGGCCGGTCAGGCCTCGTCGCGGCGGCTAAGAAGAAGAAGCGCCCGCCACATGACCAGGTCACCCTACGTGATGGAACGGGGGGTGCAAAGGCTGGTCCGGACTATGGGATCGATGTCATGGTCGGCTCCGGGGCCTGGGAACCCAGCCTGGGCGTCCGTTCGGTCCAGGTCACGGCGGGCACGATCGCCACTGCGAGCAGCACGAAGATCGCTGCCGTCGGTAACCAACCCCACCCGCCGGTGCTGACCGCGAGCGCGGTCAACCCGGCCGGGGCGATCAGGTACTGCACCTGCTCGCCGAGCCGCAGCGCCCCCACGTACGCGCCGCGTTGGTCGGTTGGCGGCAGGGTGGCGGTGAACCCCCAGGCGCCCGCCGACTGGATCAGCTCGGCCAGGATCAGCAGGATCGCGGCGGCCACCAGCACCACGACGGTGAGCAGCCCCCGGGTGATCCCGGAGATCGGCAGGACCAGGCAGGAGACGGCGATCAGCAGACCCCCACGACGGGAGGCCCGCGCCGCGCCGCCAGCGGTGTCGGCGCCCCGGCTGACGCGTACCTGGAGCAGCACGATCAGGAGCGTGTTGAGCAGAACCAGGGCGGCGATCACCGTCTTCGGGGCGTCGGTGTGGGTGAGGATCCAGAGCGGCAGCACGGTCAGATAGAGCACCCCGTGCGCGGTGAGCAGCCCGGACAGCAGGGACACCGCCATGAACGGCCGGTCCCGCAGCACCGCCAGCCGACCCATCGGCTCGGTCGGGCGGGCCACCGGCGGCAGCTTGGGCAGTCGCCGCACGAACAGGGCCGTGACCAGGAAGACCGCCGAGATGAACCAGACCATCCCCCGGTACGCCTCGATCGTGTCCACCGCCAGCACCAGGCCGCTGATCACCGCGCCCAGCCCGAAACCCACGTTCAACGACGACCGCTGGTACGCCATCGCGGTGACCCGTTCGGCCGGCGGGAGCGCGTTGATTGAGTAGACCTGGCGGGCCACGCCGGTCGACGCGTCCACCATTGCCAGCGCCACCACCACGGCGAGAAAGCTCGCGAAGCCGCCCACGAACGGGTACGACGCGAAGAGCGCCGCGTCCAGCACCAGCCCGACCACCCAGACCCGCTGTGGCCCGAACCGGTCGGTGAGCCCGCCCAGCGGCACCGTGCCGAGTAGCGACACCCCCGCCGAGATGGACAGGCCCAGGCCGACCTGGGCGGCGCTGAGCCCCAGCGCGCGGGTGAAGAAGACGGCGCTGCCGGCGTGGAACAGGCCGCTGCCGACGGCGTAGACCATGGCCTGCACGGCCAGCGCCCGGGTCAACCCGGCCGGCGGTACGACGTTCACGACGGCGGTACGAATGCTCTCTCTGGCCCCCATGGGCGGGAAGTGAACCGGGTGCCCACAACGGCGGTCGAGCCTTTTAGGCTGAACCGAATCCTGCTCCCGGGGGAGGGCGTGTGTCCGAGCTGCGGTTCAGTCTGGCCGACGTGGCGGGCGTGCGGCTCGCCGTGTCGCCGGCCAACGAGACGGTCATGAGCATGTGGGCGCTGGCCAGCCCGGTCCGCTACGCGGTGCACCTGCCCTGGATCGACCGTGCTCGGGTGACCCTGCGTCGTCCCGAGGTCGCCGCCCGGGTCCGACCCCTGACGGAGCTGACCTGGCGTGGTTGCCCGTTGCCCGACTTCATCACCCCGGCCGCCCGGCCGAACGTGGAGGTGGCCGACCAGCTCGACCAGATCGCCGCGACGCCGCCGGCCGTGGTCGTCCAGGACCTGCTGTCGACCATCGGGCGACGACCGCTGAGCTCGTTCGGGCAGGCGCTGCTCGCCGACCCCCGCGGGCTGTTGCCGCAGCTCGTCGACGCGATGCGGGTCTGGTACGACGAGGCGATCGCCCCGGACTGGTCGCGGATGCGGGCGCTGCTCGACGCCGACGTGGCGTACCGCGCCGCCCAGCTCGCCGAGAGCGGCGCCGGTCGGTTCTTCGAGCAGCTCCACCCGAGCCTGCGCTGGCTCGGCGACCGGGTGGTCAGCGACGACCCGTTCGAGCGGGACTTCGACCTGCGGGACCGGGGGTTGGCGCTGAACCCGACGGTGTTCTCCGAGCGGCGGGTGCTGTGGAACCTGCTGGAGGACTCGCTGCCGGCGGCCGCGTACCCGGTCCGGGCGGTCGGGACGCTCTGGGAGACGGCCGCGCCGCCGCCCGGCGACCCGTTGGCCCGGGTGGTCGGCTCCGGCCGGGCCGCGCTGCTGTACCTGCTCGACACCGCGTCCACCACCACCGACCTGGCCCGACGTACCGGGATGTCCGCCGGGAACGTCTCGGCGCACCTGACCGCGCTGCACGCCGCCGGCCTGGTCGACCGCGCTCGACAGGGTCGGCACGTCCTCTACCGCAACACCGACGCGGCTGCGGTGCTGCTCCGCGCCAGTCGGGGCGGCTGACGTCAGGGTCGGCCCGCCTCGGCTCGGCCGCCCTCCGGGAACAGCGCTAGGCGAGCAACAGATCGACGACCGGGCGGCGGTGCCGCAGGCCGGTCTCGCTGGCGCGCAGCTCCGCCGGCAGGGCGAACGGGTCGCCGAGTCGCCCGACGGCGGCGACCACCAGCGGTCGGATGCCGCCGGGCAGGTCGAGTTCGGTGGCGAGGCCGGCCCGGTCGAACCGGGTGAGCTGGCGTACGTGCAGGCCCAGGGCGGTGGCCTGCAGCGTCAGGTGGGCGATCGCCTGACCGAGGTCGTACGCGGCCCGCTCGGTGTCGCCGCCGGTGTGCGCGCCGACGACCAGGGTCGCGGCGTGCCGGGCCCAGCACTGGTCGCCGTCCGGGAGGTTGATCAGGATGCGCTTGAAGTTGTCGTCGTCCCGGTGCCCGAGGGCGAACCGCCAGGGCTGCCCGTTGTCCGTCGACGGTGCCCACCGCGCGGCCTCCAGCAGCGATGCCGCCTCCTGCGGCGTCAGGGTGGCGCTCGGGTCGAAGGCCCTGGGGCTCCAGCGGAAGGCGAGGAGAGGGGTCAGGTCAGCCATGCCGGCAATCGTCCCGTATGGGCGTTTAGCGGCGGAAAGTGGGCTGCGGAGATGTGGGCAAGAGCACCCGTAACGGTACGAAGATCAGGACGTTCCCGCGCTCGGGCTGACTGACGGATCGGGAGTCGGCGGGGCCGCGGTGTCCAACGGTTCCGCGTCGACGACCGGCCCCGCCAACTGCACGGTGGCGGGTGCCGCGCCCGGCGGGGCGGCCAGTCGCAGCGTTCCGGCATCGGTCCGGGCACCGGTCGGCGTGCCGTCCGGGTCGTAGCAGTAGATGCCGACGTCCAGCGGCGCGTTCAGCGAGGCCGAGGTGGAGTCGACCGAGTAGCAGGCACCGGTCAGGCCGTTCGGCGTGGTGGCAGCGGCCACCGCGAGCGGCGCGCGTCGGTCCGTCAACACGTCCAACCAGTCGGTGAGCGGATGCTGGATCCGGGGATCCAACCGGCGTGGGATGGCGTCGTCGCGGTCGCCGAGGCGTACGCAGCGCGCCGGCTCCGGGTGGCCCGTCGAGGGCAGGGCGCACTGGAACAGCCCGTCGGAGGTGGCGGCGAGCGAGACGTCGGCGGTGCCGCCGAGCGCCCCACCCGGCACGTCGACCCGCCAACTGCCGTCGTTCGCGCTGGTGAACACGATGGTGCGGTCGGGCTGACCACTCCGGCTGAACACGTACCGCGCCACCAGGTGGCGATCCTGGGCGGCGGCGGCCAGGGCGGCCAACTCGTCACGGGTGCCCTCCACCTGGACCGGGCCGGGATCGGCCGGCGGTGGAGGCGGGGGCTGGGCGCTGTCGCAGGCGACCAGGGCTACCGGCAGAGCGAGCACGAGCGGTCCGAGCACGCGGCCGGCCGGGCGGAGGAGGACGGGCACCGGCCCATTCTGGTGGGTGCGGGGCACCTGCGGGCAACGGCGCACAGTGGCCGCCTCCCGGCGTGTCGGAGCAGTTTGTCCGCGTACCCCTGGCCTCTTGCGGACCTGGCCAAGCGCGTCGGCCGGACGGCCGCGCGGGCCGGATGGTGGGATCACCCGACCCGCCGCCGTGACCCGCCGGATACGCTCAGGGGGTCTGACACGCGCCGCCGGCCCCGGTTCCGGCGGCGTCGGCACGCTCAGGGTCGCTGGGAGGGAGTGCACCGTCGTGGCACTCGTGGTGCAGAAGTACGGCGGGTCCTCCGTCGCCAACGCCGAGCGGATCAAGCGGGTGGCGGAGCGCATCGTCGCCGCCCGCAAGGCCGGCGACGACGTCGTGGTGGTGGTCTCCGCGATGGGGGACACCACCGACGAGCTGCTCGACCTGGCCAACCAGGTCAGCCCGCTGCCGCCGGGCCGCGAGCTGGACATGCTGCTCACCGCCGGGGAGCGGATCTCCATGGCCCTGCTGGCCATGGCCATCCACAACCTGGGGTACGAGGCCCGCTCGTTCACCGGCTCGCAGGCCGGCGTGATCACCACCTCGGTGCACGGCCGCGCCCGGATCATCGACGTCACGCCGGGGCGGCTCAAGGGCGCGCTCGACGAGGGCTCGGTGGTCATCGTGGCCGGCTTCCAGGGCGTCTCGCAAGACACCAAGGACGTCACCACGCTGGGCCGGGGCGGTTCGGACACCACCGCCGTGGCGCTCGCCGCCGCCCTGCACGCCGACGTCTGCGAGATCTACACCGACGTGGACGGCGTCTTCACCGCCGACCCGCGGATCGTGCCCAACGCCCGGCACATCCGGGACATCACCTACGAGGAGATGTTGGAGCTGGCCGCGTGCGGCGCGAAGGTGCTGCACCTGCGTAGCGTGGAATACGCCCGCCGGGCGGGGTTGCCGATCCACGTCCGTTCGTCATACTCGACCAACACCGGCACGATGGTCACCGGATCGATGGAGGACCTTTCCGTGGAGCAGGCACTGATCACCGGGGTCGCGCACGACCGCAGCGAGGCCAAGATCACGATCGTCGGCGTACCCGACGAGCCGGGTGCCGCCGCGCGGATCTTCGACACCGTCGCCGACGCCGAGATCAACATCGACATGATCGTGCAGAACGTCTCCACCGAGGGCACCGGCCGTACGGACATCTCGTTCACCCTGCCCAAGGCCGACGGTCCGACCGCGATGGCCGCCCTCAGCAAGATCCAGGAGCCGGTCAAGTTCAAGGGCCTGCTCTACGACGACCACGTCGGCAAGGTCTCGCTGATCGGCGCCGGCATGCGCTCGCACCCCGGCGTGGCCGCCGGTTTCTTCGCCGCGCTCGGCGCCGCCGGGGTCAACATCGAGATGATCTCCACTTCCGAGATCCGGGTCTCCGTGGTCTGCCGGGACACCGACCTCGACGCCGCCGTCCGCGCCATCCACGACCAGTTCGAGCTGGGTGGCGACACCGAAGCCGTGGTCTACGCCGGGACGGGTAGGTAGCGCCGATGACGGCGCTGCCCACCCTCGCCGTGGTCGGAGCGACAGGTGCCGTCGGCACCGTGATGTGCGAGCTGCTCACCGGGCGTCGCAACGTCTGGGGCGAGATCCGACTCCTCGCCTCCGAGCGGTCGGTCGGCAAGCGGGTGCGCTGCCGGGGCGAGGAGATGGTCGTCCAGGCGCTGACCCCGGAGGCGTTCGACGGGGTCCACGTGGCGATGTTCGACGTGCCCGACGAGGTCTCCGCCGAATGGGCCCCGATCGCGGTCGAGCGAGGCGCGATCGCGGTGGACAACTCCGGCGCGTTCCGGATGGACCGGGACGTCCCGCTGGTCGTCCCGGAGATCAACCCCGAACAGGTCCGCAACCGGCCCCGGGGCATCATCGCCAACGCCAACTGCACCACCCTCGCGATGATCATCGCGATCGCGCCGCTGCACCGCGAGTACGGCCTGCGGGAGCTGGTGCTCGCCTCCTACCAGGCGGTCTCCGGGGCCGGCCAGGCCGGTGTGGACATCCTGCACGACCAGCTCGCCAAGGTCGCCGGCGATCGGGCGCTCGGCTCACGCACCGGCGACGTCCGCCAGGCGGTCGGCGACGACCTCGGCCCGTTCCCGGCGCCGCTGGCGCTCAACGTGGTGCCCTGGGCGGGCTCGTCGGCCGACGGCGGCTGGTCCTCGGAGGAGATGAAGATCCGCAACGAGTCGCGGAAGATCCTCGGCCTGCCCGATCTCAAGGTCAGCTCCACCTGCGTCCGGGTGCCGGTGGTCACCGCCCACTCGGTGGCCGTACACGCCGTCTTCGCCACCGAGGTCGACGCCGAGGGTGCCCGCGAGGCGCTGCGCAACGCGCCCGGCGTGATCGTGGTCGACGACCCCGCAGCGGGCGAGTTCCCGATGCCGATCGACGCGGTCGGCACCGACCCGAGCTGGGTCGGCCGGATCCGCCGTGCCCTGGACGACCCCCGCGCCCTCGACTTCTTCGTCACCGGCGACAACCTCCGCAAGGGCGCAGCCCTCAACACCGCCCAGATAGCCGAACTCCTAGCCAAAGAACTCCGCACCCCCTAACCCCCGCGCTCCGCGCTGCCCCGGCCCCGCGCTCCCCGCCGCGTCGATCTTGCACTTTCTGTCGCCGCATAAGGCGTGAAGGTGACAGAACGGCAACCGAAAGTGCAAGATCGACGCGCTCCAGCGGGGCCTGGGGGTCGGGGGTTGGCGGGCCGGCCTGGGGGTTAGGCCGCCGCTAGGTGGACTCCGTCTCGGCCTTGGCGTTTTACCGCGTAGAGGGCCTGGTCGGCTCTTTTCAGGGTGCGGTCGGGGGTTTCGCCGGGGCGGGGGAGCGCGACGCCCACACTGATCGTGCGGCCGGTACGGCGGGCCGCCTCGGCCAACCGCTCGGCGATCCGGACCGCCTCCTCCGGGCGACTCACCTCGATCACCGCGACGAACTCGTCACCGCCGATCCGGTACAGCTCGTCGCCGTGCCGCAGCGCGCCCTCCAGCGCCCGCGCCAACCCGACCAGCACCTGGTCGCCGGCCTGGTGCCCGTACGTGTCGTTGACCGTCTTGAAGCCGTCCACGTCGATCGCCAGCAGGGCCGTACGCCCCGGGGTGGCCGCCGCGATCCGTTGCCCGAACGGGCCGGTGTGCCGCAGCCCGGTGAGCGGGTCGGAGCTGGCCTGCTCCCGCAGTCGGACGAGCGTACGCAGGCGGTCCAGGCTGGTCCAGGCCTGCCCGGCGAGCAGCTCCATGAGGCTGACCGTGGTGGGGTCCGGGTGCAGGGCGCGGCCGTCGGCGACCAGCAGCACTCCGTCGGCGTCCGCCGGCCCGACCGGCACGGCGACAAGCGTGCGTACCCCCGCCCGGGTCAGCGGTCGATAGTCCTCGGTCGGGGGATGCCCGGCCTCGCCCAGCGTGTATCCGGCGCCGTAGCGGTGTGCCCGTTCGACGATCCGGTCCAGGGCGGCCGGGCCCGCGCCGGCCAGCTCGGCACGGATCCGGGTCTCCAGTTCACCCGGGGTCGCCGGGGACGGGCCGAGCTGGCCGCCGATCACCAGCACCGCGGTGGAGAGGGTGGACACCTCCCGGGCGGCCTCGGTCGCCGCGCTGATCACGGCCGCCTCGGTGGGGGCGGCGGACAGCGCTGCGGCGTGCCGGAGCAGCTTCTCGCTGCGGCTCTCGGACGGCGGGCCGCCCAGCGTGGCGATCCGCGCGCCGAGCCGGGCCGCCAGCCGCTGCGCGGTCTCCCGCCAGGGCCGCAGGTCGACCGGGTCACTCCACTGCAGGTCCAGTACGCCGATCACCCGGCCGCCCGGGTCGCGTACCGGAACGCACAGCTCGGTCGTGACGTCGGGGCGTACCGGTAGGTAGTCCGGGTCGACGGTGACGTCCGGGACCGCGGCGGCGGTGCCGGTGGCGTACACCCGGCCGACGATCCCGGTGCGCGCCGGTACGGTCGCGAAGACCTGCCACGCGCCGGTCGCCGCCACGCACCGCAGCCGGTCGTGGGCCTCGAGCAGCACCGAGATGGTGGCCGGGGTGTGGTGGGACAGTGCGCTGACCGTCCACCGACAGGCTTCCGGCGCGCTGGACGCCATCGACAGGCGGACGCTGACGTCACGGATGACTCGCTGATGATCCACTCGCACGTCGTTCCAGGTAGGGGAGGGGCTGGAGCAAGCGTACTCACGTTTTCCGGAAGGGCTTCCGGCTTCGTACACATGTGCTATCCACAGGCTGTGGACGGGCCTGTGGGTAAGGTGCCGGGCGATAGCGTGGGGGTCCCGACGTCCTGGAGGCGAGCCGATGCTCATCGCGCACATCAGCGACCCGCACCTGACCACCGGTCTGCTCGCCGCCGAGCCCGCCGCCGGGCTGCACCGGGCGCTCGGCCGCGTGCTCGCCCTGAACCCGCGACCGGACTGCGTGGTCATCACCGGCGACCTGGCCGACCACGGCCGACCCGACGAGTACGCGGCGCTGCGGGAGTTGATCGGGCGGTTCCCACTGCCGATCTACCTGACCACCGGCAACCACGACGACCGCGAGTCGCTGCTCGACGCGTTCGGCGGCACGCCCTGGCTCGGGAACGGGTTCTCCGCGTACTACCACGTCGACCACGAGGCGGTGACCATCGTGGTGCTCGACTCGCTCGTCCCCGGCAGCGACGCCGGCCAGCTCGGCGAGGAGCAGCTCGGCTGGCTCGACGGGGTCCTCGCGGGCCGTCCGGAGGTGCCCGCCATCCTCTGCCTGCACCACCCGCCGGTCGCGGTCGGCATCCCCGCGGCCGACGCCATCCGGCTCGCCGACGGGCCCGCGCTGGCCGAGGTGATCGGCCGGCACCGGCACGTCGTGCGGGTCGCCGCCGGGCACCTGCACCGCACGGTCACCACCGGGTACGCGGGCATCGTGCTCACCGTGGCGCCCAGCACCTGGAAGCAGAGCACCCTCACCATGGCCACGGACGAGGTGATCGGCTGGGTCGCCGAGCCGAGCGCCTTCCTGCTGCACCGGATCGAGCCGGACGGCTGCGTGACGCACACCGTCCAGGTCAGCCACTCGGCCGGGCAGACCTGCGGCTTCTGAAGTCGCCGCCATGCCCGTCTGGTACGTCGCGTACGGGTCGAACATGCACGCCGCCAGGCTGGCCTGGTACATCGGCGGCGGCTGTCCACCCGGCGGCCGACGGACGTACCCGGGTTGCCGCGACACCCGTCCTCCGAGCCGGTCGGCGCCGGTCTGGATGCCCGGCGGGATCTACTTCGCCGGTGAGTCCGGCGCATGGACCGGCGGCATGGCGTTCTACGACCCGCGGCTGCCGGGTGAGGCTGCCGCGCGGGCCTACCTGGTGACCATCGACCAGTTCACCGACATCGCCGCGCAGGAGATGTACCGCCCGCCGGGCGACACCGCCGACCTGCTCCCGGCGACCGGCGCGGCCATCGACGCGGCCGTCGCCCACGGCCAGGCGACGCTCGGTCCGGGGCGCTACGAAACCCTCGTCTGCCCCGGTCGGCGTGCCGGCATCCCGATGCTCACCTTCACCGCGCCCGAACCGGCGTCCGCCGTGCCGCACCGGCCACCGGCACCCGCCTACCTGCGGATGATCGCCCAAGGGCTGCACGAGTCACACGGTTGGCCGGCTGAGCGGATCGTCGACTACCTGGCGCGGCGACCCGGGGTCGTCGACGGCTGGCGGCCCGAGGCGGTCGCCACAGTGGTCGCCGAAGCGCTCACCGCGGTCGGCTGATCCCGTCCCCTCTGGACCTTCGACCGACGTTGTTCCGCCACCGGTCATCGATTGTTCGACACGTGGGCCTGGTCCGACGATGGGCATTTCCGCAGCTCTCACGCTCAGCCCGACGCGTCGGTCGCGATCCGTCGCTCGACTCGACCGGCCGGCGTCCGGATGAGAGGCTGTCCGGGCGGGAGGCGATTCCCAACCGTGACCGACCCTCTCCGACGGTGTCGGTCGGCGGCCCGGTCGACCCACCGGCCGGGTACCGCACGCGTCGATTCTCACGAGGAGTTCCATGTCCGTACCCGGGATGCGTCGGGCCGCTGTCGGCCTGACCGCGCTCGCGGTGGCAGCGCTCGGCGCGGTCGCCACCACCCCCGAGCAGGCCGACGCGCGACCGAAGCCGGTCGACGTCACCCTGCTGGCCCTCAACGACTTCCACGGCAACCTCGAACCCCCGAGCGGCTCCAGCGGCACCATCGCCGGACAGACCGCGGGCGGCGTCGAATACCTCGCGACCCACCTGGCCGACCTGCGCGCCGCCGCGAAGAAGAAGAACACCATCACCGTCGCCGCCGGCGACCTGATCGGCGCGTCGCCGCTGCTCTCCGCCGCGTTCCACGACGAGCCGACCATCGAGGCGCTGAGCATGGCCGGTCTGGACTACGCCAGCGTCGGCAACCACGAGTTCGACGAGGGCGCCGCCGAGCTGCTGCGTATCCAGAACGGTGGCTGCCACCCGGTGGACGGCTGCGCCGACGGCACGCCGTACCGGGGTGCCGGCTTCACGTACCTCTCCGCCAACGCCTTCAAGACCGCCACCGGCAAGCCGCTCATGGCGCCGTACGCGATCCACAAGGTGCAGGGCGTCAAGGTCGGCTTCATCGGGATGACCCTGGAGGGCACCCCGCAGATCGTCAGCCAGCAGGGCGTCGCCGGCCTCACCTTCGCCGACGAGGCGGAGACCGCCAACCGGTACGCCCGTGAGCTGCGCCGTAAGGGCGTTCAGACCATCGTCGTGCTCCTGCACGAGGGGGGCGCCCAGGCGGCGACCGGTGGCATCAACGACTGCGTCGGCATGACCGGGCCCATCGTGGACATCGCCAACCGGATGGATCCGTCGATCGACGTGGTGGTCAGCGGTCACACCCACCAGGCGTACAACTGCAACATCAACGGCAAGCTGGTCACCAGCGCCAGCTCCTTCGGCCGCCTCGTCACCGACATCGACCTCAAGATCGACCGGCGCAGCGGTGACGTGATCTCCGCCGCCGCGAACAACGTGGTCGTCACCCGGGACGTCGCCAAGGACCCGAAGCAGACCGCCCTGATCGACCGCTACAAGACCGTGCTCGGCCCGGTCGCGGACCGCCAGGTCGGCGAGACCACCGAAGCCATCACCAAGACCCAGGAAACCCTCTTCGGTACGACCCTGGGCGAATCCCCGCTGGGTAACCTGGTCGCCGACGCGCAGCTCGCCGCCACCGACGACGAACAGAACGCGGTGGCCGCCTTCATGAACCCCGGTGGTGTCCGGGCCGACCTCAACGCCGGGCCGGTCACCTACGAGGAGGCGTTCACGGTGCAGCCGTTCGCCAACAACCTGGTGACCCTCGACCTGACCGGGGCGCAGCTCTACTGCGTACTGGAGCAGCAGTTCGTCACCGGTCGGACGCTGTACCCGTCGTCGACCGTCGGCTACGTGGTCGACCCGGCCGGCGCCACCGGCACCGCGGCCGACCCGTGCGCCGGCACCCGTGTGGTCCGGGGCAGCCTCACCATCGGCGGCACCGCCGTCGACCCGGCCGCCACCTACCGGGTGACGGTGAACAACTTCCTGGCCGGCGGCGGCGACGGCTTCAGCGCCCTCACCGGCGGCACCAACCAGGTCACCGGCCTGATTGACCTGGACGCGCTGGTGGCGTACCTGACCGCGCAGTCGCCGGTCTCCGCCCCGGCGCTCGACCGAATCCGCACCACCGCCGAGGTCCCCGCCGCCTGACGGCCGACCCCGCGACATCGGGCCCCGGAGCGGACGCTCCGGGGCCCGACCCGTCCCCGGCGGCCCCGCGCTGCCTGTGCGGCCCCGCGCTGCCTGTGCGGCCCCGCGCTGCCTGTGCCGCAAGATCACGCTCGATCATGGAGGTAGTGGCCTGCGAGTGCCGGGATGCCACTACATCCAGGATCGAGCACGATCAAGCGCGGAGTGCGACCAAGATCCGCGCACTATCGGGGATGTTGCCGTCTCCGACGCGGCGGAGGCAGCAGCATCGGTGAAGCTGCGGGGGCGGCCGAAGGGGTCTCACCGGGCGCGGGGACTCCGGGTTGCTCGCCGGGTCGGGGGGTGCTTGCGGAGGCGAGCGGCGCGGCCCGCCGGGCGAGGAGGCCCGGGGCGCCCACGGGTGCGGGTCAGGCGGAGGCGGGTGCCGGGATGGGCGTGGGCGGAACGATCGTCACGCGGCCGTCCTGCTCGACGGTGAGCAGCCGGCGTAGCGAGAGCGCGATGAGTGAAGCGGCCAGGCAGCCGCCGACGACGACCGCCACCCAGACCATGCCGTTCGCCGCGCCGATGAGCGGGCCGGCGGTCACCGGACCGATCACCCCGCTGATGCCGAAGATCATCGAACTCATGGCGTTGTACCTGCCGCGCAGTTCGTCAGTTGCCAGGGCGTTGGTGAGCGCCGGCATCACCGGCGACAGCAGCGTCTCGCCGAAACCGAAGATCGCCGAACAGGCCACCACGCACAGGGCGGCCACCAGGGCGTTGCCGGTGCTGACGACGCCGGCGACACCGAGGACCAGCCAGGCGGCGGCGAACACCGCCCCGACCACGGCGAGCGCGCCGGTGCGGCTGCGGCCCTCGATCCGGCGGATGACCAGCAGTTGGGCGAGCACGATCGTCACCGTGTTGCCCGCGAGCGCCCAGGCGACGACGCGGGGGTTCACCTCGGCGACCCGTATGGCGTACGCGGCGAATCCGACCTCGACCTGGGCGTACCCGCAGGTGGTGAGGACCAGGCCGAAGATCACGAGCCGGCGGAACGGGCGGTCCCGCAGCACCGTCAGGTAGCCCCCGCTCGACGGCCCGGCGTCGGTCGAGCGTTGACCGAGTCGGTGGCCGACGCCCGGCAGGGTCAGCAGGATCAGGGCCGGCATCAGATAGCTGACCGCGTCCAGCAGATAGATCGTCTGGAAGGTGTCGGGTCGCGCCGTGTCGACGATCGCCCCGGAGGTCATCCCGCCGATGCCGATGCCGAGGTTGAGCAGCGCGAAGTTCAGCCCGAAGACGCGTTGCCGTTCGCCGTCGTCGGTGAGCGACGCGAGGATCGTGTTCCCGCCGGACCAGATCGCCGAGCTGCCGATGGCGATCACCGTCATCACGAGCAGCGCCGAGCCGGTCGAGTGGACCAGCGCCAGCGAACCGGTGCCGATCGCCTCGATCACCAGGCACGGCACCACCACCCGGCGCGCCCCGATCCGGTCGATCAGCGTCCCGCCCAGCGGTGACAGCGCCAGGGTGACGACGCCGTACCAGCCGATCACCAGTCCGGCGCGGGTGTCGGTGAGCCCCCGCACGTCGGTCAGGTAGATGAACAGGAACGGCAGGGTCAGGCCACGCCCGATCGCCGACAGCAGGGTGCCGAGGAGCATACGGCGGGCTTCTGGACGGCGAGGCAGGGCGCGGCGCAACATGTCCGGCATTCTGTTCGGTGGGTGTGACGCACGCGAACCGTTTTGGACCAACGTCGCGCTGCCCCGGCGCGGCGTGACCAATGCCACGACGTCCGCCGGTGTCGGCCCGGTCTGCGATGCTGGCCCGATGACCGGCACCTGGCGACACCTGCCCGCGTCCGCCCGCGCCATCGCGGTGACCGCCACGGCAGCCGTCGCCGCCGCCCAGGCCCGCGACGACCAGGCGTACGACGAGACGGTGGACGACCTGGCGGCCGACGAGCGGTCCGGGCTGGTGCTCGGCACGGTGGTCCGGCTCCTGCTGGAGGAGAGCCACCCGGACGGCTTGGACGGCGACGACATCCGCCAGGTTCTGGCACGCTGCGTGCAGGACGCGGCGCGCTGGCGTTCGGATGTGGACCCGCACGTGGTGCTCGTACTGTTGGCTGGCGCGTTGGGGGTGTACGACCCCGAGGGCGACGACTCGCCTCCCGGCGCGTCCGCCCTGGCGCGGCATGCTCCGCTGCTCGTGGCCGATCTGTTGGCGGTGACGGGTGCGCCGCTGGCCGACTACCTGGCCGCCGCGTTCAGCGAGATCGAGCGCACTGAGCGACACGACTGACGGTGTCCGTCTCCCGACTCGGGGTGCTGTCGGTCACGGTGCTGGCCGTACGCTCCGGCCGTCTGACGACCACAGTTTCCGTCAGGGGTGGGCGTGCGACCTCGACAGAACCGATCTCCGATCTCGTGGCGGGCGGCCAGCCCAACGGTCCGGTTGCTCGCGCTCGTGTCCTGGGCTGTCGGCGTGGTGGTGCTGGCCGCGGGATGGCTCGGGGATCGGGAGGGCTTCTGGTCCGACCGGCCGTTCCTGACGAACGTCGCCTCGTCGCTGGCGACCGCCGCACTCGGGTTGCCGATCGCGCTGGTCGTGATCCAACAGTTGGTCGCCGGTGAGGAGTCGTACCGGCAGGAGTGGTTGGCCAGCGAGGAGCTGATCGAGGCCGTACGGGAGGCCCGTGGGTACGCCGAGGCGCTCACCGCCACCGCACCGGCGGCGGGCCCTGCCGTGCAGGGCATGCACGACGTCAATCTCCAACACGTGATCCTCGGGGCTCAGATGCTGCCGCTCGTGCCCGATCACGCGACGGCGCTGGCCGGGCAGTTGCAACTGCTCGCCGCCACGTGGCCGCTCTACTCGGTGGTCCTCGGGCACCTGCCGGCAACCGTGTCCGGCCTGCGGGACGCTTGGGCGACGGCCGGGACCGCCCTGACCGCTCTGCCGGCCGCGCGGAGGCCAGGGCTGGCCGACCAGATGTTGACCGAGACACACGAACTGGTCGATCGGACGGCCGCCGCCTTCGACCAACTCACATTGGGCGACCTCGACATGGCCTTCCTGCACCGCCTTGTCCGGGAACTGACGCGGGACCGGCCGATTCAGAAGTCCCGGGTGCTGCGGGACGTGCAAAAGCTCGCCCAACTCGGTCCGCCATTGGCGTCCGCGCAGTCGGCGGCAGCGGAACTGGCCGAACGACTGCGGGGTATCGAGGCGTTGATACGTCGATAGTCGCGGCCTGACGACATACGCAGAGGGCACATCCGATCGATCGGATGTGCCCTCTTACCTCTGGTCGGGGTGGCCGGATTCGAACCGACGACCTCTTCGTCCCGAACGAAGCGCGCTACCAAGCTGCGCCACACCCCGAGGCGTGCCGACAAATAGTAGCCCACCCGCTCCGATGGTCAAACTCGGTACCCCCGCCGCCCCAGCCCGGTCACGAGGGTGATCGACACGCCTTCTTTGAAAGCGCGGTGTCCGGTCCGGGCGGATGGGCCGGTTTGCGGGAAGTCGAGTCGATCAAGCCTAGCGGGGGATCAGGGTCAGGATGCTCGCCTCCGGTGGGCAGGCGAAGCGGACCGGGGCCGTCGGGTGGGTGCCGAGGCCGGCGGAGACGTGCAGCCACGAGTCCGAGCCCGGCCATCGGTGCAGACCGCGCGCCATCGAGCGGGGCAGGCCGCAGTTGGTGACCAGCGCCCCGTACCCCGGGACGCAGACCTGCCCGCCGTGGGTGTGCCCGGCCAACAGGAGGCCGAAGCCGTCGGCGGCCATCTGGTCGAGCACCCGCGGCTCGGGGGAGTGCGTCACGGCGATGGACAGATCGGCGGAGGACGCCACCCGACCCGACACGGCCGGGTAGTCGTCCCGGTCGATGTGCGGGTCGTCGACGCCGACGAGGTCCAGCTCGCGACCGCCGGCCTTGAGGCTCGTCCGGGCGTTGTTCAGGTCTGCCCAGCCGGCGCCGGTGAAGACCTGGCGTAGCTCCTCGTAGGGCAACTCGACGCCCTCGGTGTACTCCCGCTCGGGCAGGAAGTAGCTGAAGGGGTTCTTCAGCACCGGACCGGTGTAGTCGTTGGAGCCGAACACGAACGCCCCCGGATAGTCCAGCAGCGGTTGTAGCGCCCGCAGCACGCCCGGCACCGCCCCGGGGTGCGCCATGTTGTCGCCGGTCACCACCACCAGGTCGGGGTCCAGGGCGGCCAGCGACGCCACCCAGCGCTGTTTGCGGGCCTGGTTGGGCATCATGTGCAGATCCGACAGGTGCAGCACGCGCAGCGGCTCCGCGTCGGCCGGGAGCATCGGCACGTCGTACCGCCGCAGGGTGAACAGGTTGCGCTCGACGAGCGACGCGTACGCGAGGGTGGTCGCTCCAACCGCTGCGGTTCCGGCGGCGAGGCGGAATAGTGTGCGCTTTCGCATGGCGTTCAGGGTAGTTTGACCGTCCATGAGCACGCTGAAGGACCGCCTCACCGCCGACATGCGTTCCGCGCTCAAGGCGCGCGACGAGCTGACGACCTCCACGCTGCGGATGGCCCTGGCCGCCGTCGGCACCGCCGAGGTGGCCGGCAAGGCCAAGCGCGAGCTCACCGACGACGAGGTGCTCGCGGTGTTGACCAAGGAGGCCAAGAAGCGCCGGGAGGCGGCCACCGCCTTCGCCGACGCGGGCCGCACCGAGCAGGCCGCCAAGGAGACCGCCGAGGGCGAGGTGCTGGACCGCTACCTGCCCAAGCAGCTCTCGGATGCCGAGCTGACCGACCTGGTCGCGGGGGCGCTCGCCGCGGGCGGCTTCACCGGGAAGGCCCAGATGGGCCCGGCCATGAAGGCGGCCCAGGCCGCGGTGGCCGGCCAGGCCGAGGGGGGTCGGGTGGCCGCCGAGGTACGGCGACAGCTCGGCCTCTGATCCGCCACGCGGCTCCGGTTCGACCCAACGCAACGGGCGGGCACCCCCGAGAGAGGGTGCCCGCCCGTTCGCAGGTGTCGCCGGGCCTCAGCCGCCCGGACGGTTACCGGGGCGGCCGGGCGGGTTGCCGGGCTGCCCGGGCTTGTTGCTGTCCGGCGGAGTGCCGCCGGCGCCGGTGCTGATCTGGATGGTGACCACGCCGCCCTTGATGGTGCGCCCGTCCGGACTGGTGCCGGCGGCGGTGCCCGCCGGGCAGGACGACGCCACCTTCGTTTCGGACACGACCGGCTCGAAGCCGGCGCCCTTGATCCGGGACTTCGCGGTGTCGACCGGCTGGCACTTCACGTCGGGGATGCTGCGCTGGTCACCCTCGGAGATCTTCTGGCCCGGGGGTTCGAAGTTGATGCGCGGCTTGCCCTTCATGGCGTCCCGCAGCGTCTCGTACACCGGCGGGTTGATGCCGTCCTTCTCGGAGTGCTTCATCTTGACGTTCGTCTGCGGCCAGTCCGGGTCGGCCATGATGCCGGCCACCGCGTACTGCTTGGTCATCGCGACCAGCGCGGCCGTCTTCTCCGAGTCGGTGGTGCCGGACTTGCCGGCCACCGGCGCGTCGACGATGCCCTTCACCGCGGCGGCCGTACGGCTGCTGCCGCACTTGCTGGTCTTGGAGTTGTCGCCGACCGGGCAGCGGGCGGCGTCGACGGCGGCGCGGGCCACCTCGGTGCTGAACCGCTTCTCACAGCGCGGGTTGGCGATGTCCAGCTTCTTGCCCTCCGGGTCGCGGATCTCCTGCACCGGGATCGGCTCGCAGTACTTGCCGTCCGCCGCGAGGGTCGCGTACGCGTTGGCCAGGTCCAGCGGCGTGGTGGAGGAGACGCCCAGGGTGAATGCGCCCCACTGGTGGGCCGCGTCCTTGGTGGCGGCGAACTTGGCGTCGTTGCTGGCCCGGAACTGGATGCCGGCCCGCTTGGCGACGTCGACCACGTTCTCCGCGCCGACCTGCTGCTGCAGCGGCACGAAGTACGTGTTGACCGACTGGGCGAACGCGGTCCACATGTTCTGCACGCCACCGGCCTTTTTGCCGGAGTTGGTCGGGCAGTAGAAGTGGGTGCCGGGGCAGGCCGCTTCGCTGCTGCTGTCGATGATGTATTCCGACTTGAACTGCTGCGGCGCGTTCATCGAGTAGCTGAGCGGGACGCCCTTCTCCAGGGCCGCCACGATCGTGAAGATCTTGAACGTCGAGCCGGCCTGGTAGCCGGCGATGCCGTCACCGCCGGTGAGCAGCGGGTTGACCGTCGCCGGGTAGTTGCCCTTGATGCCCCGCTTGCTCTTCGCCGGATCGCTGGAGATCTTGTTCTTCGGGTGCTTCGGGTCGTCCAGCTTGAACTGCCGGTTGACCGCGAGCGCCCGCACCCGGCCGGTGCCCGGCTCGACCACGGCGACCATGGCGGCTTCCTTGCTGTTCTCGCTCTTGGACTTGCGGACCGCCTTGTCCGCGCCCTTCTGCGCCTGCACGTCGATCGACGTCACGACGGTGTAGCCGCCGCTCTTGAGCCGGCGCTCACGGTCGTACGGCGTCGAGCCGAACGTCGGCTGCTGCATCCACCAGCGGTAGAAGTAGTCGCAGAAGAAGCCCCAGCTGTTGACGTTGGTGGCGACGCAGCCGTTCGGGGTGCGCTTGTCCTGGACCTTCAGCTTGACCGCCTTGGCGGCGTCGGCCTCCTGCTGGGTGATGGCCTTGGTGTCGACCATGTTCTGGATGACGTAGTTACGACGGTCCAGCGCCAGCGGGTAACCGCTCTTGGTGGTCGGGTCGTTCGTCGTCGGGGCCTTGACCATGCCGGCCAGCAGCGCCGCTTCCTCGATCTTCAGCTTGCTCGGCGGCTTGCCGAAGTAGACCTGGCTGGCCGCGTAGATGCCGTACGCGCCATTGCCGAACGAGGCGAGGTTGAGGTAGCGGGTCAGGATCTCGTCCTTGGAGAACTCCTTGTCGACCTGCAGGGCGAGGCGCATCTCGCGGAGCTTGCGGGCGCTGGTGTCCTCGGTCGCCGCCACCACGTCGGCCGGGTGGGTGGCCGAGTAGGCGATCGCCAGCCGGACGTACTGCATGGTCAGCGTCGAGGCGCCCTGGCGGCCGGCGCTCTCGTTCTGGTTGTTGACGAACGCGCGGGCGACACCGTTGATGTCGACGCCGTTGTGCTTGTAGAAGTCGTGGTCCTCGGCCGCGATGATGGCCTTGATCATGTACGGCGAGATGTCGGCGTGCTTCACGTCGCGGCGGTTCTCGTCATACATCGTCGCAAGCGGTGTCTTGCCGTCCGAGGCCAACAGATAGCTGATCTGTGGCGCGCGGGCCACCGTCAGCTCCGTTGGCAGGTTGCCGAATGTCTCAGCGCCGGCCTTCGCGGCCAGTCCGGACATCGCCACCGCGGGGAAGGCCGCCGCAGCGACCACCACGCCGGCCAACAGGCCGCAGATGGCCAGCGATGCGGCGTTGGTCAGCACATTGTGGTCACGTTTCCGCATCCAGGTCACCTCGGCATGGTACGCGAGTAGGGAACGAGGGGCGCCTGGGCGTCTTTCCCCATTTCCTGCGCGCGCTGCCCTCGTTGTGCTAAACGCATGACCCCCGGTACGAGGTTGCGTGTGATCGGCGTGAGTCTCCTCCGTTTGGTGAAGGCGGCGCAGCGTTTTCGTGGACCTCGGCGGGGTAACCGGCGGTCGAGAGCCCGGGAAGCCGGGAGTGTCCGGAATGATGGATTTCGCCGACAACGTTGCGTAATCAGTCGACTACAGAGCATGATGATGGCGGCGACAGCGCCACATGTCGTCCGCGCCGCCTTGGGGAAGGTGAGCCGGGCGATCGGGGGGAAATTGCCGGCTGCCGTGCAACGAGGTCGGTAGGTACTGCAAGGGGGGACGAGTACACATGGGCATGATCACTGACTGGCCGTCGCTGGCGGCGTGTCAGAACGGGGACCCGGACGCGTTGTTCGTACAGGGCGCCGAACAGAACGTGGCCAAGCGGATCTGCCGAAGCTGCCCAGTTCGGTACGAGTGCCTGGCCGACGCGCTGGACAACCGGATCGAGTTCGGTGTGTGGGGCGGTATGACCGAACGGGAACGCCGAGCGTTGCTGCGTCGTCACCCGCAGGTGACGAGCTGGCGCAAGATGTTCGAGGCAGCGATGAAGAAGAACAGCAAGGACCAGGCCGGCAAGGACAAGATCCTGGTCACCGCGGCAACCTGACGCCGCTCACGACCGGCTGATCGCCGCGCCGATCGTCCGTAGCCCGTCGACGTCGTGCACGTCGGCGGGCTGCGCCGTCACCGACACCGCCGGCACCGCCGGGAACGCCTCGGTGAACCGCGCGGCGACCTGCTGCTCGCGTACCGCCTGACGCGCCAGCGCCGCGTGCGCCCGCAGCACGTCGGCGGTGCCCTCGTGTCCACCCAGCTCCGCCAACCGCTCCGCGGCGGCGCGACTCCGCTCGGCGTCCAGCTTCGGAACCACCGGGCGGTGCACCCGGTTGAGCACCAGGCCGGCGAGCGGCATCTTCTCCTCGCGCAGGCGGCCCGCGAAGTAGGCGGCCTCCCGGACCGCGTCCGGCTCCGGCGTCGCGACCAGCAGGAAGGCCGTCTCCCCCGCCTGGAGGATCCGGTACGTCTGCTCGGCCCGCTGCCGGAAGCCCCCGAACATCGAGTCGAGTGCGGCCACGAAGCCGGACAGGTCGGTGAGCAGCTGCGCGCCGAGGACCTTCTGCACCACCTTCGAGAACATCCCGAACGACGCCGTGACCAGGCTGAACATGCTCCGCCCGCCGCTGCGCGCCGGTGCCAGCAGCAGGCGCAGCATCCGACCGTCGAGGAAGCGGGAGAGTCGGGCCGGCGCGTCCAGGAAGTCCAGCGCCGAGCGGGACGGCGGGGTGTCCACCACGATCAGGTCCCACTCGCCGCGCGCGTGCAACTGGCCCAGCTTCTCCATCGCCATGTATTCCTGGGTGCCGGCGAACGTCGAGCTCATGGCCTGGTAGAACGGGTTCGCGAAGATCTCCGCGGCCTTCGTCGGGTCGGTGTGCGCAAGGACCACGTCGTCGAAGGTGCGCTTCATGTCCAGCATCATGGCGTGCAACTCACCGCCGCTGGCCTCGACGTCGATGCCCTTGACCTGCCGGGGCGTGTTGTCCAGCTCGGTCAGGCCCAGCGACTGGGCGAGCCGGCGGGCCGGGTCGATGGTGAGCACCACCGTGCGGCGGCCGTGCTGCTCGGCGGCCCGCAGCGCCAGCGCGGCGGCCGTGGTCGTCTTTCCCACCCCGCCGGCACCGCAGCACACGACGATCCGCACGCCCGGGTCGGCGAGGATCTGGTCGACGTCCAGCTGCGGCGCCGCGTCTTCGGAAGGCACCAATCGAGCGTATCGGGCCGCGTCGGTCCATGCGCCCGTGCTGCGCTCAGGTGTGAGTCAATCGGCGTGGACGAGGGCCTGGGCCAGGGTCGCCAGGCCCGTCCGGTCCACCCCGTCCGGCAGCAACGGCAGCTCGACCATCGGCAGCCCCAGCTCCACCAGGTCGGCGCGGAGGGAATCCTCCAGTTCGCGCCGGATGAGCTGGTCCCGTGCCTCGTCGTGCAATCCGGCCACGATGTCCTGATCAGCCGGCAGTCCAGCGGCGACCAGACCCCGCCGCAGGTCCGCCGCGGTGACCGCCGGTCCGGCCGGCAACGAGGGCCGGGCGCCGTTGACGATCACCTTCCCGATGCCGAAGCCGAGGGAGGTCAGGTCGGCGATGGCGTCGACCGTCTCCTGCACCGGCATCTCCTCCAGGAGCGTGACCACGTGCACGGCCGTCATCGGGGAGCGCAGCAGGGCGGAGACCCCCTCGCTCTGGGTCTTGATCGGGCCGACCTTGGCGAGCCGGGCCGTCTCGGCCGTCACGTTGAGGAAACGACCGATCCGACCGGTGGGCGGGGCGTCCAGCACCACGGCGTCGTACGCGCGCCGCTGCCCCGAGGTACGGGTGGTGGCCTCCTTCACCTTGCCGGTGAGCAGCACGTCCCGCAGGCCCGGGGCGATGGTGGTGGCGAAGTCGATGGCCCCCAGCTTGCGCAGCGCCCGCCCCGCCGCGCCCAGCTTGTAGAACATGTCGAGGTATTCGAGCAGGGCCTCCTCGGCGTCCACCGCGAGCGCGCGCACCTCACCGCCGTCCGGCGCGTCGGCGAGGTGTCGCTCCTCGTACGGCATCGGGTCGAGGCCGAAGAGTTGGGCGATGCCCTGTCGGCCCTCGACCTCCACCAGCAGGGTGCGCCGGCCACCGGCGGCCAGCGCCAGGGCCAGCGCCGCCGCCACGCTGGTCTTGCCGGTGCCGCCCTTGCCGGTCACGACGTGGAGGCGGGCCGACCATCCGCTACCGGCCGGGTCGGACGGCCGCTCAGGTGCACGCACCTGTCGAGCCTATCCAGGGCGACGGGTCACGCGACCTCGCAGACCCACCAACCCGTCTTCTGCACCACCGTGAAGCGCAGGTCCTGGTCGGCAACCTTCTCGTCGGCCGTGGTCATGGTGACCCGGGTGGAGACGGTGGCCCGGTCGCCGGTCTGGTTGTCGACCTTCGGGGTGGTCCACTTGAATCGGGGGTTCTGGTACGTGGCGGCGTACTTCTCCACCTCGGCCACCTTGGCGGCGATCTTCTTGTCGTCGCGCGAGGCGGCGCAGACGTGCTCGGCGGCCTTGCCGGCGTCCCGATCCTTGTAGACGGCGGTGAGGAACTCGTCGACGGCGACCGCCGGCTCCTTCGCGCCCTCGCCGGACTCGGCGTTGCGCAGGGTCAGGAACGTCACGACGCCACCACCGACGCAGAGCACCATGATCACGGCCAGCGCGATGACCGCGATCAGCAGACCGCGCTTCTTCTTCGGCTCGGCGGTGCCGGCGTACGGCGGGTAGCCGGGCGGGGGCGGCGGAATCGCGCCCGGGGAGACGGGCAGCGCCGACGTGTCGGCCGGGCCCCCGTTCTGCGGGACGCCACCGGGCGGGGCGGGCGCGGCCGACGCTCCGGGCTGCGCGGGAAACGCCCCTGCCCCGAGCTGACCGGACGAGAGTGGCTGGCCGGAGACGGGCTGGCCGGAGAGTGGCTGACCGGAGACAGGCTGGCCGGAGAGTGGCTGACCGGAGAGTGGCTGACCGGAGACGGGCTGGCCGGAGAGGGGCTGACCGGGGACTGGCTGGCCGGAGAAGGGCTGGCCGGGGAGGGCGAGCTGCCCGCCGGGGGCGGATGGGCCGGACCCGGCGCTCTGAGCGGGGAACGCCGGCGGGCTGGCCCCGGCGGGCTGGCCGGGCTGGGCCGACGGGCCGGGCTGGGCCGGGATAGCGGGCTGGGCCGGTGTGGTCGGCGAGCCGGACTCACCGGTGGAGGTCGTCGGGTCGGACTGTCCGGGGCTGGTCGCCGCGTCGGGCTGGCCGGTGGGGTCCGGGTGGGCCGGCGGAAGAGCGCGCGGGCCGGCCTGGTCGCCGCTGGGCGGTTGGGTCATCTCGTTCCCCCGGGGGTGCGGCGCCCGGCCGCCACCCCGGGCGCCGAGCGAGATCGAGCGGGCGGCCGGGCGCTGCGCGACCGTCCGACCGAGAGGGTAGCGGCCGACCGCCGGTTCGGTGTCGCCCCTACCGCGCCGTACGTCACTTCTCGAGCCGGAGAAGCGGATGGTGACATCCGACGCAGTCGGGATTCCTGCCCCCGGTCTGTCACATATGTGACTCTGGGTGACTGATCGTGCGCGTCCTGTTGGCGAGACCGCCCCCCTGGACCTACCTTCGTCCCGGTGCGGGGGACCGGAACGGTTGGTTGAACCCGACCGGAAGCGTGATCCGAGAGGTACGACCGGAGGCAGTTCATGCGCGACGCGGACAACATCCCTCGCACCCAGTTCCCGACGAACGATCGGCAACGGCGGCTCGGGTCCACGGGTGAGGTGGCCGGCGGGCTGGTCGGCAACCTGCCCATCAACGAGCGGTCGTACCGCCGGGTTTCGGAGCCGCCGGAGATCGCCCGAGCGTCGAACCGACCGGTCGAGCGGTCGCGGGACGACGACGAGCCGGGTTTCGTCATCCATCTGCCGATCCGGGTGCCCGATCTGGCGGCGGCGACCCTGCTGGCCGGGCGGGTCGCGGTGTCGCTGGGCTTCCTGCCGGAACTGGACGCGGGTGAGACGACCGTGTCCAACGCGGACGACCAGAACAACCGGCACCGGGTCTTCTGCGACCTGTTGCTGCCCGACCGCTCGCGTTGCCCGCAGGGGTACGGGCACGAGGGGCCCTGTGGAGAGCTGCCGGCCACGCCGGAGCAACGTCCCGCGCCCCGCCCGGCCAGCGGACCGTAGGCTGTGCCTCGACGAAGTCCGCACCACGAGGGAGCCCTCCAGCGATGCAGAAGTGGGAATACTCCACGGTCCCTCTGCTGGTCCACGCGACCAAGCAGATCCTCGACAACTGGGGTGAGGACGGGTGGGAACTCGTCGCCGTGGTCCCCGGCCCGAATCCGGACCAGCTCGTGGCGTACCTGAAGCGGCCCAAGGCGTGAGCGCCGGGACTCCGGCGCGGCGACGCTCCGCGATCGCGAACGACGAGGTGACGCGATGAGCAACGGCCCCCACGCGAAGCTCGCCGAGTTGGGCCTCGAACTGCCCGACGTGGTGCCGCCGGTGGCCAGCTACGTGCCGGCCGTGCAGTCCGGGCAGCACGTGTACGTCTCGGGCCAGCTGCCCATCGCCGAGGGCAAGCTCCTGGCGACCGGCAAGGTCGGCGCGGGGATCTCCGCCGAGCAGGCCAAGGATCTCGCCCAGCGGTGCGCGCTCAACGCGCTGGCGGCGGTCGACTCGCTGGTCGGCCTGGAGAACGTGGTCAAGGTGGTCAAGGTGACCGGTTTCGTGGCCTCGGCCCCCGGATTCATCGGCCAGCCCGCCGTGATCAACGGTGCCTCCGACCTGTTCGGCACCGTCTTCGGCGAGGCCGGCCGTCACGCGAGAAGCGCGGTAGGCGTGGCCGAACTCCCCCTGGACGCCCCGGTGGAGATCGAACTGATCGTCGAGGTCGCCTGACCCCACCGCGATCTTGCACTTCCTGTCCCGACGAATGCCGTGAACAGGCATGAAGTAGCAGCAGGAAGTGCAAGATCGCGGGGAGTGTCGGGCGGGGTCGTACGATCGCAGCCATGAGCGGGCACGTGACGGGGGCCGTGGCGGCATTGGCTGGCGAGCTGCCGGCGTGGGTTTCGCTGCTGCGCGCGCCGAACCCGGGGCCGATGACCCTCGACGGGACCAACACCTGGGTGCTGCGCGCGCCCGACGCCGACCACGCCGTGGTGGTCGACCCCGGGCCGGCCGACGAGGGGCACCTGAAGCGGATCGCGGAGCACGGCCCGATCGGCCTGATCCTCATCACCCACGGCCACCCGGACCACACCGAGGGCGCCGCCCGCCTGCGTGAGCTGGTCGGTGCGCCGGTCCTCGCCGCCGACCCGGCGCACACCATCGGCGGTACGCCACTGAGCGCCGAGACCACGCTCGACGACACCCTCGGCATCCGCCTGCTGAACACTCCCGGACACACCGCCGACTCGGTCTGCTTCCTCATCGAGTGCGGCGACGAGCGGGTGGTGCTCACCGGTGACACCATCCTGGGCCGGGGCACGACGGTGGTAGCCCACCCGGACGGGAACCTCGGCGACTACCTGGGCAGCCTCGAGCTGCTGTCCGCGTACACCGGGATCGCGGCGCTGCCGGGCCACGGCCCGGCGCTGGCCGACTGCGCCGCCGCCGCCGAGTTCTACCTCGCCCACCGGCGGGCCCGGCTCGACCAGGTCCGGTCGGCGGTCGACGCCGGCGCCCGGACGCCCGCCGACGTGGTGGCGGCGGTCTACGCGGACGTGGACCGCTCGCTCTGGTGGGCGGCGGAATGGTCGGTCCGTGCCCAGCTCGAATATCTGGGCGTCGACAGCGGGGAATCCGCGCCGGGGGTCAGTGGGTTGGAGCACACGTGACCTGCCCGGTGTGCGGAACTGTCGCCGTCCCCGGCGCACGGTTCTGCCACAACTGCGGCGCCGCGCTACCGGCGGCCGCCACGTTGCCGGCGGCCGAGCGCCGGGTCGTCACCGTTCTCTTCGGTGACCTCTCCGAATTCACCTCCTGGTCGGAGGACCTCGACCCGGAACGCGTCGGCGCGGTCACCGACCGCGTGCTCGCCGCCCTGGCCGGTGCCGTCAAGACCTTCGGCGGGCACGTCGACAAGCTGACCGGCGACGGGATCATGGCGGTCTTCGGGGCCCCGGTGGCGCACGAGGACGACGCCGAGCGGGCCGTCCGGGCCGCCCTGTCGATGCAGCGGGCGGTGCGCCGGGTGCTCGACGACGAGCGGGGCGGCGGCGCGCCGCTCGGTCTGCGGGTCGGCCTGAACACGGGCGACGTCATCGCGGGTATCCAGGCCGCCATCGAGTACACGGTCATCGGCGACACGGTGAACACCGCCGCCCGGCTGGCCGACGCCGCTGCCGTCGGCGCGGTCTACGCCGGCGGGCGTACCGCCGCCGCCACCCGGCACGTCGCCTCCTGGCGGGCGCTGCGCCCGCTGCGGCTCAAGGGCAAGCGGGAACCGGTCGAGGCGTACGAGCTGCTGGGCCTGTTGGACGCGCCGGGCACCCGCTCGGGTCTCGGCGACGAGGCGCCCTACGTGGGCCGGGAGACCGAGATCGGGCGGGTCGCCGGCCGACTCGCCGAGGTGATCGACCAGGGTGACCCGCGGGTGCTGCTGATGACCGCCGAGGCGGGCATCGGCAAGTCCCGGTTCGCCGCCGAGGTGGAGCGCCTCGCGGCCGGGTACGACGTGGGCGCCGGCCGGTACGCGGCGCACACCGGCGCGCGGGTGCTGTCGGTACGCTGCGCCGCCTTCGGCGAGCGGCGTCGGCTCGCGCCCCTGGCCGACCTGGTCCGTGCCGCCGTCGGTCTCCCCAGCGACGCCGCCACCGCGCTGACCCGGCCGGCCGTGGAGGAGCGGCTACGCCGACTCGGCCAGCGTCTCGCCCGCTCGGGTGAGACGGCTCCGATCGCCAACGACCAACTGCTCGCCCTGCTCGGCTACGCCGAACTGCCCGCGCACTCCGGCACCGACAACGGCGAGTGGGGCGCCGCGGGTGCGGCGGCCGCCGACGCCGAGGCGGTGCCGAACGCCGTGGCCGACCTGCTCAGCGGGCTCGCCTCGGAAGCGCCGCTGGTGATCGTGGTGGACGACCTGCACGACGCGACCGCCGAGACCATCAGCGCCCTCGGGTCGACCCTCTCCCGACTCACCGGCCCGGTGCTCGTCCTGCTGCTCGGCCGCCCCGAACTGGTCCGTACCGCCGGTGCGTTGACCCGTGTCGCGGACGCCGAGGTGCACTCCCTGCCGCCGCTGCGGGGCGCCGACGCGGCCCGCCTGCTGACCAGCTATCTCGGCGGCGGGAAGTTGCCGCCGGCCGACGCCGACCGGCTGCTCGCCACCGCCCAGGGCAACCCGTTCTACCTGGCCGAGTTGGTCACCCTGCTGATCGAGCGCGGTGCGCTGACCACCGCCGCCGGCACGCGGGACCAGGACTCGTCCGGCTGGCGGTTGGTGCCCGGCTCGCTGGGCAGCCGGCTGCTCTCGCGGGACCTCGCGGCCGTCCTCGCCGCCCGGATCGACGCGCTGCCTCCGGACGCCCGTTCCGTGCTGCGCGACGCCGCCGTCGTCGGCGACACCGTGCCGACGGGCGCGCTGGAAGCGCTCCGCGAGCAGCGCCGGGACGGGAGGCCGTCGGCGGTGGTCGCCGTCGAGTTCGACCGCGCCGTCGAGGAGCTGCTGCAACGCCGCATGCTGCACCGCACCCGCTCCGGGTACGCGTTCGCCACCCCGCTCATGCGGGAGGCCGCGTACGCCGGGGTGAGCAAGGCGGAGTTGGCCGAGCGGCACGCCGCGTTGGCCCGCTGGGCCGCGCCGGCCGAGGGTGTCACCGCGGGCGGCTTCTCGGAGGAGGCCCGCGACGACTTCGTCGCCGCACACGTGCAGCGGGCGGCCACGCTCGCCGACGCGGTGAAACTGCGACCGGACGCGCCGGCCCGCGCCGTGGTCCCGCTCGGGATCGCCGCACTCGGCCGGGCCGCCCGCCGCTCACTGTCCGCCGGGGAGCCCGCCCTCGCCGTCGAGTACGCCGAACGCGCCAGCGAACTGGCTCGCGACGGGGTGCCGGCGACCGACCGGGTGGTGCACGCCCGCGCGCTGCTGCAGATCGGTCGGGTGGTGGACGCGCTCGCCTTCGCCGAGAAGATCGCCGCGAACGCGGGAGACGACGCCACCCGGGCCAGCGCCCTGCTGCTCGCCGGGCAGGCCCAGCAGACCCTCGGTGAGCAGGGCCGGGCGGAGGCCGCCTGGCAGGAGGCGTTGCAGGTGGCCACCGCCGAAGGGCTGCCCACGCTGCGCGCGTCCGCCATGCGCCGGCTCGGCATGGGCGACTTCGTGGCCGGTCGGCTGAGCCAGGCGAGCAGCCGGCTGGCCGCCGCGTACCAGGTCAGCCTCGCCGCGCAGGATCGGCGCGGGCAGGCCTGGTCGCTGCAGAACCTGGCGTGGGTGACCACCACCCGGGGTGACTTCGCCGGCACCGACGCCGTGCTCGGTCGGGCCGCACGGCTCTTCGCCGAGCTGAAGGACCCGTACGGTCGGGCGTGGCTGCGGGGCACCACCGCGTTCGCCCGGCTGCTCGCCGGTCGGCTGCGGGAGGCGTGCCGCCTGGCGCAGGTCTTCCTGCCCTTCGGCGAGCGGGTGGGCGAGGCGTGGGCGGTGGGTACGCTGCGCGCGGTCGCGGCGTACGCCACCGCGGAGCTGGGCGACCTGGCCGAGGCGGACCGGGAGGCCCGCCGCGCGTACCGCGAGTTCGCGGCCGCCTCCGATGACTGGGGGCGCGGGTTCGCGCTGGTGGTCCGGGCCGTCGTGGCGCGTGGGCTGGGCGAGCCGGAACACGCGGCCGACCTGCTCACCGACGCCCTGGTGTACGCCGAGCAGACCTCCCACCCGCTGCTCACCGGAATGGCCGGCACGCTGCGCGGCTCCGTGGCGCTGGACATGGGCGACCACGAGACCGCAGAGCAGGCCGCACGGGCGGTGTTGACGGCCGTCGAGCCGCACAACCCGCAGGCGCCGGCGCAGGTCGCGCCCCGGGTGCTGCTGGCCACCGCCCGACTGGCGGCCGGCGATCCGGCGACTGCGGTCGGGCTGCTCGCCCCCGTGGCGACGGCCGCCGCCACCACGCCCTCCCTGCTCCTGTCCCGCCGCCAGACCATGGCCCGGTACGCGTCGGCGCTGCTCGCCCACGGTCAGCGGGAGCAGGCGCTGGACTGGGCCCGACGGGCGGTCGCCGCACCCGCCGAGGACGTACGCAGTCAGGTGATCGCGGCGAGCGTGCTCGCCGAGGCGTTGGCGGCCTGCGGCCACCCGGAGGAGGCCCGGTCCTGCGCCGACGAGGCGGTCCGCCTGGCGTACGCGACGGAACAGCGCAGCGAACGACGGGCCGCCAAAGCCCTCCAGGAACGCCTGACCCCCACGAACCCCCCGCCCGGTGATCATGAAGTTGTTGCCACCGACGCCGGCGTGTCGACGCAATAACTTCATGATCGTCGCCCGCGGGCGGGTGGGGGTTCGGTGGGTTTTGGCGGTTCTGGGGATGTGGTTGTCCCGGGGAGCGGCTAGCGTGTCACCACCGCGCGGTGCTCCACAGTGGTGACCGTCGCCGTGCCTGGGGGAGGCCCACCATGAAGCTGCCGCGTTCCGTCGCCGGCTGGACCATCGCGGTCTTCGGCGTCCTGGCGCTCGTGATGGGCGGCGTCGGTCTGCTCTGGCCGGAGGCGCAGTTGCGCATGCTCGGGTTCGAGGTGCCGGCGACGCGTTCCGCCGGCGACTACACCGGCACCTTCCTGCTGGCGTCCTCGATGGCGGCGTTCAACATGGGCGTCTACTACCTGCTCGCGACGGTCACCGAGTGGCGGTCGTTCTACCGGTTCACGGTGGTGTTCCGGTTGGTCACCTTCACCGTGTTCACCATCGCCGTGCTGGCCGACATCGCTCCCGACAGGTTCTTCGGCGTGGCCGCGTGGGAAGGGCTCGGTGCGGTGGCGACCGCGGTCGGCCTGCGGATGGACGCTCGCCGGGGCGCGCCGCCCGCCTCTGCCGCTTCAGCGCCGGCCGCTTCGGCGGACGCGGTGCGCTGAGCCACCGGCAGGGTTGGGTATTTTCGAGCGGTGACCGACACCCCGACCGGCGGCCTGCCGGTGCCGATCGTGCCCGGTCTGACTGATTTGCGGGTCTTTGCCCGAGGTGGTTACGCCACCGTCTACCAGGCCACCCAGATCTCCGTCGACCGCGAGGTCGCCGTCAAGGTCGAAAATCGCACGCTGGACAGCGAACGCGACCAGGCCCGCTTCCTGCGCGAGGCGCGGGCGGCCGGACGGATGTCGTCGCACCCGCACGTCGTGGACCTCTTCGACGTCGGCGTGACCGTCGACCAGCACCCGTACCTGATCATGGAACTCTGCGACGGGTCGTACGCCGAGCGGATGCGCAACTCGCCGCTCGGGCCGGTGGAGGCCCGCGACCTCGGCATCAAGATCGCCGACGCGTTGGCCCATTCGCACGGCGCCGGGGTGCTGCACCGGGACGTCAAGCCCGCGAACATCCTCTACTCACACTTCAACTCGGCGGTGCTTGCCGACTTCGGGCTGGCCGTACTGGCCGAGGCCCGGGACGCCTCGGTCACCCTGGAGGTGCTCACCCCGGCGTACGCGCCACCGGAGATGTTCAGCCACAGCCCGCCATCGCCGGCCGTCGACGTGTACGCGCTCTGCGCCACCCTCTACGCGGTGATGCACGGCCGACCGCCGCGGTGGCAGTCCGAGCGCAACCCCAGTCTGGTGACCGTGCTGGAGATGTTCAACCAGCCGATCCCCGCCCTGCCCGGCGTGCCGGACGAGCTGATCGACGTGCTGCGGCTCGGCATGGCCAACGATCCGGGCGAGCGGCCGTCCGCGCTCGAACTGCACGACCTGCTCACCACCCTGCCGTTCGGCGGGCCGGCCGCCCCGGTGAGTGGCGCCCCCCTCAGTGGCGGCGCCTCGATCGGCGGTGGCTCGCCCCGATCCGGCCTGTACGGCACGGGCCAGCCCGGTCCCCGTCCACCGGTCGAGGACACCCGCCCCGGCGTGCCCGGCGGGCGGCGCTGGCGGCGACGCTGGTTCCTCGGCGGCGCCGGCGTGCTGGCGCTCGCCGCCTCCGCCACCACCGGCGCCTGGGTGGCCAGCAGTGACGGGCCGCCCAGCCCGTCCCCCTCGGTGACCCGGGTCGCGGCCCCGGCAACCGGGCCGCTGCCCGGTTGCGCCGGCGTGCCGACCGCACTGCCCAGTGGCGCCCGCTGTCTGCCCGAACTGGAGTGCTTCGGCCCGGTGCGCATCCGCGGCGAACGTGCGGAGGCGGCCCGGGTCCCCTGCGACGGCCGGCACACCTGGGAGGCGTACGCCGAGGGCATCCTGCCGGTGCCGCTGGTGGGCGCGGACCACGACGAGGTGGTCGCCGCCGAGCAGGTACGACAGGTGTGCAGCGCCACGACGTTCCGGCTGACCACCGAGATCACCGAGCCGGCCGGCTGGCACCTGGAGGTGTTGCCGCCCGTCGACGGCAACGTCGACCGGGTCTACCGCTGCCTGGCCGGCCGGGGCGTCGACGCGCTCACCGCCCCCACTCTCACCGGTCGCTGAACCCGCCGCGCGTCCGTCCCCGGTCACGCACCGCACGCAACGCGTCCCGGCTGTCCAGCGCGTCGAGGGTGTCCGCGTCGATGCCGTACGGCATCAGGTCCGGTGGGGCGGTGGGGTTCGGCTGCTCCGCCGGCTCCGGTTCGTCACGCTGGCGGGCGGCCGACACGGCGACGGTGGCGACCGTCGCCAGCAGCACGCACAACAGCGCGAGAACGACCCCGACAAGGTCCTGCCGGCGCAGGACGACCAGCAGGATCAGCAGCGCGAGGGCACCCGGGGCCGCGACCGCCGCCACCATCCGCGCATCGATCCTGGAGAGTCGATTCACCCTTCCAGCATGTCGTGGCCCGGCTCGCTGTCAACCGCAGAGGCGATCCGCCACGCCGAGCGGCGTCGATCAAACGGTTGGGTCGACCTGACCGATCGGATCGCGTACGCAGTGGACTCGCCTCGCTACTCTCGGTGTTCCGCAGGCTGCTCCGTCAGCGAGGTCGCCCATGAACGTACGCCCACCCCGGTCCCGGCTCCGCTCGGTCGCGACGACGCTGGCGGTCGCTCTGACCCTCACCCTGGCCGCTGCGGCCGGATGCGACAGCCGCAAGGAGCCGGATCTGCCGTCGGTCCAGCAGAAACTGCGGGAGTCGCACACCTTCGGTCAGTCGACGCTGCGCATCGGCGTCGCCACCAAGGAGCCGCTGATGGGCGACCTGCGTAACGGCCAGCACGTCGGCTTCGACGTCGAGATCGGCAAGTACATCGCGGCCTCGCTGGGCTACCAGGGCGAGCAGCGGCTGGAGTTCGTGTCGGTGGCCACCGAGAACCGCATCCCGGCGCTGCAGGGCGGCACGGTGGATCTTGTGGTGTCCAGCTTCTCGATGACCGAGGAGCGCGAGAAGCTGGTCAGCTTCGCCGGCCCGTACTTCGTCACCACCCAGGAGGTGATGGTGCCGGTCCGGCTCAAGGACAAGATCCGCACCATTGAGGACCTGCGTGACCCGGCCTACAAGGTCTGCACCAGCGGTGGGTCCACCACGGAGGCCGAGCTGGAGAAGCACCAGGTCAGAACGTTCGTGGTGAAGGACGTGGGGGACTGCGTCGACGGTATCCGGCGCGGCCGGTACGACGCGGTCAGCTCCGACGAGACGATCCTCGCCGGCTTCCTGTCCATCTACCCGAGGGAGTTCGAGGTCGTCGACATGCCGTTCGGCACCAGCGAACTGCTGGGCATCGGCGTGCCGATCGGCGACCCCGCGCTGCGTGACCTCGTCGCGTACTTCCTGCAGAAGAGCTACCAGATGGGCCGCAACGGGGAGGCGAGCCCCTGGCAGATCGCGTACAACAGCACCCTCGGGCCGTGGTTGCACGTCGAGAAGCGTCAGCCGCAGCCGCTGAACGTGCCGAAACTGGTGGACTTCGACGACAAGTCGCCCTCGTCGTGAGCACGACGCCGACCGCCACCGACGGCCCGGTTCCACCGCCCCGTGCGGCGGTGCCGGTCGAGCCGACCGCCCAGGTCGAGCCCGGGCGCGTGCCCTGGGACCCGTCGGAACGGCGGGCGCGGGCCAGCCAGTCGTTCTGGACCGCAGTCGTGGGCGTGCCGGCGATCTTCTCGGTGCTCCGGCTCGGCGTGGAGGCGGGCGGCGAGCTACAGACCACCCTGTTGCTGGTCGCCAACGTCGGGACGGTCAACCTGCTCGCGGGTTTCCTCACCACCGCGGCCCGACTGCTCTCCACCGGGCTGGTCGCCGTCTTCGCGCTCGGCGCGGTGCTGGCCGTGAGCGTGGAGCGCCTGCCACCCGGCACCCGACGTCGTCCACTCTTCGCCCGCTGGGCGGACCTCACCCCGGCCTGGTTCGTGCTGGCCAGCTTTCTGCTCGCCCTGCTCACCTGGCCGCTGCTCTACCTGCCGCTGCTGCTGCCCGCGTTCGCGGCCGCGTTCCAGCTCCGGCCGGAGCGGTTGCACGAATGGGTCGTACCCCGGTTCCTGGCGATCATCGCGCTGTTCGCCGGGTACGGGTGGCTGATGGTGCCCACGCTGCGCGCCGCCGGCGCGGAGGGTGACCTGCTGGTGCTGGCGCTGCTGACGGTCCCGCCGGTGCTGGCGCTGTTCATCGCCGGGCCGCTGCCCGGCGTGGTCATCCGTCCGCTGGCGTCGGTGACCGAGGTGGCGGTGCTGGCCATGCTGCTCTGGGCCGCGCTGCCGGTGATCAGCACACCGGTCCTACCGCTCACCGTCACCACGGTGGGCGCCGAGAACGGCCCGACCGAGGACGTACGAGGGCACGTGGTGACCACCGACGACGTCAACATGGTGATCCTGCAGGAGCGGGGTGGGGTCCGGTACGTGCCCGTCGGACTCGTCCGGGCGCAGGTGCTCTGCCCGAGCGAGGAGGAGTTGCCCCGGCACCGGCTGCGCATCCACGACTTCCACGTCGAGGACTCGCTGCTGGAAGGGCTGGGCCGCCGCGTCCGCCCGGTGTACCGCATCGACGCCGCCTGCCGCGCCCCCGGGCCGCCCGCCGCGCCTCAGTAGGACTTCTCCTGACCCAGGACGTGCTGGGCGACGAAGTTGAGGATCATCTCCCGGCTGACCGGGGCTATCCGACCCGCCCGCACCGCGCCCAACAGCGTCGCCACCCCGTACTCGGTGGTCATGCCGGCCCCGCCGAGGGCCTGCACGGCGGTGTCCACGGCGAGCGCGGCGGCCTCGCCGGCCGCGTACTTGGCCATGTTGCCGGCCACCCCGGCCTCCAGGTCACGGCCGGCGTCGTACAGCGTGGCCGCCTTCTGGATCATCAGGCGGGCCAGCTCCACCTGCACGGCCGCGTGCGCCAGCGGATGCGACACCCCCTGGTGCGAGCCGATGCTCCGGCCACCCCAGACCTTGCGGGTGGCGGTGTACTCGCTGGCGCGCTCGATGGCGTACCGGCCGGTGCCGGCACCCATCGCCGCCACCGTGATCCGCTCGGGGTTGAGCCCGCTGAACAGGGCCGGCAACCCGGCGTCGAGGGACTCGCCGACCAGCGCGTCGGCGGGCACCCGCACGTCGTCCAGGTAGAGCAGGAACTGGTTCTCCGGGGACACGATCTCCATGTCCAGCTTGGACCGGGTCAGCCCGGCCGCGTCGGTCGGCACGATGAAGAGCGCGGGCTTGAGCTTCCCGGTGGCGGAGTCCTCCGTCCTCGCGACGACGAGCACGTGACCCGCCTCGTCGACCCCGGAGATGTAGCACTTGCGGCCGTTGAGCACCCAGTCGTCGCCGTCGCGGCGGGCCACCGTGCCGAGGCGGTGGAAGTTGGATCCGGCCTCCGGCTCGGTGATCGCGAAGACGATCTTCGCCGAGCCGTCGGCGAGACCGGGCAGGTGCCGTTTGCGCTGTTCCTCGGTGCCATGTCGGGCGATCACGGTGGCCGCGATGGCGGGGGACACCACCAACAGCAGCAGCGGGCAGCCGGCCGCCGCCAACTCCTCGCAGACGATTGCCAGTTCGGTGATGCCGCCGCCCCCACCGCCGTACTCGGTGGGGATGTTGACCCCCAGGTAGCCGAGCCGGCCCGCCTCGGCCCACAGCTCGGTGGTGTGCTCACCGGCCTTCGCCTTCTCGACGAAGTAGCCGTGCCCGTACCGGCGGCCGAGCGCCCGTACCGCGTCGCGCAACTGGTCCTGTTCGGAAGTGAGGTCGAAGTTCATCAGTGGTCCTTTCCGATAACGGCCAGCACGTCGCCCGTCCGTACCTGACCACCGGCGGACACCGGCAGTTCGGCGACCACGCCGTCGGTCGGGGCGAGCACGGGATGTTCCAGCTTCATCGCTTCGAGGGTGAGCAGAAGGTCGCCGGCCGCGACACGCTGGCCGACCTCGACGTGCACCCGGGTCACCGCGCCGGGCAGTGGCGCGAGCAGCGAACCGGCGGCCAGCTCCGCGGTCGGCAGGGGCAGACGCGGCAGCTCGGCCAGGCTCGCCGCCCCGTCCGGGCCGTCCACGAAGACCTCCGACCCCACCCGGTGTACGCGGTACGACCGCCGCACCCCGTCGACGTCGAGGACCACGCGGTCCGGGTTGGCCTCGACCAGCTCGACCACCTGCCGCTCGGCGCTCCCGTCAGGGGCGCCCGGTTGGCCGGCGGCGCGGCGTCCGTCGGGGTCGTCCGGGTCGGCGTGCTGCGCGACGGACCAATCGACCAGGCCGCCGGTGCGGTCGAGCCGGTAGTGGACCTCGATCTCGCCGTCCGGACCGGTGAAGCGGGTGACCTGTCCGACGGCCGGCACGTTGCGCCAACCGGAGGGGAGGCCGGCGAGCACCGGTGCGGTCGATCGGCGGTGTGCGGCGCCGGCCAACGCGGCGGCGAGCGCGGTGACCGGGAGCTGGTCGGCGGGGAGCAGCGGCGCGAAGACCTCCGGGTGCCGGTCCAGAAAGCCGGTGTCGATCTCGCCGGCCGTGAACTCCGGGCTGCGCAGCACCCGGACCAGCAGATCCCGGTTGGTGGCGACGCCGTGAATCTCGGCCCGCGCCAGCGCGCCCGCGAGCGCGCGGATGGCCTCGGACCGGGTCGGGGCCACGGCGATCACCTTGGCCAGCAGCGAGTCGTAGTGCACGCTTACCACCGAGCCGGCCACCACGCCGGAGTCGAGTCGCAGGCCCGCCCGCTGGATCGAGCCGAACTCGCGGTCCACGCCCGGCACCTGGAAGCGGTGCAGGGTGCCGGTGGCGGGCCGCCAACCCTGCGTCGGCTCCTCGGCGCAGAGCCGCACCTCGATCGCGTGGCCACGGGTGTCGGGATCGTGGTGCTGCGCCGGCAGCGGCTCACCCTCGGCCACCAGCACCTGCATCCGGACCAGGTCCAGCCCGTCCGCAGTGGTCAGTTCGGTGACCGGATGCTCCACCTGGAGTCGGGTGTTCATCTCGAGGAAGTAGACCGCCCCGTCGGGCGTCAGCAGGAACTCGACAGTGCCCGCGCCCACGTAGTCGACAGCTCGTCCGGCGGCCTCGGCGGCCTCGTGCAGACGCTCCCGCACCTCGGCTGACACGAGACCGGGCGCCTCTTCGATGATCTTCTGGTGCCGGCGCTGGATCGAGCACTCCCGGACGCCGAGCACCTGCACGGTCCCGTGGGTGTCGCCGAGGATCTGCACCTCGACGTGCCGGCCGTGCTCGACGTACCGCTCGATGAAGACCGTGCCGTCACCGAACGCCGAAGCCGCCTCGCGCCGCGCGGAGGCGACGGCCTCGGCGAGCTCGGCCGCGTCCCGGACGATCCGCATGCCCCGGCCACCGCCGCCGGCGGACGCCTTCACCAGCACCGGGAAGTCGGTGACCTGGTCGACGTCGGTCCAGCTCGGCAGCATCGGCACGCCCGCCTCGGCGAGCAGCGCCTTCGCCGCCAGCTTGTCACCCATCGCGGCGATGACCTTGGCCGGCGGACCGACCCAGGTCAGACCCGCGTCGGTCACCGCCGCCGCGAACTCGGCGTTCTCGGCGAGGAACCCGTAACCCGGGTGGACGGCGTCCGCGCCGCTGCGCCGCGCCGCGTCCAGGAGGAGATCCACCCGCAGGTACGTCTCGGCCGGCGTGGCGCCCGGCAGCCGGACCGCCTGGTCGGCCTCGGCGACGAAGGGCGCGTCGGCGTCCGCGTCCGAGTGCACGGCGACGGTCTGCACGCCCATCGCCCGGCAGGTGGCGAAGACCCGGCGGGCGATCTCGCCCCGGTTGGCCACGAGCAGTCTGGTGATCATTGGCGACTCCCTCTACATCCGGAAGACGCCGAAGCCGTCGGCGCCCCTGACCGGTCCGTTGTGGATCGCCGATAGACAGAGGCCGAGGACGGTACGCGTGTCCCGAGGGTCGATCACCCCGTCGTCGTAGAGCCGGCCGGAGAGGAACAGCGCGCCCGACTGCGACTCGATCTGCTGCTCGACCATCATCCGCATCGCCGCGTCGGACTCCTCGTCGTAGTCACGTCCACGGGCGGCGGCGGCCTGTCGGGCCACGATCGACAGCACCCCGGCGAGCTGTGCCGGACCCATCACCGCCGACTTGGCGTTCGGCCAGGTGAACAGGAACCTCGGCTCGTACGCCCGACCGCACATGCCGTAGTTGCCGGCCCCGTACGAGGCCCCGAGGTTCACCGTGAGGTGCGGCACCGTCGAGTTGGACACGGCATTGATCATCAGCGCGCCGTGCTTGATGATGCCGCGCTGCTCGTACTCGGTGCCGACCATGTAGCCGGTGGTGTTCTGCAGGAAGATCAACGGGGTGTCGGAGGCGTTGGCGAGCTGGATGAACTGGGCCGCCTTCTGCGCCTCCGCGCTGAACAGCACCCCCCGCGCGTTGGCCAGCACGCCAACCGGATAACCGTGCAGCTCGCCCCAGCCGGTGACCAGCGAGTCCCCGTACGCCGGCTTGAACTCGTCGAAGTCACTGCCGTCCAGGATGCGGGCCAGCACCTCACGCGGGTCGAACGGCACCTTCAGATCGGAGCTGACGATGCCCAGCAGCTCCTCCGGGTCGTACTTCGGCGGCCGGGGCACCGCCGTCCGCGGCGCGGGACCCCGCTTGCGCCAGTTCAGTCGGCGTACGCACTGACGGGCCAGGCGGATGCCGTCGCGCTCGTCCTCGGCCAGGTAGTCGGCCAACCCGGACGTGCCGGCGTGCATCGCCGCGCCGCCCAGCGACTCGTCGTCGGTGACCTCTCCGGTCGCCATCTTCACCAGTGGTGGCCCGGCCAGGTAGACCTGTGACCGGTCCCGAATCATGATCACGTGATCCGACATCCCGGGCACGTACGCGCCACCGGCCGTCGCGTTGCCGAACACCACGCTGACCGTGGGGATGCCCGCCGCCGAGAGGCGGGTCAGGTCACGGAACACCCGACCGCCGGGAATGAAGATCTCCGCCTGCGTGGGCAGGTCCGCCCCGGCCGACTCGACCAGGTTGACCATGGGCAGCCGGTTGGCCAGGGCGATCTCGCCGGCCCGCCGGGTCTTCGCCAGGGACCATGGATTGACCGCGCCGCCGCGTACCGTCGGATCGTTGGCGACGATCAGGCACTCCACGCCCTCGACGACCCCGATGCCGGTGACCACGCTGGCCCCCACCGGGAAGTCCGTGCCGTACGCGGCGACCGGCGACAGTTCGAGGAACGGACTGTCGGCGTCGACCAGCAACTCGATCCGCTCCCGGGGCAGCAGCTTGCCGCGTGCGTGGTGCCGCGACACGTACTTCTCGCCGCCGCCCGCGCGCGCCTGGTCAAGCGCGGCGTCCAACTCGGCCAGCCGCTCCACCAGGGCCGCCCGGTTCGCCGCGTATCCGGGCGCGGCCGGGTCGATCGCGCTGTCCAGAATGGTCACAAGCCCATGCCCTTCGCGATGATCTCGTTCATGATCTCGGTGGTGCCGCCGCCGATGCCGAGGATCCGCGCGTCGCGGTAGTGCCGCTCCACCTCGGCGTCGCGCAGGTAGCCGAAGCCACCGTGCAGTTGCAACGCCTGGTCGACGACGTGGTCGCAGGCGGCCACGGCCACGTTCTTCGCCATCGCCACCTCGGTCACCACGGGCTCGCCCGCAGCCACCCGGGCGGCCACCTCGTGGACGTACGACCGGGCCGCCTCGGCCCGCGTGTGCATCTCGGCCAACCGGTGCCGGACCACCTGCCGGCTGACCAGCGGACGCCCGAAGGTCTGCCGGTCCCGGCACCAGCGCACCGCCAGCTCCACACAGCGTTGCGCGGTCGCGTACGCCTGCGTCGCCAGCGAGAGCCGCTCCGCCGCGAAGTGCTGCATGATCGCCAGGAAGCCGGTGTTCTCCGCGCCGATCCGGTTGGTAACCGGCACCCGTACATCCACGAAGGACAGCTCAGCGGTGTCCGAGCAGTGCCAACCCAACTTCTCCAACCGGCGTCCCACGGTGAACCCGGGCGAATCCTTGTCGATCACGAGCAGGGTCAGGTTGCCGCTTCCCGGGAAGTCCGTGCACACCGCCGTGGTCACGAAGTCGGCCCGGTGACCGCTGGTGATGTAGGTCTTCGACCCGTTCACCACGTAGCGGTCGCCGTCCCGGCGGGCGGTCGTGCGGATGCCGGCCACGTCCGAACCGCCGTCCGGCTCGGTGATGGCCAGGGCGCCGATCATCGTGCCGGCCAGGGTGGGTCGGACGTACCGCTCGATCAGGCCGTCGTCACCCGGGGACGGGACGCCGGTGAGGCGACCGCCAAACGATCCGCCGGTGCGGGCACCGGCGGCGGCGACCATGTGCGGCAGCGCGATGCCGTGCGTGAACAGGGCCGCGACCAGCCCGGACGATCCGCCGGAACGGATCAGCTCCTCGGTCACGATGATCGAGTCGAGCAGGTCGCCGCCGCTGCCACCGACCGACTCGGGAAAGCCGATGCCGAGCAGGCCCAGCTTCGCGGCCGTGGCGTGCAGGGCCCGGGGGACCTCGCCGGCCCGCTCCCAGTCGTCCAGGTGCGGCAGCACCTCCCGGGTGACGAACGCCCGGGTCAACTCACGGAGCTGTCGACGCTCCGGCGTGTCCACGATGCTCATCGGGCGACCTCCGCCGGTAGGTCGACGATTCGCGCGCGGAGCAACTCACCGAGCGCCTTGGCCTGCGGGTCGAACCGGGTGGACGCGGCGACCCCGGCCCCGAGCAGGCCCTCGATCACGAAGTTCACCGCGCGCAGGTTCGGCAGCTCGTAGCGCCGGACGGCCAGCGGCGCCGTCTCCGGCAGCAGCCCGGCCAGCCGCTCGACGGTCAACCAGGCGCGCAGCCACGCGTACCCGGCATCGGAGCGCGCCCAGACGCCGAGGTTGGCGTCCCCGCCCTTGTCGCCCGAGCGCGCGCCGACCAGCTCACCCAGCGCTCCGCGCCGGGTCGGGCCGGTGACCGCCGCGTCGCCAGCCGACGCCGCCTCGTCCGGCGCGATCGGGGCCGTGCGGACCGGCGGGGCGATCGACACCCGTTCGCCGCCGGGCAGGACCGCCACCTGCGCTACCTCGTCCTGCGGCACGGTGTCGGCGGTGAAGACGCCGTACGGGGTCGCGTCGCCCGGCAGGGTGGTCAGCGTGCAACCCGGGTACGAGGCCAGTGCCAGCTCCACGGCGGCGGCCGAGAAGACCCGCCCGGCCCGCGTCCGGTCACTGTCGCGCAGGTGTACGTGCAGCAGGGCGCTGGCCGCCTCGGTGTCGGCGGCGTCGGGGTGGTCGGTGCGGGCGAGGGTGAACTCCAGCCCGGCGCTGCCGACCGCCTCGGCGATCTGCCCCCGTACCAGGGCCGCCTTCGCCTCGATGTCGAGGCCGCACAGGACGAACGTCATCGAGTTCCGGAAGCCGCCGAGGTTGTTGACGCCCACCTTGAGCGTGGGCGGCGGCGGGGTACCCCGTACGCCGGTGACGCGCACCCGGTCCGGTCCGTCGGGGTGCAGGGTCACCGTGTCCAGCCGGGTGACCACGTCCGGCCCCAGGTACGCCGGCCCGCCGACCTCGTACAACAGCTGGGCGGTGACGGTCTCCACGGTGACCGCGCCACCGGTGCCCGGATGCTTGGTGAGCACAGCGGAACCGTCGGGGCGCACCTCGGCGATCGGGAATCCGGGCCGGTGCCCGCCGTCGGGCAGCTCGGTGAAGAAGCTGAAGTTGCCGCCGGTGACCTGTGCGCCGCACTCGAGGAGGTGCCCCGCGACGGTGGCCCCGGCCAGCTCGTCGAGATCGTCGCGACTCCACCCGTACCGCGCGATGGCCGGGCCCACCACCAGCGACGCGTCGGTGACCCGACCCGTCACGACCACGTCGGCCCCGGCGTCGAGGCAGGCGGCGATCCCGAACGCGCCCAGGTACGCGTTCGCGGTGAGCGCGTCGGCCCGTTGGAGGGCGTCGCCCTCGACGTACCCGACCCGCACCGCCAGGCCCAGGCGGCCGGCGAGCGCCTCGATGGCGGCGGCCAGTCCGGCCGGGTTCAACCCGCCCGCGTTGGTCACGACCCGCACCCCCCGGTCGAGGGCCGTGCCGAGGCACGTCTCCGCCTGGCGCAGGAACGTCTTCGCGTAGCCGAGGTCGGGGTCGCGGAGCCGGTCCCGACCGAGGATCAGCATGGTCAACTCGGCCAGGTAGTCGCCGGTCAGCACGTCCAGCTCGCCGCCGTCGAGCATCTCCCGCCAGGCGGTGAACCGGTCACCGTAGAAGCCGGAGGCGTTGCCGATACGGATCACGGGCGTACCCCGTCTCCGCTGGCTGGCGTCCGGCCGTCGCCCGGCGGTCCGGCGAAGGCCTGGGCCACGTCGAGCCATTCGTCGGCGACCGGGCCGGTGGGCCGCAGGGCGAGATCCGCCCGGTGCCGGCGCTGGGTGACCAGGAGACAGAAGTCCCGGGCCGGACCGCTCACCCGGTCGGCGGCGTCCGCCGGCCCCCAGACCCAGGTGTCGCCGCCGGGCGCGGCCAGCTCGACCCGGACCGGCGACGCTGGTACGGCACGGCCGTGGGCGGTGAAGCCGTGCCCGAGGGTACGCACACCGAGGTGCGCCACGTGGCGGAGGCGGTCGGTGGCCGGACGGACGACACCGAGGGCATCGGCCACGTCCTCACCGTGCGCCCACGTCTCCATGATCCGCGCGGTCGCCATCGAGGTGGCCGACATCCGGGTGCCGTACCAGGGCAGTTTGTCGCCGGCCGGGACGGCGGCCAGTGCGTCGACGAGCGCGGCCCGGCCGGCCCGCCAGCGGGCCAGCAGGTCGGCGGGGGGTGCCAGGAACTCGTCGACCCCGGCGTCCACCAGTCGGGTCACGTCCGGCGCTCCGGTCACCGTCGCGTAGAACGCCTCGGCGTCGGTGGCGGCCAGCAGCGCGACGTGGTCGGTCCAGGCCAGGTGGGCGATCTGGTGCGAGATGGTCCAGCCTGCCGCCGGGGTCGGACGGGCCCAGTCGGCCACGGACAGCGGCGCGACCAGCGCGTCCAGGTCGGCGCACTCGTCGGTCAGATCCGTGAGCAGGTCACTGAGGTCGACCATGGTGCCTCCGGTCGGTGCGGGCCCCGATGGCCGGGGTCAGGGCGTGAGCAGGGTGGCGAGCTGACGTTTCCAGGTGACGAGCAGGGCGGTACGACGGGCCGAGTCGTCGCTGAGCAGGTTGGCCACTCCGAGCCCGCGCATCAGGTCGAGGGTGGCCTGCACCGCCTCGCGGACGCCAGGTCGGCGCTCGTCGACCCCGAGCAGCGCGACGGTGAGCCGGTGCATCTCCCGGCCGACCGTCGCCTCCAGCGGCACGAGGGCGTCGCGAAGCTCGCGGTCGGTGCGGGCCGCCACCCACAGTTCGAGCGCGGCGACGAAGAGCGGCCCGGTGAAGGCCACCCCGAGCAGATCGATCACCCGATCCAGTCGCTGCGGGCCGGCCGGCAACGCCTCGGCCTCGGTGCGCAGCTCGTCGGCGCGGCGTTCGGCCAGGTGCGCCACGGCGGCCGTGACCAGCGCGGCCTTCGTGGGGTAGTGATGCAACTGGGCACCCCGCGAGACGCCGGCCCGGGCGGCCACGACGGTGGTCGTGGTGCCGGACCAGCCGTGCTCGATGAGGCAGTCGACAGTGGCCTTCAGCAGGCGGGCCCGGGTGGCGCGACTGCGCTCCTGCTGGGGAACACGTGTCGATGCGGGAGGCATGCGAACAGCCTGTGGCCTGGGAAACAAACAGTCAAGACTGACTTTTTGTGGCGCCAGGCGACGAGCGGTGGCCCGGGGCGGCTCCCACCGGAGGTCTGCGGGCTCTGTCGAGCGGCTCTCACCTGGTGTTCTTGCGGTCTGTCGAGTGGCCCCACCGCTCTCCTTGGGCCCTGTCGGGCGGCTCTCACCTGGTGTTCTCGCGGTCTGTCGGGCGGCCCCACCGCTCTCCTTGGGCCCTGTCGAGCTGCCCCAGGAATGGGGCAGGCGGGTCGCGTCGCCTCCCGAATCGCCTGCCCCAGATTCGGGGCAGCTCGACAGGGCTCAACCACCTACTCCGCGGTCCTGCTCGCCACCGATCACCCGGCCGTGCCGGGGCGAGGGCTGGCTGGTCGAACGTGTAGGCGTCGGGCGGATCCGTGCGGTTCAGCGGCCGTCGCGGGGGCCGAAGACGGCGAGCGCGTCGGCGTCGCTGTGGCGGGAGCGCAGGTACTCGTCGGCCCACGCGGCGGCGTCCGGATAGCCCGACTCCGTCGTCACCCGGGCGCAGGCCGCGTCCACGTCGAAGGCGGTACGGCGGAGCTGGACGCCCGGCCCGAGCAGGGCCCACCACGCGCCCGCGCCCCCGTACGGCATGCCGACGCTGCCCGCGTTGACGACCAGCCGTCGGTCGACCAGCCGGGTGAAGGGCATGTGGGTGTGACCGCAGACGACCGTGGAGACCTCGGCCGGCAGACCGGCGAACACCTCCGCCCAGCGCGCCATCCGGGAGTCGACGAGCACCATCTCCTCGTCGTCGCGGGGAGTCGCGTGGCAGAACAGCGTCGGGCCCAGGCCGTCGATCTCCAGCGTCACGGTCGCGGGCAGCGCGGCCAGCCGGGCTACCTGATCGTCCCGAAGCTGGCCGGCGGCCCAGTTCGACACCTCTATCGGGGCGGGGCTTCCCGCACGCGCCTCGACCAGCTCACGTTCGCAGTTGCCGCCCACCCAGCAGGCCCGGTCACCGAGCCCGGCGAGCACGTCCAGCACCTCGACCGGCTGCGGACCGGCCGCGATGTCGCCGGTCAGCACGATGAGGTCGGCGGCGGCGACGTCCGGCTCGGCCAGCACCGCCTCCAGCGCGGGCAGCACACCATGGATGTCGGAGAGCACGGCGACCCGGTTCAGCATGGCCCCACACTTCACCCCGCCAGCCGTCCCGACCCAGCGATTCTGCGCCGGGCAGACAAACGGGCAGACAGATACGTCCCCGCCTTGCCGTCGGGGACGGAGGGCGGGGACGTACCGATGTCTCAGACGCGGGCGCGGCGGGCCAGACGCTCCGGGTCCAGGATGATGATGCTCTTGCCGTCCAGCCGCAGCCAGCCGCGCGAGGCGAAGTCGGCAAGCGCCTTGTTGACCGTCTCCCGGGAGGCGCCGACGAGCTGGGCGATCTCCTCCTGGGTGAGGTCGTGGGTCACGCGCAGGACGCCGCCGTCGCGGGTGCCGAAGCGGCCGGCCATCTGGAGCAGGTTCTTCGCCACCCGGCCCGGCACGTCCGTGAAGATCAGGTCGGCGAGCGAGTCGTTGGTCCGGCGCAGCCGCCGGGCGAGCACCCGGAGCAGCTGCTCGGCGATCTCCGGGCGGTTGTTGAGCCACGGCCGCAGCGCCTGCTTGCGCAGCCGTACCAGCCGGGTGTCGGTCACCGCGGTGGCGGTCGCCGTACGCGGACCCGGGTCGAAGAGCGACAGCTCGCCGACCATGTCCGACGGGCCCATCACCGCGATCAGGTTCTGCCGGCCGTCCGCCGCCCGGCGGCCGACCTTGATCTTCCCGGACAGCAGGATGTAGAGGCTGTCACCGGGCTCGCCCTCATTGAAGACGATCTCGCCCTTGCGGACCTCGATCGTCTCCATCTCCTTGGCGAGCGCCTCGGCAGCTTCCGGGTCGACACCCTGGAAGATCCCGCTGCGGGCCAGTACCTCGTCCATTGCGCACCTCCGGTTGCGCGTGCCGTCCGTCGGCCGGGGCCGCCGTCCGCTGATCCCCTCGCGCGCCGCCAAGTCTAGGCGCACGTGAGCACGAATCAGAGGTCGCCCCTGGAAACTTGATCGGTGGGCGTAACCTGCCCGACGTGCTGAGGGACCCGATTCTGACCAGCCGCGTCGAGGGCGGGCGAAACGTACCGCTGCTCGTCTGGCGGGCCGACGGGCCCCTGCGGGCGGTCAGCAGCGGCCCGCTGGGTGGTGGCGTCGGCATCCGGCGGTGGGTGCTGAACGCGACCGTGCCCATGTCGTACGACCGGGAAGACCCCGCCGCGCACCTGGCCGCACTCGCCGCGGACCTGGCCCTGGACGGGCCCGGGGTGGGTCTGCTGACCGGCGTCGACGTGACCGAGGTGGTGACCCGGACGGACACCGGGGTGCGGGCGTGGGCGACCGTCGGGCTCGGCACACCGGTGCCCGCCGCCGCGCCGGCCACGGGAGCGCTCAGCCAGCGGGTGGGCACGGTCAACATCGTGGTGTACGTGCCGGCCCGGCTCGCCGACTCGGCGCTGGTCAACGCCGTCGCCACCGCCACCGAGGCGAAGACCCAGGCGATCGGGGAGCTGGGACTGCCCGGGACGGGTACCCCCACCGACGCGGTCACCGTGCTCTGCCCGGTGGACGGGCCGGAGGCCGCGTACGGGGGGCCACGTTCGATGTGGGGCGCCCCGTTGGCCCGAGCCGTCCACGCCGCCGTGCGCGCGGGCGGCGAACGGCCGGTCGTGCCCTGGTCAGACCGGCTGACCGGCTGAACTTCCGACCGATCGGCCCTCGTCGGCGCGTTCCGAGGTCGGTAGGGTCGCGGGCGATGTACGCTACTGCCCCTTTCGCGTCCCGCCCGTTTCGCCGCGTCACCGCCGGCCTCGCGGCGCTGCTGGCCGCCCTGCTCGTCGCCGGCTGCGCCGACAGCGGGGACGCCCCGGTGTGGCAGCCCGGCGCCGGTGGCGGTGGCACGGGCGCGCCGCTGAACACGGCCGGCCCGAAGGCCAGCGGCGGCGCGACGGCCGCCAACGGGGGCGGCGTCATCTCGCTCTCCGCGACCGGCGACATCATCATGGGCAACGCGCCCGGTCGGCTGCCCGCCGCCGGTGGCAAGGGATTCTTCGACTCGGTCACCGGGGCGCTCAAGGCCGACCTGGTCATGGGCAACCTGGAGGAGCCGCTGACGGTGGACACCGGTGCCGGCAAGTGCGGGGCCAACTCCACCCGCTGCTTCCAGTTCCGTGCGCCGCCCGAGTACGCGGCGCACCTGCGTGACGCCGGGTTCCGGGTGCTCAACCAGGCCAACAACCACGGTTACGACTACGGGCCGAAGGGCTACCAGAACACGCAGCAGGCGCTGGAGAAGTACGACCTGGAGCACACCGGCGCGCCGGACGAGATCACCGTGGTCGACGTCAAGGGCGTCAAGGTCGCCGTGGCCGGCTTCTCCTCGTACGTCTGGTCCAACAGCCTGGTCGACATCGCCAAGGCCAAGACGGTGGTCGCGAAGGCGGCCACCCTCGCCGATCTGGTCGTGGTGCAGGTGCACATGGGTGGCGAGGGAGCGGACAAGACCCGGGTCAAGCCGGGCACCGAGCTGTTCCTGGGCGAGAACCGGGGCGATCCGGTCAAATTCTCCCACGCCATGATCGACGCGGGCGCGGACCTGATCGTCGGGCACGGGCCGCACGTGCTGCGGGGCATGGAGTTCTACCAGGGGCGGCTGATCGCGTACAGCCTGGGCAACTTCGCCGGCGGCGGCAACTCGCTGAGCAACGCCGGCCGGCTGGGCTGGGGCGGTGTGCTGAAGGTGTCGCTCAAACCCGACGGGAGCTGGAGCGGCGGCTCGTTCACCTCCACGTACATGAACTCGGCCGGCAAGCCGACGATGGACCCGGACGACCGGGGCCTGGGGCTCGTCACCGAGCTGAGCCGAACCGACTTCCCCAGGAGCGGGGCCCGGCTCGACGGGCAGGGCAGGATCACCGCGCCGACCGGCGGTTGACCCGGGAGGAACGTCCGGGGCGCGACGTAGGCTGACCGTCGTGACCAGTAGCCCTCCCGGCGCCAGCGAGACCGACCTCGGGCGCACCCGCCGCGCCCGCAAGATCGGCCGGGTGCTGACCGAGACGCACCCCGACGCGCACTGCGAGCTGGACCACTCCAACGCGCTGGAGCTGTCCGTCGCCACCATCCTGTCCGCCCAGTGCACCGACAAGAAGGTCAACGAGGTCACCCCGAAGCTCTTCGCCCGCTACCCGGACGCCGCCGCGTACGCCGGCGCCGACCGGGGCGAGATGGAGGAGCTGATCCGGCCCACCGGGTTCTACCGCAACAAGACGGACTCGCTGCTCAAACTCGGGCAGGCCCTCGTCGACAGGTACGACGGCCAGGTTCCCGGCCGGCTCGCCGACCTGGTGACGCTCCCCGGGATCGGCCGCAAGACCGCCAACGTCATCCTCGGCAACGCCTTCGACGTGCCCGGTATCACCGTCGACACGCACTTCCAGCGGCTGGTGCATCGGTGGCGACTGACCACCGAGACCGACCCGGTCAAGATCGAGCACGCGATCGGCGCGCTGTACCCCAAGCGCGACTGGACGATGCTGTCGCACCGGATCATCTTCCACGGGCGGCGGGTCTGCCACGCCCGCAAACCGGCCTGCGGGGCGTGCACGCTCGCGAAGCTCTGCCCCTCGTACGGCACCGGCCCGACCGAGCCGGCCGCCGCCGCCAAGCTGCTCAAGGGCCCCCGGGCGCGTGACCTGGCCGTGGCGGCCGGGGTCGACCCGGATCTGGTGCCGCCGCAGGCGGTCGCCGCGGAGGTGCCGTGAACCGCCTGCTCACGGGCGCGGCCACCCGGCGGCTCGCGCTGCTCGCCGTGCCGCTCGCGCTGTTCGTCGGCGGTTGCACCGCCAGCCCGGCCGACGACCCCGCACCCAAGTCGGCCGCCGCCGCCGCCGAACGACCGTCGCCCTTCCGGGACTGCGGCACGTTGAATGCGGCACCGACACCCAGCCCCGGGGCTGTCTCCACCCCGCCGGCCGCGACCACTGCGGCTGCGGACGGGCAGGAGTTGCCGGCGCTGACCCTGGCCTGCTTCACCGGCGGCGCGCCGGTCGCGCTGCGGGACGTGGCCGGGCCAGCCGTGATCAACGTGTGGGCCTCCTGGTGCGGGCCGTGCCGCAAGGAACTGCCGGCCTTCCAGCGGCTCAGCGAGCGGACCGCCGGTCGGCTCCAGGTCGTCGGGGTCAACACCCGCGACAGCCGGAGCGGCGCCCAGTCCATCGGCGAGGACTTCGGCGTACGGTTTCCGATCCTCGTCGACCAGGGTGACGCGCTGCAACGGGAACTGAGGCGCAACGCCTTCCCGCTGACCCTCTTCGTCGACGCGGGGGGTCGGATCCGGCACATCGACGCCACCGGAGCCCTCGACGACGCCTCGCTCACCACGCTGGTACGCCAGCACCTGGGCGTGGCGGCGTGACCCGTCGACCGCCCGGCTGGATCGACCCGCTGCTGAGTCGACTGGGCACGGCCCGCGTCGAGGACTTCACCCGCCTCACCACCCCCGCCGAGGGTGGCCGGGAGAGCGCCGTGCTGGTGCTGCTCGGTGAGCAGCCCGACACCGGACCGGACGTGCTGATCCTGCAACGGGCCGCGACCCTGCGTAACCATGCCGGCCAGCCAGCCTTTCCCGGCGGGGCGGCCGACCCGGAGGACGCGGACGCCCGCGCCACCGCGCTTCGCGAGGCCAACGAGGAGGTCGGGCTCGACCCGGCCAGCGTGACCGTGCTGGCCGAGCTGCCGAAGCTGTGGATTCCGGTCAGCGACTTCGTGGTCACCCCGGTGCTGGCCTGGTGGCACGACCCGCATCCGGTGCACCCCCGGGAGCCCGCCGAGGTGGCCCACGTGGCACGACTGCCGATCCGCGAACTGGTCGACCCGGCCAACCGGCTGCGGGTCCGCCATCCCAGCGGCTGGGTGGGGCCGGCGTTCTCGTCGCGCGGCATGCTCGTCTGGGGCTTCACCGCCGGGGTGTTGGCGGCCCTGCTCGAAATGGGCGGCTGGGCCCGCCCGTGGTCGCCCGGCCGGCTCGTCGACCTGCCGCCCACGGGCGCCACTCCCGCGCCGTCGGCCGGCACCGACGAGGTCGACGAGACCGCCCTGCGCTGACCACCCGGTCACCTTCCGCAAGCGATGGTCATCAGGTGGGCGCGGTGCCCGTACGCTGGACCCCGTGTCCGTCGTGGATCTCGTCCTGCTGCTGCTCATGCTCGTGTTCGCGATCAGCGGATACCGTCAGGGTTTTGTCATCGGCATCACCTCGCTGTCCGGCTTCTTCCTGGGTCTCCTGCTCGGCCTGCAACTCGGGCCGCTGTTCGCCCGGCAGTTCGTCGACGCCGGCACCCGGGTGCTGATCTCACTGGTGGCGATCTTCGGATTGGCGGTGATCGGGCAGGCGCTCGCCGGCTGGCTCGGCTCGCACCTGCGCAAGACGATCACCAGCGACGTGGGTCGGCGCATCGACGACGTCGGTGGGGCCTTCGTCTCGCTGTTCGCGGTGCTCCTGCTGGCCTGGCTGGTCGCTGTACCGCTCGGATCGTCGTCGGTGCCCTGGCTCGCCGCCTCGGTACGCAACAGCGCGCTGATCAGCGTGGTGAACGGGATCCTGCCGGAGGAGGCACACCGGCTCTCGACCGCGTTGGAGGACACCGTCGACACCGACGGTTTCCCGGACGTCTTCGGTGGCCTCGCGCCCACCCGGGCCCGGCAGGTCGAGCCGCCCGACCCGGCGCTCGCGGGCTCCCAGGTGGTGGTCAACGGTCAGCGTTCGGTGGTCAAGGTGCTCGGCTCCGCGCCGAGCTGCTCGCGTCGGATCGAGGGCTCCGGCTTCGTGTACGCCGACGACCGGGTCATGACCAACGCGCACGTGGTCGCCGGCACCCGTTCGGTGGCCGTGGAGCTGGGCGGCGAGCGGTACGACGGCCAGGTGGTGGTGTACGACCCCAACCGGGACCTGGCCGTGCTGTTGGTGCCGGGGCTTCCCGGCCCGTCGCTGCGGTTCGCCGCCGGCAACGCGGGCAGCGGCTCGGACGCCATCGTGCTCGGCTTCCCGCTCGACGGGCCGTACAACGCGCAGTCCGCCCGGGTCCGTGACGTCGACCGGATCAAGGGCCCGGACATCTACTCCTCCGGGGACGTCACCCGGGAGATCTACACGATTCGGGCCCTGGTGCGCAGCGGCAACTCGGGCGGCCCGCTGCTGTCGGCCAACGGCCTGGTGCTCGGTGTCATCTTCGCGGCGGCGGCCGACGACCCCAACACCGGTTTCGCAGTGACCGCCGCCGAGGCCCGCCCGGTGGCGTTGGCCGGTGCCGAGCGCAACCGGGCCGTCGCCACCGGCGAGTGCACCTGAGCGCCGTACCGGATCAGGTGCGGGCCGGCTCGGCGAGCGGCAGCTTCGCGCGTCCCCAGCGCAGTCCCCGGTCCAGGATCGCCCGCGCCATGATCGCGACGCAGGCGCCGCCGTTGAGGAAGGACGCCGTCACGTCGCTCGGGTGGTGCATCCCCCGGTACATGCGGGTCAGCGCCACGCCCACCGGCACCATCAGCAGCAGCGTCCACCAGGCGACCTTCGCGCCGGTGCTGCGCGCCCGCAGGGCCATCAGCACCGCGATGCCGACGTAGAGGGCGACCGCTGCCGAGGTGTGCCCGGAGGGGAAGCTCGACGTGGGCGGTGAGGTGTCCATGTGCTCCACCGCGGGCCGCTGCCGGTCGATCACCATCGTGGTCAGCAGGAACACCAGCGCCTGGGCGGTCACGGCCGCGCACAGGAACAGCGGCTCCCGCCAGCGCTTCAGCCAGAGCCGCAGCGCCAGCGCCACCAGCACGGTGACCACGACGATCATCTGAGTGCTGGCGAGGGTGCTGAACACCAGCGAGACGTCGTTCCAGCCGCCGGTGCGGTCACCGGCGAACTCCCGGTTGACCGCGTCCTCGACGGTGAACGGCCAGGTTCGGTTCAAGACACGGGTGACCAGCACCCCGAGCAGCACCATGACGCCGAACAGGAGGGACACCGGCAGCAGCACCCGCCGGACGATCTGGACCACGGTGTCGGACATGAGCCGGCCAATACCCGGTCGGCGTCCTCGTCACGCCTCAGGTCGCGTCGGGCTGCCGCTCGACCTCCGGCGCGACGCCGTCACGGGTCGGCCGCACCGGCCGGAGGCCCGTGTGCGCCCGCCAACTGGTGAACGCTGCGGTGGTCGCCGCGACCACCGCCACGCCGAGCAGCCAACCGCCGAGCACGTCGCTGGCGAAGTGCACGCCGAGCACCACCCTGCTCAGCCCGGTCACCAGCGTGACCAGCAACGCGGCGACCCAGAGCGCGACCTGCGCGGCCCCGCGCCGGACGTACGGCAGGAACACCAGCAGCAGCACTCCGGCGGCCAGGGTGGCGTTCAGCGCGTGCCCGGAGGGGAACGAGTAGCCGGCGGCCCGCGCCACCGGGTCGAGCAGTTCGGGCCGGTCCCGGCCGACGAGCAGCTTGAGCAGCGGGCCCATCAGTCCGCCGACGACCATGGTGGTGGTCGCCCAGAGGGCCAACCGGCGGGCCTGTCGGCGCACCAGCCAGATCACCACCAGCAGTACGACGACCCGCAGCGGCATCGGCGCGAACACCTCGCTCCACACCCGCATCAGCACGACCCAGGCCGGATGGTCCACCGCGTGCTCGTGCAGCGCGTCGGTGACCGTCGAGTCCAGCCGGTGCAGCGGCGCCCACGCTCCGAGCACCAGCAGCGCGAGCAGGGCGAACGGCACCAGCACCAGGAACGCCGCCGTCGCCGCCAGGGTCAGCCGCAGCCCCAGCGAGTGGTCCGGGTCGAGGCGACGCCGCCCCCAGGACGGGCGTCGGTCGGTGGCGAGGGTACGGGTGGCGGGCGTACTCATGCGGTCGGTTCTACCCCACCCGCCGGGCAATCAGGCCTGCCCGGTGCGTCGTTCAGCGAGCGCGCTGGCGGAACCGGCGCACCATCAGCGCCGCGCCGGTGACCAGAGCGGCGAAGAGCACGGCGCCGGTCCACAGTCGCTCCGGCGCGGATTCGGCCGGCACGCCCGCCGGTCGTGCCGTCCACCCCGTCTGCTGCCGGGGAGCGGTGAAACCGAGCGGGGCGCTGCCGGCGCCGCTCACCGGGTCGTCGTCGCCCGAACCGGGCGCCGGCCCGAAGCCGACCACGCCGGGCGAGGTCTGATCGTCCAGCGGGTTGGCGGCGACGGGCGGAACATCCGCGGTCAGCGCGGCCACCGGGTCGACCACCCCGTACCCGAACCGGTCGTCCCGGCCGGTCGGGCCGATGTCCCGGGCGGTGACCACGAGCCGGTTGACCACCTGGCCGGCGGGCATGTCCGGGTAGCGGGACCGGACCAGCGCGGCGGTGGCGGCCACCAACGGCGCGGCGAAGCTGGTGCCCTGCACCCGCCAGTACCCGTCGGTCGGACGGGCGCCGACCAGGCCGGTGGCCGGAGCGGTGAGCACCGTCGCCCGACCGGTGATCGACCCGGACCACAGGTTGTCGCTGTTGCGCTCCAACCCGGCGACCGCGATGACGCCCGGCTCGCGAGACGGATACCAGGGCTTGGAGTCGGTCGACGTGGCCAGGTTGCCGGTGCAGGCCACCACCACCACGTCGCGGACGAACGCGTAGTCCAGGGCCGCGGCCAGGGCCGGGCTGTCGCCACTGCCGCCCAGCGACAAGTTGATCACCCGGGCGCCGTGGTCGACCGCCCACCGGACGCCCTTGGCGACGATCAGCGCGTCGTCGTACTTGTTGCGTTCGTCCAGCACGCGTACCGGCAGGATCCGGGCATCCGGTGCCAGGCCGACCACGCCCCGCTTGTCGTCGTTGCGCCCGGCGATCAGACCGGCGACCGTGGTGCCGTGGCCCACCGGATCGGGACCCGCTCCGCCGGCCGGTCCGACCAGGTCGAGCCCGGGCAGCACCTGACCGGCCAGGTCGGGATGGTTCGCGTCCACGCCGGAGTCGACCACGGCGACGGTCACGCCCCGACCGGTCGAGGTGCGCCAGGCCGTGTCGGCCCGCAGCTCGTCGAGCTGCCACTGCTCGTCACGAACCTGGTCGGTGCGCGAGACGCTGTCACCGGGGGCGAACGCGGCCGACGCGCCGGCGAGCTGCCCGCCGCTGCTCGGCGCGGCGACGGGTGCGGCGCTCGGAACCGCGACAGCGGCCAGCGCCGCCATGCCGAGCAGCGCCCGGCCGGCCCGCCGGGCCACCGCCGGAGCGCTGTGCCGAACCCCAGTCACATCCACTGCCATTCATCCCGACGGAACCATGACGATCGGAGATTACCGGTTTCCCCACGCGTCACGGGGGGAACCGCGGAGACAGGTCACGGTGGCGGCAAATGTGCGAGCTGAACGAGGCGTACGCCCTCTCGCCGGGTGACCAACCGACCACGGCCCGCTGGCAGCGGCCCGGGTCGTACCGGCCCGACGAGCGCGCCCTCCTCCGGGCTGCCCGCCATCACCAGTCCGGCGGTGGAGAGTTCCCGCAGCCGCTGCACGATCGGCTCGTACTGGGCCCGACCCGCGCCGCCGGAACGGCGGGCCAGCACCAGGTGCAGGCCGACGTCGCGGGCGTGCGGCAGATGCTCCTCCAGCGCCCGCAACGGGTTCGCCGGCCCGGTCGCCACCAGGTCGTAGTCGTCGACCAGCACGAACAGTTCCGGCCCCGACCACCACGAGCGATCGCGCAACTGCTGCGGCGTGACCTCCGGCCCCGGCGCCCGCCGCTGCAGGTAACCGGCGGCCGACTCGACCAGGTCCGCGGTGTGCGCGGCCGCGGTGCCGTAGCCGATGAGGTGCGGTGTCTCGATCGCGCCGAGCAGGCTGCGCCGGTAGTCCACCAGGATGACCCGGGCCTCCTCCGGCGTGAACCGGGTGGTGATCGACGTGGCGAGCGCCCGCAGGAACGACGACTTGCCGCACTCGGCGTCCCCGAAGACCACGAAGTGCGGCTCGGCCGCGAAGTCGAGGTGCACCGGCCGGAGGTCGGCCTCGGCGACACCGATCGGCAGCCGCAGCCCGGTGGTGGCGGTGAGATCCAGATCGGCGTACGGCAGCACCGGCGGGAGGAGTCGGACCGGAGGCGCCACCGGCCCGGGCCAGCTGTCGGTGATCCGCTCGACCAGCTCGGCGGTGCCCCCACTCGGCCCCGCCAGTCGCGGGAGCGCGGTCAGGAAGTGCAGGCTCTGGGCCGTCACCCCCCGGCCGGGACGCTCCGGCACGTTCGCCGCGGCCCGCCGGGCGACCAGGGAGTCGGCCGGGTCGCCGAGGCGTAACTCCAGCCGGGAGCCGAACAGGTCCCGGATCGCCGGGCGGAAGTCCAGCCAGCGCAGGGCCGTGGCGACCACGTGCAGCCCGTACGACAGACCACGGGTCGCCAGGTCGGTGACCAGCGGTTCCAGGTCGTCGTACTCGCCGCGCAGCGTGCTCCATCCGTCCACCACCAGGAAGACGTCGCCGTACGGGTCGGCATCCGGCTGATCGGTCGTCGCCGTCGCGGCCCGACGTCGCCGGTACGTGGCCATCGACTCCACGCCCAACTCGGCGAAGCGGCGCTCCCGGTCGGCCAGGAGTGTGGTCAGCTCGCCGACGGTGCGTCGTACGGCGGTCGGGTCGGCGCGACCGGTCACCCCGCCCACGTGCGGCAGGTCGCGTAGCGCCGCGAGGCCGCCACCGCCGAAGTCGAGGCAGTAGACCTGCGCCTCGGCCGGGGTGTGGGTGAGCGCCAACGCGCAGATCAGCGTCCGCAGCGCCGTGGACTTGCCGCTCTGCGGAGCGCCGACCACCGCCACGTGCCCGGCCGCACCGTCCAGGGCCAGCCAGAGCAGGTCCCGGCGCTGCTCCAACGGCCGGTCCACGACGGCCACCGGCACGCCCAGCGCTCCGTGCAGCTCGGGGTTTGCCACGGTGAGCCCGCGGGCCGGGTCCACCTCGACCGTGCCGACCAACTCGTCCAGGGGCGGCGGATCACCGAGCGGCGCGAGCCACACCTGGTGCGCGGGCGGGCCCTGCCCGACGAGCCGGTCGACCAGCAGGTCGAGCAGGGTTTCCCGGCCGGGCTCGTCCTCGGCCACCATGGGCAGGGCCGGTGTCGTCGGCGCGGGCAGCGGTACGGCGTGGGTGGTGAACGTGAGCAGGCGGGCTTCGTCGTCGGCCGGGACGCCGGCCGTGGCGGCCCGGCGGCGCACGGCGCCCGAGACGTACGCGGCCTTGAACCGGGCCAACGGATCGGTGCCGGCGCGCAGGTAGCCGTGGCCCGGCGAGCGGGGCAGCTCGTGGGCGTCCGGCACGCCGAGCACCGTGCGGGACTCCAGCGCGGAGAAGGTGCGCAACCCGATCCGGTACGACAGGTGCGTGTCCAACCCGCGCAACCGGCCCTCCTCCAGGCGCTGGCTGGCGAGCAGCAGGTGCACGCCGAGCGACCGACCCAGCCGACCGATCTGCACGAACAGGTCGATGAAGTCGGGCTTGGCGGAGAGCAGTTCGGAGAACTCGTCGCAGATCAGCAGCAGCGACGGCAGTGGGGCGAGCGGGCTGCCGGCGGCTCGCGCCCGCTCGTAGTCGCGCACGCTGGCGAAGTTGCCGGCCCGGCGCAGCAGCTCCTGCCGGCGGACCAGCTCGCCGTTGATCGCGTCGACCATCCGGTCCACCAGGGGCAACGCGTCGGCCAGGTTGGTGATCACGGCGGCGGTGTGCGGCAGCCGGTCGAACGGCGCGAAGGTCGCCCCGCCCTTGAAGTCGACCAGGACGAAGTTGAGCTGCTCGGAGCTGTGCGTCGCGGCCAGCCCCAGCACGAGGGTGCGGAGCAGCTCGGACTTGCCCGACCCGGTGGCCCCGATGAGTAGACCGTGCGGGCCCATCCCGTCCTGGGCGGACTCCTTGAGGTCCAGTTCGATGGCGCCACCGTCGACGCCCACCCCGATCGGCACCCGCAGCCGGTCCCGGGGCGCGCGCGGCGTCCAACCCTGCTCGGCGGTGAAGCTCTCCGGGTCGCCGAGGCCGAGCAGCTCCGGAAGGCCCAACTCGATCTCCAGTGGGGCGTCCGGGCCGCGGGCCGTGCCGGCCAGCCGCAGTGGCGCGAGCCGTCGGGCGACGGCCTCGGCGTCGGCGAGGTCGAGGTGGTCGGCGCTGCCCACCTCGGCGTGCCCCTCGACCGACCACGAGTGCAGCCGCCGGCCGCGCAGCTCGAGCAGCAGCGCGTACCGGTCGAGCAGGCGCGGCGGTGGCGTCTCCAGGTCGAGCACGGTGACCGCGTCGATGCCACCGTCGCCGGTCAGGTCGGTGGCGCCGGTCAGGTCACCGCCGTCGAGGACCACCACCACGTGCGGGCCGTCGGTGGCCGGACCGGCCGGGCTGAACCGGGAGCGGCTGGCCACCACGTCGGCGAGCAGCCGCTCCAGTTCCGCGCCCGACGAGGTCACCAGCCGGGCGGGTCCGAGCGCGTCCGTGCGTCCGGGGTGGTGCGCGTGTGGAAGCCACTTCACCCACTCCCAGGCGGCACGGCGTTCGGGGCCGGCGCAGACCGCGATCAGCAGCTCGTCGGGCGCGTGGAAGACGGCCAGCTGGATCAGCACGGCCCGGGTCAGGGCCTGCGCCGCCGGGTCGCCGGTGGGCGTGGGTGGCCCGCCGGTGGTCGGGCCGCTGCCGGCGGCGCTGCGCACGTGCACCCGGGCGAAGCTGCGCAGGGACAGCGCCACCGGCAGCTCCGGCACCACCGAGTACGCGTCCAGGAAGCGGCGCAGCGCGCCGGCCGTCATCGGCTCCAGCTCCTCGAGCGGCCGGGTGACCGGCGGCACCAGCGGGGTGGCCAGCGTCTGCGGCCCGACGGCGACGCGAACCACGGCGAAGTCCGGGTCGCCGGGGCGGCGTTCCCAGACCCGGCGGCTGTCCACGGTCGACCACAGTCGGCCCGGGTCGGGGTGGCGGTAGTACAGACCCGCGCGCTGCTGTCCGGCGGTCTGCCGGACCCGACGGCGCAGCGTCGCCAGGTGGCGCAGGTACTCGCGGCGAGCCGCCATCATCTCGGACTTCTTCGGGGTGCCCGAGGCGCTGCCCCAGGTGGTCACCAGCATCGCGAGCGAGGAGAGCCCGAACATGCCGCCCACGACGTACGAGTACGCGCCGCCGCCCCGCCCGAACATCATCGCCATCGCCACCGTGCCGCCGAGCATGGGCAGCACCATCAGTGCCTGCTGCCACCGGCCGCCGGCCACCGCCGGGATCTCCGGCGGCGCGTCGACGGGCAGCTCGCCGACGGGGATCTCCGGCGCTGGCCGACGCGGTGGGCGCTTGATGACGACGGTGGACACTCGGCCTCCTGACTGCGCTGGGTAACCCGAGCCTGGCTCATGGTAGGTAAAGTCCTGTCGTCCCCGCAGCCTCCGATGCCGTTCGATATGGAGACCGGTCGATGACAACCGGACTGGCCCGCGTCACCATCAGCGCCCCCCAGCGGCGGGTGGACGTCGCCCTGCCGGAGCAGGTCCCCCTGGCCGAGCTGCTGCCCGACGTGCTCCGGCACGCCGGCGAGGGACTGGCCGACGACGGGGAACGGCACGGCGGCTGGGTGCTGCGCCGCACCGACGGGGCGCTGCTGGCGACCGCGCAGGCGCTGCTGCCGCAGGGCGTCCGCGACGGCGAGGTGCTGCACCTGGTGCCGGCCCGCGCCCACTGGCCCGAGCTGGAGTACGACGACGTCGTGGAGGCGATCGCCGACGGCGCCCGGCGACGTGGCGGAGCCTGGTCACCCGCCGCCACCCGGGTCGCCGGTCTGGCCGGCGCCGCCGTACCGCTCGCCGTCGGGCTGCTCGCCCTGCTCGCCAGCGGCCCGACGTCGAGCAGCGGCTGGGTCGCGGCGGCGGCGGTGGCGCTGCTGCTCACCGTGGCCGGTACGGTCGCCAGCCGTGCCAACGGCGACGGCGCGGCCGGCGCGACGCTCGGCGGGTACGCGCTTCCGTACGCCTTCGTAGCCGGTGCCCTCGCGGTCGGCTCGGGTGACCCGGTCGGCCCGCTCGTACCGGTGCGCTGGGTCGGCGCGGCCGAACTGCTGGCCGGCTCGGTGGCGCTGCTGCTCGTGGCGCTGGTCGGGCTGCTCGGGGTGGCGAGCCGACAGCGGATCTTCGTGGCCGGCGTCACGGTCGGCCTGCTCGGTGCCGCCGCGGCGCTCGGCGCGCTGCCGCTGACCCCCGCCGGCACGGCGGCGGTGCTGCTCAGCGCACTGGTCTTCGCCATCGGGGCGATCCCGCTGCTGGCCATCCGGCTCGGCAAGCTGCCACTGCCGCCGATCACCCTGCCGGCCACCCCGTCCGCGGCCGAGCCGGAGCGGCCCGGGGACCTACCGGACCGGGGTCGGGTGCAGGCGGCGGTCATCCGCACCGAGGAGATGCTCACCGGGATGCTGCTCGGGCACGCGGTGCTGGCGGTCGGGGCCGCTGTCGTACTCGGGGTGGCTGGTGGGACGGCCGGCCCGGCGCTGGTGGCGGTGGTCTCGGCCGTGCTGCTGCTGCGCTCGCGGCTGTTCGTGGCGCTGCGGCACCGGGTGCCGACGGTGCTCGCCGGGCTCGTCGGCTACGCGGTGCTGGGCGCGGTGCTGGTCGACCGGGCCGACGACACCGGCCGCCTGGCGCTGGTCCTCGGCGGGGCGGCGCTGGGCCTGGTGACCGTGGCCGCCGGCACCGGGTACGCCCGGCGACCGGTCTCGCCGTACCTCGGGCGGGTCGCGGACCTCACCGACACGGCCCTGGTGGTCGCCGTGGTGCCGGTCGCCTGCGCGGTGCTCGACCTGTACGACAAGGCCCGGGGACTGCTCGGGTGAGCAGCTCCCGGGCCCGGCCGGTCGTCGTACGTCAGTGGGTGGACTCGCCGCGCGCCTCGGCGTCGCGCGCCCGCTGGTAGGAGGCGCGGATCTCGGCCTCGGCCTCGGTGCGGCCGACCCAGGTCGCGCCCTCGACCGACTTGCCGGGCTCCAGGTCCTTGTACACCTCGAAGAAGTGCTGGATCTCCAGGCGGTCGAACTCGCCCAGGTGGTGGATGTCGCGCAGGTGCTCCTGACGAGGGTCCTCGTAGGGGACGCAGAGGACCTTGTCGTCGCCGCCCTTCTCGTCGGTCATCCGGAACATGCCGATGGTCCGGCAGCGGATGAGGCAGCCCGGGAAGGTCGGCTCGGGGACCAGCACGAGCGCGTCCAGCGGGTCGCCGTCCTCGCCCAGCGTGTCCTCGATGAAGCCGTAGTCGGCCGGGTACTGGGTGGACGTGAACAGGGTGCGGTCCAGCCGGATCCGGCCGGTCTTGTGGTCCACCTCGTACTTGTTGCGGTGACCTTTCGGGATCTCAACCGTCACGTCGAAATCCATCTGCACGCTCCCTCGTCTGCCCACGCTGGCTAACGGAACCACTGGCGGCCCTCCGGACAGGTGAATGCCCACCCGCCGACTCCGGCCGCCGCATAGTCTTCGGACCGAAGTAGTGTCACCCAAGCCGATTTTCGTTGGGGGAGGAGGGGGTCGTGGGGAGGGAAGATTCACACTACCGTCCGGACGAGGGCGTCAGAGGCGGTACCGGACGATCCGGCTCCGGTGGCGCGACCGGAAGGGTCCCGGTGCCGGACGCGCACTTCCCCCGAGTCCCCGAGGAGTCGGTTCCCGAGCGGCCACCGCCGCTGCCGTGGCGTCCGTCCGGCTCGGCCCCGGCGGGACCGAACAACGGTCGCTTCCCGGTCCTCGGCCCGGACCGCCCCGCGAGCGGCGCGCACCCCCCGGGTCGCGCGTCGGTCCGACCCGCCCCGAGCGGCCCCACCTGGGGCGGCCCGATGCCCGGCGAGCGTTCGGCCGGCGGCGATCCGTACGGCGTACCGCCGCTGGGTCCGCCGATCTCCGCGCTGCCCTCGACGGCCGACGTCGAACCGCCGGTGACGCCGCCGACCACGCCGCGCCGTCGCGGGCGACTGGTGACCGTGCTGGCCGTCGTGGTGCTGCTGGTGCTGGCCGGTGTGGGTGTCGTGGTGACCCGTCCCGGCCCGGTCGCGGGCTGGCTGGGCGACGACGGGGCGTCCGCGCCGACCGCCGCCGGCGCCAGCGCCGAACCGGACCCGTCGGACGTGTTGAACGGACCCGACCCGAACGCGCCGCTGCCCAGCGCCGACGCGGTACGGGCCGTGCTCGACCCGTTGGTCGACGTACCCGCCCTGGGTGACCGGGTGAACGTCTCGGTGGCCGACGTGACCACCGGTCAGACGCTGTACGGCAAGGGCGCGGACGACGGCACGGTGCCCGCCTCCGTCACCAAACTGGCGACGGCGGTGACCGTGCTGGCCGCCCGCGGCCCCGGATTCCGCATCCCGACCCGGGCGGTGGCCGGCACCAAGCCGGGCGAGGTGGTGATCGTCGGCGGCGGTGACCCCACGCTCGCGGTGAACAAGAAGGGCTACTACCCCGGCGCGGCACGCCTGGACGACCTGGCCGCGCAGGTACGTACCGCCCTCGGCGGCACCGCCCCGACCAGCGTCACCGTCGACGGCACGGTCTACTCCGGCCCGCTGTACGGCCCCGGCTGGGACGACGACATCCCGACCGGCGGGTACGGCGGCGCGGTGACCGCGCTGATGACCGACGGGGCACGCAAGGACCCGGGCGCCGAGCCCGGCGGCGCCGAGCGGGTCCCCGAGCCCGACCTGGCCGCCGGCCGGTCGTTCGCCCGGCTGCTCGGTGTACCGACCAGCGCCGTCAAGCGGGGTACGGCCCCGGCTCTGGCGACCGCCGCCGGTGGCACCCCGCCGGCCGGTACGGAGCTGGGTGTGGTGCAGTCCCCACCGCTGATCCGGTTGGTCGACATCATGATCAGCGAGAGTGACAACCTGCTGGCCGAGGCGCTGGCCCGCCAGGTGGCCCTGGCACGAAACCAGAAGGCGTCCTTCGACGGCGGCGCTGCCGCGATGGACGCCGAGGTGGCGGAGCTGGGCCTGCCCGCCGAGGAGATCACCCTCTCCGACGGCAGTGGGCTGTCGCGTCGCAACCGGATCAGCCCGTCGCTGCTCACCGACCTGATCCGACTGGCCGCGAGTCCGGATCATCCGGAACTGGCCGGCGTCTTCGGAGGCCTGCCGGTGGGCGGCTGGTCCGGCACGCTGGGCGAGCGCTACCGGGGTGCCCCGGGGACCGCCGCCGGCGCCGGTGCCGTACGCGCGAAGACCGGCACCCTGACCGGGGTACACGCCATCGCGGGCCTGGTCACCACCGCCGACGGCCGACTGCTCACCTTCGCGGTGCTCACCGACAAGGTGCCCGGCGGGACGGACACCGCCCAACCGGCGCTGGACCGCATCGCCTCCGCACTGGCCGGCTGCGGCTGCCGCTGACCGTCCGCACGGGCGGGCTCCGGCTGCCGCTGACCAGCTCCGGGGCCCGGCCCGGGTCGGCACGCGGGGCCGCGACCGGCGTCGATCGCCGACGCGAGCCCGGCCCGGGGTGTCGCGACGCGGGTACGGTGGGTTCATGGCGCAGTTCGTGGACTGGGATCTGGCCGCCGCCACCGCGGGGGCGTTGAGCAAGTCGGGCCCCCGGGTGTCGTACACCGAGGCCACCGACGTGGTCGGCGACCTGCGTCGGCTGACCGACGAGGCCGCCGGGCACGTGGCCGACTACACCGGCCTGCGGGCGCAGGTGGCGCACCCGCCGGTGCGGGTGGTCGACCGGCGGGACTGGGCGGCCACCAACATCGCCGGGCTACGTGAGGTGATCACCCCACTGGTCAGCCGGCTGTCCGGCGACAAGCAGCCCGGCGCGCTCACCGAGGCGATCGGGTCGCGGCTGACCGGGGTGCAGGCCGGCACCGTCCTGGCCTACCTGTCCGGCCGGATCCTCGGCCAGTACGAGGTCTTCTCCGCCGACCCGGGGCAGTTGCTTCTGGTGGCGCCGAACATTGTCGAGGTGGAGCGCAAGCTCGAAGCCGACTCCCGGGACTTCCGGCTGTGGGTCTGCCTGCACGAGGTCACCCACCGCACCCAGTTCACCGCCGTGCCCTGGATGCGGGCCTACTTCCTCGGCGAGGTCCAGGCGTTCGTGGACGCGTCGTCCAGCGGCGGCGAACATCTCGTCGAGCGGCTGCGGCGCGGTGTCGCGACGCTGTCCGAGGCGGTCCGCGACCCGGAGAGCCGGACGAGCGTGCTGGACATCGTGCAGACCCCGGCGCAGCGGGCCGTCCTCGACCGCCTCACCGCGCTGATGACCCTGTTGGAGGGGCACGCCGAGTTCGTGATGGATGGCGTCGGCCCGCAGGTGATCCCGAGCGTGGAGCGGATCCGGGCCTCGTTCAACCGTCGCCGCGAGGCGGGCAACCCGTTGGAGAAGGCGATCCGTCGGCTGCTCGGGGTGGACGTCAAGATGCGCCAGTACGCCGAGGGTCGCAAGTTCGTGCACGGCGTGGTCGAGCGCGTCGGCATGGACGGCTTCAACCAGATCTTCAACTCACCGCTCACCCTGCCCCGGCTGTCGGAGCTGGGCGACCCGGACGCCTGGGTGGCACGCGTGCACGGCCCGGCCGGCACCGTTCCGTCCGCCGGCTGACCGTCCGCCGGTGGCCGCGCTCGCCCCGCCGGTGGCCGCGATCCGGGTGGCGGTCCGTCGCGCGCTGACCCACCTGCCGTCCGGCGGGCCGGTGCTGGTCGCCTGCTCCGGTGGGGCCGACTCGCTGGCCCTGGCGGCGGCGGCCGTGTTCGTGGCGCCCCGGCTGGGTCTTCCCGCCGGCCTGGTGACCGTGGACCACGGACTGCAGGACGGTTCGGCACGGCGCGCGGAGGCGGTGGCCGCCTGGGCCCGAGAGGCCGGGTTCGCGCCGGTCGTGGCGGTGCGGGTGGACGTGGCCGGCCGTCCGGGCGGGCCGGAGGCGGCGGCCCGCCAGGCCCGCTACGAGGCGTTGGCCGAGGCCGCGCGGCAGCACGAGGCGGTCGCGGTGCTCACCGGCCACACGCGCGACGACCAGGCGGAGACGGTGCTGCTCGCGCTCGCCCGGGGGGCCGGCCCGCGCGGGCTGGCCGGGATGCCCGATCGGCGGGAGCTGGCCGGGGTTCCGCTGCTGCGTCCGCTGCTCGAGATCGGCCGGGAGCAGACCCGCGCCGCCTGTGCCGTCCTCGGGCTCAGCCCCTGGCAGGACCCGCACAACACCGACCCCTCGTACGCCCGCTCCCGGGTGCGGGCCGACGTGCTGCCGGCGTTGGTACGGGCGCTCGGGCCGGGTGTGGTGGCCAACCTGGCGCGCACCGCCCGGCTGGTGGCGGCGGACAACACCGCCCTCGACGAGATCGCGGCGAGGGCGCTGGTGACATCCCGGCATCCCGCCGGTGGGCTTGCGGTGCCGGAGCTGGCCGGCCTCACCGCCGCCGTACGCGGTCGGGTGCTGCACGCCTGGGCCCTCGAGTTGGGCGCGGTCGGGGGCGCCCTGTCGCACCGGCACGTCGGGGCGCTGGACGCCCTGGTCACCGAATGGCACGGTCAGGGTCCGACCGACCTGCCCGGGGGTGTTCGCGTACTTCGTCGGGGCGACCGACTGGCGGTCCTCAGCTCGGGCTGAGGGCCGCCGCGCCGTCGCTCCGGTCCCGGAAGGTCGTCCGGTAGCTGTGCGGGGTGGCGCCGACCCGGCGGCTGAAGTGGTGGCGCAGCGCGGCGGCGTCACCGAAACCGGCCTGGTCGGCGACGGCCTCCACGCTCAGCGGCGTCTCCTCGAGCAGTCGTCGGGCGAGTAGCACCCGCTGGTTGGTGAGCCAGTCGTGCGGGGTGGTGCCGGTCTCGGCCCGGAACCGCCGGGCGAACGTCCGGGGGGCCATGCCGGCGCGGGCGGCCAGCTCCTCCACCGTGATCGTCCGGTCCAGGTGCCCCATCAGCCACTCCAGCACCGGTTCCAGGGTGGGCGCCTCGGGGGCCTTCGGGATGGGCGCCTCGACGTACTGCGACTGGCCGCCGTCGCGGTGCGGCGGGACCACCATCCGCCGGGCCAGCCGGGTCGCGGTGGCCGAGCCGTGCACCTGGCGGACGAGGTGCAGGCAGGCGTCGATACCGGCCGCGGTGCCGGCGCTGGTGAGTAGCCGACCGTCCTGGACGTACAGGGAGTTGCACCGCACCCGGGCGCGGGGATGCCGGCGTTGCAGCTCGTCCACGTACCGCCAGTGGGTGGTGCACTCCCGGTCGTCGAGCAGTCCGGCCTCGCCGAGCAGGAAGGCCCCGGAGCAGACGCTGATGAGGTGGGCCCCGCGCGCGTCGGCGCGGCGCAACGCGTCGAGCACACAGTCGGGTACGACGGTGCCCTGACCGTGCGCCGGAACGGCCACCAGGTCGGCCTCCTCAAGCGGGGCCAGGTCGGCGTTCGGCGTGAGGTGAAAGCCCGCCGAGGTGCGTACGGCAACCCCGTCGGGACTGCACACGTCGAAGCGGTACGCGGGGAAGCCGTCGGCCGTCCGGTCGGTGCCGAAGACCTCCGCGAGCACCCCGAGCTCGAAGGGAGCGACCTGGTCCAGGGCGAGGACGGCGACGGATCGGAGCATGTGACGAGGGTAACCCGAGAGATGGCAGTAAATCGATGCCCAATGGCATCTCTGCCACTGTCCGGGCGGTGCGCGTCGGCGCAGACTGGTCTCAGTCCGGTGCGCACCGGCGGCGAAACCGACAGCAATCATGCGAAAGTGAGCGCCGCCATGGAGTTCCTGTTCTTCCTCCTGTTCCTCGTCCTGCTCGTCGCCGCCTCGGCGGCGAACCTCACCGTGGACAGCCACGACTCGGCCGACTGGAAGCCCAGCGAGGACGGCCGCCGCTGGCGGTCCCGTACCAGCTGATGCCTTTTAGCACCCTTCGCGGTAAAAATCCTGGGCGGGACCGTGCCGAAAGGTGCGGCCCCGCCGACGGAGGCCATCCGACGTACGGCAGGCTAGGAGTCATGGCTGACGGCTCCTGGTACGACGCCGACATCGACCACGTGATCATCTCCGAGGCGCAGATCCGCGAGAAGACAGCGGAACTGGCCAAGCAGGTCTCCGCCGACTACGCCCACGTGGGCGACGGACTGCTGCTGGTCTGCGTGCTCAAGGGCGCGGTGATGTTCATGGCGGACTTCGCCCGGGCGCTGGGCCGAAGCGGCCCCCCGGCCGAACTCGACTTCATGGCCATCTCCTCCTACGGCCAGGGCACGACCTCCTCCGGGGTGGTCCGCATCCTCAAGGACCTCGACCGCGACATCGCCGGCCGGCACGTCGTGGTCGTCGAGGACATCGTCGACTCCGGGCTGACGCTCTCCTGGCTGCTGCGCTACCTGGAGTCGCGCTCGGCGGCGAGCGTCGAGGTGGTCGCGCTCTTCCGTAAGCCGGACGCGGTCAAGGTGCCGGTGCCGGTGAAGTACGTCGGCTTCGACATCCCCACCGAGTTCGTGGTCGGCTACGGCCTCGACTTCGGCGAGCGCTACCGGGAACTGCCCTACGTCGGGGTGCTCAAGCCCGAGGTCTACGCCCGCTCCTGAACCCGGTCGCCGGCCCGCCGCCGACCCGGGTGAAGGCGATTCGTATCGGCGTTCATCAAGCAGACGTTCAGCGGGCTCTCAGCTCTTGCGGTTACGGTGGACCCCGGTGGCGTGGAGGTAACTCCGCGTCCGGCCCCTCGACCGCGTGACCGAACGTTCGGGTGGCCGGGCCGGACTCCCCGCCACGCCGGTTACCACCCGGACCCGATTCGATGGTGCACGACCGCGGGGCTCACCAGCTCGCTCCTCGCGTACACCGCTGTGATTGTGTACGACTGCGGGGCTCGCAAGCTCACTCCTCGCGTACACGGTGTACCGTCGAATGACCGCGGCGCGGCAGTTTCGGTGCCTCGGGGTCGAGCCGGCCCGCACGGCGGCTCCGGCCGCCGCTCACCGCGGCGACACCATCAGACGGTCAGGACGTCGATCAGGAGGATGCGGGCGCTCCGGCGCTCGACAACAGTATGGAACGTACGCGTTTCTTCCGCCGACCGGTGGTCTGGATCATCCTGGTCATCCTCGGCGCCGTTGTGCTCAGTCAGCTGTTCACCGCTGGTCCCAGCTACCACCGCGTGGACACTTCCGTTGCGCTCGACCAGCTCCACACCGCACAGATCAACAAGGTCATCTTTCAGGACAAGGAGCAGACGCTCCAGCTCGACCTGAAGAACAAGACCAAGTTCGGTGAGACCACCACTGACCGGATCGAAGCCCAGTTCCCGTACCAGGTGGGCGACGAGGTCTGGAACGAGGTGCTCGCGGCCAAGGCGGCCAACCGGGTGACCGGCCCGGCCGACGCCAAGGTCTCCTCGGACAGCATCTGGGTGAGCCTGCTGGTCAACCTGCTGCCGATCGCGCTGCTCGTGCTCCTGCTGCTGTTCTTCATGTCGCAGATGCAGGGCGGCGGCTCCCGGGTGCTCAACTTCGGCAAGTCCAAGGCGAAGATGATCACCAAGGACACCCCCAAGACGACCTTCGCGGACGTCGCGGGTGCCGAGGAGGCCGTCGAAGAGCTGTACGAGATCAAGGACTTCCTGCAGAACCCGGCCAAGTACCAGGCCCTGGGCGCCAAGATCCCGAAGGGCGTGCTGCTGTTCGGCCCGCCCGGAACGGGTAAGACGCTGCTGGCCCGCGCGGTCGCCGGCGAGGCCGGGGTGCCCTTCTACTCGATCTCCGGCTCCGACTTCGTGGAGATGTTCGTCGGCGTCGGCGCCAGCCGGGTCCGTGACCTGTTCGAGCAGGCCAAGACGAACGCCCCGGCGATCGTCTTCGTCGACGAGATCGACGCCGTCGGCCGGCACCGTGGCGCCGGCATGGGCGGCGGCCACGACGAGCGGGAGCAGACGCTCAACCAACTGCTCGTCGAGATGGACGGCTTCGACACCAAGGGCGGGGTCATCCTGATCGCGGCCACCAACCGGCCGGACATCCTCGACCCGGCGCTGCTGCGCCCGGGCCGGTTCGACCGGCAGATCCCGGTGGACGCCCCCGACATGGAGGGCCGTAAGGCAATCCTGCGGGTGCACGCCAAGGGCAAGCCGTTCACGCCGGACGTCGACCTCGACGCGGTGGCCCGGCGTACCCCCGGCTTCAGCGGCGCCGACCTGGCCAATGTGATCAACGAGTCGGCCCTGCTCACCGCTCGCAAGGAGCAGCGCGCGATCTCCAACGACTCGCTCGAAGAGTCGATCGACCGGGTCGTCGCCGGTCCGCAGCGGCGGACCCGGGTGATGAGCGACCAGGAAAAGAAGATCACCGCGTACCACGAGGGTGGCCACGCGCTGGTCGCCTGGGCGCTGCCGCACGCCGCGCCGGTGCACAAGGTGACGATCCTGTCCCGTGGCCGCTCGCTGGGCCACACCCTGGTGCTGCCGACCGAGGACAAGTACACCCAGACCCGCGCCGAAATGATCGACACCCTGGCGTACGCGCTGGGCGGCCGGGCCGCCGAGGAACTGGTCTTCCACGAGCCGACCACCGGTGCCGGCAACGACATCGAGAAGGCCACCCAGCTGGCCCGCGCGATGATCACCCAGTACGGCATGAGCTCCAAGCTCGGCGCGATCAAGTACGGCACCAGCGGGGACGAGCCGTTCCTCGGCCGCAACATGGGCCACGAGCGGGACTACTCGGACTCGGTGGCCGCCGAGATCGACGGCGAGATGCGGGCCCTGATCGAGCTGGCGCACGACGAGGCGTGGGAGATCCTGGTCGAGTACCGGGACGTCCTGGACAACATCGTGCTCGAGCTGATGGAGAAGGAGACCCTCTCCACGGCCGACATGGCGCGGATCTGCTCCCGGGTGGTCAAGCGCCCGCCGCTCGCCCCGTACAACGGGTTCGGCAAGCGCCAGCCGTCCACCGAGCCGCCCGTGCTCACCCCCGCGGAGAAGGACAAGCTCAAGGCGCAGGCCGAGGCCGACGGCGCGCAGGCGTCCGTCGGCGGCGGGTCGCCGTCCAGCAACAACTCGGACGGTACGCACTGAGCAACGACCCGACGGCCAGCTCCCCCCACGGGGAGCTGGCCGTTTCCGCGACCGAACCCGACGGGGACGACGAGCTGGACTACGTCGCCGCCCGGTTGATCAGCGGCAAGCTGACCGGTCGTCCCGTCGAGGACGCGGTCGACCTCGGCCGGATCGAGAGAGCCGTCCGCGAGATCCTGATCGCGGTCGGCGAGGACCCGGACCGGGACGGCCTCCAACAGACCCCGGCCCGGGTCGCCCGCGCGTACGCCGAACTCTTCGCTGGCCTGCGCGTCGACCCGGCGCAGGTGCTCAGCACCACCTTCGAGGCCAACCACGAAGAGCTGGTGATCGTCCGCGACATCGACGTGATGAGCCTCTGCGAGCACCACCTGCTGCCGTTCCGGGGTAGCGCGCACATCGGCTACATCCCCGGCCCGGACGGGCGGATCACCGGCCTGTCCAAGCTGGCCCGCCTCGTCGAGGTGTTCGCCCGCCGACCCCAGGTGCAGGAGCGGCTCACCTCGCAGGTGGCCGACCTGCTGATGAGCAGGCTGGCCCCGCGCGGCGTCGTCGTCGTGCTGGAATGCGAGCACATGTGCATGGCGATGCGCGGCATCCAGAAGTCCGGCGCCAAGACCATCACGTCGGCGGTGCGCGGCATCCTGCAGACGGACTCGAAGTCGCGGGCCGAGGCGATGGCCCTGATCCTCCCCCGCTGACCCGCCCGCGCGACCGCCGGCTGGGTAGCCGGTGGGTCAGCCGGCCAGCAGAGCCAGCAGCAGGCCGGTCGTGACCAGGACCGCCGGCACCAGGCAGACCAGCACGCCGAAGCGCACCGTGCGGTCCACCTGGTCGTCGGGGGCGGTACGGAACACCCGGCCGACACACACCCAGCCGACGACGAAGGCGGCCGCCGGCATCGGCAGCCCGCCGACCAGGGCCAGCACGCTGGCCGGGCCCGACCCGGTCGTCGCGTACACGATGATCTGGATCAGCGGCGCCAGCAGCGCCAGCGGCCCGTACACCAGGAGGTTTCGGGCCCGCGCGGGCCAGGAGGTCGGTCGGAGGCCGCGGCGCGCGGCCAACGCCGCGTCCGCCGCCTCGGCCCGACCCCGTGCGGTCCGCAGCGCCGCCAGGACGGCGGCCGGGCCGCCGGCCATCGACCGGGCGGCCTCCGTCAGCTCCGGTGGCGACGGCACCAGCGAGATCGCCGGTACGCCCCGCTCCCGCAACCGCTCCTGCTGGGTCGCCAACCCGGCGCGCACCACCGTCAGCTCCTCCCGGGCGGCTTCCGCCGAGCGGGCCTGCTCACCGGCGGCGGTCGCCGCGCCGCGCCGGACCGCATCGAGCTGACGGGCCGCCGCCAGGTACTCGGCCCAGGCGTCGACAGGCGCCGTGCCAGCGTCCGGACCGGCGGTCCGCTGCGGACCCGGACCGGTCGCCGTCGCCCTCACCTCGGCACCCTCCCTACGCATCGCCGGCTCAACCCGCATCGCCCGCGCGCCCCGTCTCGTCCGGTAGCCCTGCCTCGTCTGGTCGCCCCGTCTCGTCCGGTCTCCTCGTTTCGTCCGGTCTCCTCGTCTCCTCCGCGAACGGCACCAGGATCGTGCCCCGCTCGTCGGGACCATCCCACAGCGCCGCCCGGTCCGGACGCGCCCGCCACTGGACCGGCCTGCCGAACACGGCGGCGAGCTGCGCGGCCGGCACGTCCAGCGCCACGACGGCGGCCAGTTTGTCGACCTCGCCGTCCGGCTCCAGCAGCGCGGCGAACGGCGGCACCGCCCGCCACCAACCCAGCAGGTGCCGGCCCGCCGGTGGCCCGTCCCGCAGCAGCGCCCGCAACCGATCCGCCGGCAGATCCCGGGGACCGGGCCGATCCAACCCGAAGACCACCAGGTACGTCGGCAGCTCGTCGTCGGCGTCCGCCAACAGCGTTGGCAGGTCCACCAGTCGGGCCGGATGACGGGCGGCCAGCTCGGCCGTCAACGCCTCCGCCAGCGGGCGAGCCCCCTGGTCAGGTGCGGCCACCACGAACCGGGCGGTGCCCGCCGCATGGTGGCTCGCGGTGCTCCGGGCCGCCGTCGCCAGCAGGCCACCCGCCGCCGCGCCCGAGCCCAGCACCGCGAGGTTACGTCCAGGAGCAGGCCCCATCGGTACGGCGACCGTCGTGCGGGCCACGTCCACCGCACGGCCCAGCAAGGCCGCCGGGCCACCTGCCTGCCCCGCCAGGGCCGCCCGGTGACGCGGATCGTTGCCCAGCAGCGGACGGGCGTACCCGGCGAACACCACGGGCGGCACCGCCTCCGACGGTCGGGCCGCCCACAGCTCGTGTCGCAGCCGTTCGACCACCGCCGGATCGTCGAGCGGATCGGGGTGGCGGATCAACCGCTCGTGACCACGGATCGCGCCACGTGGGCCGCCCAACCCTCCGGCGGTGTTCACCACCGCGCTGCCCACCGGCAGACCGGCGGCCGAATCGTTTGTCGGCTCCAACACCGGGCCGCCACCCGGCAACGCCACCCGTACCGGAAACTGCCCGAGCGCCGAATCCCGGTGCCCGGCGTCCGAGCGGGCACTCAACCCCAGCTCACCCGCGCCGGCCAGCACCAGGTGCACGCCGTACGCCCGACCGGACCGGGCCAACGCGTCCACCTGCGCGGCCAGCTCGGTGGCCAGCCGATCCCGCTCGGCGAAGAGCAACGGCACATTGTCCACCACACAGACGATGCGAGGCAGCGGGCGGTGCTGGCGCAGCTCCGCGAAGCGCTGCCCGCCGGCCCGCTCCGCCGCCTCCGCGCGGCGCCGCACCTCGGCCGTCAGCTGGTCGAACAGGTCCCGGACGTACTCCCGGTCGGCAGCCATGGCCGCCGCCCGCACGTGCGGAACCCAGGAGCGGTCCCGCTCGGTCTGCAGAAACTCCACGAACGACTCGCCGTCGCCCAGGTCGGCCAGGTAGAGCGTCAGATCGTCCGGACCGTACCGGGCGACCAGCCCCAGCAGGGCGGTGGTCAGGAACGCGGCACGACCCGCGTCGGACCGGCCACTCACCAACCAGTGCGGCGTCAGCTCCGTGAAGCCCAGCTGCACCGGCCGACCGCCCGCGTCACCCACCATCGTGGTGAGGCTGTCCGAGGCATCCGCCGTCCACCGGCCGTCACCCGTCTCCGGCAACAGATCCGCCAACGCCAACCGGGAGCCCGCCTCCACCTGGGCGGCCAGCCGCCGACAGACCGCGTCGACGAGATCCGCCGGTGGGTCCGTCTCCACGAAGACCGGTGAGTTCATCCCACCCGGCGCCTCGGCCCCGGGGCTGGCGAACGATGCGCCCGGCGGGTCGCCGAGCAGCGCGTACGCGTTGCGCAACACCAGCGAGGTGGCCCGGGGCAACGGATCCCGGGACGCGTACGGGCCGGACGGCGGCCACCCCGCCACCACCAGGTGCAGCCCCGCCGCCGGCCCCTGCTCGGCCAGCGTCTCGATCCGCGCCAGATCGGTCGGGCCGGTCAACTCCGGCAGCGCGGCGACCACCAGCAGCAGCGTACGGTCGTGACGACGCCGTCCGCTCGCCCCCGGCGTCACCCACTGCTCCGCCTCCGTCAACACCGCGCGCAGACCCGCCACGTCCACCGCCGGCGGGGGTAGCAGCCCGGCGTCGGCCAGCGCGCCGAACGGCGTCAGCACGGCACCCGTGGCGTCCACCGCGCGTACCAGCAGCGCGCCCGCGGGCGCGGCACCCAGCAGCCGCAGCACCACGGCCCGCAGCAGGCCCGCCACCCGAGGCTCCCGCCCGTCGGCATCCACGCTCAGATGCCCCGTACCGACCAGCGGCACCAGAGCGGGAAACCGGGCGTCGTCCAGGGGCGCCGCCGTGCCGACCCGTACGAACGGTGGTGGGCCGTCACCCGCCGGAGAGCCCACGTCGAGTGAGTCCAGAGCGGCTCCCGACCAGCCCGGGGCCAGCCGCGCGGCAACCAGCTGAAGCCGCTCGGCCAACTCGTACTGGCGGCGCTGATCAGCAGGGGCCGGGCGCACCTCGTCGAGGATCCCGGCGGCGGCGGTGACGACAGCGGCAGCCCGGCGGTGCAGCGCCGCGGCGCGGTTCGTGCGTGCCTTCGGACCGGCCACCGTGTCCACCCCCTCACCCGAGGTCGGCAACCCCTCCCCGAGCAGTGACGGTATCCCAGCCAGAGCCCCACCTCCGGGAGGTACCGCGGCGGTGCGCCGGTGTTGTCGCGGATGTCACCGGTGGGGAGTGGTCCGTCACGATCCGCTGGATCTGAGGCATTGGCTCCGCGCCGTCCAGCCGTTAACGTCAGGAGGTGGAATCAGTGCAGCCCCCCGCCGGTTCCCAGGTCTCCCGCGTACCGGCCCAGCGGACTCCGTCCGAACAGCTGCCGCCGGCCCCGCCAACGCCGGCACCACAGCCGCGACGTCGCCGGCTGCGCACCGTGCTCATCGTTGTCGGTGGTGTGCTCGCGCTGCTCCTGCTCGGCGGGGTGGCGACAGGTTTCGTGCTCTACAACCGCGCCGCCGCCCCGGACCGCAGCGCCCCCGACGTGGTCGTCGACAACTACCTGCGGGCCTTCCTCGTAGACCGCAACGATGCTCGAGCCAATTTGTATACGTGCGAAGGTCCAACGCAGCTGGATTCAGTTCGCTCGCTAAGAACCGACCTCGTTGCTCGTGAGCAGCAACTGGACGTCACCATCATGGTCAGTTGGGGGAGCCTTGCTGTAGAGAAGCACGGTAAGGATGCCTCCGTCGTAACAACAATCCGCCGCAGCGCTACTGTCGATGGCGCCCAGCAGAGCCTGACTGACATGTGGCAGTTCGAGGTCAGCGAGCAGGATGGTTGGCGGGTTTGCAGCGCAGCTGAGGTTAGTTAACGGCTACTCGATCCACAGCAGATGGACGGGTACCTCGAGCGTGGTGGGTGACTGGCCACGCCAGGCCCAGCGGTACCACTCCACCTCGGGCGTGATCCGCACGCAGATGTCGCCCTCGGCGCCCGAGTAGGTTTCGGTCACCGCCCGCATGTCCCGGTGTTCGCGTCCGTCCTCAACGTGCACCACCCGGCGTCCGGTGACCGCGTCCGCTTCGAACACGGGGGTGGGAGCGCGGTGGGAGGGGCCGTCGAGCGAGACCAAGCGGATGCCGGTGTCCCGTACGCCCTCCGTTGCGGGCCGTTCACCGACCGTCTCCACCCACACCCGCTCCACCGGCACCAGCGGCGCGAACACCTCGACCTGGTCGGCCTCGGCCCGGTACCACTCGTGTTCGGGGATGACCGGCACGTAGGTTCGGGCACCCTGCACGACCCGGTCGTCCGCGCGCAGGTCTCCACGCCAGCCCAGCCCGGGCAGACCCACGAGCACCCGCTGCCCGCGCAGCTCCACGCGCCCGGTGGCGGGCACGATGGTCAGGGGGCGGGGTGGCCGGGGCGCCCAGTCGGGTTGGTCGGCGAACGGGTCCGGCAGCGGTCCGGTCATGCCAGTGACCGCCTCACTCCGCGGCGCGCAGCGGAGCGCCCCGCTGGCGCATGAAGGGGATCGGGTCGGTCGCGCCCCGGCTGGACCGGTCGCTGCGCAGGTGCACCTCGAAGTGCAGGTGCGGTCCGGACGAATTCCCGCTGCTGCCGACCTGTCCGATCACCTCGCCGGCGGGGACGATCTGGTCCGGCGAAACGCGCGGCTGGACCACCATGTGGCAGTAACGGGTGATGTAACCACCGGCGTGCAGGATGTCGACGAACCAACCACAGCCACCCTTGCCCGGATAACCGTCCACGTCGCAACTCCGGCGCCCCTTGTTGTCCGGGTCGCAGCGGGCAACGAGCACTCGGCCGGTGGCCGCGGCACGGATCTCGGTGCCCTTCGCCGCTCCGATGTCGACACCGTTGTGGCTGGGTCGATCGGCGGTCCGGAAACCGGAGCCGACGTCGCCGGAGATCGGCGCCGTCCAGCCGGAGGCGGCGATCTCACCGCGCTCGGCCGCGTCGCACACCGCCTTGCCGTTGATCTGAACGGTGCGAGCCGCACCACCGGCGAGTGCGTCCACGATCTTGCCGGCCAGCTCCTCGTGCTTGGCATACGCGTCCGGATAGGCGCTGACCTGGACCTGCTGTGCCACGACGGTCAGCGGTCGACGTTGCCAGCTGCGCACCTTGACGAGTTTCTCGTAGAACTTCCGGGCGGTGTACGCGGGTGTCATCCGCTCGGCGATCGAGCCCCAACCCGGACGCTGCTGAAAGAGGCCCAACGAGTCGTGGTCGGCACCGACGCCCTCGTGTGGCAGGGACAGCGACTCGGGCACGCCACTGTTGGCCAGGTTGCGCAGGGCGGACTCCTGCATCGCCGTGGCGAGGGCGATCACCCAACCACGCGAGGGAACCCCCATGTCCTGACCGACCTTGATAATGATCGCCGCGTTGCGGACCTGCGCGTCACCGTACTCGCTGAACCGGGGTAGCTCGCCGGTGATGTCGACGGGACGCACCGGCCCGCAGCCCCAGCCGGCCAGGGCGTCCCCATTCTCCTCGTCGCCGCCGAGACCACTGAGGAAGAATGCCGCCGTCCCCCCGGTGCAGCAGAGCAGGAGCAGTACGCCGGTGAGTACCGAGGCGATCACGCCGGCCCGGACCGGCCGACGAAGAGCGCGGCCTGCTCTGCCGGCGGTCACTGTCGCTCCCAGTCGATGACGTCGACCAGCCAACTCTTGTCCGCCATCACCAGCTCCAAACGGAGACGGCCGGTGTTGAGCGGTAGCAGCACCTCGACGAAGGTCTCGGTGCGTGACCGCACCGTCGGCGGGCCGGTCACCTCCTCGGCCGGCACCCCGCCGGGCTCGGCGCCGGCCAGCTTCTCGGTGAGCGCCGGCGTCGACATCGGCCGTAGCCCGGCCTGCCACTGGTCGGCAGTCATGCCGGGCCGGCCGATCCAGGCCGAGGCGAACCGGTCGGCGATCTGCTCGGGCGAACGAGCACCGGGTGGAGTGACCGGCGATGGAGGTGCCTCGGTGGCGATCAGACCATCGTCACCAGCCGTCGGGTCGACCGTGGTGATCGGCCGGTTCGGCCGGTTGCTCAACCCGTCCGTCGGGTCGGTCGGACCGGACACCAGGCGCGCCGCTCCGATCACCCCGAAGATGAGGACCGCGATCAGCGCGGCCATCCCCAGCCGGGATCGCAGTGCCCGGGTGAAGAGAAACTCCAGCGCCCGTCGCATCGCTGTCACCGAGCCTCGGAACGCACCCGCGGTCCGGTGCGATCCGGCGCACGTTCGGTGGAGCCCGGCCGATAGACCACGAACGACGGGTTCTCGGCCGGAACGTCGGGTTCGGTCCACGTCGCCGGTTGCCGGCGACGAGGCTGCGGCGGCACGGGACGGTCTCGACCGCCGGTCTCCCCGATCGGTGCCTCGTCGGCGCGTTCGTGACCATCGGGCCGAACGTCGTCGGTGCGTCGGCTGCCGGCCGGGGTGGGCGTCGGCGTCGGGCCCGCGTCTTCCCGGCGGGCCTCCGGGCGCAGCCGGGTCTGCTCGGCGTCTGGTGACCGGCGGCGCCCGCCCACCGGTTCCACCGTGCCGCCGGGCTCCACGACATCGAGTCGCGCCGCGACCCGCATGTCACGGAAGAAGCGGCGGTGCCAGGAGCCGGCCGAACTGACCGCCTCGCTGCTGTCCTTACCGCCAAGCTGGGTGATCCGCCGGTACGGCCGTAGCAGTAGCCAACCGACCACTCCGCACAACCACACCAGGACCACCTGGAGCCATCCGGGAAGGGTGGGCGTACTCATGATCAAATCGACCGCGAACAGGTAGATGGCGGCCCCGGTGCCGAAGATGGCGATGTTGAAGATCGCGGCGACGACGGCGTTCGCCAGCCGTCGCAGACCGGCGCTGGCCGGTCGGAGCAGCCCCACGGTGCCCAGGATGGGCGCCGCGATCACCGCCCACCTGAAGATGAGGAACCCCAGCAGGACCAGAAGCGACGCCGTCAGGTCGAACATGGCGAACAGCACCGAGGCCAGCACCGCGATGAACCCCGCCCCGACCCGGTCCATGTCCCGGACGCCCTGGAGGTATTCGTACGCCTCCGGGTCCTCGGTCTGGATCTGCTGGGCCACCCGCGCCCACTGCTGCTGCTTCGCCTTGATCGTCGCCTCCCGGGTGGCCGGGTTGGCGCGCAACTTCTCAACCTCGTCCCACGACAGCGCCTTGGCGTCGTACAGCGCCGGTCCGTACTTGCGAGCCGTCTCGCTGTCGGCCGACCCGAGGACACCTCGGACCCAGTTTCGGTAGAGCATCGTCTCGGTAGCGGTGTCGCTCGCGCGAACGGCCGGCGTGCGCAGGTCTTTACAGCGGTCTGGATCAATGCATCGCCCTGGGTCGGGCTCTTTTGCTTGCGGGCCTACCGCGTCGTGGACCACACCGAGGCTGGTGATCAGCGTGCCGTCCGCGATGTTCGCCGACTTCACCGGCCAGGCGGCCAGCGCGGTGACGGCGACCATCACGAGGAGAGCCCAACCCGCGGTGGTCATCGCGTTGCTCATGTCCGACTGGCGGGAGCGCCAGAGTAGGTAGAGGCCCACCACGCACAGCGTGACGATCCCGAAGACGCTGAACACCTTCTCGTAGACGGACTTCGTCGCCTTCTCGACCAGCGGGTCCGCCCAGCCCCACATGGAACGGGGATCCCAGGCACGCTCGCGCAACGCGTTCGATGCGCCGATGACCGCCGTGGCGACCATGAACTCCCCGTTGGCCACCGTCGTCGTGAACTTGTAATCCGGATGCAGGACGCTCGATGCGCAGCCACCGTCGATGTCGTAAGTGTTGTAGCTGTAACCCGCGTACCCATAGAGGCTGTAGCGACCGGCTATGCCGTTCGCCGCCTCAGCCGGTGGTGCTGCGGCGAACCAGCCGGCGAGGCCGGAGTCGGGTGTGCCCGGGGTCGGCGCGTTGCGGCACTTGACCTCGTCCTCGCTGACCGCCTGGAGCTTCCCCACGCAGGCCCGGAAGTCGGCCTGCCACTCGGCGGTGGTGCAGAGTTCGGCTCGGGCCTGGGTGACGGGTGGGGCGGCTGCGGCCGCTTCCGCGCCGAGCAGCGGCCAACTGAGGGTGGCCCCTGCCAGGACGCCGAGCGCGAGCAGGAACGACGTGATCCGAACCCGGGCCCCAGCCATGTCACGCCTCCAGATCGGGCAGGGAGATGCTCGGTAGGACTCCGGCCGCCGCGGCGATCGCGGCGGGTGTCGTGTCGAGGTGGTCCAGCAGGCCGTCGACGTACGAGACGTCGACCCGGACCTTCTGCACCCGGCCGTCGACGTCGCGCATCACGAACTCCCGGAAGCCGAGGCGGGAGGCCGAGTTGCTGTCGGCGGCGGAGAGCGAGGCCAGGGTGGCCTCGTACCCGTCGTTGACCGGTACCCGCAGCAGTCGCAGCGCCTCGGAGGCGATCTCGGCGTCTTCGGCGATCCGGCCGACGAAGACGGTGGAGACGAGGTTCTGCACGTCGAGGCCGAGGATGTCGCGGGGGTTCTGCGAGGCGACCAGCGCGGCGAGGTTCCACTTCCGGGAGTCGCGGGCGAGCCGGACCAGGAACGAACGCCCGGACCGCCAGCCCTCCATGAAGTGCGCCTCGTCGAGGCCGACCAGCTTGCGGGACGACATCGACCCGCCGTAGCAGCGGCGGACGGCGAGCCGGTGCGCGGTGTGCAGCATCGGCAGGGCGAGGGCCTCCTCGGCCGACCAGTACTCACGTTCGATCTTGAGGTCGGGCAGCCGGAGCCCGGCCATGGTGATCACGGTGAGCGCCGCGTCCGCGCCCAGCAGCCCTTCGGGCGGCCGGCCGAAGAACAGCATGGCGAGCGGCATCTCGGCGGTGTCCAGGAGGAGGTTCGCCAACTCCTTGCCGGCGTCGTCGTCGAGCCGCCCGAGGCAGCTCACCACGTCGTCCAGGGTGGACGTCTCCTCGGCGGGTACCTGCCGGACGGCGTGCCGGAACAGGGTGGCGGTCGACGCCTCCCGGGCCACCTGCGGCGGCACGAGCATCATGCAGATGTCCTGGACCAGCATGCGGCGTTCGGCCCGCGCGTTGGAGACGGCGATCTCGAACTCACGGTCGCCGGCGGCCCCGCTGGCGAACTCGCTGCGCAGGGGCGTGGGGATGAGCGAGTAGGGCGCCAGGGTGCCGTGCTCGGAGCCGGTCAGGTTCAACACCCGGGAGTACGGGCGCAGCTCGGGCATGGCACAGAGCCGGGCCAGCGGCCCGGACGGGTCGAGGAGGGTCACCTGCACACCCCGTCGGGCGGCGAGGTAGCCCAGCGCGCCGAGCAGGGTCGACTTGCCGCCACCCGGCTCGGCGACGAACACCGCGAGCCCGGAGCGTTCGCGTACCTCCATGGGGAAGTGCAGGTCGAGGAAGACCGGACGACGGCAGGTGCCGGCGGTACGCCCGATCAGGTCGCCCCGGCGGTCGCCGACGGTGGAGGCGGCCTGCGGGAGCGCGGCGGCGAGCAGCGGGACGGGCATCCGGCGGACGTAGCCGGTGTTGGCGATCGGTTCGCCGGGGATGAACTCGCGGGCCAGCCAGTCCTGGTTCTTCGGGTGCTGCAGCGAGATGCGCAGCTCGCGGGAGTAGAGCTGGATGAGCCGGCGGGCCCGCTCCAGGCACTCCTCCCTGGTCCGGCCGCCGACGGCGATGCGGTGCCAGCCGTGTGCGCGCGCCGAGTCGACGGGCAGGCCGGTGGTCATCTCGTCGCCGATCACCAGCGCCCGCTTGGCGAGGCGTTCCAGCTCCGGGGGAGCGTCGATGCCGTGCTCGGCGTAGTCGAGCTGCTGGGAGCGGATCATGCGGAGCCGGTGCTCGAGGTTACGGAACGAGTCACCGGAGCCGAGGATGTCGACCCGGGTGGAGATCTCCATCGGCCAGGGCAGTCGTTCGTGGAAGTGCAGCCACGGCTCGTGCCGTTCCGGGATCTCCAGCGGTTCCATCCGGCCGACGGCGAGCACGGCCACGTGCCGTTCCTCGCCGGTCATCCGGTTGACCAGCTTGACGGTCGAGCCGTACGGGGTGCGGTAGCGCTCGACCTGTTCGGTCAGGGCGAGCAGGTCACCGCGCTCCCACTGCCCGTCGGTCACCGGCGAGAGGCGACCCGGGGGCGCCATGCACAGCGCGACCGAGCGGTAGAGCAGCCATTCCAGCTCCTGCGCGGTGACCCGTCGGCCACGCATGCCGAACGCGCCGAGCACCTCGTCGAACTGCTCGACCGTGCGACCCAGCTTGCGACGCTCGCCCTCCGCCGTGCCCCGGCCGAAGGTGCGGAGCAGCCGTTCGGTCATGGAGTCGCCGAGGGAACGCCGGGCGAAGGTGACGCCCAGGTAGGTCTGCCCCTCGGCGTGGTTGACCGCCATCAGGTGCCGTTGGGCGGCGACCAGGTGGTCCGCCCAGCCGGTCGTTCCAGGCACGTCGGGCAGCGGCGCGGCCGTGTGGGTGTCGATGGTGCGTGCCCACTCGTCGGCCGGGAACGGCCGGGTGGTCCGGCGCAGGTGCAGCCGGAAGCCGGCGAGGCCCGCGTACTGCTCGGAGATCGCCGACAGCAGCGCCTCGCGTTCGGCGTCGGGGCGGAAGGCCCAGCGCACCTCGGGCAGCCAGTACCAGGCGGTCACCGTGTTCGGCGTGAAGGTCAGGTGGCCGGCGATCTCGGTGATGGCCAGCTCGACCGATGGGTCCCGGTCACCGAACTTGATTTTCGGAGCGCGGACCCGGACCGGCTTGATCGGCCGGTCCTGACGGTTCGCGGCCCGCTGGCGGGGCGTGGTGACCTCTCTGCCGGCGCCGGTGGGTCGCTCCGTCCGGGTGGTCCGGTGCGGCCCGCGTTCCAGGGCCGGCCGGTCGACCGGCGCGGTCGGCTGCTCTGCCGGGGCGCTCGGACGCTGCACCGGCGCCGCCGTCTGCCCGGCCGATGTGCTGCTGGACACCCGGCTCGCCGGGCCGCTGGACGGCGGCGCGGGCGCGGCTGGGGCGGTCTGCTCGACCTCGACCGTGGGCTGCGGCATCGGCCGTCGGTCGCCCGCCTGGTGTGGCAACCGGGGCTCGACGGTCGGACGGGTGTCGATCCGGTGGCCACTGCTGGAGGGGTCGTCCGGTGTCCACGGTGGCTCCAGCTCGGGAGCCGGCCGGGTCGGCGTCGGCGGTTGCTGCGGGATCGCCGGCTGGGGCCGGCTGGCGGGAGCCGCCGTCACGGCCCGGGGCCGCGCGCCACCGAACAGGTCCAGGAAGGGCGAGTCGATGTCGGCGTTGTCGCCGGCCGAGACCGTGCTCGGCTCGGTGGGAGGCGTCCGGCGGGTGACCGGCCGGGGTGCCTGGAACACGCCGACCGCGCCGTGACCGGGCGAGGTCACCAGCGCGGGATCGAGTGCGACGTCATCCTCGGTCTCGGGGTAGTCAAACGACTGCGAACGGTGACTGGCCGGCACGGCCGGGCGGCCGGCCGGGGAGCCCGGCGTGGAAGAGCGACTCATGCGACCGCCTCACCCGCGTGAAACAGACCGATCGACGTGCCCCCGGTCATGCCAGCTCCTCCCGGATCCTGATCCGGCTGCCGACCAGGCGCGGGTCGCGCTGCTCGATCGCCGGCTCCCGGGTGCGTCGCCAGTCGGTCAGCGCGGTGCGGATGACCACCCGCGCCGGCCGGTCTGGATCAACGTGCCGGAAGATGAACGACGTGGTCACGATGGCGAGCGCGATCTCCCAGGCAGGGAAGAGGTCGACCGTCAACGTGAACAGCCAGTGGATGAACATGTAGAGGGGGACGAGCAGGATGAAGAGCCCGTACTGGGCGTAGGGCAGGTGGACCGGAAGGGTGTAGCCGGGCGGCCCGAGGTAGACCAGGCGGGCCCGGTAGATGTCGTCGTCGGTGCGCAGCCGCATCTGGTGACCGCGCCTATTCGAAGATCAGGTCGATCAGGTAATCGCCGACGAAGAAGAGTGTTGCCGCGCCGGCGATGAAGGCCAGCCCGACGATGGCGATCGCCGAGCTCGTCAGGACCTTGGAAATCTCGCCCCGACTGGCGCGACCGATGAAGATGACGCCCAGGACCGCGAGCAGGATCGGCGCGATCTTGCTGGCGAAGAAGGTGACCACACCGTTGGTGTCGATCCCCTTCGGTGCCGGCTCCGCGAGCGGAGCCGAGGCCAGGGTGGAGAGCGCGTGGGCGACGCCGGACGACGCCGTCTCCATGAGCTCGAAGGCGATCACTGGAACCTCCCCATATCGCGGCCGGCGGAGCCGCGGCGGTGCAGTAGGCAAGCCTGGCGGGAAATCTGCTCACAGGGCGGAGCGATTTCGACCCTGTGTTCGTTACTCACCACGGAGGGTGGCGAGCTTTGGGCGGTTTTTACCCGCTTCGGCCCTCCCTCCAGACTTCGCCATCTCCATGCTGGCCAATTCCAAAGCGTACGGGCCGCCCCGGATTGCGACAAGCCGCGAAGGGACTGCCTGTTGCTGCCCGGACGACCGATCGTACACCTGTTCCAATGCGCACGTCAGGGATGGTCGACCCGGGTGGCCGAGCTCCGTCGTCATGACCGGTACGGTCTAGTCGTGACCGATCTGGTACGGGCTCCGGGCCCGGTGGTGATGGGCGTCCTCAACGTCACGCCGGACTCCTTCTCCGACGGCGGACGGTACGCCGACCTCGACGCGGCCGTCGGACACGGCGTCCGTCTGCGCGAGGCCGGGGCGGACCTGGTCGACATCGGCGGCGAGTCGACCCGCCCGGGCGCCGACCGGGTCGACGCGGCGACCGAGGCCGAACGCGTACTGCCGGTCATCCGCGAGCTGAGCGCCGCCGGGGTGCCGGTCAGCATCGACACCAGCCGCGCGCGGGTGGCCGAGGCGGCGCTGGACGCCGGCGCCGTGGTGGTCAACGACGTCTCCGGCGGACTGGCCGACCCCGACATGGCCCGCGTCGTGCGGGACGCCGGCTGCCCCTGGGTCCTCATGCACTGGCGTGGCCACTCCCGGCAGATGCGTGACCTGGCCAGCTACACCGATGTGGTGACCGACGTACGCGTGGAGCTCGGGCAGCGCGTCGACGCGGCGCTGGCCGCCGGGGTGGCCGCCGACCGCATCGTCGTCGACCCCGGCCTCGGTTTCGCCAAGACGGCCGCCCACAACTGGGAACTCAGCGCGCGCCTACCGGAGCTGCTGGACCTCGGATACCCGCTGCTCTTCGGCGCCAGCCGCAAGTCCTACCTCGGTCGCCTGCTCGCCGCCGCCGACGGCACACCGCGGCCAACCGCCCAACGCGAGGCCGCCACCGTGGCCACCAGCGTGCTGGCCGTCGCGGCCGGTGCGTGGGGCGTACGCGTGCACGACGTGCGGGCCACCGCGGACGCGCTTGCCGTCTGGACCGCCACCGGCCGGCCGCGCCTCACGCCCGTCCGTCCCGACGGCCGGCCGGTCGGCCGTGCGGAGGCCATCCGATGAATGACCGGATCCAGCTGACCGGCCTGCGGGCCCACGGCCGGCACGGGGTGTACGACTTCGAGCGGGAGCAGGGGCAGGATTTCGTGGTCGACGCCGTCCTCGAACTGGACCTCGGCCCGGCCGCCGCCAGCGACGACGTCACCGCCACGGTCCACTACGGCGAACTGGCCGAGCGGCTGGTGGCGGTGGTGACCGGAGAACCGGTCAACCTGATCGAGACCCTGGCCGACCGGCTGCTCACGGTCTGTCTGGCCGACGAGCGGGTCGTCACCGCGACGGTCACCGTGCACAAGCCGGAGGCGCCGGTGCCGCACACGTTCACCGACGTGGCCGTCACGATGACCCGGACGCGTACCCGATGACCCGGGCCGTGCTGTCGCTCGGCAGCAACCTCGGCGATCGCCTGGACCACCTCCGGACGGCCGTCGCGACGCTGGGTGACGCCGTGCTGGTGGTCTCCGGGGTGTACGAGACTCCACCGTGGGGAGACGCCAACCAGCCCGCGTACCTCAATGCGGTGGTGCTCGCCCAGGACGGGAGCGCGACCCCGCGCGACTGGCTGGCGCGGGCCCACGACGCGGAGCGCGCGGCCGGTCGGGTCCGTGACCCGGGGCGGCGGTTCGGGCCGCGCACCCTCGACGTGGACGTGATCGCGGTGTGGGGCGACGACGACGAGCCGGTGCTCAGCGACGAGGAGGAGCTGACCCTGCCGCATCCCCGCGCACACCTGCGCGCGTTCGTGCTGCGGCCGTGGATCGACATCCAACCGTACGGGCGGTTGCCCGGCCATGGCTGGCTGACCGACCTGCTCACCTCCGGCCCGGCCGCCGACGACGCGCTGGAACTGCGTCCCCGGCCGGAACTGACGTTAGAGTCGACGACATGACCCAGTGGAGCCGGCCGGCATGAGTCAGGCGAAGTCCCCACCGCCGGGCCCCGACGGGTCGCGGATGGGCCCCACCCGGATCTCGACGCTGGTCGTGGCGGCCCTGGCCGCGGCGGCGGTGGCCTGGCTGCTGATCAGCGCGCTCTACTACAGCGGCATCCCCCGCCTGCCGTGGCTGCCGGTGGTGACGCTGGCCGCGCTCGCGGTCCTGGAGGCGTACGCGGCCGTCAACACGCGCGGCCGCATCGACCGGAAGCCCGGTCGGGATCCGGTCAATCCGCTGCTGGTCGCCCGGTTCGTGGTGCTGGCCAAGGCGTCGGCGCTGGCGGGCTCCATCTTCGCCGGTTTCTACGCCGGGCTCAGCGGGTGGCTCTTCGTGGAGACAACCCGGGCGGCCACCGAGGACCGGCCGGCCGCCGGAGGCGGGTTGCTGGCGTCGCTGGCGCTGGTGGGCGCCGCGTTGTGGTTGGAACGTTCCTGCCGCGTCCCGGAGCGCCCGGACGACGAGCACGAGCAGGACCAGCGCGAGAGCCGCCCCGGCCAGCGCTGAGCAGGGGGTTACGTCCGGCTCCCACCGCGGGTACGGTGCCTCCGATCGGAGAGCAACGGCCGCCCCGGTCCATCCGGGTGCCGGGACGGAAGCGGCCGGCCACTGGGGAGGCGGTGCCATGGGGTACGAAGACACGGGCCGGGAGCGGTCGGTCGACCCCACGCCCGCGGTTCCCGCCGCCGTCCTGGAGAACGTCTTCGACGATCCCACCCACGGCGAGCCGGGCCGCGACCGCGTCGGCGTGCACGTGTTCTGGGAGTTCCTGCTGCTGGCCGGTCTGGCTGCCCTGGGCTGGCTGCTCTGGCGGGCCGACCCGGACGCGCTGCGCGGTGCCGACCTGCGCACGTTGCTGGTCGACGCGGTCGGCCTGGGGCTGCTCGCTCTCGCCGCCGGGCTGAGTCTGCGCACCGCCGCCCCCAACCTGGCCATCGGGCCGGTGGCGGTCGCCGCCGCGCTGCACTACGCGGAGCAGGGTGACCGGGGCCTGGCCGCGTCCGTGGGGTCGGCGGTCGTGGTCGCCGCGGTGGGTGGTCTCGTGCTGGCGCTCGCCGTGGTGGCACTGCAGGTGCCCGCGTGGGCGGCGAGCCTGGCCGGTGCCGCCGGCGTGGTGGTGTACATCGAACGCCGGTCTGCGCCGGTGCTGGTGCAGGGGGACTACGACCCGAGGCGGACGGCCGGCTACCTCTTCGCCGGGTTCGCCGCCGTCGCGGTCCTCGGCGGTCTGTTCGGCGCGATCCGCGCGATCCGCCGGTTGGTGGGCCGGTACCGGCCGGTTGCCGATCCGGCCCGGCGCCGGGGCGCGCTGGCCGCCGTGGTCACCGCGCTGGCGCTCGTCGGCTCCACCGTGCTGGCCGCGCTCGCCGGGGTCCTGCTCGCCGCCAACCCTCCCGGCGTCGTCACGCCCACTTCCGGGCTGGACTGGACCGTGCTGGCCATCGGTGTGTCCCTGCTCGGCGGCACCAGCGCGTACGGCCGGCGCGGCGGCGTGTTCGGCACGGTGCTGGCGGTCGGCCTGGTCACCGTCTTCGAGGCGTACGCGCCGGAGCGCGACTGGTCGGTGAGCCGCTGGGCGGTGGGCGGGGTGGCGCTCGGTGTCGGGCTGTTGGCGACCCGACTGGTCGAGACGTTCGGGCGGCCCCGGCCGGGTGTGGTGGAGAAGCCGGAGCCCGTCGGCGACGGCACGATCAGCTCGGGTTGGAGCGTGCCCCGGCCCCAGTCGGCCGACAACTGGCCGCCGACCCTGCCGACGCCGCCCGCGCCGGAACCGGCCGACCCGTGGCGGGATCCCCGCTGGGAGGACGGCCCGCGGCGCTGGGATGTCGGCGACCGGTGAGCCGTGTGGCGTCCGCCGAGCCGGCGGTGATCTCGACCGTTAGGCTCGCCGCATGACCGACACACCACCCGCCGCGCCCGGCGGAACCTCGTTCGAGGAACTCGACGCGCTGTCCACGGAGGAGTTGCGGGAGCGGGCGTTCGCCCTGGCCCGGGAGCGCCGCGACGTGGGCTTCTACTGGTCGGTGCTGCGCCATCTGCCGAACGCGGACGAGGCCACGGTGCTGGACGGCGCGCCGAACTCGATCGGCCCGACCATCGACGAGGCGAACGCGTTGTGGCGGGAGTTGACCGGGCACGGCTACGAGGAGTCGGCACCGCTGCTGCGGGCCGCCTTCATCGACTATCTGTTGAAGCACTGAGCCGCCCGACGCAGCCCAGGTCCGCCCGGTCGGCCGGCAGGGGCCCTGGGCGGATCATGGGATTGGTCCGTACGGGCCCGGTCAGCGGCTACGGGACGGCCGCCGGCACCGGCGCGCTCGCCGTACTGCTGCTGGTCGGCATCTGTGGCAGCCCGGCGTACACCGGTTGGGCCGCCGCGACGCTTACCGACCCGACCTCGGCGGGCGGCTTTTACCTGCGCCTGCTCGCCTGGCCGGCCTGGCGACTGGACGCGGACGGGCAGGCCGGCGGCCTGTTCGCCGCCGACCTGCGGGCCGTCGCGCTGGTGCTCCTGGCGGTGGCGCTGCTCTACCTGCTGCCCGCCGCGCAGGTGGCCCGGGTACCCGGGCCGGTCAGCCAGTTCTTCTCCGGCTGGGCCGCGTACGTGTTGGCCGGCGGGCTCGCCGCCGTGCTGGCGGCGCTCCTCGGCCCGGACCCGTCGCTGCTGAAGGCGCTGCGGGATGCGAGCAGCGGCGCCGGCTACGGCTTCCTCACCGGCTGGATCATCGGCACCGCGAGCCTCGGCGGCCGGGCCTAGCCGCCAGCCCAGCAGACCGGACCGCCAGCCGGCCAGCCCAGCGGACCGGACCGCCAGCCGGCCAGCCCAGCGGACCGGGCCCAGCCGCCACGGCGAGCGGACTCAGCCAGGGGCCGCGTGGGCCGGCCGCTAGCGACCCGGGTCGAGCAGGCTCTGGCGGCTGAGCGCGCCCACCGGGCGGCCGTCGTCGGTCACCAGGAGGCGGTCCTGTCCCGACGTCAGCAGTGCCGCCAGGGCGTCGTACGCCGTGCCGTCGAGCCCCACGGTGGGCAGGTCGGCGGGGGCGTCGCCGGGCACGGGCGCCAGGGAATCCCGGTCGAGCGGGGTGACCGCCAACCGGCGGATGCCCCGGTCGGCGCCGACGAACTCCCGGACGAACGCGGTGGCGGGGGCGCCGAGCAGCGCGGCCGGCGTGTCGTACTGCTCGAGATGCCCGCCCTCGGACAGCACCGCGATCCGGTCGCCGAGCCGGACGGCCTCGTCGAGGTCGTGGGTGACCAGGACGATCGTCTTGCGGACCTCGGCCTGCAGGCGAAGGAACTCCTCCTGCAGGCGGGCCCGGACGATCGGGTCCACGGCCGAGAACGGCTCGTCCATCAGCAGCACCACCGGGTCGGCGGCGAGCGCGCGGGCCACGCCGACCCGCTGCCGCTGACCGCCCGACAGCTCGTGCGGATAGCGGCGGCCGAACTGGTTCGGGTCCAGTCCCACCAGGTCGAGCAGCTCGTCCACCCGGGCGCGGGTCCGCTGGCGGGACCAGCCGAGCAGGCCCGGGACGGTGGCCACGTTGGCCCGGACCGTCTGGTGGGGGAAGAGGCCGACGTTCTGGATCACGTAGCCGATCCGGCGGCGTAGCCGCACCGGGTCGGCGTCCGTGACGTCCTCGTCACCGAGCATGATCCGACCGGCCGTCGGCTCGATCAAGCGGTTGATCATGCGGAGTACGGTCGACTTGCCGCAGCCCGACGGGCCGATCAGCACCACCAACTCACCGGCCCGGACGTCCAGGCTCAGCTCCTTAACGGCCTCGGTGCCGTTCGGGTAGCGCTTCTGGATGCCCTGCAGGGAGATCGACGCCGCGCGAGGGGATTCGGCTGCGCCGGGGGCCTCCGGGGTAACGTCCACGTATGTCCTTCCGCCTGAGCTACCGGGCCGACCCGGGTAACCCCTGGTTCTCCTGGCAGTACGTGCGGGACAACTCTGACACGATCCTCGCCGCCGTGCGCGAACACGCCTCCCTCACCGGGCGCGCGGTGCTGATCGCGGTGCTCATCGCCCTGCCGTTGTCCGTGCTCGCGTACTGGTTCCGCCCGTTGGCCGGCCCGATCCTCGGCGTCACCGGAGTGATCTACACCATTCCGTCGCTGGCGTTGTTCGCCTTCATCGCGCCGTACCTGGGTACCGGCGCCACCACCGTACTGGTCGGGCTGGTCCTGTACGCGCTGCTGCTGATCGTCCGCAACGTGGTGGCGGGGCTCAACCAGGTGCCGCCGGAGGTCGGCGAGGCCGCCGAGGGCATGGGCTACGGCCGGTGGCGGCGGCTGTTCCGGATCGACCTTCCGCTGGCCATCCCCGGCATCCTGACCGGGCTGCGGCTGGCCACCGTGTCGACCGTCGCGCTGGTCACGGTCGGGGTGCTGGTCGGGCACGGCGGCCTCGGGCAACTGATCTTCGCGGGCTTCCAGAACAACCTCTACAAGGCCGAGATCATGACCGGGACGGTGCTCTGCGTGGCGCTGGCGGTGCTGCTGGACCTGCTGCTGGTGCTCGTCGGCCGGCTGGTCACCCCCTGGGCCGCCCGGGGCGTCCGGTGAGCGCCGCCGCGAACCCCCTGCAGCAGGGGGTGCTCTGGCTCAACGACCCGCTGAACTGGACCAACCCCGGCGGCATCCTGGAGCGCCTCGGCGAGCACCTGACGATCTCCGCCCTGGCGGTGGCGCTCGGCTGCCTGGTGGCCTGGCCGGTCGGGCTCTGGCTCGGGCACGCCGGTCGGGGCGGCGGCCTGGTGGTGCTCGTGTCCAACGCCACGCTGGCCATCCCCACCCTGGCGCTGCTGACCATCCTGCCGCTGACGTTCCTCGGTTTCGGGCGTACGCCGGTGGTGGTGGCGCTCGCCGTCTTCGCCGTACCGCCGCTGTTGGCCAACGCCTACACCGGCGTACGCCAGGTGGACCCGGAGGCGCGCGACGCGGCCCGGGGGATGGGCCTGTCCGGCGGGCAGTTGCTGCGGCGGGTGGAGCTGCCGTTGGCGGTGCCGTACCTGGCCGCCGGCTTCCGGACGGCGGCCGTGCAGGTCATCGCCACGGCGGCGCTGGCCTCGTTCGTCAACGGCGGCGGGCTCGGCGAGATCATCCGTACCGGGTTCGGTCTGAGCATCGCCGTCGGCGGTGGGCAGATCGTGGCCGGCGGTGTGCTGGTGGCCGGGCTGGCGTTGCTGGCCGAGCTGCTGCTCGGGATCGTCGAACGCATGGTCACCCCGCGTCCGCTGCGCCGGGGCCGGCGGCGCGCGGGCCGTCCGCGACCCGCCGACGCCACCGGCCGCGCCTGACAGGTCACCGGGCGTGCTCCGTCCGGGTGAGTGGACGCCGAAGCGGCGACCAGCGGCGGGCCGGTCGGTGACGATGCGGTGACGAAGCCCATCCCGAGTTGTCGGTCGGCCGTGGACCATGTTGGGTGGGAATTGCGGGCGACCAACATCCAGGATCGCCCGTCGGACACGCGGCCGGCCCGGGACGGGTCGCGCCGGGACACGGAAGGCGGGCGGCACATATGCGCGCACGTACACGTCTCGCGATCGGCGCCGTCGGCGTCGTGGCCGGGGCAGCACTTCTCACCGGGTGTGGCGACGCCGGCTCGTCCGGCACCGACGCTCCCCAGACCAGCGCCTCGGGCGCCGGGTGCGCACCGGTCGCCGGCAAGCAGCTCATCGCGCTGACCGACGACAAGAAGCTCCAGAACTCCGACAACGTCCTCCCGGCGATCAACAGCAAGGTGGCCAACCCACAGCTGATCGCCGCGCTCGACAAGGTCTCCGCGACGCTCGACACGCCGAAGCTGGTCCAGCTCAACAAGGCGGTCGACGTCGACCGCAAGACCCCCAAGGTCGCGGCCGAGGAGTTCGCCAGCGCCAACAACCTCACCGCGGGCATCGCCAAGGGCCCGGGTGGCGAGATCGTGGTCGGCGCCGCGAACTTCAGCGAGAGCCAGATCCTGGGCGAGCTGTACCGCATCGCGCTCACCGGCGCCGGCTACCAGGTCAAGGTGCAGCAGATCGGCAACCGGGAGCTGTACGAGCCGGCGTTGGAGAAGGGCGAGGTCCAGGTCGTCCCGGAGTACGCGTCGACGATGGCCGAGTTCCTCAACACCAAGGCCAACGGCCAGAACCCCCCGCCCGTCTCCTCGCCCGACATCAACACCACGGTGACGGCGCTCAAGGCCGAGGGCGACAAGGTGGGCATCACCTTCGGTGCCCCGGCCGCCGCGCAGGACCAGAACGCCTTCGCGGTGACCCAGGAGTTCGCCGACAAGTACGGCGTACGGACCCTCTCCGAGCTGGCCGCGAAGTGCTCCGGCAGCGCCACCGTGCTGGGCGGCCCGCCGGAGTGCCAGCAGCGGCCGTTCTGCAAGCCGGGCCTGGAGAAGACCTACGGCCTCTCGGTGGGTTCGTTCTCCTCCCTGGACCAGGGTGGACCGCTGACCAAGAACGGTCTGCGTGAGGGCAAGATCAGTGTGGGCCTGGTCTTCTCCTCGGACAGTGCGTTCGCCACGAGCTGACGCTCTGCTACGGCGTGTGACGGACGCCCCCGCCCCGCAGGGGCGGGGGCGTCCGTCCGTCCGGGAACCGTTCCCTCCGGTGCGGATCGTCGGTAGGCTGCACTCCCATGCCAGCCCCGGTCACCTCCGACGCCCGGCGTCAACCGCTTCTGCTGACCGTGCTCTTCTGGGGCGGCGTGGCGCTGGCGCCCGTCGCGGCGTTGATTCTCCTGGTGGCTGACGGTAACGGTCCGCTGCGTCTCGCGGCGGTGCTCGCCATCGTGGCGGTGGTCCTGATCGGCCTCTCCATCGCGCTGCGCCCCGACGGGGACGGCACATCGGCGCGGGCCGACGAGCTGCTGGAGGAGATCGAGGAGTTGCGCCGGGAGTTGCGCGCCGAGATCGTGGCCGCCGCGCAGCGCGGTAACCAGGCGCTCGACCAGGCGCAGCGCGCCCAGGAGGGGATCGCCGCGGTCCGTCGCCGCCTCGACGCCACCGGTGCGGCCCTCGCTGGCGCCGCCCCGGCCGCCGAGCCGGCGGCGGCCAGCCGGGCCCGCGTGCCGTCCGTCGAGCCGGTGGACGACACCCCACCCGCCCGCAGCCGGGTACCGGTCCCCGGCGACACCCCGGCCGCCCGGGTGCGGGTACCGGCTCCGGGCGAGGCCGCCGGTCGGATTCCGGCCCCGGCCACGGACGAGGACGCCCCTCGGGTGCGGGTGCCGGCACCGGACGAGGCGGCCGGTCGGTGGGGACGCGACGACCGTGCCGACGACGAACCGGCGTACCGCCACCGCGCCGCGGATGCTCCCGAGCCCACCGCCGGCAGCGTGTACGGCGCCACTGCGCGCCCGCCGGAGCACGACCGGGCGCGGGAGTACAACCCGCCGCGCGAGTACGACCGCCCGCGTGAGCGCGACCGCCCGGAGTCGACGCACCGGCCGGTCGGCGTGGTCCGGCACACCGAGACCGTGCACGTCACGACCCGGCACACCGTCGTCGACGGCGGTCCCGCCGAGTCGGGTGGGCGCTACGGCGCCGGGTACGGCGGCCAGTGGACCCCGCCGGCCCAGGAATGGACCCGGGGCGGCGGCGCCCAGGGGCGTGCCCGTTCCTGGGACGACGCGCAGGAGCCCCGGTCCGAGTACGCCGACGACGACCGCGAGCGCCGCGCCGACGACCGGTCCTGGGGTACGCAGCACGCCTCTCGGGGGGAGTCGGCCCCGGTGGGCCCCCGCGACGGTTTGGGATGGGGCGGGCCCGATCGTGGCGACGAGGTGCCCCGCAGGACGGCTCGCGCCGACGAGCCGGAGTGGACCGACCAGCGCGACGCCTACGCGCCGGCCGACGAGTCCGCGTGGGACGGTCGTTCGCAGCGCCGTGGCTGGTCGGAGCAGGCCGAGCCGGAGCGCGCCGGCGCCCCGCAGCCCGGTCCCGCCCTGCGCGCGGACGACACCGGCGAGTACTGGTCCCAGCTTCGGGCCGGCGACCGGTGGGCGGCTGTCCGCGACGACGACAACGGCCGTGAGCTGCACGTCGGGGAACGCCGGGCCGAGGTGCACGCCGACGCCACGGGCACCGAGTACCGGATGGCGGACCGTTGGGCGTCCGTCCGCCACGAGGACGCCCGCCGCCACGAGGATCCGCGCCGCCACGAGGATCCGCGCCGGCACGAGGATCCGCGCCGGCAGGAGGACGCCCGCCGCCACGAGGATCCGCGCCGGCAGGACGAACCTCGGCCGGCGTTGCCGGTCGGTGGCGTGGCCGTACCGGACGAGTGGCGTCCGCCGCGTCAGCGCGGCCACGAGCCGGAACCCGCCCCCGAGCGGGGTGGCCGCCGCCGGGTCGAGGAACGGTACGGCTACCCGCCGCAGGACGACGCGCCCCGTGCCGGCGGCGCCCCGATCACCGACCGCTGGCGCTGATCCCGGTCACTTGTCGATGTCGCCGACCACGAAGAACATCGAGCCGAGGATGGCGATCAGGTCCGGTACGAGGCAGCCGGGCAGCAGGGTGGCCAACGCCTGCACGTTCGCGTAAGACGCGGTGCGCAACTTCAACCGCCACGGCGTCTTCTCACCCCGCGACACCAGGTAGTAGCCGTTGATGCCGAGCGGGTTCTCCGTCCAGGCGTACGTGTGGCCCTCCGGCGCCTTGAGCACCTTCGGCAGGCGGGTGTTGATCGGCCCGGTGAGCCGGTCCACCCGGTCCAGGCACTGCTCGGCGAGGTCCAGCGACGCGTACACCTGGTCGAGCAGCACCTCGAAGCGGGCGTGGCAGTCCCCGGCGGTCTTGGTGACCACCGGGACGTCCAGCTCGTCGTACGCCAGGTAGGGGTCGTCGCGGCGCAGGTCCAGGTCGAGGCCGGAGGCGCGGGCCACGGGCCCGGACGCGCCGAACGCGGCGGCGTCGGCGGCGGACAGCACGCCCACTCCGACGGTACGGGCCAGGAAGATCTCGTTGCGCCGGATCAGGTGGTCCAGGTCGGGCAGCCGTCCGCGTACCTCGCCGATGGCCGCACGGGCTCGTCCCGTCCAGCCGTACGGAACCTCTTCCTTGAGGCCGCCCACCCGGTTGAACATGTAGTGGATCCGGCCCCCGGAGACCTCCTCCATCACCGCCTGGATGGTCTCCCGTTCCCGGAACGCGTAGAAGACCGGTGTGATCGCGCCGATCTCCAGCGGGTACGAGCCGAGGAACATCAGGTGGTTGAGCACCCGGTTCAGCTCGGCGAGGGCCATCCGCAGCCAGGTGGCCCGCTCGGGCACCTCCATGCCCATCAGGCGTTCCACGGCGAGCACCACGCCCAGCTCGTTGGAGAACGCCGACAGCCAGTCGTGCCGGTTGGCCAACACGATGATCTGCCGGTAGTCGCGTACCTCGAAGAGCTTCTCCGCACCCCGGTGCATGTAGCCGACGATCGGTTCGCAGGCGACCACCCGTTCGCCGTCGAGCACGAGCTTCAGTCGCAGCACGCCGTGCGTCGACGGGTGCTGCGGGCCGATGTTGAGCACCATGTCGGTGCCGAGCTGCTGACCGCCGGTGCCGGCGACCAGCCCGGCCCCGGTGCCGACGGTCAGTTCACGGAGGTCCCCGGCGTCGGTGCTCATGCCCGTCATCGTGCCACGGCCGTCGGTAGCCCGATGCCGACCGGTTGGCGCAGCCACCAGTGCCCGCCGAGCCCGGCCGGGTCGGTCAGCTCGGCCACCGCCGACGCCGCGGCCAGCGCCCGCACGTAGCCGGCCGGGTCGGTGCCGGCCAGGCTGAGCGGCGGTCGACCGCCGTCGGCCCCGAGCGCCCGCAGCGCCTCGGTCTGCAAGCTCAGGGAGTACGCGCACCGGGCGACCGCTGCGCCGGCGGAGGCGACCGAGTCCATGGCCACGTGCGCGGTGACATCGCTCGACGCGTCCGGCACCGGAGGCACCTGCCGCCCACCCCGGTAACCCGTCAACGTCCCATCCACCGGCCGCCCCTCCCGCAGGTGCCCATAGTCGACCGCCACCGCCAACCCGCGCCTGATCCTGCCCACCGCGTACCCCCAGGCTTCGTCGCGTGGTCTGCCGATTTCTGCGCGGTGGTCGGTGTGTGGGGTTTCCGGGCAGCCCGGCCAGCTCCGGGCGGTCAGGCTTGATCCCTGCGCCGGCCGGGCTGCCCCGAAGCCCGACCGGCTTCCGCTCGTCGCGTCCGTCGAGGCCGGACCACCGGTCACGTCACGGTCCGCACCGCGAGGGCTCGCCGGACTGGGCCACCAGGTGGTCAGCCAATCAAGATCAGCAGTGCTGACCGGCCCACCAACCGTCTCCACCCCGGTTGACGGTTCGACCAGCACATACCGCCAGCCACCGTCGGCGTGCACCGCGAGGTCGAGCGGCACGTTGTCCAGCCACTCGGTCGCCAGCAACAGTCCGGTGATGCCGTCGGGGATCTCGGTGGTCCAGTGGATCTCCTTGGGCAGGTTCTCCGGGCGGCTGGCGTACTCGACTGCGGTGAAGCGGATCCGTTCCGCGAGCGACCGACGACCGGCGACCCACGACGGCCCATCGGGTGACCGACGGACGGCGGCCGCAGGAGTCAGGGTTTCCGGGGAGCCCGCCCACGCAGGGATCAAGCCTGACCGCCCGGAGTGGGCGGGCTCCCCGGAAACCCCGACCGCGCCCCCGGCGGAGTGGGCGGGCTCCCCGGAAGCCCCGGTGGCGTCTTCGGACGCGAGAAGGCGGCGCAGGGCTAGTAGCAGCTCCCCGCGCCCAGCCCCGACGTCGACCACGTCCAGCCGTGGTGGATGGCCGAGGGCGGAGTCGACCTGCGCGAGGAGGCGCAGCAGCGCGGTGGCGAAGGCGGGGGAGGCGTGCACGCTGGTCCGGAAGTGGTCGGCCGGTCCGGTGCCGGCCACGAAGAAGCCGTCCGGCCCGTAGAGGGCCTGGCTCATCGCGTCCCGCCACGGGATCGGCATCAGCGAGTGCGGAGTGCGGAGGGCGTCACCGTGCCGACCCTACGGCCACCGGTCCGGTGCCGGCTTGCGATCCCCGTCGCGCGGCCGTGCGGGTTCACGCCCGGAAGTAGTGCCCCTCGTCGAGGTCGGCGATCAGCCCGGGGTGGGTCGGGGTCCAGCCCAGCAGGTCGCGGGTGACGGTGGACGAGGTCGGGTTGTCCATCTGCGCGAATCGCTCCAGGAAGCCGAAGTACTCGCCCGCCTCGTCGGCGTCGATGCTCCGGACCGGGATGTCGAGGTTGCGGCCGATCGTCTCGGCGAGCTGCCGGAAGGAGACTCCTTCATCGGCGGTGCCGTGCAGGCGTGCGCCGGCCGGCGCCTTCTCCAGGGCGAGTCGGTACAACACGGCCGCGTCCAGCGTGTGCACGGCCGGCCACCGGTTGGCCCCGTCGCCGACGTACGCGGCGTACCCGTGCTGCCGGGCGCTCGCGATGATGGCGGCGATGAAGCCGTACCGGTCGAGTGAGCTGTGCACCGTGGGCGCGAGGCGGACGACGCAGGAGCGCACTCCACGGGAGGCGAGGCCGACCACGAAGTTCTCCGCGTCGATCCGGTAGCCGCCGCCCGGGAAGGTGTCCCGCTCGGTGCCGGGGCGACCGACGATGCCGCCCATCACCAGCATGGCGGTGCCACTCGTGCCGACCAGGGGCTTGCCGGAGTCGGCCAGGCTGTCGGCGAGTGCGGTGAGGGCGTCCAGGTCGACCGAGGCCGCGCCGGCGAGGTCGCCGTTGAGCATGAGGTCGTGGCGGAACGCCAGGTGGATCACTCCGTCGGAGGCGGCCGCCTCGTCGCGGAGCACGTCGAGGTCGGACAGGTCGCCCCGGCGGGCCTCGCCGCCGAGCTTCTCGATGGCGGCGGCGGAGGTGTCCGAGCGGGCCAGGCCGACGACGTGGTGCCCGGCGGAGAGCAGTTCCGGTACGACCGCCGAGCCGAGGTGGCCGGAGGCGCCGGTGACGAATACGCGCATGGTGGGTCCTTCGTGAGTGCCGATGTCACATTGCGACATCACCGTACCGCGCCTGATGTCATCGTGCGACATCGCCAAGCGCAGCAATGTCGCAATGTGACATCGGATACCATCGGGGCATGGCTCGCTGGCAACCCGACGCCCGTGGCCGCCTGGAGGCGGCCGCCTTCGAGCTGTTCCGGGAGCGCGGCTTCGACCAGACCACCGTCGCCGACATCGCCGAGCGGGCCGGTCTCGACAAGCGCACCTTCTACCGACTCTTCGGCGACAAACGCGAAGCCCTGTTCAGCGGCAGCCGGCACCTGGAAGAGGTGCTGGTCAAGGCGGTGGCAGAGCTGGACGCCGGACCCTTCGACGCGGTGGTGGCGGCCTTCGGTCGGGTGGCCGAGGAGGTCTTCGCCGACCGCCTGGAACTCGTCCGGGCCCGACAGGCCATCATCGAGAGCAGTCCGGAGCTCCGGGAGCGCGAACTGCGCAAGACGGATTCGCTGGTTGCCGCGGTCACCGCCGCCCTCCGCGCCAAGGGCTTCGCCGAGACCACGGCCACCCTGGCCACCGTGTCGGGTGCCACGGTCTTCCGGGTCGCGTACGCCCGCTGGATCGCGCCCGGCAGCGACGCCTCGCTCAGCGACCTGATCGCCGAGGTGGCCGCCGAACTGCGTGCGATCACGTCACCCTCGGGCTCGGTTCAACAGATCGTGGACGGTTTCCGTTAGCCGCTAACGGAACTGCCCACGATCTGCCCGCCGTGCCGGAGTGGTGAAGGTTTTCACACATGCTTGTCCCGGTTCGGCGAGCCGGGCGCATACTTGCGATCGACCGGTACCCCTTCTCGAGGACTGGATCGTCGTCATGAGCGCACCGTTGCGCCCGCGTCCGGCCGCCCCCCACGGGCCTGCCGGGTCGTGGGATCGCGCCGACACCGGCGTCCGCGCCACCTCCCGCCCACTCACCGTCGGTGTCGTCGGCGCGGGCCGCGTCGGGGCCGTGCTGGGCGCGGCGCTCGCCGCCGCCGGGCATCACGTGGCCGCCGTCGCCGGTGAATCCGGGGCCAGTCGCGCCCGCCTCGCGCTGCTGCTGCCCGACGTGCCCCGCCGCCCGGTCACCTCCGTCGCCCGCGTCGCCGCCGACCTGCTGCTGATCGCCGTGCCGGACGACGCGCTGGCCGAGGTGGTCGCCGATCTCGCCCAGCGTGGCGCCCTGCGCCCGGGTCAGGTGGTCGCGCACACCTCCGGCGCGCACGGTCTGGCCGTGCTGGCGCCGGCCGCCGCGCTCGGCGTCCGGCCGCTGGCCCTGCACCCCGCCATGACCTTTACCGGTACGCCGGACGACCTGGCCCGCCTCGACGGAATCTCGTACGGGGTCACGGCCCCGGCCGACCTGCGCCCGCTGGCCGCCCGGCTCGTCACCGACCTGGGCGGCGTCCCCGAGTGGGTGGCCGAGGCGGACCGCCCGCTGTACCACGCCGCGCTCGCGCACGGTGCGAACCACCTGGTGACCCTGGTGAACGAGGCGACCGACCGGCTGCGTGACGCCGGGGTGGCCCGTCCGGAGAAGGTGCTCGCTCCGCTGCTGCGGGCCGCTCTGGAGAACGCGCTACGCCTCGGCGACGACGCGCTGACCGGTCCGGTCTCCCGGGGCGACGCGGGCACGGTCGAGCGGCACCTGGCCCGGCTGACCGCCACCGCGCCGGAGTCGGTCCCCGCCTACCTGGCGCTGGCCCGGCGTACGGCCGACCGGGCGATCGCCGCCGGCCGGCTACGACCGGTGGACGCGCAGTCGCTGCTCGGGGTGCTCGCCGGGACGGATCGGGAGGTGGCGGCATGACGCAGGTGGTGCACACCCGTGCCGAGCTGGACGAGGCCCGGGGCGCGCTGAAGGGCACCGTCGGCGTGGTGATGACCATGGGTGCCCTGCACGAGGGGCACGAGACGCTGCTGCGCGCGGCCCGGGAACAGGCCGACCACGTCCTGGTGACGATCTTCGTGAACCCGTTGCAGTTCGGGCCGAACGAGGACTTCGACCGCTATCCGCGCACCCTCGACGCCGACCTGGAGGTGTGCCGGCGGGCCGGCGCCGACCTGGTCTTCGCTCCGTCGGTGGCCGACATGTATCCGGACGGCCAGCCCCGGGTACGGCTGGACCCGGGGCAGCTCGGCGCCGAGTTGGAGGGCGCGAGCCGTCCCGGCTTCTTCCACGGTGTCCTCACGGTGGTCCTGAAGCTGCTCCAGCTCACGCGCCCCCACCTGGCGTTCTTCGGCGAGAAGGACTACCAGCAGCTCACCCTGGTCCGGCGGATGACCCGGGACCTGGACGTCCCGGTCGAGGTGATCGGCGTACCGACGGTCCGGGAGCCGGACGGGTTGGCGCTGTCCAGTCGCAACCGCTACCTGAGCGAGCCCGAGCGCGCGGCGGCGCTGAGCCTGTCCGCCGCGCTGCGGGCGGGGGCCCGGGCCGCCGACGACGGCCTGGACGCGGGCGAGGTGCTGACCGCCGCGCACGCCGCGTTCGGCGCCGGTACGCCCGGGGCCCAGCTCGACTACCTGGTGCTCACCGATCCCGAGCTGGAGCCCGGGCCGGTGTCCGGGCCGGCCCGCCTGGTGATCGCCGCCTGGGTGGGCACCACCCGGTTGATCGACAACGCGGCGATCCGGCTCGCTCCTCGTCCCTGACCTCGTCCGTACCCCCACCACCACCTTTGCGAAAGGCCAGTCCGATGCTGCGGACCATGCTCAAGTCGAAGATCCACCGCGCCACGGTGACCCAGGCCGACCTGCACTACGTCGGTTCGGTGACGGTGGACGAGGACCTGCTCGACGCCGCCGACCTGCTTCCCGGCGAGCAGGTCGCGATCGTGGACATCACTAACGGCGCCCGACTGGAGACGTACGTCATCCCGGGTGCGCGGGGCAGCGGCGTGATCGGCATCAACGGTGCTGCCGCGCACCTCGTACACCCCGGTGACCTGGTCATCCTGATCTCGTACGCGCAGATGGACGACGCCGAGGCCCGGTCGTACCGGCCGCGGGTGGTGCACGTGGACGCCGACAACCGGGTGGTCGAGCTGGGCACCGATCCGGCGACGGCAGCGCCGGGCACGGCCGGTGACCCGGTACCCAACCCGCTCGCGCTGTCCGGAGTCTGATCTCGCGCGCGGAGATTCCGGTCTGTCACCGGAAGGTCATTTCCGGTTACCCTGGGCACGCTGGCGGAAGCCGGTAGGTGGCTGGGGGAGGCCGCGATGCGCCGTGCCATGACGACCCTGTTCGCCACTGCCGTCACGGCAGTGTTGCTGGTGGGCTGTGCCACCTCCGGTGGGCTCGACGGCGACCTGACCGACGACTGGGCCGCGTTGCCGCCCGCCACGGCCTTCACGCCGGCCGCCGGGGTGTGCCAGGCCGCCGACTTCGTCGAGGTGGTCACGCTGGCCGCGTACCAGCCGATCGACTGCGCCGGCCCGCACCGGGTGGAGACCGTGCACGTGGGGGCGTTCCCCACTGAACGGCCCGCCGCGCCGGCCACCGGCTCGGTGGAGTTGCGCGGCGCGTTCGCCGAGTGCGACACCCGGGCCTCTGCGTACGTGGGCGACGACTGGCGGGCCGGGCGACTGCGGCTGTCGGTGGCGCTGCCCTCCGGGCCGGGTTGGACGGCCGGCGCCCGCTGGTACCGGTGCGACCTCACCGAGTTGACCACGGTCGAGACGGCGGCCACGGTGGTGGTTCGCTCGGGCAGCCTGCGGAACGCGTTGAAGGGGGCCAGCGGGCTGCGGTTGGGCTGTCAGCAGACCCGCGCCGGGGCGGGACGCGGTGTGCAGACGCTGGTCCCGGTGGAGTGCGCCGGCCGGCACGACGCCGAGTTCGTCGGGGTGTGGCGCGCGCCGGACAAGCCGTACCCGGCCAAGAACGCCGACTGGGCGCCCCTCTACGACGGCTGTCGCAGCGTGCTCGGCCGCTACGTGGGTGTGCCGGACGACTCCGACCTGCGGTTCCGCAGCGGGGTCGTGGTGCGCCCGCCCGGCGCGGGGCGCTGGCGTGTCGGTGACCGGGGGGTCCGCTGTTACCTGTGGTTGAGCGACCGTACGGTCACCGCGTCGTTGAAGGGCGCCGGCCCGGCCGGCCTGCCGGTGCGGACGAAGTGAGCGGCTCGGCGCGGTCCCGATCGGACGGGGTTGCCCAAACCACTCGTTGAGCCCCCGCCGCCCCGGGCGAGGATCGTTCGGGTTGACTGGTGGGATGGACCTTCCGACCGTCGACCTGCCGGCCCTGCCCAGACTGCTGGCCGCGCCCGAGCCCGGCTGGGTGGAGACCACCGACGTGATCGTGGTCGGGTCCGGGGTGGCGGGGCTGACCGCCGCGCTGCACCTGCGGGAGGCGGGCCTGCACGTCACCGTCGTCACCAAGGTCAACATCGATGACGGCTCGACCCGGTGGGCGCAGGGCGGCATCGCGGCGGTGCTCGACCCGGCGGACACGCCGGCGGCGCACGCGCGGGACACCGAGATCGCCGGTGTGGGGCTCTGCGACCCGGCGGCCGTACGGGTCCTCGTCGAGGAGGGGCCGACCCGGCTGCGGGAGCTGATGCGGATCGGCGCCGAGTTCGACCGCCATCCGGACGGCTCGTTGATGTTGACCCGCGAGGGTGGGCACCGGGCGGACCGGATCGTGCACGCGGGCGGCGACGCGACGGGCGCGGAGGTGCAGCGGGCCCTGCACGCCGCGGTGCAACGCGACCCGTGGATCCGGCTGGTCGAGCACGCCCTCGTGCTGGATCTGCTGCGCGCGCCCGGTGACGGCCCGGACGGCCTCGGCCCGGCCTGCGGGATCACCCTGCACGTGCTCGGTGAGGGCAGCGAGGACGGCGTGGGCGCGTTGCTGGCCCGGGCGGTGGTGCTGGCCACCGGCGGGATGGGGCAGGTCTTCGCGGCCACCACCAACCCGGCGGTCTCCACGGGCGACGGGGTGGCGCTGGCGCTGCGGGCCGGCGCGGCGGTGACCGACGTCGAGTTCGTGCAGTTCCATCCGACCGCGCTGATCACCCCCTCCGGCGGCGGGGTGCCCGGCGCGGGGCACGCGCAGCAGCCGCTCGTCAGCGAGGCGCTGCGCGGCGAGGGCGCGTACCTGGTGGACGGCGACGGCAAGCGGTTCATGGTGGGCCAGCACGAGCTGGCCGAGCTGGCCCCCCGGGACGTGGTGGCCAAGGGCATCCACCGGGTGCTGCTGGCCAGCCGCGCGGACCATGTCTTCCTCGACGCCCGGCACCTGGGCGGCGACTTCCTGGCCGCGCGCTTCCCGACGATCGTGGCGTCCTGCCTGGCGATCGGCGTGGACCCGGCCGCCGACCTCATCCCGGTCGCTCCGGCCGCCCACTACGCCTCCGGCGGGGTCCGCACCGACCTGCGGGGCCGCACGTCGATCCCCGGTCTGTACGCCTGCGGCGAGGTCGCCTGCACGGGCGTGCACGGCGCGAACCGGTTGGCCAGCAACTCGCTGCTGGAGGGGCTGGTGTTCTCCCGGCGGATCGCTGACGACATCGCGGCCGGCCTGCCCGAGCAGGCCCAGCCGGCGGACGTCGGCGCGTGGCGCGGGGGTGCGGGCTGGGTGGTGCCGGCCGAGGCGACGCCGACCCTGCAGCGGGCGATGACGCGTGGCGCCGGGGTGCTGCGCTCGGCCGCGACACTGGCCGGGACGGCTGCGACGCTCACGGAGCTGGGCGCGGCGCGGGGTCGACCCCGGACCGCCGACTGGGAGGCGACGAACCTGCTCACGGTGGCGTCGACGCTGGTCACGGCGGCGTACGCGCGCGCCGAGACGCGAGGGTGCCACTGGCGGGAGGACTTCCCGACGGCCGACGAGCGGTGGCGGGGCCACCTCGTCGGGTCGGTCGGGGCGCAGGGCGCGGTGACGCAGCAGTGGGAGGAAAATTCATGATCGAGTCGACTCGGGTGGCGTTGCGGACGGCCGGACTGGACCCGGACCAGGTACGTCGGGTGGTCGAGACCGCACTGGTCGAGGATCTGGGGCCGGATTTCCTGGACGTGACCAGCGTGGCGACCATCCCGGCCGAGCAGACCGACACCGCCGACCTGGTGGCCCGCGCCGACGGTGTGGTGGCCGGGCTGGCGGTGGCCGCCGCCGTGTTCGAGCTGGTGGGCGAGGTGACGGGCTTCGGTCGTACCGTCGAGGTGTCGATGTCGGCCCGCGACGGCGAGCGGGTGGCCCGCGGCGACGTGCTGGCGACGGTGGCCGGCCCGACCCGGTTGCTGCTGACGGCCGAGCGGACGGCGCTGAACCTGCTCTGCCGGATGTCCGGGGTGGCCACCCACACCCGGGCCTGGGCGGACGCGCTGGCCGGCACGAAGGCGATGGTGCTGGACACCCGCAAGACGACGCCGGGCCTACGGGCGCTGGAGAAGTACGCGGTGCGGGCCGGCGGCGGCACCAACAAGCGGATGGGCCTCTACGACGTGGCCATGATCAAGGACAACCACAAGCTGGCGGCCGGGGGCATCACGGCGGCGTACCGGCGGGTCCGGGAGTCGTTCCCGGAGGTGCCGGTGCAGGTCGAGGTGACCACCGTCGCCGAGGCCGTGGAGGCGGTGGAGGCGGGGGCCGACTTCCTGCTCTGCGACAACATGACTCCGGAGTTGCTGGCCGAGGCGGTGGCCGCGGTGGGCGACCGGGCGGAGCTGGAGGCCACCGGCGGGCTGACCCTGGAGGTGGCGGCCCGCTACGCGGCCACCGGCGTCGACTTCCTCTCGGTGGGCGCGTTGACCCACTCGTCGCCGATCCTGGACATCGCGATGGACCTGCGCACCGAGTAGTTGTCTAGGCTGCGACAGTGCTGCTCTGCATCGACATCGGAAACACCAACACCGTGCTGGCGACCTTCGACGGCGACAAGCTGGTGCACTCCTGGCGGATCAAGACCGACGCCCGCTCGACGGCGGACGAGCTGGGCCTGATGTTCCGGGGCCTGCTCGCCGGGGACAACGTCGAGATCACCGGCGTGGCCGCCTGCTCCACGGTGCCGGCGGCGCTGCGCTCGCTGCGGACCATGCTCGGCCGCTACTACGCCGACCTGCCGAGCGTGATCGTCGAGCCGGGCGTGCGGACCGGGGTGCAGTTGGCGATCGACAACCCGAAGGAGGTGGGCGCCGACCGGGTGGTGAACACGCTTGCGGCGTTCACCCTCTACGGCGGGCCGTCGATCGTTGTGGACTTCGGCACCACCACCAACTTCGACGTGATCAGCGGCCGGGGCGAGTTCCTGGGCGGGGCGTTCGCCCCGGGCATCGAGATCTCCTTCGACGCGCTGGCCGCCCGTGCTGCCCAGCTCCGCAAGGTCGAGGCCACCAAGCCCCGCTCGGTGATCGGCAAGAACACCGTGGAGTGCCTCCAGTCCGGCCTGTACTTCGGCTTCGCCGGTCAGGTGGACCGGATCGTCGAGCGGATGACCGAGGAGTTGGGCGAGGTGCGGGCGGTGATCGCCACCGGCGGCCTCGCCTCCCTGGTGATGAACGAATGTCGCAGCCTCACCCACCACGAGCCGATGATCACGCTGATCGGCCTGCGGATGGTCTACGAGCGCAACCTCTGACCGGTCAGCGGCGTCGGGCGCGCAGCACCAACGTCCGGTACGGCAGCTCGACGGTTTCCCGGCCGGCCAGGGCGGGGTGGCTGTCCAGCAGGTCGGCCAGCTCGCGCGCGACCCGCCGCTGATCGTCGGCCGAGGCGGTGAGCCAGTACGAACGGGTGCGGATCATGCCCAGCACCTCGTCGGGGGTGAGGACCGTGCGGTGCCCGAACTCGCGCGCCTCGACGGCCGTGAACCCGTTTCCGAAGTCGGTGTTGTGCTGGACCAGCTCGGCCGACTTGTCGTCGAGGTGGGCGATCCTGCCCAGCTCCGCCACCCATTCGACGCTGTCGTCCCGGATGTTCCAGATGGGGGCGAAGAGGCCGCCGGGGCGCAGCACCCGGGCGATCTCGGCGTGCGCGGGCTCCCGGTCGAACCAGTGGTACGCCGTCCCCACCAGCACCGCGTCCGCCACGCCGTCGGGCAGCGGCACGGCCTCCGCGCTGCCCGCCAGCGCCGTCGTGCCCGGCGTGGAGACCGCGAGTTGCGTCCGCATCCCCGGATCAGGCTCCACGGGTACGACGTGGAAGCCCAGAGCCTGCACGGCGCGCGTCAGGATGCCGGTGCCGGCCCCCAGGTCGACAACCTGCCCGCCCTCGCCCAGGCCGTCGAGGGCCCACCGGAGCGCCGCGGCGGGATAGGTGGGTCGGAACCGGTCGTAATCGCTCGCCGCGGCACCGAAGGAGAGGGCGTGAGTGGGATCGACCATGACGGGCAGTATCCGGTAACGGCCCCCGGAGCGCTTGAGTACGCTCGGGCCTGACCCCCCGTATCTCCCGTGACGAGGAAGCGTGCCGTGAGCGAGCAGAACGCCGTGCCAGTGGACCCCGCCGACGACCTTCCCGAGCAGATGAAGGTCCGCCGGGAGAAGCGGGACCGGATGCTCGCCGAGGGCGTCGAGCCCTACCCGGTCGGTTTCCCGCGGACCACCACGCTGGCCGAGATCCGTACCCGCTACGCCGAGCTGCCCACCGACACCGCCACCGGCGACGAGGTCTCGGTCACCGGCCGGGTGATCTTCGTACGCAACACGGGGAAGCTCTGCTTCGCGACCCTGCGGGACGGCGACGGCACGGAGTTGCAGGCGATGCTCTCCCTCGACCGGGTCGGCGCGGAGCGGCTGGAGGCCTGGAAGCGCCTCGTCGACCTGGGTGACCACGTCGGCGTGACCGGCGAGGTGATCACCAGCCGCCGGGGCGAGCTGTCGGTGCTGGCGCAGCGCTGGGAGATGACCGCCAAGGCGCTGCGGCCGTTGCCGGTGGCGCACAAGCCGCTCTCCGAGGAGGCGCGGGTCCGGCAGCGCTACGTGGACCTGATCGTCCGCCCGCAGGCCCGGCAGATGGTCCGTACCCGCGCGGCGGCGGTACGCAGCCTGCGCGATTCACTGCACGGTCAGGGTTTCATCGAGGTGGAAACTCCGATGCTGCAACTCCTGCATGGTGGTGCGGCGGCCCGACCGTTCGTGACCCACAGCAATGCGTTGAGCACCGATCTGTATCTGCGAATCGCGCCGGAACTGTTTTTGAAGCGCGCCGTCGTCGGTGGCGTGGATCGCGTCTTCGAGATCAACCGCAACTTCCGTAATGAGGGTGTCGACTCTTCGCACTCGCCGGAGTTCGCGATGCTGGAGACCTACCAGGCGTACGGGGACTACGACACGATCGGCGAGTTGACCCGCAATCTCGTGCAACAGGCGGCGATCGCGGTGAGCGGCTCGACGGTGGTGACCCACGCCGACGGGCGGGAGTTCGACCTGGGCGGCGAGTGGCGATCGGTGTCGCTGTTCGGGGTCCTTTCCGAGGCGCTCGGCGAGGAGGTCACGGTCCGTACCGAACACGCTCGGCTGGTCGAGTACGCGGACAAGGTGGGATTGGCCGTGGACCCGAAGTGGGGCCCAGGCAAGCTGGCCGAGGAGTTGTTCGAGGAACTGGTCGTCCCCGGCCTGCAGGCGCCCACCTTCGTACGCGACTACCCGGAGGAGACCAGCCCGCTCACCCGGGCGCACCGCAGCGAGCCGGGGTTGGCCGAGAAGTGGGACCTCTACGTCCTCGGTTTCGAGCTGGGCACCGGGTACTCCGAGCTGGTCGACCCCGTGGTGCAGCGGGAACGGCTGGTCGCCCAAGCGCAGCTCGCGGCCCGGGGCGACGACGAGGCGATGCGTCTCGACGAGGACTTTCTCCGGGCCATGGAGTACGGAATGCCTCCCGCCGGGGGTATGGGAATGGGAATCGACCGCCTGTTGATGGCCCTGACCGGCCTCGGAATTCGGGAAACGATCCTCTTCCCGTTGGTCCGCCCGGAGTAGTCGTCCGCCGACTCCCAGCGAGTCGTAACGGCATCCTATTGACGGGGCGAGCAGCACGGGGGTTATTGTGCTCTCATTAGCAGGAGCGCCCTGCTCGAAAGGAATGTGGGACGTGGCCAAGCAGATCATTCACAAGCTGGTCGATGACCTGGACGGCGGGGACGCGGACGAGACCGTCAAGTTCGCGCTCGACGGCGTTCAGTACGAGATCGACCTGTCCGGCGCCAACGCCGCGAAATTGCGCGACGTATTCGCGCCGTACGTGGGTGCCGGCACCAAGGTTGGTCGGGGTGGCGTGGTGATCGGTGGGCGGGCCGCCCGCGGTCGCGGTGGCGCCACCGCCGACCGGGAGCAGAACAAGGCGATCCGGGACTGGGCCAAGAAGGCCGGCAAGGACATCTCGGACCGCGGTCGTATTCCGCAGGAGATCGTCGACGAGTTCCACGCCAAGCGCTGATCTCGTTCAGCGCAGCGGTGGCGGCGGCCACCGCGGGGCGACACCGACGCCGGGCCGGAGCTTCCTCCGGGCCGGCGTCGCCGTCTTTCCACCCCGTCGGGGCCGCGTGCGGTGGTCGGGTCGCGGGCGGGAATGTCGGGCGGACCGGGCGACGTTGTCCACAGGCGGTGGAGAAGTTTTCCACAACCTGTGGATGGCCGCCGAGACGCCCCGCTGGGCCTCTCCGGGCCCCTCTGGGCCGCTCCGGAGGCGGCGGAGGGCTTCTCCGTGGTCCACCGGATTTCGCTCTACGCGTAGCGACAGGGGTACCGGAACACCTCCTGAGCGCGGACGGTTGTGCAAAACGACGTGGAACTGACCCGGACCGGAGAGACACGACCTCAGCCGAGTCGGTCAGCGACGATAGAGTAAGGAGGCACGGACGCCCGTCCCGGACGTTCGTGCACCGGCCCCGCCAAGATCTTGACCATCAAGGCGCACGGCATGTGAGGAGCACGAGGGCATGTTCGAGCGGTTCACCGACCGAGCGCGACGGGTTGTCGTCCTGGCCCAAGAAGAGGCCCGGATGCTCAACCACAACTACATCGGTACGGAACACATCCTGCTGGGCCTGATCCACGAAGGTGAAGGCGTCGCGGCAAAGGCCCTGGAGAGCCTCGGCATCTCCCTGGAGGGCGTCCGTCAGCAGGTCGAGGAGATCATCGGCCAGGGCCAGCAGGCGCCGAGCGGGCACATCCCGTTCACGCCGCGGGCCAAGAAGGTGCTGGAGCTGTCGCTGCGCGAGGCGCTGCAGCTCGGCCACAACTACATCGGCACCGAGCACATCCTGCTCGGGCTGATCCGTGAGGGCGAGGGCGTCGCCGCCCAGGTGCTGGTCAAGCTCGGCGCCGACCTCAACCGGGTCCGCCAGCAGGTGATCCAGCTCCTCTCCGGCTACCAGGGCAAGGAGCCCGCCGCGGCGGGTGCCGCGCCGGGTGAGGCCGCGCCGTCGACCAGCCTGGTGCTGGACCAGTTCGGCCGCAACCTGACCCAGGCCGCCCGCGAGGGCAAGCTCGACCCGGTCATCGGGCGCGAGAAGGAAATCGAGCGGGTCATGCAGGTGCTCTCCCGCCGTACCAAGAACAACCCGGTCCTGATCGGTGAGCCCGGCGTCGGTAAGACCGCCGTGGTGGAGGGGCTTTCCCAGAAGATCATCAAGGGCGAGGTGCCCGAGACTCTGAAGGACAAGCAGCTCTACACGCTCGACCTGGGTGCGCTGGTCGCGGGCTCCCGCTACCGCGGTGACTTCGAGGAGCGCCTCAAGAAGGTGCTCAAGGAGATCCGCACGCGGGGCGACATCATCCTGTTCATCGACGAGATCCACACCCTCGTGGGCGCGGGTGCCGCCGAGGGCGCGATCGACGCCGCCAGCATCCTCAAGCCGATGCTGGCCCGTGGTGAGCTGCAGACCATCGGCGCCACCACGCTCGACGAATACCGCAAGCACCTGGAGAAGGACGCCGCTCTCGAGCGCCGGTTCCAGCCGATCCAGGTGGGTGAGCCGTCGCTGGCGCACACCATCGAGATCCTCAAGGGCCTGCGGGACCGTTACGAGGCGCACCACCGGGTCTCGATCACGGACGCCGCTCTCGTGGCCGCCGCGACCCTGGCCGACAGGTACATCTCGGACCGCTTCCTGCCGGACAAGGCGATCGACCTGATCGACGAGGCCGGCGCCCGGATGCGGATCCGTCGGATGACCGCGCCGCCAGACCTGCGTGACTTCGACGAGCGCATCGCCCAGGTGCGTCGCGACAAGGAGTCCGCGATCGACGCGCAGGACTTCGAGCGCGCCGCCCAGCTGCGCGACAAGGAGAAGCAGCTCCTCGGTCAGAAGGCGCAGCGGGAGAAGGAGTGGAAGGCCGGTGACCTGGACGTCGTCAGCGAGGTCGACGACGAGCAGATCGCCGAGGTACTCGGCAACTGGACCGGTATCCCGGTCTACAAGCTGACCGAGGAGGAGACCTCGCGCCTGCTGCGCATGGAGGACGAGCTGCACAAGCGCGTCATCGGCCAGGAGGACGCGGTCAAGGCGGTCTCGAAGGCGATCCGGCGTACCCGGGCCGGCCTGAAGGACCCGAAGCGCCCGTCCGGCTCGTTCATCTTCGCCGGCCCGTCCGGTGTCGGTAAGACCGAGCTGTCCAAGGCGCTCGCCGAGTTCCTCTTCGGCAGCGAGGACGCCCTCATCCAGCTGGACATGTCCGAGTTCCACGACCGGTACACGGTGTCCCGCCTCGTGGGTGCCCCTCCCGGCTACGTCGGTTACGACGAGGGCGGGCAGCTGACCGAGAAGGTGCGTCGTCGTCCGTTCTCGGTGGTCCTGTTCGACGAGATCGAGAAGGCCCACCCGGACGTGTTCAACACGCTCCTGCAGATCCTCGAAGACGGTCGGCTCACCGACGGTCAGGGCCGGATCGTGGACTTCAAGAACACGGTCATCATCCTGACCACCAACCTGGGCACCCGCGACGTCGCCAAGGCGGTGTCGCTGGGCTTCCAGGCCTCGGAGGACTCCGAGTCGAACTACGACCGGATGAAGCAGAAGGTCAACGACGAGCTCAAGCAGCACTTCCGGCCTGAGTTCCTCAACCGGATCGACGACACCATCGTCTTCCACCAGCTGCGCCAGAGCGAGATCCTCTCGATCGTGGACATCATGATCCAGCGGATCGAGGGCCAGCTGCGCAACAAGGACATGGGTCTGGAGCTGACCGACAACGCCAAGAAGTACCTGGCGGCGAAGGGCTTCGACCCGGTGCTCGGTGCCCGTCCGCTTCGTCGCACGATCCAGCGCGACATCGAGGACAACCTCTCCGAGCGGATTCTGTTCAACGAGCTGACCCCCGGTCAGATCGTGGTGGTGGACTGCGAGGGCGACCCGAACGACATCGACAAGTCCAAGCTCGTCTTCCGGGGTGCGGAGAAGCCGGTCGAGGTTCCGGACGCCGTTCCGGCCGACCTCGGTGGCACCGCCGCCGGCACCGCGGCAGCGGCGACGGACGAGGTGGCATAACCAGCAGCACAGGGGGCGGGGCTCCGGCGGCGTAAGCCACCGGGGCCCCGCCCTTTTCTGCGCGCTGCCCCACTCCGTCGGCGGCGTTCCCACACCCGCGTCGGGCCGGCCGGGAGCGCTGGATCGAGGGTGATCTGGCGTCCGAGCGTAGGGCCCGGCGGGTCAGGTGATCAGGTTGGCGGCGGGGGTCGACGGGCCGTCGCCGGCGAGCCGGAACGAGTCGGCCCCGACGGGCTCCACGAGTCCGTCCTGCACCAGGCCGGCCAGTGCGCGGGCGCGCTGCACGTCGTCGGTCCACACCTGGTCGAGGCGCTGGTGCGGGACCGGCCCGGTGGTCTCCCGGAGCACCCCGAGCAGCAGTCCACGTACCTGTCGGTCGGTGCCCGCGTACCGCTGGGGACGGCGGGTGGGGCCGGTCGGTGGCGCCTGCCCGGAGGCCCGCCAGGCGCAGACCGACTCGACCGGGCAGGCCGTGCAGCGCGGCGCGCGGGCGGTGCAGAGCACCGCGCCCAGCTCCATGAAGGCGGCGCTGGCCAGCGCGGCGGCGGCGGGCTCCGGGGGCAGCAGCTCCTCGGTGGCGACCAGGTCGGCCGGGCGGGTGACCGGGCCGGCGTCCGGCTCACCGGCCACGGCTCGACAGACCACCCGTCGGACGTTGGTGTCGACGACCGGGTGTCGCTGCCCGAACGCGAACGCGGCCACCGCGCGTGCCGTGTACGTGCCCACGCCGGGCAGCGCCAGTAGCTGTTCCAGTCGGTCGGGCACCTGGCCGCCGTGTCGGTCCACGATGGCCACCGCACATTCCCGCAGTCGGACGGCGCGGCGCGGATAGCCGAGCCGCCCCCACATGCGGATCGCCTCGGCCGGGGTGTCCGCCGCCAGCGCCGCCGGGTCGGGCCAGCGGGCCAGCCAGGCGTGCCAGGCCGGCACCACCCGGACCACCGGCGTCTGCTGGAGCATGACCTCGCTGACCAGGATGGCCCACGGGGTCACGTCGGGTTCCCGCCACGGCAGGTCACGGGCGTGCTGCTGGAACCATCGGCTGACCAGCGCGGCGAAATCGGGTTGAGTCATGGCGTCGTCGATGATGTCACGCGGTCCGGTCCCGCTGGTTGGGCGGCTCGGGCAGGGTGTCGCCGTGCTGGTGGACGGATCGGGCAGAATGCGCGGATGAACGAGCTCGCGATCACCGTCATCGGCCGGGACCGGCCGGGCATCGTGGCCGACGTCGCCGAGGTGCTGGCCCGGCTGGGGGCGAACCTCACCGACAGCACGATGACCCGCCTGCGGGGGCATTTCGCGATGACCCTCATCTGCACCGGCCCGGCCGCCGCCGAGGTGGAGGCGGCGTTGGCGCCGCTGGCGACCGAGGGGCAACTTCTGGCGACCGTACGCGCGGTGACGCCGGACGGTGAGGTGGCGCCGGCCGGCGAGCCGTACGTGCTGGCGGTGCACGGGTCGGACCGGATGGGCATCGTGGCGGCGATGACCCGGGTGCTGGTGGACGCCGGTGGCAACGTCACCGACCTGAGCACCCGGCTGGCCGGTTCGCTCTACGTGGTGTTGGCCGAGGTCGAGCTGCCGGCGGGGGTCGTCGAGGCGCTTACCGAACGGCTGCACCGGACGGCCGCCGAGGTGGGGGTCGAGGTCACCCTCCGGCCGGCAGACCCGGATCTGCTGTGAGCGACGGGCGGGGCGAGGCGTACGCCGGTCTGGGGGATTGGACGCCGGAGTCGCTGGCGATGGCGGGTGAGGTGCGGGCCGTCGTGTCGGCCCCGCATCCGGTGCTGAGCCGGGCCGGAGGCGACGTCGATCCCACCGCCGAGGAGATCATCCGGTTGGCCGCCGACCTGGTGGCCACGATGCGGGTCTCGCCGGGCTGCGTGGGTCTGGCGGCGCCGCAGGTCGGCGTGGGCGCCCGGGTCTTCGCCGTCGACGTGACGGGCCACCCGAAGGCGGTCACCGTGCACGGCACCTTCGTGCTGTGTAATGCCCGGGTGGTCGAGGCGACCCGATGGAAGCCGGGTCGGGAGGGCTGCATGTCCGTGCCGGACCTGACCGGGGACGTGAAGCGGGCGAGTCGGCTCGTCGTGGAGGGTGACCTGCCGGGCACGGGGGCGGCGGTCCGACTGGTGACGGACGGCTTCGAGGCGCGGGCGTTGCAGCACGAGATCGACCACTGTGAAGGGCTGCTCTTTCTGGACCGGGTGGCCGGCGCGCACGCCGTCTACCAGCGCAAGGTCTATCTCTGACCGGGCGGCCGGACGCCGGCCCGTCCGTCCTCAGTGGATGTTCTTCGCGCTGCCCCGCTGACGCTCCGGCGCGTCGTGACCCGCCGGTGGGTGCGGCGCGACTACGGTGGGGGGCATCATGCGTCTGACGGTCGGCCCCCTGCCACCCGCCGTGTACTGGCGGCGTCGCGCCGTCGTATTCGGAGCGGTGCTGCTTTTCCTGATTGTCGTGCTCTACTCCTGCACCGGCTCGGGTCGCTCCGGCGGTCACCCACGGGCCGGCTCGACGCCGACTCCGACGTCAAGCCCGGGGGCGGTGGGGCCGGTGCTGACCCCGCAGTCGGGGGCTCCGTCGGCGTCCGGGTCGGCGGCGCCGAGTGCCACGGAGCAATCCGCCGGTCCGGATGCCACGAACGCCACGGACCCCGGCCGCGGAGCCACCACCAATGACCCACCGCCGGACTCGGCCGCCGGGTCGGTCGACGACGGCACCTGCACCGACGCGGAGATCAGCGTGACGTCGGCGGCGCGGCCCAGTTCGGCACAGCGCGGCGCGGTGGTCGACCTCCAACTGAAGATCAAGAACACCTCGCAGCGTACGTGCAGCCGTAACGTCGGCGCCGACCTCCAGGAGATCTTCATCAAGGCGGGCGCCGAGAAGGTGTGGTCGTCCGACACCTGCGGCAAGGTCCAGGGCTCGGATGTGCAGTCGTTCACGCCCGGGTTCGAGCGCTCCTACCAGGTGGGCTGGAACGGACGGGACACCAGCCGGTGCGACGGCGCGGGTCTGGCCGCGGGGCCGTTCGCGCCGGCGGGGACGTACCAGGTGTTCGCCCGGGTCGGCACCAAGTACAGCGAGCCCGCGAAGATCACGATCACCGGCTGAGTCGGCACTCCGGCCAGCCGGATCGGCGGCGGATCAGACGTACCGCTCAAGGATGGATGCCTCGGCGAGCCGGGACAGGCCCTCGCGGACGCCCCGGGCGCGGGCGTCGCCCACACCCTCGACGGCCTGCAGGTCCTCCACGGTCGCGCCCAGCAACCGCTGCAGGCTGCCGAAGTGCAGCACCAGACGGTCGACCACGGCCACCGGCAGGCGCGGAACCTTGGCCAGCAGCCGGAAGCCCCGCGGGCTGACGGCGGCATCCAGCGCGTCCGATGCGGCCGGGTAGCCGATCGCCTTGGCGACCGACACCAGGTCGATCAGCTCGGTGGCGCCCAGCAGATCCAGCTCCACCAGCGCCTCGTCCAGGGTGCGGGACTTACGGCCGACGGGCAGGTAGTCCCGGATGACAAGCGTGCGGTCGGCGTCGACGCCGGCCATCAGCTCGTCGAGCTGGAGAGCGAGCAGTCGACCGTCGGTGCCCAGCTCGACGACGTAACCGGCGATCTCGTCGGCGATCCGGCGGACCATCTCCAGCCGCTGCACCACCGCCACCGCGTCCCGCACCGTGACCAGGTCTTCGATCTCGAGCGCGGAGAGCGTGCCGGAGACCTCGTCCAGCCGCAGCTTGTAGCGCTCAAGGGTGGCCAGCGCCTGGTTGGCCCGGGAGAGGATCGCGGCCGAGTCGTCGAGGACGTGCCGCTGACCGTTGACGTAGAGGCTGATGATCCGCATCGACTGGCTGACCGAGATCACCGGGTAGCCGGTCTGCCGGGCGACCCGTTCGGCGGTGCGGTGCCGGGTGCCCGATTCCTCCGTCGGGATGGACGGGTCGGGCATCAGGTGCACGGCCGCCCGGACGATGCGGGTGCCGTCACTGGACAGCACCACGGCGCCGTCCATCTTGCACAGCTCGCGGACCCGGGTCGCGGAGAACTCGACGTCCAGCGGGAAGCCGCCGGTGCAGAGGCCCTCGACGACCTTGTCGTAGCCGAGCACGATGAGCGCGCCGGTGCGACCCCGCAGGATGCGCTCCAACCCGTCGCGCAGCGCGGTGCCGGGTGCCATCAGGGCGAGATTCGCCCGCAGCGGATCGCCGGCACCCCCGGCAGCGGCGGTCACGCTCACGCTGATCGGGCGGGCCGGCGAGCCCACGGTGCCGGTGCGGGCCTGGGGCGGCGCTCCGGCAGGCTTGGTGGTATCGCGGTCGATCGGCACGGGCACAGTCTACGGACTGCCGTGCGGTGGGTGCTGTCGTGGTTACTGTGATGTGTCACGATGCCGCCCTTCGAACCGTTTCCACTTGCGGCGATGCTGTCCGTTATCGCCGTTGGCGTCGGCACGCTGAGTCACTCGGCGGACGCGCGGGCCGCATGGTGCAGGGCTGAGCGCACGTCAGTGACCTCGGTCACCCGCATCTGATCCGGCCCCGCACCGGTGCTCGCCGGGCCACAACCCGGCGGAACCAGCGCCACCTTGAACCCCAGGCGGGCGGCCTCCGCCAGCCGGCGCGGCACCGCACCGACCCGGCGCACCTCGCCGGTCAACCCCACCTCGCCGATCGCGACGAGATGCGGCGCGATCGCCAGGTTGAGCCCGCCGGAGGCGACCGCCAACGCGACGGCCAGGTCGGCTGCCGGCTCCACCACCCGGATGCCGCCGACGGTGGCCGCGAACACCTCCCGGTCGTGCAGGGTCAACCGCTCCGTACGCCGTTGCAGGACCGCGAGCACCATGGCCAGGCGGGCCGAGTCGAGGCCCGAGACGGTACGGCGGGGAGAGCCGGCCACCGTCGCGCCGATCAGGGCCTGTACCTCCGTGACCAGTGCCCGCCGCCCCTCCATCGCCACGGTCACGCAGGTGCCGGGCACCGGTTCGGAGTAGCGGGTGAGGAACAAGCCGGACGGGTCGGCCAGGCTGCTGATGCCGCCCTCGTGCATCTCGAAGCAGCCCACCTCGTCGGCCGCCCCGAACCGGTTCTTGACGCCGCGCACGAGCCGTAGCGAGGAGTGTTTGTCGCCCTCGAAGTGCAGCACCACGTCGACCAGGTGCTCCAGCACACGCGGCCCGGCCACCTGACCGTCCTTGGTGACGTGCCCGACCAGCACGGTCGCGATGCCCCGCTCCTTGGCGACCGAGACCAGTGCGGCGGTGACCGCCCGGACCTGGGTCACGCCGCCCGGCACACCCTCGGTGCCGGTGGTCGAGATGGTCTGCACCGAGTCGAGCACCAGCAGGCCCGGCTTGACCGCGTCGAGGTGCCCGAGCACCGACGCCAGGTCGCTCTCGGCCGCCAGGTAGAGCTGCTCGTGCAGGGTGCCCATCCGCTCGGCGCGCAGCCGGACCTGACTGACCGATTCTTCCCCGCTGACCACCAGGGACGGGCTGCCGGCGCCCACCGCCCACTGCTGCGCCACGTCGAGCAGGAGGGTCGACTTGCCCACGCCGGGCTCGCCGGCGAGCAGCACGACCGCCCCGGGGACCAGGCCGCCACCGAGCACCCGGTCCAGCTCGCTCACCCCGGTCGGCCGGGCGCGGGCCGGAGCCGCGCTGATGGTGGCGATCGGCCGGGCCGGCTCGGCCGGCATCCGCGAACTGACTACCCGACCGGAGACGGTCGGCCCGGTCACCGTCGACTCGACCACCGAGCCCCACTCGCCGCACTCCGGGCAGCGACCCACCCACTTGGGCGGCTGGTGCCCGCAGGCGTCGCACTCGTACGCCGGGCGCGGTTCGCGGGTGGCGGACCGGGCGCGGGGCGCACCTGCCGCGCCGCCACGGCCGGAGGTCGATCGGGAGGTGGTCACATCAGGACGCTAGCCGCCTCGTACGACGAAAACACCCCGGCGTGGTGGTTCCCACGCCGGGGTGTTCCGTAGTTGAGGATCGGGCTCACTCGTGGGTGGTGCCACCCTCGTTGCCCTCGTAGCCGCCCTCGCGCTCGATGATCGGCGAGGCGGGGGCCGCCGGGGTGAGCGGCACCGCGATCGGCGCGGGGCCGGTGACCGTGTTGCCGTTGCCGAAGTCGAAGGTCACGACGACGTTCTGGCCGGAGCGCAGCGCCTCGGTCAGACCGACCAGCCGCAGCTGCGAGGTGGACTCCGAGTTGAGCTGGAGGTAGCTCAGCGGGGCCAGTTCGATGCGGGCGGGCTGGCCCGGCGCGGCAGCGCTGGCCGAACCCGACGCCCGCGCCGACTCCGGTGCGGACGGGGTCGCCGACGACGAACCGGTCTCGGACGGGGTCGCGGACGGGCTGGCCGAGCCGGACTCGGTGGTCGACGGGCTGGCCGAGCCCGACGGGGTGGCCGAGCCCGACGGGGTGGCCGAGGCCGACTCCGAGGCGGACGGCGTCGGGCTGGCCGAGCCACCCGAGATCAGCACCTCGCGGGCGCTTTGCGTGGTGACGGTGACCGTCACGGTGCTCTTCGAGTCGTTGTAGATCACCGCGTTGAGCGGGGCGTCCTGGCCGGCCCGGTAACCCTCGGTGCCGGGGTAGGTGACCAGCAGGCCACGCACCGAGTAGGCGCCGTTGGGGGTCGTGAGGTTGACGCCCTGGACGGACGGCTCCTTCAAAGCCGTCTCGGCGATCTGGCCAGCGCCGCATCCGGACGCGAGCAGGCTGGTGGCCGCCGCGACTCCGGACAGCAGCAGGGCCGCCCGCCGGGATCGGTTGATCGAGCGCGTCACGTCGGTCCTCCTCGTTACGATCCCCACCCGGGCGCACGCCGGGGGAGGTGGCCATACCCGCGCAGACCGCGCTCCAGGGTAGTTGGAGCTGATCGAGGCCCGCACGGGGACCCGGCAATGCCACCCCGCCGGGTGCCGTCACACCACCCGACCGCTCGCCACCAGCAGCGCGACGTCGATGAGGGCCACCAGCATCACGGCCCGGAAGGCAGCCACCGGCCGCCGGCCCGCGCGGGCCGCCGAGCGCCCGGCGTACCAACTCAGTGGCGGCACGACGGCGGCCGTGCCGACCGCCGCGAGCCCGAGGACCGACGGCGGTCCGGGTGGTCCCAGGACCAGGACGGCGGTCGCGGCGAGGAGCAGTCCGGCCGCGGCCGCCCGACTGCCCGCCGCGCCGAGGCGGTGCGGCAGGCCGCGTACACCCGTGCGGGCGTCGTCGGCGAGGTCGGGCAGCACGTTGGCGAAGTGCGCGCCGGCGCCGAGGCAGGCCGCCGCCGTCAGCAGCCAGAGCGGTGGGGTCGGTTCGCCGGGCAGCGCCAGCACCACGAAGCCGGGCAGCGCGCCGAAGGAGACGGCGTACGGCAGGACCGAGAAGACGGTGGCCTTGAGCGGCCAGTCGTAGAGCAGCGCGGAGACCAGGGCGACCGTGAGCCAGAGCGCCGCCCGGGGGTTCGTGGTCAGCGCCAGCAGCGGGCAGGCCACCGCGGCCACCGCGGCGGCCCAGGCCGTGACGCGCCGGCCCACCGCGCCGGCGGCGACCGGCTTGTCGGTACGCCCCACCGTGGCATCCCGCTCGGCGTCCAACGCGTCGTTGGTCCAGCCGACCGCGAGTTGGCTGGCGAGTACGGCGAGCACCACGGAGACGATTCCCCAGGGCCGGTGGCCCACTCCCCAGGCCAGCAGACCGGACACTGTGGTCACCGCAGCGGCCGGTTCCGGATGGCTCGCCCTGACCAGCCCTAACACCCTCGACGACATAAGGGAAGTCTGGTCGTTACCGAGCAGTCGTGCCACGCTCGGAGCCATGCGAGACGTGGCGTCGACCGCCCAGCGGGTGCTGCCGCGCAACGATCCGCGCCAGTACGACGACCTGGCCGGTGAGTGGTGGCGGCCGGATGGCGCGTTCGCGATGCTGCACTGGCTGGCCGAGGCCCGTGCGGCGCTCGTACCGCCGACGAGGAGTCCGGGCGCGGTCCTGGTCGATCTGGGCTGCGGCGCCGGTCTGCTCGCGCCGCACCTGGCCGGCAAGGGCTACCGGCACGTCGGGGTGGACCTGACCCGTTCGGCGCTGGTCCAGGCCGCCGGGCACGGCGTACGGGTGGTGCAGGGTGACGCCACGGCGGTGCCGCTGCCCGACGGGTGCGCCGACGTGGTCTCCGCCGGCGAGCTGCTGGAACACGTGCCGGACTGGCCGCGGGCGGTGGCCGAGGCGTGCCGCCTGCTGCGCCCGGGCGGCCTGCTCGTGCTGGACACGCTCAACGACACGGCGCTGGCCCGGCTGGTCGCGGTGCGGATCGCCGAGCGGCTGCCGACGGTGCCGCGTGGCATCCACGATCCACGGTTGTTCGTGGACGCGCGGGCGCTCGTGGCCGAGTGCGCCCGGCACGGCGTCGAGCTGCGCCTACGTGGGATCCGACCGCAGGTCGGGGGGCTGCTCGCCTGGCTGGTGCGGCGGGCCCGCGCGGCACGGACGCCGGGTGTGCCGTTGACCGGTCGTGCCCCGCGCATCGTGCCGACCCGGTCCACCGCCGTGCTCTACCAGGGCCAGGGGGTCCGCAGAGGATAGTCGGCTCGTGGCGGGGTATGGGACGCCGAGGAGGGAGCGATATGACGGTGCACGCGCTTGAGGCGGCCCGCCGATTGACGCCGCGGTTCGCCGCGCGGGCGGCGGAGCACGACCGGGACGGCTCCTTCCCGGCCGAGGACTTCCGTGACCTGCGGGAGGCCGGCCTCTTCGGGTTGATGGTGCCGCGCGCTCTCGGTGGCCTGGGCGCGAGCTTCGCGGAGTACACCGCGGTCGCCACCGAGCTGGCCCGGGGCAACGGCGCGACGGCGCTGGTGTTCAACATGCACGCGTCGGTGACCGGCGCGCTGGGCGCGGTCACCGAGGAGTTGGCCGAGGCTCTGGGCGTGTCGGACGAGGCGCTGGCCGCCCGGGACCGGCTGCTCACCGCCGCTGCCCAGGGCGCCTGGTACGGCGTCGCGATGAGCGAGCGGGGCACCGGCGCGCGCCTCTCGCAGTTGAGCACGGTCTACGAGCCGACCGACGGCGGTTGGCACCTCAAGGGCAGCAAGACCTTCTGTTCCGGGGCCGGGCACGCCGACGGCTACCTGGTGGCCGCGCGCAGCGCCACCGACCAGTCGACGGTGTCGCAGTTCCTGGTGCCGGCCGGCGACGGTTTGAGCGTCGAGCCGACCTGGGACGCCCTCGGCATGCGGGCCACCTCGTCGCACGACCTGCATCTGGACGTCACCGTGCCGGGCGACCGGCTGCTCGGTGGGGTGGAGGGGTTGGCCCTCGTGATCGCCCAGCTCATGCCGCACTGGCTGGTGGCCAGCTACGCGGCCGTCTACGTGGGCGTGGCGCGGGCCGCCATCGACGCGGCGGCCGAGCACCTCAACGCCCGCAACCTGGCCGGTCTGCCGGCGGTGCGCTCGCGGCTGGGCCGGGCGGACGCGGCGACGGCTGCCGCCGAGCTGGCGGTGGCCGAGGCGGCCCGCCGGGTGGACGACGCGCCGGGTGACGCGGAGACCAACCGCTGGGTGTGGCGGGCGAAGCTGCTGGCCGGGACGACGGCCGCCGAGGTGGCGGCGTCGATGCTGGAGGCGGCCGGCACGTCGGCGACCCGACGCGGCCACCCGTTGGAACGGCTCTACCGGGATGCCCGTTGCGGCTCACTGCACCCGGCCACGTCGGACGTCTGCGCCGACTGGCTGGGCATCGCCGCGCTGGGCGGGGACCCGGACCGCGACGGATCGGCACCGCGTTGGTGAGCGGGTGTCGCGGGAAACGTACGAGGGTGCGGCCGGCCGAGGTGGCCGGAGGGACGGCCAGGGGGAGGACAGCGTTTGACGAGAGGTGGGGATCGTGTCCGTACCAGTGATCGCGGGGCTCGGGACAGCGCAGCCGCCGTCCGCTTCGCAGGACGAGCTGTGGGAGGGCTTCTTCTCCCGGCACTTCTCCGGCAGCACCCGGGCGTTGGCCGAACGGATCTTCGCGAACTCGGGGGTGACCCGACGGCAGGCCGCGGTCAACCCGTTGCTCGAGGACGTCTCGGACTGGCCGACCGAGCGCCGGATGCGTCGCTACCAGGTGGAGGCGCTGCCGCTGGGCAAGGAGGCGGTGGGGCGCGCGTTGACCGCCGCCGGTCTGGACGCCGGCGACGTCGGGATGTTCATCGTCTGCTCCTGCACCGGGTACGCCACCCCGGGGCTGGACATCCTGCTCGCCCGTGACCTGGGCATGGCGGCGGACACCCAGCGCATGTTCGTCGGCCACATGGGCTGCTACGCGGCGCTTCCGGGGTTGGGCGCGGCGAGTGACTTCGTCACCGCCCGGGGCCGGCCGGCGTTGCTGCTCTGCGCGGAGCTAACCAGCCTGCACATCCAGCCGTCCACGGCCCGGGTCGACACCCAGCAGATCATCTCGCACGCGCTCTTCTCGGACGCCGCCGTCGCCGCCGTGGTGGTGCCCGGCGGCCGGGGGTACGCGTTGCGCGAGGTCGCCTCGGTCACCGACACCTCGACGGCCGACCACATGACCTGGGACGTCACGGACGCGGGCTTTCGGATGGGGCTGTCGTCGAAGGTGCCGCAGGTCCTCTCCCGGCACGTGCGCGGCCTGGTCGACGACCTGCTGGCCCGGCACGGCGGCACCATCTCCGACGTGGACGGTTGGGCCGTGCACCCGGGCGGGCCGCGGATCCTCAACGTGGTCGAGCGGGAGTTGGCCCTGCCGCCGGAGGCGTTGGCGGCGTCCCGGGCGACGCTGGACGAGCACGGCAACTGCTCCTCGCCGACGGTGCTGCTGATCCTGGACCGGTTGGGTCGGTCCACGCCGCCGCCTCGGCAGGTGGTCATGCTGGCGTTCGGTCCGGGCCTCACCCTGTACGCCGTCCTGCTCGATCGACAGGAGTGAACGCCAGCGACCCGACCGGTACGCTCGTTCCATGGATGCGGGGGCGGACGACCGGTTGCGGTCGGCGGTGCTGGTCGGTGCGGCCCTGGCCGCGCTCGCGGTGGGCGGCTGGTGGTGGCATGCCGCCGCGCCCGCCCCGGTGGCCGGGCCGGTGAGCTCACCGGTGGTCGCGCCCAGCGTCAGCACCGAACTGGAGCGCATCCTGACCCGCATCGAACCCGGGGAACGGGGCGTGACGGTTCGGATCGACCCGGAGACCGGCGAGGCCGTCCGGGTGGGCGGCAACTCGCGAATCGCGATCGACGCGGAGGCGGGCGCGATCGCCGACGTCGACGGCGATGTGGGGATTCTCGTCCCCGGGAGTGACCTGCCCTCGTTCCGCAGCACGATCTGGCGGGAGCAGCGGGAGTTGGCGCCCGGCGAGGAGCGGACCCGGCAGGCGTCCGACGACGGTTCCCGCTTCCTGCTCCAGTACCGGTGCACCCGACCGGGCACGCTGGCGGTGACGAGCACCGGGGCCGAGATCGCCGGCCCGCCGCGCATCGACTGCGACGGCACGCTCGCGTCCGCCCGGCTGCTGCCCGGCGGCGGGCCGTTCCGGGTGTCGCTGTCGGCCGTCGGCGACCAGCCCATCGACGTCGAGGCGCAGCTCGTCGCGCTGCCCCCGTCGTAGGCCGTTCAGCGGGCCAGGGCGGTCAGGTCGTCCTGGTACGCGTCGACGGGCCCGACGCCGGGCAGCACCCGGGTCACCACGCCGGTGCGGCCGACCAGCAGCGCGTTGGCGGCACCGGGGCCCAGGAATGAGCGCAGACCGCCGGCGGGGTCGGCCAGCGCGCGGACGCCGTCGACGGGTGGTGCGGTGGCGACAGCCCGGCCCTCGGTCACGGTGACCACCGTGACGCCGGTGGGCGCCGCCGCCACGGCCTCGGTGACGACGTCGGGGCAGCCACAGTCGTCCACGAGGATGATCATGGCGGGTAACAGGCCGCGGAGCGGAACGGGCGCCTGCCCGGCGTCGACCAGGTCCAGCGCGGGCAGCGCCTGACCGGTGAGCGAAACGGGTGGTGGGGAGGGCGCCGGAGTGGGCCGGTCGGTGCTCCGGCCGGCGCGGGGCCAGGTCACGGCGAGCAGGCCGGTCAGAGTGGTGAGCACCGCCACCACCAGGACGAGCAGCGGCAGGGCGAGTGCCCGGCGTCCGGCGTACCGGCCGGTGGCCCGGCGCAGCTCACGACGTACCTGGGCGGCCTCGCTGGCGAGGGCGGAGGCGTCGTCGGGGACGACGATGCGGCCCCACTCGGGTGGTAGGTCGGGCAGGCCGTCGGATGGCCCGTGGCCCTCTGCGTCCGGCTTGCCCATCGGACCCCCCAGGAAGCGTCTCGAGAGCGGAGTGTGGCTCGGACTCCAGGGTCCCGCACCGGGGGCACGTCCCGCTACATCTGGGCGCGGTCCCGCACGCCGGGATACCATGGGAGGAGCGCATAGCCCTTGATCTCGACGTTCTGTTCACTCGTATCGGGAAGTCATCCGATCGTCACGGAGCGTGTTTGAACCATCGGTTTGACCGCCTGTCAAGCTGAAGAAAGACCTCTCACAGGGCCCCTGAGCTGCGCCAACGGTCAGGACATCGGTGAGACATCGTTGCCTGAGCGTGTTACCCTAGACACAGCGAAAGGGGTTTCGAACCTATGGTTTTCAGTGTCGGCGAGACCGTTGTTTACCCCCACCACGGGGCCGCACTCATCGAGGCAATCGAGACTCGGGTCATCAAGGGCGAGCCCAAGCAATATCTCGTCCTGAGGGTCGCGCAGGGTGACCTGACGGTCCGGGTGCCGGCTGAGAACGCCGAGATCGTGGGCGTTCGCGAGGTGGTCGGCGAAGAGGGCCTCGGTAAGGTCTTCGACGTTCTCCGGGCTCCGCACACCGAGGAGCCGACCAACTGGTCGCGGCGTTACAAGGCCAACCTGGAAAAGCTGGCCTCCGGCAACCCGCTGAAGGTCGCCGAGGTCGTGCGTGACCTGTGGCGTCGGGAGCGGGAGCGGGGCCTCTCCGCAGGCGAGAAGCGGATGCTGGCCAAGGCCCGCGACATTCTCGTCGGCGAGGTCGCGCTGGCTGAGAAGAGCACCAAGGACGAGGCGGAGACGCTGCTCGACAAGGTCCTCACCGAGGCCTAGTCCGCACAGCATCGTCGTACCCACTTCGTAGCGAAGAAACCACCGAGGACCGCGACGTGACCGCGCAGCTCAACCCGCGCGGTGACGTCGCGGTCCTCGTGCCTGCGGCCGGTGCCGGCGTACGCCTCGGTCCCGGTCGACCCAAGGCGTTGCGCCTGCTCGCCGGAGAACCGCTGCTGGTGCACGCCGTGCGCCGGCTCGCCGCCGCACCGTCGGTCCACACGATCGTGGTGGCCGCACCGGCGGCCGAGGTGGCGGGTGTCCGTGAGTTGCTGGCCTCGGTGGCGCCGGTGACCGTGGTGGCCGGTGGCGCCGAACGACAGGCCTCCGTCGCCGCCGCGCTCGCGGCCGTGCCGGCCGGCCCGACAATCGTCCTGGTGCACGACGCCGCCCGCGCGTTGACCCCACCCGAGCTGGTCGAATCGGTCGCCGCCGCGGTCCGGGGCGGCCAGCCGGCGGTGATCCCGGTCCTGCCGGTCGTCGACACCATCAAGGAGGTCGGCCCCGACGAGGTGGTGCTGGGCACCGTCGACCGGTCCGCCCTGCGCGCCGTGCAGACCCCGCAGGGCTTCCGCCGGTCCGTGCTGGCCGCCGCGCACGCCGCCGCGGGTGATCCGCTCACCGACGACGCCGGCCTGGTCGAGAAGCAGGGTGTGGCGGTGGCCTGCGTGCCCGGCTCGGAGTACGCGCTGAAGATCACCCGTCCGTTCGACCTGGCACTGGCGGAGCACCTGCTCGCCGCCAGCGACTGACGCCTCGCGACCGCACGGCGGGACCGCACCTTCGTTCTACGCGTAGTCTCGGATCATGATCGTTCCTCGGGTGGCCATCGGCACCGATGTGCACGCGTTCGAGCCCGGCCGACCCTGCTGGGTTGCCGGCCTGCTCTGGCCCGACCAGGACGGTCTCGCCGGGCACTCGGACGCGGACGTCGCCGCCCACGCCGCCTGCAACGCGCTGCTCTCCGCCGCCGGGCTCGGTGATCTCGGCTCGGCCTTCGGGGTGGACCAGCCCGAGTGGGCGGGGGCGTCCGGCGTGGCGCTGCTGGCCGAGACGGCCCGCCGGGTGCGGTCCGCCGGCCTGGCGATCGGCAACGTGTCCGTGCAGGTCATCGGCAACCGGCCCAAGATCGGCCGTCGGCGGGATGAGGCTCAGCGGGTGCTCTCCGAGGCCGTCGGCGCACCCGTGACCGTCTCCGCCGCGACCACCGACGGGCTCGGCTTCGCCGGCCGTGAGGAAGGTCTGGCGGGCGTCGCCGTCGCGCTGGTGTACGACGCCCCGGCCGCCTAGGCTCGCCGCGATGTCCACCGATCCCGCCCCCGACCGGTTCGCCGCCGACGGCTACCTCGAACGCGCCCAGCTCCTCGCCGAGTTGGGCCGGCACGACGAGGCGGCCGGCGAGTTGACCGAGGGGCTCGCGCTGAAGCCCGCCGACCCGGACGCCCTCACCATGCTGGCCCGGGTGCATCTCGCCGCCGACCGGCCGGCCGACGCGCTCGCCGCCGCCGACTCGGCCGTTGCCGCCGCACCGGACGCCCCGCCGACGCTCGTCGTGCGGGCGATGGCGCTGGCCGATCTGGGGCGGTACGCCGACGCGGCCGCCACCGCCGACCGGCTGCTGGCGCTCGGGCCGGCCGACGCGTACGCCCAGCGCAGCGCCGCGGCGATCCTGGCCGACGCGCGCAACGGCCAGCCGGCGCTGAACGCGGCCTGGCGTGGGGTCGAGCTGGCCCCCCAGGAGCCGCCGGCGCACCTGGTGCTCAGCCTGGTCGCGGCCCGGCTGGAGCTGTTCGACCTGGCCGAGCGGGCCTACCGGGAGGCGCTGCGGCTCGACCCCCGCCTCGCCGAGGTCGGGCACGACGTCGGCGTCCTGCGTCTGGAGCAGCGCCGCTGGTCGGCGGCGCTGGAGCAGATGGCCGAGATGGTGACGTTCGGCCCGAGCCGGATCGACTCCCCACGGACCCTCGCGTACGGCCTGCACCGCCTGGTGTTCTACGGCGCGGGCTGGTCACTGGTCGCCGCGGTGGTGGTCGCGTTCGCGGCGTCGGCGAACGACGGGTTCTCCCGGGTCCTGGCGGTGCTCGCCGCCCTGACCGGCGGCGTCGTGGTGTGGCAGCTCGCGGCCCGGCTTCCGGGGTTCACCCGGAGCGTCCTGCCGGCCATGCTGCACGCCGACCGGACGATGGCCCTGGCGATCTACGCGGTGGCGGCCGCGCCGCTGCTGCTACTCGTGTACGCCATGGTCGGCTCGCCGTGGCCGCTGGTGCTCGCCATCGTCGCCACGGTGATAGCCGAGTTCGCCGCCTTCACCAGAACAACCGTCCGCTAGGGGCGGCGCGCCCACGTCCAGGCGTATCCCTCGTCTTCGCAGGCGCGTGCCGCGTCGCAGAGGTCGAGGGGGCGGAAGGTGTCGACCATGACGGCCAGCTCGTCGAAGTAGTCCGCGCCGATGGAGCGTTCGGCGGCGCCCGGCTGGGGCCCGTGGGTGAACCCGGAGGGGTGCAGCGAGATCGAGCCCTGCTCGATGCCGGAGCCGCGCCGGGCCTCGTAGTTGCCGCCGGTGTAGAAGAGCATCTCGTCGGAGTCGACGTTGTGGTGGTTGTACGGCACCGGGATCGACTGCGGGTGGTAGTCGACCTTGCGGGGCACGAAGGAGCAGATGACGAAGTTCGGGCCCTGGAAGGTCTGGTGCACCGGCGGGGGCTGGTGGATGCGGCCGGTGATCGGCTCGAAGTCGTGGATGGAGAACGCCCACGGGTAGAGGTGCCCGTCCCAGCCGACCACGTCGAACGGGTGGTTGGCGTAGACGTGGCGGGTCCAGCCGCGACGGTGCCGGACCAGAACCTCGACCTCCTCGCCGTCCACGAGTAGGGGCATGTCGGGGCCGCGGACGTCTCGTTCGCAGTACGGCGAGTGCTCCAGGAACTGCCCGCGTACGGAGAGGTAGCGCTTGGGCGGACCGATGTGCCCGGACGCCTCGACGGCGAGCAGCCGGACGGGCACGTCACCGGTGGGGACCAGCCGGTGGATGGTCGAGGTGGGGATGACGACGTAGTCGCCGGCGACCGCGTCCAGGGCCCCGAACGGCGACTCGACCCGCATCGTGCCGGCCTCGACGTACAGGCAGTGGTCGCCGGTGGCGTCGCGGAACAGCGGGGAGGGCCGGTCGGCGAGGACGTACCCGATGCGGACGTCGTCGTTGGCGAGCAGGTACTGCCGGCCGAGGATCGGGTCGGCATCACCGGCGTCGAGCTTGTGGGTGCGCAGGTGGCGGGGCTTGAGCGGCAGGTTCGCCGTCCGGGTGAACGCGGGCGGGGTGAACACGTCGGCGGCCAGGATCGCGGTGGGCGCGTGCCGGTGGTAGAGCAGGGACGAGTCGGAGGAGAAGCCCTCCTGCCCCATCAGCTCTTCGGCGTAGAGGCTGCCGTCGGGCTGGCGGAACTGGGTGTGGCGCTTGCGCGGCACCTCGCCGACGCTGCGGTAGTACGGCATCTCGCCTCCCGATATATCCCGTTCACCGGCCGAAGGCGTCCGATAATCGGACGCTGTTGTCCGTTCCTTGTAGCGTCCCGTAGATTCTTGTTCCGTGTCAACGCAGGTGCCCGCGCTCCTCGACGGCCTGGTGGACGACGCCGCCGTCTTCCCTCCGGGCAGCGCCACGCTGCCCGACGCTCTGAAGGCGCACCGCCAGCACCGCGCCGCCTGGTACGCGGATCTGGTCGGCCCGCTGCTCGTCCCCGCCTCGACCGTCGTGACCGGCGACCTGAGCGGTCTCGTCGATCAGCGTGAGGGCCTGGTGATCGGGCTGATCGGTGACACCGGGATCGCCCGCCTGCCCTTCGCGCTCTCGTTCCTGCCACCCGACGGCGTCACGGCCCGCCAGGTGGAGGTGGCCGTCGCCAAGCGGGGCGAGGACCCGCTGCCCGGCGTCGCCGAACTGCTGCGGCTGACCGAGACCCTGCCGGGCGTCGAGGCCGTCTACGCCGAGCTGCCGCTGACCTTCGGCCTGATGGGCGCCCTGGATGCCCTCGCCACCGCCCGCGCCGACGGCGTGCCGATCGCCGCCAAGTTCCGCACCGGCGGCCTCGCCGCCGAACTGTTCCCCACCCCGGCCGAGCTGGCGGCGGTGCTCTGCGCCTGCCGCGACCGCGCGCTGCCGTTCAAGCTCACCGCCGGACTGCACCAGGCGGTGCGGCACCTCGACCCGGAGACCGGGTTCACCCACCACGGCTACGCCAACGTGCTGGCCGCGACGCTCGCCGCCGCCGACGGGGAGAGCGTGCGCGTGATCGCCGAGCTGCTGGCCGCCCTCGATCCACGTCCGCTGCTCGAACGCGTCAACGGACGGCTGGACGCGCCGCGCCCGCTCTGGGTCGGCTTCGGCTCGTGCAGCATCCTGGAACCACTTACCGATCTGATCCGGCTGGCGCTGGTGAACGGGGGCTACGACGCATGACCTGGGTGAGCGGCGTTGACGGTTCGCCGTACGGCGTGACGAACCTGCCGTACGGGGTGTTCTCCTCCGGCGGGGACGGGCCGCGGATCGGCGTACGCATCTCCTCGTGGGTGTTCGACCTGACCGGGGCGGAGGCCGCCGGGCTGGTGCTGGCCGCCGGCGCGCTGGGCCGGCCCACCCTCAACGACTTCATGGCGCTCGGGCGTCCGCAGTGGACGGTGGTCCGCCAGCGGATCGTGGAGCTGCTCACCGACCCGGCGCACCGCCCGGCGGTCGAGCCGCTGCTGGTGCCCCTGGCCGACGTGGAGATGCTGCTCCCCTTCGAGGTGGCCGACTACGTCGACTTCTACTCCTCGGAGCACCACGCGTCGAACGTCGGGCAGATCTTCCGCCCGGGTCAGCCGCCGCTGCTGCCCAACTGGAAGCACCTGCCGATCGGCTACCACGGCCGCGCCGGGACCGTCGTGGTCTCCGGCACGCCGGTGGTCCGGCCCACCGGGCAGCGGGCGTCCGCCGAGGGTCCGGTGACCGGCCCGTCGGTACGCCTCGACATCGAGGCCGAGGTCGGCTTCGTGGTGGGTGTGCCCAGCGCGTTGGGCGACCGGGTCCCGGTGGCGGACTTCGCCGATCACGTCTTCGGGGTGGTGCTGGTCAACGACTGGTCGGCCCGCGATATCCAGGCCTGGGAGTATCAGCCGCTCGGCCCGTTCCTCGGCAAGTCCTTCGCCACCTCGGTCTCGGCCTGGGTGACGCCGTTGGAAGCGTTGGCCGACGCCTTCGTGCCGGCTCCGGATCAGGACCCGCCGGTCGTCGACTACCTGCGCGACGTCCCGCACCTGGGGCTCGACCTGCGGCTGTCGGTCGAGTGGAACGGCGAACGGGTCAGCGAACCGCCGTTCGCCGGCATGTACTGGACGCCGGCCCAGCAGTTGGCGCACCTGACCGTCAACGGCGCGTCCCTGCGCACCGGCGACCTGTACGCCTCGGGCACCGTCTCCGGCCCCGAGCGCTCCCAGGTCGGCTCGTTCCTGGAACTGACCTGGGGCGGGGCCGAGCCGGCCAAGGTCGGCGCCGAGAGCCGTACCTTCCTCGCCGACGGCGACACCGTCACCATCACCGCCACCGCGCCCGGGTTGGACGGCACCACCATCGCCCTGGGCGAGGTCACCGGAACGGTCCAGCCGGCCCGCTGAGGCACCCGCCGCCGGGCCGTCTCATCGACGAGACTCATGGTCGCACCGTCTGTGCGATAACCACACCCCGGTTACCCCGTTGATCACGCGGATCAGTCGCCCCGCCACCCCCTGTCCAGTGGTGGGGCGTCCCGACGCACACGGAGGTAACAACGATGCACGATCTCACCGGAGCGCTCTGGCGCACCAGCAGCCGGTCCAACGACCAGGGACTCTGCGTGGAGGTGGCGGACAACCTGGTCGACGTGATCGGCCTGGTCGCGGTCCGCGACTCCAAGGACCAGAGCGGCCCCACACTGGCCGTCAGCCCGCCGGGATGGACAGCGTTCGTCGGGGCGATCAGGTCCGGTCGCTTCGAACGCTGAGCGGTGTCGCACCGGCGGAACGGACAACGTGGCCTCCGGGTGGTGGAAATTCCGTCCGGGGGCCTCGTCCGGCCCGCACCGCGCGTACCGTCGGTGGCACGGGAGGGTGGCATGTCGACGGTCGCGGTTACCGGTTTCATCGAGGCGGACGCCGTCGATGTCTGGTGCCTGCTGACCGACCTGTCCGACCGGGCCGCCCGACTGACCGGGGCCGGCCCGGTCGAGGTGCTGACCCCGGGCCCGTTCGGGCCGGGCACCGCCTGGCGTGCCGAGCGCGCCCAGCCGGGCGGCGGCACCCTCACCGAGGAGTTCCTGGTGGTGGAGGCGCTCGCACCCCAGCGGCTGGTGCTCTGCTCCTCCGGCGCCGGTGCGGACTACCGGATCACCTGGCGTCTGCGTCCGGCCCGGCGACGTCGCGGCCCGCGCACCGCGGTCACCGTCACCCAGGAGGCGGTGCCGACCGATCCGTACGGGCGGGTGGTGGCCCTGCTGCTCGGTGGCCTCGCCGCCCGTGCGGTCGAGGTGGCGCTCCGGCGTGACCTCGCCGACCTGGCCGTCGCTGCTCGCGCCGCCGGCTCGCTCGAAGCGGCCTGAGCGCACGTGCCCGGAGCTTGACCCGTACAACCTGACCGGGCTCTGACCCAGTGCGCTGGGTAGGGTGCCGGGCGGAGGTGCGGCATGGGGTTCCCGAGGGGCCGGCGACGGCTCGTGCTGGCGGTGGCGGTGCTACTCGCCGTGGCGGCCGTCGCGGTCGTCGTCCACCGGGTGCTCGCGCCGGCCGAGGTGAGTACGCCCGCCCGAGCGGACTATCCGGCGACGCCCCAACCCGCGGCCGGTGTGATCGGCCGTCTCCCGGTCGCCCCGTTGATCGTGGACGGGCGGCTGCGGGTGTACGCCGCCCACCGCCAGGTCTACGCCGACCGGCCGGTCGACTGGCGGCACCGCACCACCCCCTACTGGTCGTACCGGCGGTGGCCGGCGGAGCTGACCGGGGTGGTGGCGAGCGGCACCATCGTGGTCAGCCGCTGGTCGGACGGCCGGCTGGTCGCGCTCGACGCGTCCACCGGGCGGGTCCGCTGGCGGGCCGACGGGCCGGTGCCCGTTGCGAGCACGGCGGTGGTCCGGCGCACCGGTGCCGCCATCGTCTGGAACCCCAGCGGGCTCCTTTTCACCGACCTCCCGGACGGCCGGACCGTGCTGACGGTCACCGGGAACGGGCGGGCGAGCGGTGTGGAGGTGTCCAGCGGTCGGGAGCTGTGGCGGACCGACCTGCCCGGCGACTGCCGCAGCGACGTCGGCACCACGGCGACCGGGCAGTTGATCGGACTGGACACCTGCTCCGGCCCGGCCACGATCGAGTTCCGGGACGCCGCGACGGGCCTGGTGGGCGAGCGCTGGCGACCCCCGGGCGACCCGGATCACCTGGTGGTCACCCCGCTCGGATGTCGTACCGGCCGGTCGGGGTGTCTGGCCCTACGCACGGCGGGTCCGGGTGACGCCGGTGGCCGGGGTTGGGCGTTGGGCGGTGGCGAGCCGGTGGCCGCGCCCGCGTTGGACCCGGCCGGCGTCGTCGTGGTCGGCGAACAGGCTGTCGGTGTCGTCGACGGGGTAGCGGTGGGTCGGTCGGCGCGTACGGGTGCCGAGCTGTGGCGTTCTGCGGGCCTGGGCCCGGCGCGGGTGCTCGCCGCCCAGCCCGGCCGGGTGCATCTGCTGACCGAGGGGAACGACCTGGTGACGCTCGACCCGGCGACCGGGCGTCTGCTGTCCCGCAGCACGCTCAACGTCGGCTCGGACGGCACGGGCTGGACGCCCGGGGCGGTCTGGGCCGAGGCCGGCTACGTCGCGATGGAGCGGCTGCGCGAGCCGGTCGATCCGGACGGCGACGACCAGCGCTACTACCTGACCTCGGAGGCGGTGATCCTGGCCGCCACCTGATCGGGGCACCGGGTTCCGAATCTTTCACCACATCTGTCCGGAAAAGGTACTTTTCTCACGGTTCAGGTTTCGGGGTGGGAGGGGTCGACATGGCCAGCAGGGCAACCAGGTGGTTGGTCGGTGGTGTGCTCGCCGCTGCCACCGGACTCGTGAGCACGGTGCCATCGGCGCTCCTGCCGGGCGGGCCGCCGGCAGGCGCGGTTGCCGCGGTGCGGGTGGCGCCGTCGGACGACACCGGTGTCACCTTCGAGGTGGTGCCGGCATCGCCGACCATCACCCCGACCACGCCCCCGCCGACCCGGCAGCCCACCCCGACGCCCAGCCACGGTGGGAACCTGCCGGTCACCGGCCCGAACGGGTCGATTCTGCTCCTCGTCGCCGTGGGGATGACGCTGGTGGTCATCGGTTGGCTGGCCGCCCGTCGCCGCCGACCGAGCTGACGTGGCCCGCCTGCCGGTCGGCCGGAACGTGTTCGCGGTGCGCGGCGGCAGGGGTCCGGCGGGAGCGGCGGCGCACGAGCACGGCGAGACCGGTCGTCAGCAGCAGCGCCGCGACGACAACTCCCACCGCCCAGGGAGAGCGCAGGCGGGACACGACGCTGCCCTTGCGGCCGGCCGCAGCGGGGTCGGGGAACTCGATCTGCGCGGTCAGGCTCCGCTTCACCAGCCCGCTCTCCAGGTTCACCTCGGCCTTCCAGCGGCCGTTGGGCAGCTCGGTGGGGAACTGGGCGACGACCAGTCCCGAGCCGCCCGGGGGCAGCGTGACGCCCTTCCCGACCGGGAACGGCCCGGCTCGACTGCCGGCCGGCCCGTCGCTCAGGCTGACCGTGCCGGTCAGGTCGATGGCCCGGCCGCCGGTGTTGGTGACCTGGACCGTCACCGTGGGCACGCCCTCAGGACCGCGGGCCGGGCGCACGTCGCCGATCGTGAAGTCCGAGGCCGGTTCGCCACCCGGGCCGATGTCGAGGTACATCCGAACACCGACCCGGTGGATCTGGGTGACTTGGCCGCTCGCCCGGGGCTTTGAGGTGGTGGACGCCCAGATGACGCCGTACCGCTCGCCCCGGGGGGCGGCCGTCGGCACGGTGACGGTCGCCCGGACCCGTGCCTCGCCCCACGGCTCCAACTCCACGGTGTCGCGGTCGACCGTGGTCCAGGACGTCAGCTCGCTGGCCGCCCTGCCCTCCCCGAATGTGAAGGCCGAACCCTCCAGAGTCGCTGCCGCGGGGTACACGTCGACGCGGCGCGGCTCGCCGGTCCGGTTCACGATCAGCAGTTGCCGGTTGATGGTGGTGCCCGGCGGTAGGTGGTCGACGATGTAGCGCAGTGCCCGCGGGTCGTCGCGGCGGTCGGTCGGGGCCTCCAGCAACCGGATCCCGATGCTGCCCTCGTCCGACCCCGCGTCCGGCTCGGCCGCGCCGGCCCGGGTCGACAGACCCGGACCGGCGAGGCAGAACAGGGCGAGCGCGACCGCGATGGTCGACCGCCCCCGGCGGTCACGCCACCGAATGTGTCACCGTGCCGGTGTAGACGCCCGCGATGCTGTCCAGCGGGACGTTGACCACCAGGGTGGGGTTCCAGGCGGCGGTGTTGCCGCCCGTGCCACCCGTGTGGGTGAAGGCCGTGAGTGGGGTGGTGCTGTCCAGTGGCGCGGCGTCCCCGGCGGTGACCTGCCCCGGGGTGAAGGTGCCGTCGCCGGTGGTCGCGGTCGCCGGACCGGACCAGTAGTCGATCTCGGACGGCAGAACCGTCTCGGGCGGCGAGCCGCCGCCGGTCTGGAAGACCGTCGCCGTCACCGAGGCGACCCAGGAGGCGTCGGCGGAGCCCCGGGAGTCGGTGACGGTCACCGTGCCGAGCTGGCCGGTGATGGTGCCACCGGGTGCGCCGGTGCCCAGGTCGGCGGTGGCCGGCGCGTCGATGTCGAGGGTGCCGGCGAGCACCTCGAAGGTGGTGGTCGTGGTGTCGGTGGGTGCCGCGGCGGCGGGTGCCGCGAGGAAGCCGACCGCCGCCACCGCGGCTGCTCCGGCGAGGCAGATCTTGGCAGTACGCACTGTTCGTTACCCCGTTTTCTCGAAGTGAGCCGGCACGGGTCCGCGCCGCGCCGGCTACTTCGGAAGATAGGGCAAATACCGTGCAAAACCAGACAAACAGCTCTTATGTCACCGGTTGGTCATACCGCGTTCGCTCAGGTCAGCGCCGCCTCCGCGGCGGCCAGGAACGCGTCGTTCTCGGTCGGGGTGCCGATGGTGACCCGGACGCCGTCCCCGGCGAACGGCCGCACGATCACCCCGCGCGACTCGCACGCCTTGCCGAACGCCACGGCCCGGTCGCCCAGCGGCAGCCAGACGAAGTTCGCCTGGCTGGTCGGAACGTCGGGCACGAACTTGCGCAGCGCCTCGGTGACCCGGTCCCGCTCGGCGACGACCAGCGCGCACCGGCGCTCCATCTCGTCGGCCTGCGCCAGCGCCGCGAGCGCGCCGGCCTGGGCCGCAGTGCTCGTGGAGAACGGCGTCACCACCTTGCGGACCGCCGCCGCCACCGCCGGCTGCGCGACCAGCCAGCCGATCCGCAGCCCGGCGAGGCCCCACGCCTTGGACAGGGTGCGCAGCACCGCCACGTTCGGCCGACCGAGGTAGTCCAGGCCGTCCGGCACCTCGGGGTCCGTGACGAACTCCCGGTACGCCTCGTCGATGACCACCAGCACGTCGTCCGGCACCGAGTCGAGGAACCGGTCCAGCTCGGCCCGGCGGACGGCCGTGCCGGTCGGGTTGTTCGGGTTGCAGACCAGGATCATCCGGGTCCGGTCGGTCACGGCCGCCGCCATGGCCGCCAGGTCGTGCCCGTGCCCGGCGTCGTTGGCGACCCGCACGCTGGTCGCGCCGCTGGTCGCCGCGATGATCGGGTACGCCTCGAACGACCGCCACGCGTACAGCACCTCGTCACCCGGCAGGCAGGTGGCCCGCACCAGGTGCTCGGCGAGCGCTACCGACCCGCAGCCCGTGGCGATCCGGTCGGCGTCCACGCCGTACCGCTGGGCCAACGCGTCGCGCAGCGCGACAACGCCCATGTCCGGGTACCGGTGCGAGCCGCTGACCGCCTCGGTGACCGCCTCGACCACGCCCGGCAGCGGCCCGTACGGCACCTCGTTGCTGGCGAGCTTGATGGCCTCCGGCAGACCCAGTTCGCGGGCCAGGTCGGCGGGGCTGCGCCCGGGGACGTAGCTGGGCAGCGCGTCCAGGTCGGCGCGGGTCAGTCGCACCGCCGGCTGGTGACGTCCGGAGTCGGTCATGGGGTGTCTCCCGAGGGCTGAGGGTGATCGTCGGAGGCGGGGGGACCGGTGGTGGCGGGAACCTCGACGACCACCGTCAGCGCGCCCCGGTCGTGCAACGCGCGGCGCAGCGGGTGGTCGACGAGCGGCGACACGGAGTCGATGAGCTGGACCAGCAGACCGATCCCGAAGCAGGGCCAGAGCAGGGTGGACATGCCCAGCGTCGTCCATCGGCGCAGCGCCCGGCCGAAGCCCAACGGCTGGTCGGCCTCGATGGGGACGGCGCGGATACGCATCACCCGCTTGCCGATGGTCTGCCCGTTGCCGGCCATGGCGGGCACCTCGTACGCCAGCCACAGCGCGGTGGCGATCACCACGATCGCCACCTGGAGGAGCCCGGCCTGTTCGCTGATCGGCGGCAGTCCCTCGCGGGAGGTGTTGCCCTCCATCCCACGCCGGAACGCCTCCCGCCAGTACGGCGTCAGCTCTTCCAGCCACCGCCAGACGAACCAGCCGTTGACGAGCACGTTCAGCGCGAAGACGACAGCGAAGTCGATCAAACGGGCGACCAGCCGCCGGCCGTAACCGGCCAACCTGAGCCCGTGCGGGCGCGGCTCCGGTGGACGGCCGGGCCAGCCGGGACCCCAGCCGGGCAGCACGCTCTGCGGGCTCCAACCGGGCGGGGTGCCCTGCGGGCTCCAACCGGCGGGACCGCCCTGTGGGCCCCAGCCGGGAGGCGGACCGCCCTGCGGACCCCAGCCGGGAGGCGGACCGCCCTGCGGACCCCAACCCGGAGGCGGGACGGACTGCGGGCCGGGTCCCGGGTGCGCTGGCTGGCCGGATTGCGGCGGCCAGCCCGGCGGGGTCTCCGCCGAGGGAGAGCCGGCCGGGGTGACCGGTACGGGCGGCGGCTCGGGTGGGGGCGGTCCGTCGGGCGGGGTCGCGTCGACAGGGATGGCCGCGCCGAGCCAACCCTCGCCGTCCCAGTAACGACGGGTCTCGCGGTCGGCGGGGTCGACGTACCAGCCGGGCTCCACACTCACGCCGACGCTCCGCTGCCGTACCTGCTGGTTCGCTCGCTCACGAGGCAACCTTAACGACGACCGTCGCGGCGAACTTGTCGTGGAGGCACTGCTGCCAGGGCTTGTCCCAGAGCTGCCAGAAGCCGTCGACGTAGCTCAGGCCGGGGACCAGCGAGCAGGCCAGGTACTGCACGAGCCACCGGCGGCCGGCCATCCGCCGGTCCAGCGTGCGGTTCGGATCGAGCGGCACCACGCGCAGCTTCATGATCTTCTTGCCGAGCGTCTGGCCGCCACGCTTGAGGTACTCCACGTGGTAGAGCCAGTAGAGCCCGAGCAGCACGACGAAGACGCCGAGCTCCGCCAGCAGCAGCGGCAGGAAGAAGTCGGTGAAGACGGTGGCCGGGTCGGGCTCCACGAGAGTGCCGTCCGGGTTGGTCCGGGTCATCTCGCTGAACATCTGCCACCAGAGGACCAGGAAGACCGGCAGGAACAGCACCATCGACACGACACTCGCCAGTGCCCCGTCGATGAGCCAGGCCAGCAGCCGGTCACCGAAGCTCGCCAGCGGCTGGCCGGCCGGGCTGAGCGCGGGCTGGGCGACCGGCCAGTGCGGCACGCCGTACCCGGGTGGGGGCTGGTGCGGCGGCACGCCGTACCCGGGTGGGGGCTGGTGCGGCGGCACGCCGTATCCCTGGGGGTGTGGGCCGGGCGATGGCGCGACGCCGCCGGCGGCGGGCGGAGGCCCACCGGCCGGCGGCGTCGGGTACGACGGAGGCTGCGTCACGTTCGACAGTGTTACAGGTTGCCGCGCGCTTCCTGCTCCCGCTCGATGGCCTGGAAGAGCGCCTTGAAGTTGCCCTTGCCGAAGCCCAGCGAGCCGTGCCGCTCGATCAGCTCGAAGAAGACGGTCGGGCGGTCCTGCACCGGCTTGGTGAAGATCTGGAGCAGGTAGCCGTCCTCGTCCCGGTCGACCAGGATCTTGCGCTCCTTGAGCTGCTCGATCGGCACCCGCACGTTGCCGATCCGCTCCCGCAGCTCCGGGTCGTCGTAGTACGAGTCGGGGGTGTCCAGGAACTCCACGCCGGCGGCGCGCATCGCGTCGACGCTGGCCACGATGTCGTTGGTGGCGACGGCGATGTGCTGGGCGCCGGGGCCCTGGTAGAACTCCAGGTACTCGTCGATCTGCGACTTCTTGCGGGCGATGGCCGGCTCGTTGAGCGGGAACTTCACCTTGCGGGTGCCGTTCGCGACGACCTTGCTCATCAGCGCCGAGTAGTCGGTGGCGATGTCGTCGCCGACGAACTCCGCCATGTTGGAGAAGCCCATCACCCGCTTGTAGAACTCCACCCACTCGTCCATCCGGCCCAGCTCCACGTTGCCGACCACGTGGTCGACGGCCTGGAAGAACCGCTTCGGCTGGATGCCGGCGTCGATCATGGGCTGCCGGTCGACGATCGGGCCGCGCGCCACGAAGCCGGGCAGGAACGGGCCGCGGTAGCGGGACCGGTCGACGAGCGTGTGCCGGGTGTCGCCGTACGCGGCGATGGAGGCCATCCGGACGGTGCCGTTCTCGTCGGTCACGTCGTGCGGCTCGACGACGCCGGTGGCGCCCTGGCCGACGGCGTGCGCGTACGCGGCGTCGACGTTCGGCACCTCGAGCGCGATGTCGCTGATGCCGTCGCTGTGCTTCGCCACGTGCTCCGCGCCGTCGGCGTCCGGGCGCACCGCGCCGGTCAGCACGAACCGGGCCGAGCCGCTGGTCAGCACGTACTGGGCGTGGTCGCGGTAACCCTGCTCCGGGCCCCGGTACGCGACGCAGGTCATCCCGAACGCGGTGGAGTAGTAGTGCGCGGCCTGCTTGGCGTTGCCGACCAGGAAGTGCACGTGGTCGAGCCCACGGACGGGGAACGGGTCGTGGCTGATGTCGTGGTCGACAGCGCCGACGAGCCGGTCGATGTCGACGTCCTCGGTCGACTGGGGTCGGTCGATCGCCTGGGTCATGGTGGCCTCCCTCGCGTACCGGCCGGCCTCGTGGGCCGGTTCTTGACCGAAGGATCGCGGGACGGGCATCGAGTGGGCAACTGTCAACGTAAAGGCTGGTCAGGTTGCGCATTCGGTATGGTCTGAACCCATGAATGGTGGGCAGGCTGTACAGCTCGACGCGCTCGATGTCCGGTTGGTCGAACTGCTCGCCGAGGAGCCGCGGATCGGGGTGCTGGAGTGCTCGCGGCGGCTCGGCGTGGCCCGGGGCACCGTGCAGGCCCGGCTGGACAAGCTCGTCGAGCGGGGTGTCATCCGGGGCTTCGGTCCGGAGATCTCGCCGGCCGCGATCGGCTTCGGCGTGACCAGCTTCGTCACGTTGGAGATCAGCCAACGGCAGGGCCACGACCCGGTCACCGCCCACCTGGCGGCGATCCCCGAGGTGTTGGAGGCGCACACCATCACCGGCTCCAGCGACCTGCTCTGCCGGATCGTGGCCCGCTCCAACACGGACCTGCAACGGGTGATCGACCAGATCGTCTCGTTCGCCGGCATCACCCGCGCGTCGACGATCATCGCGTTGGCGGAGCAGATCCCCTACCGCACGCTGCCGTTGATCCGCAGCGCCGTCCGAGCTGAAGGAAGGGCACCTTCCTAACGCTTGCGGTAGAGGAAGGGCACCCCGTTAACACCTTCCGGCGCAGAAAGCGCGGCGACACGGCGGCGCGGGCGTACGGAAGATCCGTGATCGTGGCTACGGTGTGCGGGTGGCGAAGGGGAGCGTGCGCGTCGGGCTGCTGGCGGGCCTCGCCGTGGTCGTCGCCCTCGCCGCCACCGGCGTCTGGAACCCGTTCCCCGGTATCTGGGACTGGGTGGACCGCAGCGAGCCCATCTCCGAGCCGGACGTGGTCTGGCAGCAGCGGGTCGGCGGCACCCCGCGCAGCGTGACCATCGCCGGCGACACCGTCGTGGTCGAGCAGCGTACCCGGGTGGAGGCCCGCAGCCTGGCCACCGGCGCCCAGCTCTGGGAACGCAAAGCGGACTGGTCGGCGGTCGCGGGTGGCGACCGCGATCCGGTCGTCGCCGTGGGCAAGCTCCTGGTCAAGGGGTACGAACTGCTCGACCCGACCACCGGGGCGGTCCGACGGCGCGACGACGACGCGGTGGCCGTCTGGACGTACCGGAACCTGCTGCTGGACGCCCGCTGCACGGACGCCACCGACTGCACGCTGAGCGCGTGGGACCCGCGCGGCACCAAGCCACTGTGGACGGCCTTCCTGCCCGGGGTGCACAGCGGCCTGCTCGCCGACAACCCCGGCCTGCGCGGCACACGCCGGCTCGCCGCCACCCGCATCGACGACGGAGTGGCCGGGGCCGAGGCGGCACCTCCGCTGCTCGGCTTCCCGGTCGACGGCCGGGTGCACGTCGTCGACACCGCCACCGGTCGCGTGCTGCAGAACGTCGAGCCCGGCCGGGACGAGCGGCTGTCGGTGGTGGGCGGCCGGATGCTGCGGATCGCCGCCCGCTCCCAGGACGGCACCTGCTACTTCGCCATCTCCGCGCGGGACCCGGCGACCGGGCAGGAGGCGTGGCAGCGGGCCGGGGTCAACCTGCGCACCGCCGACACCGCCGGCTGCGTCCAGCGCGAGGACCCGCAGGGCGCGCGGAACGTGCTGATCGGCGTCGGCCCGGACGGCCGCGAGGCGGTCATCGACGGGTACGACGGACGGCTGCTCTGGGTCGGCGAGGCCAGCACCAAGCTCGTCGCCGTCGACGACCGCTACGCGGTGTTCCGCTCCGCCGACAAGCGCTCGGTGGTGTCCCGGGAACTCGGCGCCGACAAGGTGCGGTGGACCAGGCCGGCCAGCGCCAAGGCGGGCGCGGCGCTCACCCCGTACGCGGCGGTGCTCGCGGACGAGAAGCCGTCGCGGCTGGTCGCCCTCGACCCGCGCACCGGGCGGGAGCTGGCCGTCCTGCGTACCTCGGCGAACGCACTCGCCGTCGGCTCGCAGGGCATGATCATCGGCGAGGGTCGGGAGATCGGGTACGTCCGCTTCGGCGCCACGCCCGGCGCCCCCGTCCCGCAGCCCGGCGACGGCGGCAACCCCGGCCCGGGCGGCACCCGCCCGGGGCCGGGTGACGGCAACGGCGACTGCGGTCCCAAGGGTGAGTTGTGCACCGAACCGGACGGCGGCAAGGACGGCTGAGCGGGTGGGATTTCGGGGCGCTGAGCGCTGCCGACCTCGGCGGATGAGAGCGGCGTCCCAGACCCAGCCCGGCGGGTGGGAATGATCGACCGGTCTGCCCTAGGCTTGCCGCTCATGAGCAGTGCCGCCGCATTCTCGTACGCCCCCCTGCTGCCGACCGGCCCCGACCAGACGGAATATCGCCTGGTCACCGACGAGGGCGTGGACGTCGTGCACGGCCCGGGGGGTCGTCGTTTCCTCACCGTGGAGCCGGCCGCGCTGACCGCGCTGACCGCCGAGGCGATGCACGACATCGCGCACTTCCTGCGCCCCGGGCACCTGGCGCAGCTCCGGGCGATCATCGACGACCCGGCCGCGTCGTCGAACGACCGGTTCGTCGCGCTGGACCTGCTGCGCAACGCCAACATCGCCGCCGGCGGGGTGCTGCCGATGTGCCAGGACACCGGCACGGCGATCGTGATGGGCAAGCGTGGCCGGCACGTGCTGACCGATGGCGCGGACGCCGAGGCCATCTCCCGGGGCGTCTACCAGGCGTACACGAGGCTCAACCTGCGCTACTCCCAGCTCGCCCCGCTGACCATGTGGGACGAGCGGAACACCGGCAGCAACCTGCCGGCCCAGGTGGAGCTGTACGCCGAGGACCCGGACGGGCACCCGGACGCGTACAAGTTCCTCTTCATGGCCAAGGGCGGCGGCTCGGCCAACAAGTCGTACCTCTACCAGGAGACGAAGGCGCTGCTCAATCCGACGCGGATGATGCAGTTCCTGGAGGAGAAGCTGCGGCTGATCGGCACCGCCGCCTGCCCGCCGTACCACCTGGCCATCGTCATCGGCGGCACCTCCGCCGAGTACGCGTTGAAGACCGCGAAGTACGCCTCCGCGAAGTACCTGGACGCCCTGCCGACGCAGGGCTCGATGAGCGCCCACGGCTTCCGCGACCTGGAGCTGGAGGCCCAGGTGCTGGAGCTGACCCGCAACTTCGGCATCGGCGCGCAGTTCGGTGGGCGCTACTTCTGCCACGACGTACGGGTGGTGCGGCTGCCCCGGCACGGCGCGTCGTGCCCGGTGGCGATCGCGGTCTCCTGCTCGGCGGACCGACAGGCGGTCGCCAAGATCACCCCGTCGGGCGTGTGGCTGGAGCGCCTCGAAACCGACCCGGCGCGGTTCCTGCCCGAGGTCACCGACGATGCGCTCGACGCCGAGATGGTCGTCCGGGTCGACCTCAACCGGCCGATGGACGAGATCCGCGCCGAGCTGTCCAAGTACCCGGTGAAGACCCGCCTGTCGTTGTCCGGCCCGCTCGTCGTGGCCCGGGACATCGCCCACGCCAAGATCGCCGAGCGGCTGGACGCCGGTGAACCGATGCCGCAGTACCTGCGCGACCACGCCGTCTACTACGCCGGCCCGGCGAAGACGCCCGAGGGGTACGCGTCGGGCTCGTTCGGCCCGACCACGGCCGGCCGGATGGACGCGTACGTGGAGAAGTTCCAGGCCGCCGGCGGCTCGCAGGTGATGCTGGCCAAGGGCAACCGGTCGGGTCAGGTGACCCGCGCCTGCCAGCAGTACGGCGGCTTCTACCTCGGCTCGATCGGCGGTCCGGCGGCCCGCCTCGCCCAGGACTGCATCAAGCACGTCGAGGTGCTCGAATACCCCGAGCTGGGCATGGAGGCCGTCTGGAAGATCGAGGTGGAGGACTTCCCCGCCTTCATCGTGGTCGACGACAAGGGCAACGACTTCTTCGCCGAGGTCACCAAGCCGGTGCTCACCATCGGCCGCCGCTGACCGCTCCGTCCCGCGAGGAGGCGCCTCTCACGTCGGCGGTCGGCCTGCGTCGAGCTGTGATCGTCGGACTACTCTGCTGGTTGGTTGTGTGATCGACGCGGGGGAGTAGATGCGGTTCGGGATCCTGGGGTCTCTGCGTGTCGGTGGTGGGTCCACCGTCACGGCAGGTCGGGACCGGGTCGTGCTCGCGATGCTGCTGCTGCGTGCGGGCCGGCTGGTGCCGGTCGACGAGCTGGTCGACGCGGTCTGGGAGGAAAATCCTCCGGCTACCGCCCGTGCCCAGTTGCAGACGTGTGTGTCGCGGCTGCGGCGTCGCCTCACCGAGCTGGGATTCACCCCGGGGACCATCGTCACCGATCCCGCCGGTTACGGCGTGCGTATCGAGCCCGCCGACCTGGACGCGAACCTGTTCACCCGGGGGGTGGAGGTGGCTCGGGCGGCGGGCGCGGCCGGTCGTCTGGTCGACGCCCGTACGCACTACCGGGCGGCGCTGGCGCTGTGGCGGGGCCCGGCGCTGGCTGGCATCGCCAGCCGTAGTGTCCGTCGCCGGGCGCAGACGCTGGACGAGCAGCGCCTCACGGTGCTGGAGGAGTGCGTCGACGTCGAGCTGCGCCTCGGGGGGGCCGCCGAGCTGATTGAGGAGTTGACCGAGAGCGTCGAGGTGTATCCGTCGCGGGATCGGCTGCGGGGGCAACTGATGCTCGCGCTCTCGTCGGTGGGTCGGCAGGCCGACGCGCTGGCGGTCTACCGGGAGGGCCGTCGGTTCTACGCCGACGAGTTGGGCCTCGAACCGGGTGTCGCTCTGCAGGAGTTGCACCAGCGGGTGCTGGCCGGTGACCTCGCGCTGGCCGGCCGGGAGGTCCGGTCGGTGGCGCCGGTGCGCTCGCTGCCCCGGGCGATCGGCGACTTCACCGGCCGGCAGCAGACGCTGGCGCGTCTGCTGAAGGATGTGGAGGCCGGTGCGCGGATCCAGCTCATCGACGGCATGGCGGGCAGCGGCAAGACCACGCTGGCGGTGCACGTCGCGACTGTCCTCGCGGAGAGCTATCCGGACGCTCAGCTCTACATCGACCTGCACGGGCACAGCGAGCGCACCCCGTTGACGCCGTCGGCGGCGGTGGCAACCCTGCTACGGCAGCTCGGTGTTCCCGCCGACCGGGTGCCGACGAGCCAGGACGACCGGTTGGCGCTGTGGCGCACCGAGCTGGCCGGTCGGCGGGCCCTGCTGGTGCTGGACAACGCCGCCACCGCTGGCCAGGTGACACCGCTGCTGCCCAACGGCTCGCACTGCCTGGTCCTGGTCACCAGCCGTCGCCGGCTGGTCGGCGTGGACGAGGGACGGCCCTTGTCGTTGCCGGTGCTCGACCGGGACGAGGCGGTCGAACTGCTCGGGCATGTGGTCGGCTCCGACCGGGTTGCCGCCGAGCCGGAGGCGGCAGCCGAGATGGTGCGGCGCTGCGGTCACCTGCCACTGGCGATCCGGCTGGCCGGCGCTCGCCTGGCGCATCGGCCCCGCTGGCGCATCGCCGACCTCGCGGAGCGGCTGTCGAGTCGACCCGACCCGCTGGCCGAGCTCGAGGCGGGCGAACGGTCCGTGGGCCGGGCCTTCGCTCTGTCGTACGCCCAGGTGTCGCCGTCGGCGCAGCGTGCGTTCCGGCTGCTGGGCCTGCACCCGGGGGTACGGTTCGACACCTCGGTCGCCGCCGTCCTCGCCGAGTTGTCCCTTCCCGGCGCGCAGGATCTGCTGGACGAGCTGGTCGACGCGCACCTGGTGGAGGAGGTGCAGCCGGGTCGGTACCGGTTGCACGACCTCGTCCGCGAGTACGCCCGGACCTTGATGGCCGATCCGGACCGGGCGGTGGAGCGCCGGGATGGCGTCGAGCGACTCCTCGATCACCATCTGCAGGTCGCCCTCGCGATCGCCCGCAAGCGGGAACTCTCCGCCTCTCGTCCGCAGCTCGTGGTGGCCGAGCCGCTCCGCGCCGACCTGGCCGCGATCGTCGCCGAGCAGGGCGGAGCCTGGGTCGACGAGAACGTGTCCCTGTGGCCGGCCCTGGTCCGCCTGGCCGAGACGGAGGGGTTCCCGCACTACTGCTGGCAGTTGACCAGGGCGTGCTGGTACGCCCAGTTCGAGAGCGGCCGTCTCGACGAGCTGATCGAGACGCACTCCGTCGGACTGCGCGCCGCGGAGGAGTTGGGGGACGAGCGGGCGGAGGCGACGCTGCTCAACTATCTCGCCTCGGCCCACTACCGGCTGGGTGACTTTCCCGAGTCGATCCGGGTGATGGAGATGTCGCTCGACATCTTCCGCCGGCTCGGCCTGCGTCGCGAAGTCCGCAACACCCTGGTCAATCTGGGCACCTCGTACGCCGCCAACTTCGAGTTCCAGCGGGCCCGGGATGCCTACGAGGCTTCCCGGGCGATGGCGACGCGGATGCCCGACAACGACGCGCTGGCGAACGAACTCAACAACCTGTCGATGAGCCTGCTGCTGTGGGGTCGGCTCGACGAGGCGGTGTTCACGGCCCGCAAGCACCTGATCGTCGCCCGTGAGATCGGCGAGCCGCGCCGCATCGCCAACGCCGTCGGGCACCTCGGGATGGCCCGGCACCGGATGGGCGACGTGGGGCCGGCCGGCCGGCTGCTGCGGGCGGCGCTGCGCCTGAAGCGGCAGGTGGGTGCCCGGTTCGGTGAGGGTGAGGTGTTGAACGAGATCGGGATGATAGAGCGCGAGGCCGGCCGTCCGGAGCGGGCCGCCGACCTGCACCGTTCGGCGCTCGTCGCGATGACCGAGGTGGGTGACCGCGTCGCCCAGTGCGGCTCGCGCAACCTGTTGGCCCGGGCCATCCTGGCTCAGGGGGACGTGACCAGTGCCCTCGATCTGTACCGCCGGGTGCTCGCCGACGCGACCGGGTTGGGCGCCCGCTACGAGCAGGGCCGGGCGCTGGAGGGCATCGGCCGGTGCCTGCTGACGACCGATCCGGCGGCGGCCCGCGCACACCTGACCCGGGCGCTGTCCCTGTACCAGCAGATCGACGTGCCGGACCGGCACGAGGTGGAGCGACTGCTCGCCATCGACCCACACTGATCGGTGGGTGACGCGACGAGGCGCCAGGCTTCCGCCTGGCGCCTCGCCCGTCGGTAGCACCTCCACCGACATCGGTACGCCCGCCCGCTGGGGGGTGGGACGGTCGCACCGCCCCCGTCGGATGTCGTCACCGCCAACCTGGAACAAGTCTGCGGTGCACCACACTCGATCCGCTCTCAGATCACTATCACCGGACCGCGTCGTGCTCCCGATGCTGCTGCTGCGTGCCGGTCGGCTGGTGCCGGTCGCCGAGTTGGGCTGACGGATCATCTGCGGTTCGGCCACGGGCGCGGCAGGATGGTACGCGTGACGACTCCAGAGGCGACCGGTTACCGGATCGAACGCGACTCGATGGGCGAGGTGGAGGTGCCCGCCGAGGCGCTGTGGCGGGCGCAGACCCAGCGCGCGGTGCGGAACTTTCCGATCTCCGGCCGGGGCATCGAACCCGCCCAGATCAAGGCCCTGGCCCAGATCAAGGGCGCGGCGGCCGAGGTCAACGGCGAGCTGGGCGTGATCGACGCCAACGTGGCCGCCGCGATCGCCGCCGCCGCCGCGCACGTGGCCGACGGTGGGTACGACGACCAGTTCCCGGTCGACGTCTTCCAGACCGGCTCCGGAACGTCGTCCAACATGAACGCCAACGAGGTGATCGCGACCCTGGCGAGCCGGGAGCTGGGCTCACCGGTGCACCCGAACGACCACGTCAACGCGTCCCAGTCCAGCAACGACGTGTTCCCGTCGTCGATCCACCTGGCGGCCACCCAGTTCATCGCCGAGGACCTGCTGCCGTCGCTGACCCACCTCGCCGAGGCGTTGGAGGGCAAGGCGGCGGAGTTCGAGACGGTGGTGAAGGCGGGGCGTACGCACCTGATGGACGCCACGCCGGTCACCCTCGGGCAGGAGTTCGGCGGTTACGCCGCCCAGGTCCGCTACGGCATCGAGCGGTTGCAGGGCTCGCTGCCCCGGCTGGCCGAACTGCCGTTGGGCGGTACCGCCGTGGGCACCGGGATCAACACGCCGCTCGGCTTCGCCGCCGCCGTGATCGGCAAGCTGCGCGAGTCGACCGGGCTGCCACTGTCGGAGGCCCGTAACCACTTCGAGGCGCAGGGCGCCCGCGACGCCCTGGTGGAGACCTCCGGGCAGCTCCGCACCATCGCGGTGGGCCTCTACAAGGTCGCGAACGACATCCGCTGGATGGGCTCCGGCCCCCGGGCCGGCCTGCGGGAGCTGCGCATCCCCGACCTTCAGCCCGGCTCGTCGATCATGCCGGGCAAGGTCAACCCGGTGGTCGCCGAGGCGATGCGGCAGGTCTGCGCCCAGGTCATCGGCAACGACGCGACAGTCGGGTTCGCCGGCTCGCAGGGCGACTTCGAGCTGAACGTCATGCTCCCGGTGATGGGCCGCAACCTGCTGGAGTCGATCCGGCTGCTGGCCGCCGCGAGTCGGCTGTTCGCCGACCGTCTGGTGGCCGGCCTGGTCGCGGACGCCGAGGTCTGTCTGGCGTACGCCGAGGGCTCGCCGTCGATCGTCACCCCGCTGAACCGCTACCTCGGGTACGACGAGGCCGCCTCGATCGCCAAGGAGGCGCTGGCCAAGCAGGCGTCCATCCGGGAGGTCGTGATCGCCCGAGGCCACGTCGACTCGGGCAAGCTCACCGAGACCCAGCTCGACGAGGTGCTCGACCTGCTCCGGATGACCCACCCCTGACCAGCGCCGCCCTCTGCTCACGCCCGGCGAAGCGCGGCGCGATCGCTCACGCCCGGAGCAGTGCGGCGCGGCCCGCGAAGCGCGCCGAGTCGCCCAGCTCCTCTTCGATCCGGATCAGCTGGTTGTACTTCGCCGTCCGGTCGGAGCGGGAGAGCGAGCCGGTCTTGAGCTGACCGCAGCCGGTGGCGACCGCCAGATCCGCGATGGTGGTGTCCTCCGTCTCGCCGGAGCGGTGCGACATGACGACGGTCCAGCCCGCCCGCTGGGCCGTGGCCACCGTGGCCAGCGCCTCGGTCAGGGTGCCGATCTGGTTGACCTTGACCAGGACCGAGTTGCCGACGCCGGTGCGGATGCCCTCGCTCAGCAGCGTCTCGTTGGTGCAGAACACGTCGTCACCGGTGAGCTGGCAGCGGTCACCGACACGGGCGGTCAGCTCGCGCCAGCCGTCCAGGTCGTTCTCGGCCATCGGGTCCTCGATGGAGACGACCGGGTAGGCGTCGATGAGCCTGGCGAGGTAGTCGGCGTGCTCGGCGGGCGTGCGGCGTACTCCCTCGCCCGTGTAGTCGTACACGCCGTCGCGGAAGAACTCGGATGACGCCGGGTCCATGACGAGGCCGATGTCCGTGCCGGGGCGGTAGCCCGCGCCCTCGACGGCAGTCAGCACGAAGTCGAGCGCTTCCTCGGCGGTACGCAGCTCGGGCGCGAAGCCACCCTCGTCGCCCACGCCCGTGGAGTGCCCGGCGGCCAGCAGATCGCGGCGCAGGGTGTGGAAGACCTCGCTGCCCATGCGGACGGCTTCGGCGAAGGTGTCCGCGCCCACGGGCACGATCATGAACTCCTGGAAATCGAGTGGGTTGTCGGCGTGGGCGCCGCCGTTGACGATGTTCATCATCGGCAGCGGCAGGAGGTGGGCGTCGGCGCCGCCCAGGTAGCGGTAGAGGGGCTGGCGGTGGGCCGCCGCGGCGGCCTTGGCGACGGCGAGGGAGACGCCGAGAATCGCGTTGGCGCCGAGCCGGGACTTCGTGGCGGTGCCGTCGAGGGCGATCAGTGCGGCGTCCAGACCCGCCTGGTCTGCCGCGTCGCTGCCGCGCACGGCCGCCGCGATCTCCCCGTTGACGTTGGCCACCGCGCGGTCGACGCCCTTGCCGTGCCAGCGCGTCGGGTCTCCGTCGCGCAGCTCCACGGCCTCCCGGGCCCCGGTGGAGGCGCCGGAGGGGACGGCGGCCCGGCCGAACGAGCCGTCCGCCAGCGTGACGTCGACCTCGACCGTGGGGTTGCCCCGGCTGTCGATGATGCGGCGGGCGGTGACGGTCTCGATGGTGGTGGTGACGGTTCCGGCTGCCGGTGCGGACATGGGAGGTCCCTTTCGTTGTCGCCTGCCGTGGCCCCAGCTGCGACAACGCTGGCGCTGGGCCCGACAGCGGCAAACCCTACAGCAATGCTGACCAGTTATGCTGAACAGCCCCGCTGAACAGTATTGCTGTGCAGGTCAGCTGCCCAACAGCGCTGACGAGCGGGGTAAAGTGCCCTGTGCCCACCTCGGAAGCCGCCGCCATCGCCGCCGAACTGCGTACCGCGATGGGCAAGCTCACCCGGCGCGTCAAGCACGAGGACCGCATTCCGCTGGGTCAGATCGCCGTGCTGGGCGCGTTGGACCGCGACGGTGCCATGACCACCAGCGACCTCGCCGCCGACCAGCGCGTACGCCCCCAGTCGATGGCGCGGGCGGTGGGGCTGCTCATGGAACAGAAGCTGATCACGCGACGGGCGCACCCCACGGACGGCCGCAAGTCGCTCGTCGAGCTGTCGGACGCGGGTCGGGCCGCCCTGGAGGCGGAGCGCAGCCGCAGAGCCGGTTGGCTCGCCCAGGCCATCGAGGCGGAACTCACGGATGAGGAGCGGGCACTGCTGGCACGCAGCGCCGCCCTGCTGGAACGGCTCGCCATGCGTTAGACGCTCCCGTCGACGGCAGGGCCGCCGTCGACGAACGTCAGGGTTCGGGCAGTGCCGCCCAGCCGAGGAACCGGACGTAGAGCGCCGCCGGAGCCGGGCCGTCGTGCGGGTTGAGCCGGTACAGGTCGGCCGCCGCGTCGTGCAGGACGGTGCACAGGTAGATGCTCAGCGCGATCCGGTCGTGCGCGTACTCCTGGCGGAGGGTGAGTCGGGCCAGCGCGCACGGCCACGGCGCGGCGCAGACCCGGCAGAGCCACAACGGCCGCAACGGCAGGTGCGGTCGACGGGGTACGGCCGCGCGGTCGTCCGAGACGGTCCGGGTCATGGTGTGGGAGTCCTTTCGAGCTGAATCGCTGGCGACATCACCCCCGCACCCGATCAAGATCGTGCTCGATCCTGGATGTAGTGGCCTCGGCACGTGCGGAGGCCACTGTTTCCACGATCGAGCACGATCTTGCGGGGTGGGACCGCCCGGCACGGGGGTTCGGGCGGTCCCGGGCGATGTCGCTGGCCCGGGGGACGGGGAGCGGCGTCGCACTTCACAGTCTGGTGATCGGACGACTACGGTCGGAAGGGTTCGGCCGACCTGTCGTGGCTGCCCTGTTTCCGGGCGGTGCCGGCTCTGTTGGCCGGCTGGAATTGATCGCCGGCGGGTTGGAGAGTGGTCGGGCATGGCCGATGGGCAGATGACGGCGGCGGCGTTCCTGGTCGCGGAGCTGCGCCGGGCGCGGGCTCGCCGAGGCTGGAGCCAGGACGAGTTGGCCAAGGCGGTCAACTACTCGCCGTCGATGGTCAGCGCGGTCGAGTTGGGCCAGCAGCCGCCCACCGCGAAGTACCTGGAACTCCTCGACCGCGCCCTGGACACCGGCGGCCTCTTCAGCCGCATGTCCACCGAGTTGGTCAGCCTGGACCGGACCCAGCCCTGGCTACGCGGCTGGCAGGCAATCCTGGAGCAGGCGCGCACGGTCCGCTGGTACGAGCCGCGCTACGTGCCGGGGCTCTTCCAGACCGAGGCCTATGCCCGAGCGGTCTTCGAGGCGGGCAACCTGCTCGACTCCGACGAGGTCGACCGGCGCGTCACTGAGCGGATGGACCGCCAGGACGTGCTGCATAGCGAACGAACCCCGCAGATTGTGGCCGTGTTGGACGAAGCGGTGCTGCGGCGACGGGTCGGCGAGCGGAAGGTGATGCGCGATCAGGCGCTGCACCTGGCCAGCATCGCCACCGGGCACCCTCGGGTTCGGCTGCATGTCGTGCCGCGATCCGCCGAGGAGTACCCGGGACTCGGCGGGCCGTTCGCGCTTGCCGCCCTGCCAGATGGCACGAAATTGGCCTATCTGGACAGTCAGGTTCGTGGCCAGGAGTTGGACCAAGAGCATGATCTGGCGCGGCTCCAACGGGTCTGGGAGGCTACGTTGGGCGAAGCCCTGCCGCCGCAGGCTTCCATCGAGTTGGTGAGCGAGGTGGCCGAATCGTGGAGTTGACTGGCGCCCGATGGCGCAAGAGCAGCCGCAGCAACCAGGACGGCAACTGCGTCGAGGTGGCTACGGATCTGGGGGGCGTGGTCGGGGTGCGGGACAGTAAGGACCCGGACGGACCCGTGTTGGTGGTCGACGCGTACTCCTGGCGGCTCTTCGTGGTCGCGCCCCCGCGCTGACCCGACCGCCCGGTCCGCGACGGTGGTCGCGGGGTTTCCCGCGCAACTTCAGGGATACTGCTGCTTCCGCGCGGCGTGAGGCAGCAGTATCCCCGAAGTTGCGTGGATCTTGCGGCGGCCGGCGTCGGGCTGCGGGTAATCGGCTCGACGGTGTCCGCGAGTGGCGGGATGATGCGGGCATGTGGGACGGCGATGGCGAGAGCGTGTCGACCGAGCGGCTGCGGATGCGCCGGTTGACGATGGCCGACGTGGACGCGTTCGTCGAGCTTGACGGCGATCCCGAGGTGATGCGGTTCCTCACCGGCGGCGTCGCGACCCCGATGGAGACGATCCGGGACGAGGAGTTGCCGAGGCTGATCGCCCAGTACGAGCGGCATCCCGGCCTGGGGCGTTGGGCGGCGCTCGACCGGGCGTCCGGTGAGTTCCTGGGGTGGTTCGCGCTCGACCCGTCGGCGGACGGCACGGAGGCCGAGTTGGGCTACCGGCTGCGCCGCGCGGCGTGGGGGCGTGGCCTGGCGACGGAGGGGTCCCGGGCGCTGGTCCGGTACGCGCTCGACGTCGTGGGCGTGCGCCGGGTGTGGGCGCAGACGATGGCGGTGAACGAGCGGTCCCGCCGGGTGATGGAGAAGGCCGGGCTGCGTTACGTGCGGACGTTCCACCTGGACTTCGACGACCCGATCCCGGGGACCGAGCAGGGTGAGGTGGAGTACGAGCTGCTGGCCGCCGACATTGCTCAGGACCGGCCGGCGGCCTTGCGCGCCCGGTAGGCGGTTACGGCGGCGCGGTTGCCGCAGCCGGCCTCGCAGAACCGCCGCGACCGGTTGCGGGACAGGTCGACGACGACGTTGTCGCAGTCCGGGTGCTCGCAGATGCGCAGCCGGCTCAGCTCGCTCGACCGGACCAGGTCGGCGATCGCCATGGCCGCCTCCACCGCCATGCGGGTGGCCAGCGGCGCGTCGCGGGGCACGGCGTGCAGGTGGTACGGCTCGTCGTCGTGCTCGATGAGCTGCGGCAACGCCCGGTGTTCGCGGAGCAGGCCGTTGATGATGTCGACGACCTCGGGCGGTTCGGCGTCCCAGATGCGGCGCAGGCGGGGGCGCAACTGTCGTACGGCGCGTAGTTCCGCGTCGGTGTGCTCGTGCCGTCCGCTGTAGGTGTGCCGGACGAAGAAGGCGTCCAGCGCGGCGACGTCGGGTAGCAGCTCGCCGTCGCGGCCTCCGGTGTTGACCAGGGCGGTGGCGGCGATCAGCGAGCATTCGGTGTCATGAGCGAACAGCAACTTGACTCCTGTCACGATGGCCGCCTAGCGTCATGGGCACAAGGATAGTTTGCCCATGACACACGTGTCGCAGCGAGGAGCGCGAGATGCCGCAACGACCCGCCGTCGGCGCCGCCTTGGCGCTGCTCTCCGCCGTCACGTTCGCCACCTCGGGCACCTTCGCGCGCTCGCTCATCGAGGCCGGGTGGTCGGCCGAGGCCGCTGTCGTCGCCCGGGTCGGGGTGGCCGCCCTGGTGCTCGCGATCCCCGCCCTGCTGGCGCTGCGCGGCAGGTGGCACGTGCTGCGCGACAACAGCTCCGCAGTCGTGATGTTCGGGCTGCTCGGGGTCGCCCTGGCGCAGGTGTGCTTCTTCAACGCCGTGCGCTACCTGCCGGTTGGCATCGCGCTCCTGCTGGAATACCTGGGCATCATCCTCGTCGTGGGCTGGATGTGGCTGCGGCACGGCCAGCGCCCCCGGCGGCTCACCGTGGCCGGCTCCGCCGCCGCGCTGTGCGGGTTGGTGTTCGTCCTGGACCTCACCGGCAACGCCGCCTTCGACCCGGTCGGCGTGCTCTGGGGGCTGGGCGCCGCGTTCGGCCTGGCCGGCTACTTCGTACTCGCCGGCCGGGTCGACCCCCGACTGCCCTCGGTCGCCATGGCCAGCGGCGGGATGGCCGTCGGCGCGGCCGTGCTGCTGCTCATCGGGGTGACCGGGCTGCTGCCGCTGCGTGCCACGTTCGGTGAGGTCACCTTCGCCGGGCAGCGCACCACCTGGCTGCTGCCCATCGTCGGGCTCACCCTCGTCGCCGCGGTGATCGCGTACCTGGCCGGCATCGCCGGCAACCGGATCCTCGGCCCCCGGCTGTCGTCGTTCGTCGGGCTGACCGAGGTGCTGTTCGCCGTACTCATCGCCTGGCTGTTCCTTGACGAACTGCCCACCGCCTGGCAACTCCTCGGTGGCCTGCTGATCGTCGCCGGGGTCGCCCTGGTACGCCTCGACGAGCTGCGCGGCGTGCCCGCGCCCGCCGCGCCCGAGCCCGCGCTGGCGGCCGGCACCCGGTGAGGTCGCTGTCGCGGTGCGGTCGTCGTGCGGTGTGGTCGTCGTGCGGTGTGGTCGTCGTGCGGTGTGGTCGTCGTGCGGTGGGAGAGTGGGTGCCGTGCTGACCACTGTCGTGTTCGACGCTGACGAGACCCTGCTCGACCTGCGGCCCGCGGTGACCGGCGGGCTGGCGGCCGTCCTCGACGAGATGCGGCGTCGCGCACCCGACGCGGCCGGCGTGACGCTCGCCGAGCTGGAATCCGACTGGGGAGCGGTCTTTGGTGAGCTGAGCGCCGCCCCGGTCATGGAGATCCGCCGCGCCGCGCTGGCCCGGTCGCTGGCCCGCGCCGGCCTCGGCGACCACCTCGACGAGATCGCCGACCTCTTCTTTGCCCGCCGGTTCGCCCTCACCCGGCCGTTCCCGGACGTCCCACCGGCGCTGGTGGCGCTGCGCCGCCGGTACACCCTGGGCTTCGCCACGAACGGCAACAGCCGCGCCGAACGCTGCGGGCTCGCCGGCGAGTTCGCCTTCGAGCTGTACGCGCACGAGAACGGCCTGCCCAAGAAGCCCGCCCCGGAGTTCTACGCGGCGGTGGTCGAGGCTGCCGGGGTGCCCGCCGAGCAGATCGTGTACGTCGGCGACTCGTGGGAGCACGACGTGGTGGCGCCCCGACGGGCCGGCCTGCGGTCGGTGTGGCTGAACCGGCACGGGCTACCCCGCCCGGCGGGTCTCATCCCCGACACGGAGGTGTCCACCCTGGCCGAACTGCCCACGGTCCTGCCGAATCTGCCGGCGGCATCGTCCGACCGGGTGGATCTGGGCGTCGGCCAGGGCGGATGAAGAACAGATTCACCGGCATAACGGACGTTCATCTGGCGGGAACCCGCCAGGTGTTGTGTGATGACGCCACGTCCCTCAACGAGAGGATTCGATGTGGTGAGCAAGCGCTTCACCGTCGGTGCCGTCGCGACCGCGGCGGTACTGGCACTTACGGCAGCGGGCCTGGGTGTACCGGCCAGCGCCGCGCCGAGCACGTCCCGCACCTTCACGGTGGTCGCCGAGGACGGGGTCGCCGTCGACACGGCGGTCGCCGCCATCCGGGCCGCCGGCGGCACGGTGGTGTCCTCGTCCGACGAGGTCGGCATGTTCCAGGTCACCAGTGACCGGGCCGACTTCGCGTCCCGGGCCGCCGCCGCGCCGACCCTGGTCGGCGCCGCCGAGCAGAAGGCCATCGGCCGCAAGCCGAAGCTGGACCGGGTCGAGCAGGAGCACCTGACGGCCGCCACCAAGGCCGCCGCCGGCGCTGCCGCCCGGCGCGGGGCCAAAATGGACCCGCTCGACAACAAGCTCTGGGGCCTGGAGATGATCCAGGCCGACAAGGCCCGCAAGATCGAGCCCGGTGACCGTCGGGTGACCGTCGGCGTACTGGACACCGGCGTCGACGCCAGCAACCCGGACATCGCGCCCAACTTCAACTGGGCGTTGTCGCGCAACTTCGCACCCGACCGGATCGACGTGGACGGCCCCTGCGAGGTGCCGAGCTGCCTCGACGCGGTGGGCACCGACGACGGCGGGCACGGCACCCACGTGGCCGGCACCATCGGCGCCGCCGCCAACGGCTTCGGCCTCTCCGGTGTCGCCCCGAACGTGTCGCTGGTCGAGCTCAAGGGTGGCCAGGACTCCGGCTACTTCTTCCTCGACCCGGTCGTCAACGCCCTGGTCTACGCCGGCCGCAACGGGATCGACGTGGTCAACATGTCGTTCTACGTCGACCCGTGGCTCTACAACTGCACCGCCAACCCGGCCGACTCCCCCGAGGCGCAGGCCGAGCAGCGGGCCATCATCAAGGCCATGAAGCGGGCGCTGGAATTCGCCCACAACAAGGGCGTCACCCTGGTCGGCGCGCTCGGCAACAACAACGAGGACCTGGGCGCGCCGCGTACCGACACGTCCAGCCCGGACTACGGCGCCGACCCGTACCCGCGCCCGATCGACAACAACAGCTGCTGGGACCTGCCCACCGAGGGCCCGCACGTCATCGGTGTGTCGTCGGTCGGCCCGTCCGGCAAGAAGTCGGACTTCTCCAACTACGGCACCGAGCAGATCTCGGTCGCCGCGCCGGGCGGCTGGTTCCGCGACGGCTTCGGCACGGACACGTACCGCACCGACGCCAACATGATCCTGTCGTCCTACCCGAAGCACGTGCTCCAGGAGGAGGGCTCGGTCGACGCCGACGGCAACATCGTCGCCGGTTTCGAGGAGTCCGTCTTCAAGCAGTGCAAGGCCAACGGTGAGTGCGGCTACTACACCTACCTGCAGGGCACCTCGATGGCGTCCCCGCACGCCGCCGGGGTGGCCGCGCTGATCGTCAGCCGGTACGGCAAGCCGCAGGCCCGGGGTGGCTTCGGCATGTCCCCGGACCAGGTGGAGCAGCACCTCTACCGCACGGCGGCCGAGCACGCCTGCCCGGAGCCGCGCCTGCAGCAGTACCGCAACGAGGGCCGTGACGAGACCTACGACGCGTACTGCGCCGGTGGGCTCAACTTCAACGGCTTCTACGGGTACGGGATCGTCGACGCGTACGCGGCGGTGAAGACCCCGCTCAAGCTCAACGCCCGCCCGTAACGCACCGCCCGCGGGGCCCGGTCGACACTGGTCGGCCGGGCCCTGCCGCGTGCGGCGGTCGAGCGCGATGATCGACCCCGGTTTCTTGGAAGGCGGGGTGTCGCGGTGCCCCGGACAGCCCGGTCTCCAAGAAGCCGAGTGGATCACGGCCGCTCACCGCCGCGGCGCGGGCGTTCATCGCCGCCAGCCGCGGGCGTTCAGGGCGGCGCGCACTTCGCGCAGCACCGCCGGGAACTCGGACCCCATCCGTCGACTGGTCACATGGAGCACCAACCAACCCGCGCCGACGAGCAGATTGAGCCGTCGGCGATCACGGTGCAACTGGTCGATGTCGGAGTGCCACTGCCCGTCGTACTCCACCGCCACCCGGTAGGTGGGCCACGCCAGGTCGGGGTGCAGGACCACGCCGTTGGGCAGGCGCACCGGATGTTGGACGACGGGGCGTGGCAGGCCGCCCAACACCAACCGCGCCCGTAGCTGGGACTCCGGCGGGGACTGGGCCCGCCCGTCGGCCAGGTCGAAGAGCCAATCCGCCCGACGAGCCCCGGGTCGGTCCGTGTTGAGGGCGGCCTCCTTGGCCAGCGCGGCGCTGTCGGTCAGTCCCCGCCCGAGCAACGTGTCGATGATGGGGAGCGCGCGGACCGGGTCGAGCCAGACCGCCGTCTCCCAGGCGGACCGCGCCGGACCCGAGCAGGGGAGCGGGCTGCGCGCCAGGCGATCCGGTCCCGGTGGGCGGGTCGCGCCGGTTGGGCGTCTCGCTTTCGAGGGACCGCTCGCCGGTGGATAGGGGACCGCCCGTTCAGGCCTCGGACCGCTTACGCGCGGGCCGGTGGCGGCGTGTTCGGACGCGGTGTGGACATGCACCCGAAGGCCGCGTTGAGCGCCGACCCGCAACGGTCGGGGCGCGAGGATGTGCACGTCGTCGGTGAAGGCGGCGGCGTGCTCGACGCCGTGCAGGAAGGCGGCCGACGGACCACCCACGACCACCCCGGGCGGCAGCCGCAGGAGCGCGGCGCGGCAGGCCAGGGCGTGGTCCCGGTCCAGTCGGGCGTCGGCGTAGATGTCGTGGCGAAGTCGTACCCAGGCGCTGCTGCGTAGCTGGTGCTCGCTGAGCAGGCCATCCCGGACGACCTCGGAGCCGCGGAAAACCTGCCAGGTCAGGGCGTCGGGTCGGTACGGACGTGGTGGCATGCCGAGCAGCGTGCCGCCCGCCGTTCGCCGCCCGGTACCCCTGTGGACAACCCCGCGGAGGGCCCCGCCACCGCCTGTGGAAAACCACGAAGCGCCTTGGAGATCTTGCTATGGGTTGATCGACTCGGCTTTCCAGAAATCGGGGCGTCGCGGGCTCAAGGAGAGCCCGACTTCCAGGAAGCCGAGTCGACCAAGCGTCGCCGAGTGGATCAAGGGGTCAGCGGAGGGTTGCCGCCACGGCCGTCGCGGCGGCCTGCACCTGGGGGCCGACCAGGGCGACGTCCAGCGGGGCGAGCGCGACCACGCCGACGCTGGCCTCCAGGCCCGGTACGCCGAGCACCGGCGCGGCCACCCCGTACGCCCCGGACTCCAACTCGCCGCTGCTGCTCACCGGGTCGGCCGTGCCGCTGCGGCCGGCCAGGATGGCCCGACCCGCCGCGCCCCGGTCCAGGGGGTGTCGCGCCCCCGTCCGGTACGCGACGTGGAACGACGTCCAACTCGGCTCGACCACCGCCAGGGCGACACCCTCGCCGCCGTCCACCACGGTCAGGTGGGCGGTCGCGCCGGCCTGTTCGGCGAGTCGGCGCAGCGCCGGCAACGCGCCCTCGGCGAGCAGCGGCTGGGCGCGTCGGGCCAGGTGCAGCACGCCCGCGCCGATCCGGAGTCGGCCGTCGCTGCCCCGGCGCAGCATGCCGTGCCCGGTCAGCGGGCCGACCAGCCGGTAGACGGCCGCCCGGCCGACGCCGAGCCGGTTCGCCGCCTCGCTGACGGTCAGCCCGGTCGGCGTATCGGCCACCAGGTGCAGAAGCCGTAGACCCCGGTCGAGCGTCTGGGACGTCTCCCCGGTCCGGCTGGACCCTGCCGTCGCATCCACAGCACGCAGCGTACGACCCGGCACCGGCGGACCCGGACAGGCGCGGACGGCTACCCTTGTACGGTGACGCTACGCCTGTATGACACCGCCACCCGATCGGTGCGGGACTTCGTCCCGCGGGAAGCCGGCAAGGTGGGGGTCTACCTGTGTGGTCTCACCCTCCAGGCGCCGCCGCACATCGGTCACCTTCGCTCCGGCGTCAACTACGACGTGCTGCGCCGCTGGTTGCTCGCGGCCGGCTACGAGGTCACGTTCATCCGCAACCTGACCGACATCGACGACAAGATCCTCGTCAAGGCGGGTGAGCAGGGTCTGCCGTTCTGGTCGATCGCGTACGCCAACGAGTTGATCCTCGCCGAGTCGTACCGGGCGTTGAACGTGCTGTCGCCCACCTACGAGCCGCGCGCCACCGGGCACATCCCGGAGATGCACGAGCTGATCACCAAGCTGATCACGGACGGGCACGCGTACCCGGCCACCGACGGCTCCGGCGACGTCTACTTCGATGTGGCGTCCTGGCCGGCGTACGGGTCGCTGTCGGGTCAGTCGCCGGACGCGATGCAGTCGGCCGGCGACGCGCCGGACCGGGGTAAGCGGGACCCGCGCGACTTCGCCCTCTGGAAAGGCGCCAAGCCGAACGAGCCGGCGGACGCGTACTGGCCGTCCCCGTGGGGGCTGGGCCGTCCGGGCTGGCACATCGAGTGCTCGGCGATGTGCTGGCGCTACCTGGGCCCGGAGTTCGACATCCACGGCGGTGGTCTGGACCTGACGTTCCCGCACCACGAGAACGAGATCGCCCAGTCCCAGGCGGCCGGGCTGCCGTTCGCCCGCTACTGGGTGCACCACGGCCTGCTCAACATCGGCGGGGCGAAAATGGGCAAGTCGGCGGGTAACGCCCTGGGCCTCGCGTACGTCGACTCGCTCGGTGTGCGGCCGGTGGAGCTGCGTTACTACTACGCCGCCGCGCACTACCGCTCGGTGATCGACTACTCGGAGGACTCGCTTCGCGAGGCGGCCACCGCGTACCGCCGGATCGAGGGTTTCGTCCAGCGGGCCGTCGAGCGGGTGGGCGCCGGGCAGCTCGGCGAGCTGCCGGCCGGTTTCGTCGCGGCGATGGACGACGACCTCAACACGTCCGCCGCGCTGGCGGTGCTGCAACAGCACCTCCGGGACGGCAACACCGCGCTGAGCGCGGGCGACGATGTGACTGTCCGCACCACCCTGGCCGTGGTACGCGCGATGCTGGATATCCTCGGGATCGACCCCCTCGACGAGGCGTGGACCGGCGGCGGTCGTTCGGACGATCTGCGCGCCGTGGTGGACTCCCTGATCGCGCTGGCCCTGGAGCAGCGCGCGCAGGCCCGGGGCCGCAAGGACTGGGCTGCCGCCGACGCGGTACGTGACCAGCTCAAGCTGGCCGGCGTGGTGGTCGAGGACACCCCCCAGGGCCCCCGTTGGACTATTGGAGAGCAGGACTGATGGCCGGCAACTCGCAGCGCCGTGGCCGGCGACTGACGTCGAAGGCGGGTGCCCCCAAGGGCTCCGGCGGCAAGAACAAGGACTCCCTCGCCGGGCGGGGTCGCACCCTGCCCGCTGACGAGCGGCCGTGGCACAAGGGCTACTCGGGCACCGAGAAGCTGCCGCAGCGCACCGCCTGGAAGCAGGACAAGGAGCGCCGGGTGGCGGCCGAGGAGGGGCGCGCCCCGAAGATCGGTCAGCCGGGCAGCAAGGACACCACCTGGGGCAAGGGTGGCGGTCGGGGCGTACCGGTCGGTCGTGGCGCGACCGGCGGTCGGGGTGGCAAGCCCACCTCGCGCTCCGGTCCCCGGGTCTCCCCGGGGCGCAAGTCCAACCCGTCGAAGGACTCCCCGGAGCTGTTGGTCGGACGCAACCCGGTGCTGGAGGCGCTGCGCGCCCAGGTGCCCGCGACGGCGCTCTACACGGCCCAGGGCATCGACGTGGACGAGCGGACCAAGGAGATCATCCGGACCGCCGCCGACCGGGGCATCGCCAACCTGGAGATCAGCCGGGCCGAACTGGACCGGATGACCGGTGGGGTGCTGCACCAGGGCGTCGGCTTGCAGGTGCCGCCGTTCGCGTACGAGCCCTTCGAGGACCTGGTGGCCGCGTCGCTGGAGCAGCAGGCTCCGCTGCTGGTCGCGCTGGACGGGGTCACCGACCCGCGCAACCTGGGCGCCGTGATCCGGTCGGCCGCCGCATTCGGCGCGCAGGGTGTCTTCGTACCCGAGCGTCGTGCCGCCGGGATCACCGCGACCGCCTGGCGGACCAGTGCCGGCGCGGCGGCGCGGGTGCCGGTGGCCCAGGTCACCAACCTGACCCGGTCGCTGAAGGCGTGCCGGGACGCCGGCTTCATGGTGGTCGGCCTGGACGCCGACGGCGACACCGACCTGTACGACCTGGAGGCCGCCGTCGGCCCGCTGGTGGTGGTCGTCGGCTCCGAGGGGCGCGGGTTGTCCCGGCTGGTCGGGGAGACCTGCGACCTGACCGTCAGCATCCCGATGATCTCCGAGGTGGAGTCGCTCAACGCGAGCGTGGCCGCCGCGGTCACCCTGGCCGAGGTCGCCCGCCGCCGCTCGGTCGAGCTGTAACGACGTCGACGAGGCCCCCTACCGCCCGAAAGCGGTAGGGGGCCTCGCCGTCAGATCTGGTGGAGCCAGGCGACGAAGAAGATCGCACCGGCCACCGCCGTCAGCAGCGTGGCCGGCAGCAGCCAGGCCGGACCCCGCTCCCCGTCGAGGCGTCGGGTCAGTCGTTGGTGCACGGCGGCGATGCCGATCAGCGCGGCCAGCCCGCCGGCCGCCAGTGGCAGGCCGACGAGGAAGTGCGCCAGCCACGCGCCGGCCCGGCTCGGACCGCCCCAGGAGTGGTCGTACGGGCCGGGATCGACCACCCCGTACAGGACGCCGCGCAGCACCATCAACAGCTCGACGCCGATCGGCAACAGGGCCACGAGGCCGAGCAGCAGGCTGAGCAGCGCGTGACCGAGCACCGCGAGCGTTCCGGGTCGCCGGCCGGGCACGGCCGTCGGGGGTGCGCCGAGCAGGCCGGTCCGCAGGCCCCGCCACCGCGCGACGGCGGCGTCGGCCCCGCCCACCGGAGTGGTAGCCAAGGTGAACAGGGCGACCGGTACCAGCGTCGCGCAGTAGGCGAGGCTACGGCCGGCCCGGCGGATGATCTGGTTCCGGTGGGCGGTGGCGGTGGCGGTGGCGGACACGGCGTCTCCTCCGGCTCGGTGTGCCGCGAACGCTAGGGATACGGCACACCCCGCCGCGTCACCCCGGGGAGCCACGCTCGCGCTGGCTCCCGGGGATGACGACCCCTCCCGGGTACGACGAAAGGGGCGGCCCGCCGCAGCGGACCGCCCCTTTTCGGTACGGCGTTACGTCAGATCCGGCTGCCCGTGGTGGCGTGGAAGACGTGGCTGCGGCCGGCGCGCGGCTTGACGAACACGGTGTCGCCCATGTTCGGCATGCTGCGGCGGTCGGTACGGACGACGAAGCGCTCCGAGTTGCCACCCAGGGCGGCGTGGCCGTAGACGTTCGCGTCCGAGCCCAGGTCCTCGACCAGCTCGACGACGACCGGCATACCGCCCTCGGTCGGGCTGACCAGGTCGCAGTCCTCCGGACGGAAGCCGACGGTGACCTTGCCGTCGCCACCCTCGGCGCGGGCCGCCTCGACCTGCTCGCGGGTCAGCGGGATACGCAGCTCGGCGAACTCGGCGCCCTGCTCGTGCAGCGGGACGGTCTTGATGTTCATGGCGGGAGAGCCCATGAAACCGGCGACGAACACGTTCGCCGGGGTGTCGTAGAGCGCCCGCGGGGTGTCCACCTGCTGGAGCACACCGTCGAGCAGCACGGCCACCCGGTGACCCATGGTCATGGCCTCGACCTGGTCGTGCGTCACGTAGACGGTGGTGACGCCCAGCTTGGCCTGGAGCGACGCGATCTGCGTACGGGTCTGCACACGCAGCTTGGCGTCGAGGTTCGACAGCGGCTCGTCCATGAGGAAGACCTGCGGCTCGCGGACGATCGCCCGGCCCATGGCCACCCGCTGACGCTGACCACCGGAGAGCGCCTTCGGCTTGCGGCTCAGGTACTCCTCGAGCTGGAGCAGCCCGGCCGCCTCCTTGACCCGCCGGTCGATCTCCGACTTGGAGGTCTTGCGCAGCTTCAGGGCGAACGCCATGTTCTCGTACACCGTCATGTGCGGGTAGAGGGCGTAGTTCTGGAAGACCATCGCGATGTCGCGGGCCTTCGGGGGAAGGTGGGTGACGTCCCGCTGGTCGATGTAGATCGAGCCGGCGTCGACGTCCTCCAGACCGGCGAGCATCCGCAGGCTGGTGGACTTGCCGCAACCCGACGGGCCGACGAGAACGAGGAACTCGCCGTCGCCGATCTCGAGGTTCAGCTCGTTGACGGCGGGACGCTCGGTGCCCGGGTAGATCCGGGACGCCTTGGAATAGGTGACCGTAGCCATGGTGGTGCGCTTCCTTTCACCGGCAGGAACGTGCCGGACGATCCGAGTGAAGGAGCAACCGGCACGAGCCCGTGCCGGTCAGCGGACGGCGGTCGGTCGCGGGGGCGGCCGGGTCGTCGTCCGTGTCACTGCACCGTAATTGGCTTTGCCCGCGCTGCCAAGGCGAGGGACCCTCGGAAGTGACCCAATGCCTACGCATTCCGGGCAGTCGGGCACGGCAAGGCATCAATCGACGTCGCGGTGCGGCGTCGGGCGTCGGGTTGTTGACGTTTCCCGTGCTCGGGAGCACTCGCGAGCGGGATATCCGGACGTCAGTCGCTATGCTGGCGTCGACACATGCGCCCCTGTAGCTCAGCTGGCCAGAGCACTCGCCTTGTAAGCGAGATGTCGCCGGTTCGATCCCGGCCGGGGGCTCCATATCCACAAAGCTTTTCCCGACGGGCACTGCCCCGAGTCGACCGGTTGACAGCAACGGCACTCACGAGAGAGCTTCCCGTCGAGCGTGACCAGCGCCCGAGGCGTCGTGTCAGGGCTGGCATGGGCGGCGGGACACTCATCCCTCATCAAGCGGCGGGTCAGCTGCCGGCACCGGGGCTAGATCGGGTAGCACCTGAAGCCATGCCTGGACGTCAGCGACGAGGTGGGCGTCGGTCATGTGGTCGACGAGGGGTGCGAGGTCGGTCAAGATCCGCTCGATGTTGAGGAGTCGGTGGTAGTCCTGGTAGTCGTCGGTGACGGTGAGCGCCTGCCATCTCGCCAGCCAGTCTTCACCCGGCTGGACGAAATCATCCTCGGTGAGCGGGATGGCGCGCAGGCTCGCTGCTCGGGCGGCAGCTTGTTTCCGTGTCATGCCAAAGCTCTCGACAGCCCGCCGGGCGACCGTGTCCGGCCGAGCGCTGGCTGGTAGCTCCTGGACTCGCTGACCCGCATCGAGGGCGATCGTGATGAGCGCGCTGAGGTGTGCGACCGCCAGCTCCATCGGGAAATCGTGCTCGGATGCCAGGTCGATCAGAAAGAACGCTAGCGGCACGTCGCCAAGGGGCCGGTGGCCGGGCAATCCGCGGTGCTGGCGGCGCACATCCGAGGTCGCCATATCGATCAGTGCGAACCACCAGTGCACGGGACTTACCGAGTCAGGCTTGCGGTCGAGTAGCCACTGCCTGCGTAGGGGCAGCTCAATCAGGAGAAGCCCGCGGTAGGTGCCCTCAAGCTCTCTCACCCCACGCCTCCCCGGCATCAGGTATTGCTGCGCTGACGACGCTAGCTCGCGAGGAGTGGGAAGCGTCGGCCCCGGATCACCACGTGCGGTGGCGTCGAGCTCCCCGGCCGCGCCGATCGCACGGCCGGCGCGAACGATCGATGGTCGGCCGCTCCTATAGTTCGGGTATCACCCGACCGTCGAGGAGTCGCATGAGCCCGCTCGTCGCGATCGCCGGCAGCGCCCAGGTCAACCGCTCCTACTCGCCGGCCGTACGCGATCCGGAGGCTGCCCCCGCCGCGGCGGCCGAGTTGGGCGCGGAGCTCGCGAGGCAGGGTTGCGGCATCGTCGTGTACTCCAGCGATCCCGACTACCTGGAACGCGATGTCGTACGCGGTTACGTGGGCTCCGGCCGGGCGACGCCCGGGTCGATCCTGGTCCGTGGCCGGTATCAGCAGGACGTGGACTTCGAGGAGGCCCAGCGGTATCCGGAGTTGTTCGCCGTGGTGCCCGAGTCGACGGACGACTGGGAGGTCAGTTTCTACCGGTCGCTGCTGACGGCCGACGCGCTGCTGCTGGTGGGCGGCGGACGCTCCACGTTCATCGCCGGGCTCATCGGCCTGTCCCGTCGTATCCCGGTCGCTGCGGTCGCGGCGTTCGGCGGTGGCGCGGAGAAGACGTGGCAGCGGCTCAACAACGAGCGGGGCGTCGCCAGCGAGGAGGAGGTGGCGTTGCTGGCCCGACCCTGGCAGTTGGCGGCGGCCGGCCAGATCGTCACCGCGCTCCGCGCCCAGGTGCGGCGCCGCGCGGAGGAGGAACGCGCTGCGGGCGCCGCTGGTCGGCGTACGGTGGTGGGCCTGGTGACCGCGCTGGTCCTGCTGCTGCTCGCCCTGGCGACGATCCCGTTGGCGTACGCCGCGCCGGCCGGTGGGTGGCAGAACGTGGCGGTCCTGGTGGCCGCGCCGATGATCGCGTCGGTGTGGGGCGCGATCGTGCGCAACGCGTACGACGGCAACGGCAACTGGCTGCGGGCGGCGGCGTTGGGGTCGGCGGCCGGTGTCATCGCCTTCCTGCTGTTCGTGGCGGCGCAGCTCTCCACCAACCCGGGCCTGCTCGACGGTGACGCGGCGCGGAGGTTGGTCTTCTTCGTGCTGGCCATCGGGTTCATCGGCGGGTTCACCTCCGAGGTCGTCTACGCCAAGCTGCGCGATCAGGACGTGACGCAGACACCGGTCCTGCCGCCCGGCGGCCCGCGGTGAGTCGGGCGGTGGAGGAGTCCAACCGGGCGATGCTGCGCGCCCGCGACGCGATGGACCGGTCGTACGCGGAACCGCTGGACATCCCGGCGCTGGCCCGGATCGCGTACGTCTCCGAGGCGCACTTCATCCGGACGTTCCGGGCGACCTTCGGCGAGACGCCGCACCGCTACCTGCAACGTCGCCGGGTGGAGCGGGCCATGACGCTGTTGGTGGAGACCGACCGGGACGTGACGGACATCTGCTACGCGGTCGGCTTCGGCAGTCTGGGCACGTTCAGTCGGACGTTCCGGCAGATCGTCGGTGAGTCGCCCTCGGAGTTCCGGCGTCGCCGCGTCGCCGCCGGCAACGTGCCGTCCTGCTTCACGAAGGCCTGGACGCGTCCCAGCAGTTTTGGATAAGCAGCAGGTCAGGGGCATCCTCTACGGTCGTTGGTATGACGATGAACGCGATCAGCCGCTCTCAGATCTACGTCCTCGACCAGGACGAGGCGCTTGACTTTTACGTCAACAAGCTCGGCATGGAGGTCAACACCGACCAGGATCTCGGCTTCATGCGCTGGCTGACGGTGAACCTGCCCGGCGACCCGGAGCGCGAGATCCTGCTGGAGAAGCCGGGCCCGCCGGCGCTGGACCCGGCGACCGCCGAGCAGGTACGGGAGCTGCTCAGCAAGGGTGCCCTGGGTGGGTACCTCTTCATGACCACCGACGACGCCCACAAGACCCACGACGATCTCGTGGCGAAGGGCGTCGAGATCATCGACGAGCCGACCGAGCGCCCGTACGGGATCGACTTCGGCATCCGGGACCCGTTCGGCAACAAGATCCGTATCGGCCAGATGTTCCCCCGGGCCTAGTCAGAAGATCAAGAAACCGGAGGGCGCGGGCCGGCACCGCGCCTTCCGGTGTGTTGGGGTGTACGCATGCGAACGCGGCTGCTGTACCTGACCCGACACGGCGAGCAGGACCTCACCGGGCACGCCGACACGGGCTCGACCGAGCCGGACACCGGCCTGTCCGAGCGCGGCCGGCGGCAGGCGGCGCTGCTCGGCGAGCGCCTGCGGGGCCGGCCGTTCGCCGCCGTCCACCACGGGCCGCTGCGCCGGGCCGCGCAGACCGCCGAGGTGGTCGCCGCGGCACTGCCCGGGGTTCCGGTGTACGCCACCGAGTTGGCCGGTGACCACCTCCCGCACGACACGGACCCGACCGGCCTGCCGTCGGCGTACGCCGAGTTCCTGGCCGGATTCTCGGCGGCCGAGCGGGCCGACGGGCCGCGCGTGACGGCGGAGGCCGTGCGGCGCTTCACGGGGCCGGCCGAGGTCGACGAGGCGGCGGCCGTGGGAGAGCCGGTCCGCGAGCTGGTGGTGACGCACACCTTCCTGATCGCCTGGCTGGTCCGGCACGCCCTCGAGGCACCTGAGCGGCGGTGGCTGGGCTTGAACCACCACAACGCCGGGTTGACCGTCATCCGGTACGGCCCGGCCGGGCCACCGAACCTGATCGCCGTCAACGACGTGGCGCACCTGCCGGCCGAGCTGCGCGGCACCGGTCTTCCCCCGGACTACCTCGTGTGACCCGCCGTCAGGCGGTGACCCGCAGCAGCAACTCGACAAGTGCCCGGGTGGCGGGCGGCGGCGCGGGATCCGCGGGGCAGTCGACGTACCCGGTCTCGACGGTCCCGACGGTGACGCGGTAGCTGAACGCGTCGGCGCAGCTCGACGTGGTGGCCGTGCGACGGGCCTCGGCGCTCAGCCGTGGGTCGGCGGCCAGTCCGTGCAGCTGGCCCAGGTCGGCGGTGCCGAGCTTGCCGGTACGACGGCCGCCGGCCCGGTCGACCACGGTCCACCGCCCGTCCGGCTCGACGGTGATGTTGTCGCCGCGCCCGGCGAAACCACCGGAGCGGAACAGCGCGACCCGAGCCCGGTCGTCCGCTCTCGGGCCGCTCGGGGCGGGGCCGCTCGGGACGGCCCCGCTCGGGGCGGGGCCGCTCGGGACGGCCCCGCTCGGGACGGCCCCGCTCGGGACGAGGCCGCTCGGCGCGGGGATGTTCGTGAGGTCCGGGCCTGCGGTCGCGCCGGTCACCGGGGGCAGGTCGGTGGGGTCGGCGGCCCGGTCGGTGCCGGTGCAGCCGGCCAGCAGGGCGGCCAGGAGCGCGATCGTGACGCCGGTCGTGGAGGCGGGTCTCATGTCCGTCGGACGCGCCGATGCCCGCGTTGGTTCCCTTGTCAAGGCCCTCATCCGTTCGGCCAATCTCAATGTCTGGGAGCGGTCCAAGGCTTCTCTTTTCTTCTACACATAGCTATATCTACATGCGTGACTACCCCCGTCACACCCTTTCTCCTTCCAGGAGGGCACGTGAAACGACCCCTCGCGGCCGTCAGCGCAGCGCTGCTCACCAGCGGCCTGTTGACCTGCGTCGCCACCGCGGCGCACGCTGCCGCACCTCCCGCTCCCGCGCCGGACGCCTCCGCCGCGGCCCGAGCGGCGACCGTCCTGCAAACGAACCCCGGCGCGGTCCAGGGTTCCAGCGCCGAGTCCTACCAGGTGCAGAGCACCCGGGTGGACGCCTCCGGCGCGGCGCACACCCGCTACACCCGCACCTACCAGGGACTGCGGGTGTACGGCGGTGACTTCGTCATCCACACCGCGCCGAACGGCACCTACGCCGGCAGTTCGGTCGGACTCGCCGCACCGCTGACCCTCCTCACCACGGCCAAGGTCAGCGCCGACACGGCGAAGAAGACGGCCCGCGCCGGGTTCACCGGCAAGGCCGAGAACGTGGGCGCACCGGAACTGTTCGTCGACGCCAGCTCGGGCGTGGGCCGGCTGGCCTGGGAGACGGTGGTCAGTGGCTGGCAGCCGGACGGGCAGACGCCGTCGCGGCTGCACGTCGTCACCGACGCGACCTCCGGCGCGACCGTCGGATCGTACGACGAGATCGAATCGGTCACCGGCAGCGGCCAGGGCATCTACACCGGCACGGTCAGCATCGACACGACGCTCTCCGGCAGCACGTACCAGATGATCGACCCGGTGCGCGGCAACGGCCGTACCTGCGACATGAACAACGGCACGTCGTCCTGCACCACGTTCACCGACGCCGACAACGCGTGGGGCACCGGCGCCAACTCGAATCGGCAGTCGGCCGGAGTGGACGCGCACTTCGGCGCCGCCAAGACGTTCGACTACTTCAAGAACGTGCACGGCCGTAACGGCATCTTCGGCAACGGCAGTGGTGTGCCGAGCCGGGTCCACTACGGCAACAACTACGTCAACGCCTTCTGGGACGGCGCCCAGATGACCTACGGCGACGGCTCGGGCAACTCCCGCCCGCTGGTCGCGCTGGACGTGGCCGGGCACGAGATGAGCCACGGCGTCACCGAGGCGCTGGCCGGGCTGGTCTACTCCGGCGAGTCCGGTGGCCTGAACGAGTCCACCAGCGACATCTTCGGCAATATGGTGGAGTTCTACGCCGCCGCGCCGAGCGACCCGGGTGACTACCAGGTCGGTGAGAAGATCAACATCAACGGCAACAACACGCCGCTGCGCTACATGTACAACCCGTCGCTGGACGGCGCGTCCGACTCCTGCTGGTCCACCAGCACGAAGAACAAGGACGTGCACTACTCCTCCGGCGTCGGCAACCACTTCTACTTCAACCTCGCCGAGGGCACCGGCTCCACCTCGTACGGCACCTCGCCGGTCTGCGGCTCCGCCCCGGCGGTGACCGGCATCGGCCGTACCAAGGCGGAGAAGATCTGGTACCGGGCGCTGGACGTCTACTTCACCTCCAACACGTCGTACGTCAACACCAGCAACCCGGCGAACACCGCCCGCGCCTACAGCCTGCGGGCGGCCACCGACCTGTACGGCAGCTGCTCGACCGAGTACAAGGCCGTGCAGGCCGCCTGGACGGCGGTCAACGTCGCCGGCAACGACGCCACCTGCTCCACCGGCAACGACTTCTCCGTGTCGCTGTCGCCGACCGCCGGCTCGGTGAACCCGGGCAGCGCGGTCTCCACCACCGTCTCGACCGCCACCACGAGCGGCTCGGCGCAGACCGTGACGTTCTCCGCGTCCGGCCTGCCCAGTGGCGCGAGCGCCGCGTTCAGCCCCGCCTCGGTGACCTCGGGCGGCTCGTCCACCCTCACCATCAGCACCTCGTCCGGCACCTCGCCGGGCACCTACTCGGTCACCGTGAACGGGGCGGGGTCGGTCACCCGCAGCGCCACCTACACGTTGACCGTGAACGGCTCCGGCGGCGGCTGCACCTCGCCCGGCCAGAAGCTGGCCAACCCGGGCTTCGAGTCCGGCTCGACCGGCTGGACGGCCAGCTCCGGGGTGATCACCAGCTCCAGCGGCCAGGCGGCCCACGGTGGGTCGTACAAGGCCTGGCTGGACGGGTACGGCAGCACCCACACCGACACGCTCGCCCAGTCGGTGGCCCTCCCGGCGGGTTGCTCGTCGTACACGCTGAGCTTCTGGCTGCACATCGACTCGGCCGAGACCACCACCAGCACCGCGTACGACAAGCTCAACGTGCAGGTGCTCAACTCGGGCGGGACGGTGCTGGCCACGCTGGCGACCTACTCCAACCTGAACAAGGCCTCCGGCTACAGCCAGAAGTCCTTCTCCCTGGCCGGGTACGCCGGCCAGACCGTCACCCTGAAGTTCACCGGCACCGAGGACTCCTCGCTCCAGACGTCCTTCGTGGTCGACGACACGGCGGTCAACGTCTCCTGACCTGACCGACACCCGGACCCGGCGGCCACCGCAACGGTGGTCGCCGGGTTCGCGTCCGGGCCGTTCTGGCAATCTTGGGTCGGCTCGGATGGCGTGGGAAGAGGGGGTTTGCGTGTCGGACGCGGAGTTGACTGTCGCGGTGGCCGGACCGGTGGCAACCGTCGTGATCCACAACCCGGCTCGCCGGAACGCGATGACGGCGGCCATGTGGCGGCAGCTCCCCGAACTGCTCGACCGGCTGGAACCCGACCCCGAGGTGCGGGCCCTGGTGCTCACCGGCGCGGGCGACGCCTTCTGCGCGGGCGCGGACCTCGGTGACCTGGCCGAGTTGCTGGACGCCGGTGACACCAGTATCGCGGTCGCCGCCGAGGAGCGGCTGGCAAGCTTCGCCAAGCCGACGATCGCGGCGATCCGGGGCGCCTGCGTCGGGGGTGGCGCGCAGCTCGCGGTCGCCTGTGACCTGCGGATCGCCTCGGACGACGCCCGATTCGGCGTACCTCCGGCCCGCCTCGGGCTGGTCTACCCGGCCCCGACGACACGCCGGCTGGCGCGGCTGGTCGGCCCGTCGGCGGCGAAGCACCTGCTCTTCACCGCCGAGTTGATCGACGCCGAGCGGGCCCTGCGGATCGGCCTGGTCGACGAGGTGCTGCCGGGCGACCGCCTCGCCGAGCGGCTGGACGACCTCACCACGACGATCGCCCAACGGTCACCGCTGAGCGTCACCGCCGCCAAGGAGATCGTCGACGACCGCGCCGGGCCGGCCCGGATCGCCTGGTGGCACCGGAAGGTCGCGGACAGCGGCGTGGCCCGCGAGGGCGTGGCGGCCATGGCCGAGCGCCGGGCTCCCCGCTTCGCCTGGCGAGCGCCGACCGAGCGCTGAAGCTCGCGGCCTGATCCACTCGGTTTCCAGGAAGGCGGGGTGTCCCGTGCGCTGGGACACGCCGATGTCATGCAACCCGAGTCGATCTCCCACCCATTGCGAAACCTCGATCCCGGGTGGTGCCGAACGTGAGTCGTACGGCAGTCTGTCGGTCGTGCAGCGTGATCAGTTGCTTGCGGGCCGCTACCGGCTCCTGGAGCGTCTCGGCAGCGGCGGCATGTCGGCGGTCTACCGGGCGTACGACGAGGTGCTCGAACGGGACGTGGCGGTGAAGGTGCTCGTCGCCTCGGACCCCAACGCCCGGCAGCGGATCCGGGCCGAGGCCAAGGCGGCGGCCCGGTTGTCGCACCCGCACGTCACCAACGTCTACGACTTCGGCGAGTCGCGTCTCGACGGGGTTCAGGTGCCGTTCGTGGTGCTGGAACTGCTCAACGGCGACACCCTCGAAAGCCGGCTGGTCGCCGGGCCGTTGCCACCCCGCGCCGCGCTGCGGGTCTGCGCCGAGGTGGCGTCGGCCATCTCGGCGGCGCACGGCCAGGGGTTGGTGCACCGGGACGTGAAGCCGGGCAACGTGATGCTCACCCCCACCGGCGCGAAGGTGCTCGACTTCGGTATCGCGGCGGCCGCCGGTGATTCCGAGATCGACTTCGACGGCCGGCTGCTCGGTACGCCCGCGTACCTCGCGCCGGAGCGGCTGGCGGCCGGCGAGGTCCTGCCGGCCTCCGACGTGTACGCGCTCGGCCTGCTCCTGCACCGGACGCTCACCGGCCGGCTGCCGTGGGCGGCCGAGACGCAGACCGGGATGCTCCGCGCCCACGTGCACGTCGATCCGGACCCGCTACCCGAGATCGACCGGGTGCCCGCCGAGATCCACCGGCTCTACCACTGGTGTCTCGCCCGCAACCCCGACGACCGTCCCCCGGCAGCCGAGGTGGCCCGCATCCTGCTCACCGTCGTCTCCGGGCTGGCCGGCGGAAACGCCGCCTCCGGGCTGGCCGCCGCCTCCGGGCTGGCCGCCGCCTCCGGGTCGAGCGCCGCTTCCGGGCTGGCCGCCGCTTCCGGATCGGCCGCTGATTCCGGGTCGAGCGCCGCGAACAGGTCGAGCGCCGCGAACAGGTCGAGCGCCGCGAACAGGTCGAGCGCCGCGAACAGGTCGAGCGCCGCGAACAGGTCGAGCGCCGCGGACCGGTCGAGCGCCGCGGACCGGTCGAGCGCCGCGAACAGATCGGCCGCCGCGGACCGGGCGGTCGCCGCTGGCTCGCCCGCTGCCCACCCGGCCAAGGATGGTGACGCCGGGCCGAACGAGGCGCGCAAGGCCGCAGCGGGTGGGGACGCGGAGGCGGCCGATGGCGTGAACCGGGCTGCTTCCGAAGCGCCCCGGCGACAGGCCTGGCGTCGCCGACGGGTGGCGCTGGTGGTCGGCGGCGCGGTGATCGCAGCGGTGGCGGTGGCCGGGTCGCTCGGCGACTACGGCGCGCGACGGCACGACGGAACCACCCCACGAACCGGGATCGGCACGGGTGGCACCACCACGGTCGGCCTGCCGGAGACCGTCGCGCAGCCCGAACCGTCCACTGTGCGTGCGCCCGCCGAACCGTCGGCCGGCCCCACGTCGGCCGCTCCCCGCCCCGGCCCCGCAGTGGGGCCAGGCCGGCCGTCGGCCCCGGGTCAGCCGCCGCCGACCGTCGCACCGACGGTCACGCCCACGGGCGCGTCTCCGCCCGCCGAATCCCCGGGGCTCCCGGTGCGCGCCCAGGGCGGGACGGTCACCGTCCGCTGTGTCGGGGGATTGGCCGAACTGCTCACGGTCACCCCCGCGTCGGGTTACCAGGTGCCGCCGTACGACGCGGGGCCGGCGAAGCAGGTCACGGTCGAGCTGACCGCACCCGAGCACAGCAGCGAGATCCGGGTGCACTGCGCCGCCGGGCGGCCGAAGGCGAAGGTCACCGAGCGCGCCGCGTGACCGGGGCCGACGGGTGCCGCGCCGGAGGCGTACTCCCGGGCGCGGCCCCCCGTTCCCGCCGGCCGGTCGGTCACCGCCGGGCCAGCGATGCCCAGCCGGGGTTCACCGGCTCGCGGCGTAGCGGCATGCCCGCCTCCGCCGGGGCCCGGTCACCCTTGCGCTGGTTGCAGCCGTAGCAGGCGGCGGTGGTGTTTCGCCACGTGTTCCGGCCACCCCGGGAACGCGGCAGGATGTGGTCGATGGTCGACGCCGGGCCATCGCAGTACGCGCAGCAGTGGTCGTCGCGGCGTAGCACCCCGGCCCGGGACCAGGCCGGCCCGGAGTTGAACCGCCACCGGGTGACCACGTAACGGACCAGCCGCACCACCCGGGGCAGCGGGAAGACGCCGATCAGCCGATCGGGCTCCGCCTCGTGGATCTCGGCCACCCGTCGGCAGAGCATCCGGACGGCGTGCTGGACGGTGACCCGGTGCAACGGGCCGAGGTCGGCGTTGACGACGAGGACGGCATCCACCGGGACTCCTTTCTACAGTGGCGGCGGACAGCGAAGAGCCGCCCGGTCCGGCGTTCGGACGGGCGGCTCAGCACGTACGGGTACGCGTCAGTCGGGCCGGCCCGCCCGGGGGTGTTCCGCCGGCCAACCGCCGCAGGACAGCAGTGACGACAGCACGGTGGTGGCGTGCGACCTCGTCATGACCTGCTCCCGCTGTGGTGGCTGACCTTGCGCGATCACGGTAGGTCCGCACGGGAGAGGGGGGCAACGTATTTCGATCGGCCACCCGGCTCCTCGGGAGCGCGCTGGCGCCGGGTGCGAGGAGCGCTCCCCGCCGTGCGGCGGGCGTTCGTCAGCGGTTTGTCCAGCCGCAGTGCCATCCGCGCGGTGAGTTCGCTGTCCAGCAGCGGCCGGTTGACCTCGCCGGCGACCGCCAGCGCGGGTCCCGAGACGGAGCGCCAGATGGCGGCCAGCCCGGCGCCCAGACCGAGCAGGGCCACGGCGGCCCGGGTGGTCGGCGAGCCGGCCGCCGCTGCCGCGCTCACGCCGACCAGCGCGAAGAGCACCACCAGCAGCGGCACCAGCACCGGCCAGAAGATGCCCCGGGCGGCCTGGGCGACCAGCCGGCGGTCCCGGATGATCAGGTTCCGGGCGACCACCGCGTAGTCCTCCTCGTCGAGCAGGTCACGCGGGTGCAGGCCGCCGGTGAGCACGCCGCGCCACAGGTCGCCCTGGTTGCGCAGTTCGCGGCTCAGTTCGGCGGGCTCCGGTTCGGTCGGGTCACCCCGGCCGGCCCGTTCCACGGCCACCGCCCAGGCGGCCAGCGAGCGGCGCACCACCGCGGCCGAGTACGGCGGCAGCACGCTGGCCAACTCGTCCAACCACCGGCTGATCTGGACTTGTCGGCCGTCGAAGCGGCGCAGGAGTTGGGCGGCGTCGCCGGGCCGGACCGTGTCGGCCAGGGACCGGCCCAGCCGGTAGGCCAGTCCGACCCGGAGGTTGGTGGCCATCGCCCAGCGCAGCACGTCCACGTTGAGGTCGTCGAGGGCGAGCAGCAGCGGCTCGGTGTCGACCAGGTCCGGCCGCTCCAGATCGGGTAGGCGGTCCAGGTCGGGCAGCCGCGTGCGGGCGGCGGACGTGTCGGGCAGCGACCCGGTGTGCCGGGTGAGCGCCGAGATCTGGGCCAGCGCGACGTCGACGCCGTCGAGGTACATCCGCATCCGGCGGGGGAGTGACATCTCGGTCAGGTTGGAGAGCTTGGCCGGTGGGTGGATCGGCGTGGTCGGCCCCGGTTCGGCGTGTTGCCCGTGGTGGTAGGCGTCCGCCATCCACCAGCCCAGCCGCAGGGCGGTGACGACACAGGCGCGCTCGTCACGGATGAGTGGGTACGCATCGTCGCGGACGGCCTCCTCGGCCGGCCGGCCGTCCGCTGCGCCGGCGCGGTGCAGTGGTGACATCGCCGCTGCCCTCCCGCCCGGTCGATCGACGGATGATCAATCGAGCGTACGGCAGCGTACCGTCGCTTATGTCGCTTTTGATCGTTTTGGGGCTGCTCGCCCGGCCAGCAGGCCGCGCGGGCGGACCGAGCGCACCGGCTCGGTCGCGGCACCCTGTGCCCGCAGGATGTGGTTCGCCGCGATGATCCCGGTGGCCGCCGAACGTTCCATCAGCGCGCTCGGAAAGTTCGTCGCGATCCCGTCGCCGGCCAGGTAGACACCCGCGGCCTCGGTGCGGACCCCCGGACGCCAGGCGTGGCTGCCCGGCGTGAACGCCGGGGCCTGCGCCTCCACCCGGGCGCGCAGTTCCCGGACCCGCAGGTCAGCGGCCTCCGGCCAGAGCGTCACCAGCTCGCGGCGCATCCGTTCGGCCAACTCGTCGGCCGGCACGCCGGGCGCACAGGCGTACGCGTGCAGCTCCACGACCGAACCGCCGGTGCGGTGCGCCCAGCGCCGCGACTCGTTCTCCAACCGGTGGTACAGCGTCACCGAGTCCAGAGTGGGCTGCCGGGACACCCCGCTGAACACCGCCCGGTCGGCGGCGACGTCGCCGTCGCACCAGTACCGCGCCACCGCGTACGGCGGGCCGGGCCGGCCGAAGCGGGGCATCCGTGCCGCCAACTCCGGTGCCCGCGCGACCAGGTCGGGGGAGGCCGCCACCAGCGCGGCGAGCGCGGGCGGATCGACGGCCAGCACCACGTGCTCCGCCCGGTGGTCGCCGCCGTCGGTGGTCGTCACCCGCCAGCCGGCACCGTCACGGTGCACCCCCGTCGCGCCGGAGCGGGTGAGCACCCGACCGCCGTGCTTCTCCACGTGCCGGGTCAGCGGCTGCCAGATCGCCGTCGCATAGTCCTCGTCCGGGCAGTCGAAGGCCAGCCCCTCCGGATTGCCCAGCAGGTAGAAGTGGAACTGGGCGACCATCTCGGCCGCCGACATCTCCGCCTCGTGGTTGAAGAACGAGTGGGAGAAGACCTCGAACAGCATCGCCCGCGCCCGGTCCGGCAGCCGCAGCGACGCCAGCAACTCGTCGGCCGTGGTGTCGTCCAGTTCGGCGTAGGTGCGGACCGGATCGTAGGTGAGCAGCGGCAACGCCGCGTCCCGGTCCATCGACCGCAGGTCCGCCAGGCGCAGGCTGGGACTGCGCAGCAGCAGCGCGAGCAGGTTCGCCGGAGGCGCGGGGGGCAGCCGGCCGAACTCCTCGGTCGGCCACTGCGCGCTCAGGATCGGATAGCCCGGGATCGGTTTGAGAAAGCCCAGGCCGGGCTCGACGCGCCGGAGGATGGACCGCCAGTTGTAGTACTGCCGGAAAAACGCGTGGAAGCCGTGCTCGTTCTGCTGCTCCCCGTCGGGCAGGGCCTCCGGCCAGGCGCCCAGCCGTCCACCGATGGTCGGCGCGGCCTCCAGCACGGTCACGTCCACGCCGCGTTCGGCGAGCACCACGGCCGCCGACATGCCGGCGATGCCCGCGCCGACCACGACCGCCGCGACCGGTCGCGGCACGCGGGCGGCGCCACCGCCGCCGGGGTCCACCTCATGCTGGCGTACGCCGATGAGCCGACCCACCACACGCGACAGCGCCATGGGCACCTCCCTCGTCTGCCGCCAGTCTCCTATGCCAGGCAGCGCCGCGCCCGGTCGGACGCGGGCCAGACGTACTCCAGGTCGTCGGGCGTGTCGGTGCCGAAGATCGGGGCGTAGTGCGTCGGGTCCTTGCGCAGCAGCGAGGAGCGGTGGCTCAGGTGCAGGTCGTCACGGCCGAGCCAGGGTGGCAGGTCACCGGCGCGGGCCAGCTCGTCCTGGGTGCGTACGACACCCGCCCCGCAGGCGGCGGCGAGGTCGACGGTCAGCGTGGAGGCGCAGGTGTCCGCCCGGCCCGGCTCGGTCCACACGGCGCACATGTCCAGCCCGTACCGGGTCAGCGCCTCCTCGTACCCGGCCCACATCTTCACGGCCGGGTGGTTGCGCCACCCGTACCCCGGCCAGGTGAGCCCGCGCAACACCTGGATGGCCTCCACCCGCTGCTTGCCCAGCCGCTTCTGGTCCAGCGCGCGGGCGCTGGCCAGAAAGTCCGGGTACGGGAGGAAGGTCTGCATGGCAGGTGCTCTACCCACGGCCCGGGTCGGCATGCCTGCCCGGGACGATCCGGGTGGGGTCGCCCAGGGTGATCGTGCTGGTTACGATCCGGGCATGGCGGAGCCGTGGCGGGACCGGGCGCGACGGGCGGTCGAGTGGAACTGGCGGCTCCGCTCCGCCGGTGACCCGCGTCCGCACTACGTGATCTGTGGCCGGGACGCCCTGGCCTACTACGTGGCCCGCGCGCTGCTCGAATCCGACCTGCCCGTGGGCGGCGCACGGGTCACCGTCGTGGTGCCGGAGCGCTACCGCAGCACCGGTCCCGACGTGGCGAGCCTGCGCGGCGTCCGCGTGATCCGCTCGGAACGCCTGGACGTGGCGACCTTCGAGGCCGCCGGCCTGGCCGGTGCGACCGGGTTGGCCCTGCTGCACCAGGACGACGTGGGCAACCTGCACGCCGCGCTCTGTGCCCAGGCCGTCGACCAGCGCGTCCGGCAGGTGCTGCGGATGTTCAACGGCACCCTGGCCGACGGCGTCCGCAAGCTGATCAGGGCGCCCGTCGAGGTGCTCTCCGACGCCGAGATGGCCGCCCCGGCGTTCGTGGCCGCCGCGCTCGGCGAGGTCGATCCCAGCTCCTTCCAACACCGGGACAAGACGTTGCGGGTGGCGCGGCGTGCCGACGTCCGGACGCAGGACGTGGTGTGCGCGCTGGCCCGCCCCGACGGGCGGCAGGGGATGGAGTTGCTGCCGGCCGAGCAGGCCGGCGCGGACCTGGTGCTCGCCGAGGCGACCGGTCTGCCGCCGGGCACCGAGGTCGCCGCGCGCCGGTTGGTCCGGGCCCGGCGGCGACGCCGGCCGGTCACGATGCTGGTGCGGGCCGTACGCGGCTTCGCCACCCGCAAGATCGGCATCGCGGTGATGCTGGTGCTCGCCGTGATCGCGGTGCTGGGCGCGCTGATCTCCCGCACCGAGGGCGTTTCTCCGCTGGAGGCGCTGTACCTGACGCTGGTCACCACCCTCAGCGGCGCCGATCCGGACACCGGCAAGGCCGCCGATGCGCAGATCATGCAGGTGGTGCTCAACCTGGCCGGGCTCGCGCTGATCCCGTTGATCACCGCCGTCGTCGTGGACGGCATCGTCAACGCCCGTCTCGCCCTGCACACCGGTCTGCTGCAACCGGCCCGCGCCGGGCACGTCGTGGTGATCGGCCTCGGTAACGTCGGCACGCGGGTGATGGCCCAACTGCGCGAGTACGACGTCGAGGTCGTGGCGATCGACAAGGACCCGGCGCCACGTGGCGCGGCCCTGGCCCGCCAGTTGGAGGTGCCACTGGTCGTCGGCGACGCCGCGCTGCCCGAGACCCTGGCCGCCGCATCGGTGGCGGACTGTCAGGCGCTGGTGGTGGCGTCCACCGACGACGTCGCCAACCTGGAGGCGGCGCTGGCCGCCCGCGACCTCCGCGACGACCTGCGGGTGGTGCTGCGGCTCTTCGACGGTGACTTCGCCGAGCGGGTGGAGGAGACCTTCGCGCTCGGGGTGTCCCGATCGGTCTCCTACCTGGCCGCCCCGGCCTTCATCGGCGCGCTCACCGAACGCGCGGTCATCACCACCATTCCGGTCGACCGGCACGCGCTGCCGGTCGCCGAGGTGCCGGTCGCCGCCGGCTCCGAGCTGGACGGCCGGCCGCTGGACACCGTCAACCGGGACGGGCAGGTCCGGCTGATCGCCCGGACCCCGGCCGGCGCGGCGAAGACGATCTGGTGGAAGGACCTCGACCCCCGCCAGGTGATCTTCGCGGGCGACCGGCTCACCGTGGTCGCCCGCCGACGTGGCCTGGACTGGCTGACCCGGCAGTGCGCCCCGCCCGCGACGACCAGCCCGGTGCCGCGCGCGACGGACCTCTCAGCGATTCCGCTGCCGCAGGCCGTGCCACACCGCCCCGGCGGCGAGTACGCCGACGCCGGCGAGGACGCTGCCCAGCGGCAGGTTGAGCGCGAGCAGCAGGCAGCCGACCAGCCCGAGCCCGGCGAGCACCTGCACCGGTAGCCGTCGCCCCCGGTCCCGGCCCAACGTGAGCGCCGCCGCGTTGGTGATCGCGTAGTAGACCAGCACCGTGCAGCTGGAGAAGCCGATCGCCTGCCGTACGTCGCCGAGCAGCACCACCACGATCACCACGGCGGCCACCGCCACCTCGGCGCGGTGCGGTACCCGGCGCACGGGGTGCACGGCGGCCAGCGCGCCGGGCAGGTCGTGGCGGCGGGCCATCGCGAGCGTGGTCCGGCCCACCCCGGCGACCAGGGAGAGCAGCACCCCGACGACGGCGATGGTCGCCCCGGCCCGGACCACCCAGGCCAGGTCGGGCAGCCCGGCGGCGGTCACCACGTCGACCAGGGGCGCGGCGGACCCGGCCAGCCGGTCGGCGCCCAGCACGCCGAGCGTGATCACGGCCAGGAGCAGGTAGATCGCCAGCACCGCCCCCAGCGCCAGTGGCACCGCCCGGGGGATGGTCCGCTCCGGGTCGCGCACCTCCTCGCCGAGCGTGGCGATCCGCGCGTACCCGGCGAAGGCGAAGAACAGCAGCCCGGCGGCGGTGAGCACACCTCGCGCGGAGCCGCCGGTATCGGTCAGCCGGTCCAGGTGCACCGGCCCGCCCACCAGGCCGACGGCCGCGACGAGGGTCAGCACGGCGAGCACCAGCGCGACGAGCGCCTTCGTGGCGGTGGCCGTCTTACCGATGCCGCGCAGGTTGACGGCGGTCACCGCGACGACCGCTCCGACGGCGACCAGCCGGGTCTGCCCTGGCCACAGGTACGCCCCGATGGTCAGCGCCATCGCCGCGCAGCTCGCCGTCTTGCCGACCACGAACCCCCAACCCGCCACGAATCCCGCCAGCGGGCCGAGGCGTTCCCGGCCGTAGACGTAGGTGCCGCCGGACTCCGGGTAACGGGCCGCCAGCCGCGCGGAGCTGGTCGCGTTGCAGAAGGCGACGAAACCGGCGAGCAGCAGCGCGGGGAGCAGGCCGGCGCCGCCGGCCGCCGCCGCGGCCGGGGCGAAGACCACGAAGACGCCCGCGCCGAGCATCGAGCCCAACCCGATGACAACCGCATCGGGTACGCCCAGCCGCCGCGCCAGTCGATCCACGAGCCGAAACCCTAGGGGTACGACGTGAACGGGCGGTCCCACTCACGTAACCGGCCGGGGAGCGGCAGATCGTCCCACGGCACCCGGTGCAGCAGCCGGTCCAGGAAGAGGCCGAGCAGCAGTGCCGCGACGCCGTCGGTGAGCCAGTGGAAGTTCAGGTATGTCGTGGTGACCAGCAGGATCGCCGGGGGTGCGAAACGGATCAGGCGGTACCCGCTCGGGTGCAGTCGCCCGGCCGTCAGCGCGGTCAGCAGCACGGCGATCACCCCGTACCAGACGATCGCGTTGGCGACGTGCCCCGACGGATAGGAGAGGTCGTACTCGGTGGGCGGCAGGTCGTTGAAGATCCGGACGGACTCACCCGGCGGCAGATCCGAGCTGGGCGCTGCCCGATCGGTCAGGATCTTGAGCGGGCCGACCGTCAGGTACAGCAGCACGAACGCCGCCGCCAGCAGCAGCAGTGGCCGAACCGTGCGGGAACGCCACGCGACCGCCAGCCCGAGCGCCCCGGCGATCGGCATCAGCAGCCAGCCGCCCTGCCCGAGGAAGTTCAACACCCGCGCCGTCCAGTAGATCGGCGCCGGATGGTGGGCGTAGGCCCATTCGCGGACCGCGAGGTCCAGCCCGAGCAGCGCCCCGTTGGCCAGCGCCAGGGTCACCGCCCCGAAACCGGCCAGCAGCAGGGCGTCGAACCACCAGCCGGCCGGGCGGACGGGCCGAAGCCGCAGGTCACGTCGTACACCCGTGGGTTTGAGCACGCGACCACGCTACCGGCCCGGCGCGAGACCGGGAGGTGCGGCGCTGTGGGCCCAACCACGATGTGCGGCGGATGCGGGGGGTTACCCGTCATGCTTGTCCCCGTGCGGATCACGTCTGCCCTCGTCGACCCGGCGCTGCTCGACCTGCCCTGGTCGACACCGCTGGAAGAGTGGCCTGCCCAGCACCTGGTGGCCCTGCCGCAGGGCATCTCCCGACACATCGTCCGGTTCGTCCGGTTGGGCGACTACGTGTACGCCTTCAAGGAGACCCGCGAGCGGATCGCCGAGCGGGAGTACGACCTGCTGCGCGCGTTGGAGCGGATCGACTTTCCCTCGGTCGAGGCGGTGGCGGTCGTCGCCGACCGGCAGGCCGACGACGGGGAGCCCCTCGAATCGGTGCTGATCACCCGGCACCTCCAGTTCTCCCTGCCGTACCGGGCGCTCTTCTCGCACACCCTGCGGCCGGAGACGATGAGCCGGCTGCTCGACGCGCTCGCGGCGCTGATCGTGCGGATGCACCTGACCGGCTTTTTCTGGGGAGACTGCTCGCTGTCGAACACGCTGTTCCGCCGGGACGCGGGGGCCTTCGCCGCCTACCTGGTCGACGCGGAGACGGGTGCGCTGCACAATTCGCTCTCCAACGGGCAGCGTGGCGAGGACCTGGAGATCGCCCGGGTGAACATCTTCGGCGAGGCGTTGGACCTGCAGGCCGCCGGCCTGCTGCACGAGTCCATCGACCCGGAGCTGGTCTGCGAGGAGGTCGTGCAGCGGTACGAGCGGCTGTGGCACGAGATCACCTACGAGCAGGCGATCGAGCGACAGGCGCGGCACGACATCGAGGGACGGATCCGTCGCCTCAACGACCTGGGGTTCGACGTGGCCGAGGTGGCCATGTCGAGCGCCGCGGACGGGCGTTACCTGGTCCGGCCGAAGGTCGTCGACGCCGGCTACCACACGCGGCGGCTGCTGCGGCTCACCGGTCTGGACGCCGAGGAGAACCAGGCCCGCAAGCTGCTCAACGACCTGGACGCCTACCGCGCGGAGAGCGATCTGACCGACGAGCAGCAGGCGGCGCACCGCTGGCTCACCGAGGTCTTCGAGCCGGTGGTCCGGGCCGTGCCCGCGCACCTGCGGCGCAAGCTTGAGCCGCAGGAGCTGTTCGCGCAGATCATCGAGCACAAGTGGCTGCTCTCCGAGCAGGCCGGCCGGGACGTGGGGATGCGACACGCGGTCCAGTCGTACCTGGCCGACGTGCTGGTGCATCGCCCCGACGAACAGGCCATCCTCGGCGTCGACGTCCCCAGCCTGAGCTGATCGCCAGCGCGCGCGTCCATCGGGGCTGACGTCACGGCCGGTGGGCTGACGTCACGGTCGATGGGCTGACGTCACGGTCGGGCTGCGCCGCGAGAGGTACCAGGCCCCTCCCTCATGCCCTGTCGAGCTGCCCCGGATGTGGGGCGCGATGTGTCGGGTCGAGCTGCCCCGGATGTGGGGTGGGGCGCGTCGGGTCGAGTTGGCTGCTGCTGCCGGGTTCGGTTTCGGTGCCCGCCCGCCCCGTATCTGGGGCAGCTCGACAGGCTCTCCGACAGGCATGCGCAGGCGCTCGCCGGAGGGCACGATCCGCGTCACTCCACCCAGGAACCGCCGCGCAGCACCCGTACCACGTTGAGGTCGTCGTCGAGCACGACCAGGTCGGAGCGGAGACCCACCTGGAGGGCGCCGACGCGGTCACCCAGGCCGATCGCGCGGGCCGGGGTGGTCGCCGCCATCCGGGCGGCGTCGGCCATCGGGATGCCGGCATGCACGGCGTGCCGCAGCGCCGCGTCCATGGTCAGCGTGCTGCCGGCGATCGCGCCGTCGCGGGCGAGCCGGGCCACCCCGTCGGCGACGGTCACCGCCTGCCCGCCCAGCTCGTACTCGCCGTCGGCCATTCCGGCGGCGGCCATCGCGTCGGTGATCAGCGCGGCCCGGTCGGGGCCGGCGGTCGTGGTGGTGAAGGCCAGCATGCCGTCGTGCAGGTGTACGCCGTCGGCGACCAGTTCACAGACCACGGTGGACGCGTCCAGCAGGGCCACCACCGGGCCCGGTTCGCGGTGGTGCACCGGACGCATGCCGTTGAACAGGTGCGTACCCACGCTCGCCCCGGCGGCGATCGCGGCCTGGGTCTGCTCGTAGGTGGCGTCGGTGTGACCCACGGCGGCCACCACGCGCTGCGCGGTGAGCAGCTTGATCGCCTCCAGCGCGCCGTCGCGCTCCGGCGCGAGGGTGACCATCCGGACCGCGCCGTGGCCCAGCTCGATCAGCTCGGACAGCTCCTCGGTGGAAGGGTCCCGGAGGTACTCGGGGTTCTGCGCGCCGCAGCGGGCGGCGGAGAGATAGGGACCCTCGAAGTGGACCCCCGCCAGCACACCCTCGTCGACCAGCGGCGCGAACGCCTCGGTGGCCGAGCGCATCACGGAGAAGGGCGCGCTGACCAGACTGGCCAGCAGCGTGGTGGTGCCGTGTCCCAGGTGGAAGGCGGCCGCGGCGCGGGCCTGGTCGGCGTCCCCTGTGGTGAAGGTGTGGCCCCCGCCGCCGTGCGTGTGCATGTCGACGAAGCCCGGCAGGATCCAGTGCCCGTCGCGGACCGACGGGTACTCGGCCACCGCGGTGATCCGTTCACCGTCCCACTCGACGCAGCCCTGCCGGATGACACCGGTCGGGGTCACCACTCGGCCGTTCACCCGTTCGGTCATCGTTCCTCCTGTTGGTCAAGCACGGTCGGCGGCCAGGGTGTCGAGCGCGAGCAGGGCGGCCCCCAGGCAGCCGGCCTCGTCGCCGAGGGCGGCCGCGACGAGCTGCGGCTCACGGTGGAAGGTCATCCGCTCGTGCAGCGCCGCCCGGAGGGGGACGAGCAGCAGGTCGCCCGCCTGGGCGAGACCGCCGCCGAGCACGATCGTTGTCACGTCGAACAGTGCCTGCCCGGTGGCCAGGCCGTCGGCGAGCGCCTCGACGGCCGACCGCCAGACCTCGGCGGCGAGCGGTTCGCCGGCCGCCGCCCGCTCGGCCACGGCGGCAGCCGTCACCGGAGCGTCGGGCCGGCCGTCGGCCAGCTCCGCGTAGCGCCGGCCGATCGCGGACGCCGACGCGACCGCCTCCAGGCAGCCGGGCCGCCCGCATCCGCAACGCGGACCGTCGGGTCGGACCATGATGTGGCCGATCTCGCCGGCCGCGCCGTGCGCGCCGACGGCGGCCAGGCCGCCGACGACGTGCGCGGCGGCGATGCCGGTGCCGATCGCCACGAAGAGCACGTGGTCGGCGCCGCGTCCGGCCCCGAGCCGGGCCTCGGCGAGACCACCGACGCGCACGTCGTGGCCGAGCGCGGTGGGCAGCCCGAGCCGTCGCACCGCCAGGTCCCGCAGCGGTACGTCCCGGAAGCCCACGTTCGCCGACCACACCGCCACCCCGCGCGCCTCGTCCACCACCCCGGGGACCGCGATGCCGATGGCGACCGGGGTGAAGCCGTCGGCGCGGGCCTTGGCGGCCAGCCCTTCGGCCACGCCGAGGATGGTGTCGACCACGGCGGCCGGCCCGCGCGCGGCGTCGGTGGGGTGTCGTTCGGCGCGTACCGCCACGCCGTCCGGCCGGACCAGGGCGCACTTCATGCCGGTGCCGCCGACGTCCAACGCCACGACCACCCGGTCGTCGCGCCCAGCACCGCTCACGCCAGTACCACTGACCGGGACAGGTGTCGTGGCGCGTCCGGGTCGAGGCCACGGCTGGTCGCCAGGGCGACCGCGAATCGCTGCGCCAGGATCAGGTCGGCCATCGGGTCGACCGGGGTACGACCGGCCGACCAGCTCCCGAGCACCGTGCGCCAACCGTGCGTGCGGCTGTGCACGAAGGCGGCGCCGGTGGCCGCGACGTCCTCGGGCAGCCCGTCGGGCAAATCGCCGAACGCCCAGACCAGCCGGCCCGGCGCGGCGACCGAGATGGGACCGTGCCGGTAGTCCATCGCCGGGTACGCCTCGGCCCAGAAGGTGGCCGCCTCCCGGCACTTGAGCGCGGCCTCCTGGGCGAGGCCGACCGTCCAGCCGCGACCGAGGAAGGTGGCCTGCTCGATGGTGGCCGGGTCGATCGGCAGCGGGGAACGCACCGCCACCTCGGCGTCGGCGGCGAGCGCGGTCACCGGGTCGCCGAGGTTCGCCCGGAGCAGGGCCAGCGCGGTCGTCGCGAAACGGGTCTGCACCACCGAGCGCTCGTCGGCGAAGGCCATGGTCACCGCGGCGGCGGCCAGGTCGACGGCGGGCGCCGCCGGGTCACCGACGATGACGGTGGTGGGCGTACGCCCCCGCAGCGCGGCGAGCAGTTCCAGCACCTCGGTGGTCGTGCCGGAGCGGGTGATCGCGATGAGCCGGTCGTACTGGCGGCCGGCGGGGAACTCGGACGCCTGGAACGCGTCGGTCTCGCCCTGGCCGGCCTGCTCGCGGCGGGCCGCGTACGCCATCGCCATGAACCACGACGTGCCGCAACCGACGACGGCGACCCGCTCGCCGGGGCGCGGAAGGTCGTCACGTGCGGCGTTGGACAGCGACGCGGCCTCCCGCCAACAGTCGGGTTGGCTCGCGATCTCCGCGTCCACGTACGCCATGAGTAACTCCTCGCAGGGCCGACCTGTCTGCGCAATACGGCTCGTAAGGGCCGTATTTCGCGCGTTATTCTGCGCGAACCGAGGTGGTCGTGGCAACCGGCCGGCCGATCGCGCAGGCCAGCCTTTTGCGCCAGCCTAGTTTCGCGCACTAGTGTGCACGCAATCAATCACCGACCGTGCAGTTACTGGGAGGGGCCCCCGAGGTGGACCGGTACGCCAGATGGAACGCCCTGCTGGAGATGCTGACCGACAACGGTCGGGTCAGCGTCGAGGCGGCCGCCGAGCGGCTGGACGTCTCCCAGGCGACCATCCGGCGTGACTTCGACCAGCTCGCCCAGCAGCAGATGATCACCAGAACCCGGGGTGGCGCGGTCGCGAACGGTGTCTCGTACGACCTGCCGCTGCGCTACAAGACGGCCAAGCACTCGGCCGAGAAGCAGCGGATCGGCGCTGCCGCCGCGGCGCTCGTCACGCCCGGAACCGTGGTCGGCCTCAACGGCGGCACCACCAGCACGGAGGTTGCTCGGGCGCTGGCCGTCCGGCCGGATCTCAACACCAGTGCCGAGGGCGCCCAGCTCACCGTGGTGACCAACGCGCTGAACATCGCCAACGAGCTTCTCGTGCGGTCCCGGATGAAGGTGGTCGTGGCCGGCGGGGTGGTGCGTCCGAAGTCGTTCGAGCTGGTCGGCCCGCTCGGCGGCGCGTTGCTGCGGGAAGTCACCCTGGACGTCGCCCTGCTCGGCGTGGACGCGATCGACCCGCAGCTCGGCGCCGCCGCCCACCACGAGGGCGAGGCGGCCATGAACAACCTGATGGTCGCGCGCGCCAAGCGCGTCGTGATCATCGCGGACTCGTCCAAGCTGGGCGGTCACGCCTTCGCCCGGATCTGCCCGGTCGAGCGGGTCGAGACGCTGGTGACCGACTCCGGGGCCGCGCCCGAGGTGGTGGACGCCTTCCGGGCGGCCGGCGTGCAGGTCGTCTGCGCCTGAACGGTCACGCTCCGTCGATGAAATGCATCGACCGGCGTGTCACTGCATACCGGGTATTGCGCACCGCTGCATACCGCGTATGGTGTCGGCTGTCACGCCCACCATCGGGGGAGGTGCAGCTTGCCAGCTGTCCTGGAGATCGAAGGTCTACGTAAGACGTACAAGAGTCGTCGACGCGGCACCCGCAACGCGCTCGACGGCTTCGACATGCAGGTCGACGCGGGGCAGGTGCATGGCTTCCTGGGTCCCAACGGGTCCGGCAAGACCACCACGCTGCGTACGCTTCTCGGCCTGATCCGGCCCGACGGCGGACGGATGGCGCTGCTCGGGCACGAGGTGCCCGCCGCGCTGCCCACCGTCGCCGGTCAGGTCGGCGCGATCGTCGAGAGCCCGCAGTTCTTCCCGCACTTCACCGCACGGGACACGCTGTCCCTGCTGGCCGGGGCGGGCGAGGTGCCCGCCACGCGGGTCGACGAGGTGCTGGAGTTGGTCGGGCTCCGCGACCGGTCCGGCGAGCGGGTCAAGACGTACTCGCTGGGCATGAAGCAGCGGCTCGCCGTCGCGTCCGCCCTACTCAAGAACCCGAGGCTGCTGATCCTCGACGAGCCGGCCAACGGCCTCGACCCGGGCGGCATCCGCGAAATGCGCACGCTGATGCGCAATCTCGCCGAGTCCGGGATGACCGTGGTGCTGTCCAGCCACATCCTCGGCGAGATCCAGCTCATCTGCGACTCGGTCACCATCATCTCGCTCGGTCGACGGGTCGCCTTCGGCCCGGTCGACGAGGTGCTCGCCCAGCACTCGTCCGGCGCGGTCCGGGTACGCCTGGAGGCGGTCAGTGACCTGCCGACGGCCACCGAGGCCCTGACCCGGGCCGGCATCCGGGTCACCGGGCACCCGGACCACCTGATGCTGACCGGCGTCGACAAGCCGGCGTCGGTGACCCGGCTGCTAGCCGAGCAGAACCTGTACGTCAGCGAGTTGGCCCCGATCGCGGTCGACCTGGAGAGTGTCTTCCTCGAACTGACCGCCACCGCGCCGGTCCCCGGCCAGCACCGGCAGGTCGACGAGTCCATGAAGGTCGGTGGGACGGGTCAGCCCGGCGCCACCGGAGGAGGGTGGGGCGCGTGAGCCTCTATCGGACGGAGCTGCGCCGGCTGGCCAAGCGGCGCTTCACCCGCTACATGACGCTGCTCGGCCTGCTGGTGCTGGCCGCCGTGGTGGTCGGCGTCTTCTTCACCAACCAGAAGATCGACGCCGGCCAGCTCGCCAAGGCCGAGCGGCAGGCCGACCAGCAGTACCAGGATCAGGTCCGCTGGAGCGAGCAGGAGCGGGTCAACTGCGAGCAGGCCAAGAAGGCCGGCACCTCGAGCGACGGCCGCTACCCCGACGACTGTTCGATGATCACTCCGCCGCCGCGCGAGGAGATCAAGGCGGAGTGGTTCCTGCCGTCGACGTTCAACTTCCGCAAGACGTTCGACGAGACACTGGTCCCGTTCGCGGCGATCCTCGCCCTGGTCGGGTTCGTGATCGGCGCGTCCTTCGTCGGAGCCGAGTGGAGCACCGGCGGCATGATGAACCTGCTGCTCTGGCGGCCGAAGCGGCTCACCGTACTGCTCACCAAGCTGGCCGCGCTGCTCACCGGCATCCTGGCGGTGACACTGCCCGCCGCGGTGCTGTGGTTCGCCGGCTTCTGGGCCGTCGCCAGCTTCCGGGGCAGCACCGAGAAGATGACCTCGGGGGCCTGGCAGTCGTTCGCCCTGACCGGGCTGCGCGGTGTGGCGCTGGTGCTGGTGATCACCACCATCGGCTTCGCGCTGGCCTCGCTGGGCCGGCACACCGCGATGGCCCTCGGCGGTGTCGTGGCGCTGATGGTTGTCGGCCAGTTCGGCCTCGGCATCCTGCTGTCGATGGCGAGCGTCAAGTTCGCCGAGGCGTGGCTGCTGCCCACGTACGCGCTGGCCTGGATGACGAAGACCGTCACCCTGGAGAACTGGCAGTCCTGCAACGCGACCTACTTCGGCGAGTGCAAGCCGGAGACGATGGACATCACCTGGCAGCAGTCCTCCGCCATCTTCTCGGTCGGGCTCGTGGTGATCCTCGGCGCGGCGATCTGGGCGATGCGGCGCCGCGACATCTCCTGATCGACACGTCAACGGCGTAACGTGGCCGGCTCCGACCGTCGGGGTGTCCCGACGTGCGGGGCCGGCCGCGCCGGCTACTGCGACCATGGCCGTCGCTGACTAGGCTGAACGTCATGTCCGCCGACGCCACCCCGGTCGCCCCCGAGCCGTCCACCGACGCTCGTCCGGCCGAGGCGGCCGGCGGCGTCGCGCCGAGCGTGCCGACTCCCCGGGCCGCGCCTTCCGTCGAGAGCACCGACGAGGGCGAGCCGGCCGGGACCGCGTCGTCGGACGAGGCGACGCCTGCCCCGCCCGTCCCCGCACAGGCGGGCCTGACCACCCGCGAACTGGCCATCCTCGCCTTCGAGCAGCAGTGGTGGCGGCACGCCGGCGCCAAGGAACAGGCCGTGCGGGACACCTTCGGCGTCTCCTCGACCCGGTACTACCAACTGCTCAACGGCCTCCTGGACAATCCGGCGGCGCTCGCCGCCGATCCCGTGCTGATCGGCCGGCTCCGCCGGCTGCGCTCGTCGCGGGCCCGCAACCGCCGCCGCTGACGGTGTCGCCGGCACCTGCGGGACGACGGAGCCGCCGCGACACCCGGCAGCGCAGGAATGGAGCGTCGGCCCGCGGGTACGCGACGCCGGTCTCGTCACCGTGGCGCGGGTCAACGGAGGGAGCGGGCTATGAGAGGTACGTCCCCGACAGGACCCGGTCGATGATGCGGGTGCGTTCCGCGTCCGCGCCGGCCCCTGGTCGGCCCGTCAACGAGGACGTGGTCTTCCAGTTCGGTCCGCTGGTCGGTGTCCTGGACGGCGCCACCGTCCCGGACGGCTTCGACACGGGCTGCGTCCACGGCCCGGAGTGGTACGTCCGACACCTGGCCGCCCGGCTCGCGGTGGCCGAGGCGGCCCGCCCGGCGGCCCGCCTGACCAGCAACCTGGCCGCGGCCATCCTCGCCGTCCGCGCCGACCACGGCGGGCAGTGCGACCTCGACCACCCGGGCACCCCGTCCAGCACCGTCTGCCTGCTGCGCGACTGCGGCGACCAGGTCGACTACCTGGTGCTCTGCGACAGTCCGCTGGTGCTCGACGTGGACGGCCAGGTCACCGTGGTGACCGACGACCGGCTGGACAGCGCGATGGCCGAGCTGCGGCAGACCCTCGCCACCGTGCCGGCGGGCGCGTCGGACCCGGTCACGCGCTTCCGGCACGCGGTAAGCATCCAGCGGGAGCGGATGAACCGTACGCACGGCTACTGGGTCGCGGCGGCCGACCCGGACGCGGCCTTCCACGCGGTGACCGGGACGCTGCCCCGGCACGGTTCGGCGGCCCTGCGCCGGGCGGCGCTGCTCAGCGACGGCGCGTCCAGCGCGGTCGAGCAGTTCGGGCTGACCGACTGGGCGGGACTGCTCGACCTGCTGAGCGCCGAAGGCCCGGCCGCGCTGCTCGGCCGGGTACGGGACGCCGAGCGCGATCATCCCGATCGGCTCCGCCGGCACAAGCCCACCGACGACGCCTCGGTGGTGTTCTGCGAGTTCGGGCCATAGGCCAAATAACGACGGAGCGTGAGGAGAAACACGCGAACCGCCCGACCGGCCGGTACCCGTGGCCGGACCGCCATCCGCTGCCCAATGGGGTGGACTTCGGCCGATGGGGCCGGCAGACTGCGGCACGTGGCGAGTGCGGTCCGGCTGGAGCCGGTGGACGAGCGGAATCTGGAGCCGTTGCTCTCCGTAGCGGCTGCCGAGGCCGAGCCGGGTGAGGTGATGCCTCCCGTGGAGGCGCCCGCCGGCTGGTCGCTCGCCCGCCGGGAGGCCTTCCGCGAGTTCCACCGGGCGAGCTTCGCCGGCCTGGACGGCCCGACCGGCTCGCAGATGTACGCGATCCTCGTCGGCGGCGAGGTGGTGGGCATGATCCGGATGACACGCTGTGATGAGCCGGGCACGGTGGAGACCGGCATGTGGCTCGGCCTCTCGGCGCGGGGCCAGGGCATCGGCGCGGCCGCTCTGCGTGAGTTGCTCAACGTCGCCGCCCGCGCCGGAATGCGTGCGGTCGTCGCGGAGACGACGCCGGACAATGTCGGCGCGCTCGCCATCCTCGAGAAATGCGGTGCGAAACTGCGCTCAGAGGGTGGAAAGGTGCACGCCGAAATCTGCCTGGATTCGACGCCGCCGGCTCGCTGAGCGGAACGGATCGGCGGCGACCCCGCCGGGGCCACCGCCGACCGTCCGATCAGGCGGGCAGTCGTACGACGTCGTAGTCGACGGTCGGGCCGGGCTCGACGTCGAACCGGCCGTTGACCACGTAGAGCGCCGAGCCGAGCAGGTCGCCGGTGGCCGGCGACCGCAGCGCCGGGCTGGTGATCTCCCGCCGGACCACCCCGGCGGTGCCGGCGGCGTTCAGCTCGACGACCGCGACGACGTTGCTCAGGTTCCGGATCACGTAGAGGGTGCGACCGCGCAGCACCAGCCCGTCCGCCCGGTCCACCGAGTAGCCGCCGAGGTCGACGACACGGCTGGCGCCGGTGCGCGCGTCGACGCGGACCAGCCGACCGGTCAACATCTGGTCGACCAGCAGGTCCCCGTCGGGAAGCGCCACGATCCCGTTGTTGAACGCGTCTGGCGTGGCGGCCGGGCCGGTGAGCGGCAGTACCCGGGCGGCGGTGGCGGCGGGTAGCCGACCACCCGCAAGCAGCGGTACGACGTACAGCACCGGCCGGGCCGAGTCGGTGAAGTAGACGGCGTGCCGGGTGACCACGAGGTCGTTGACGATGCTGCCCGGCTCGTCGGTGAACCGGTAGTTGGCCAGTTGCCCGCCGGTCGCACCGTCGTAGACGCTCGCCGTGCCGGCGGAGAAGTCGGCGGTCCACAGCCGGCCCTGCGGGTCGAGCTTGAGACCGGCCTTCTCCCGCCCCGGAGCGCCCGCGATGAACACCGAACCGTGTCCGGTACGGAGGTCGCCCCGCCAGACGGCCCCGTTGCCGACCGAGCCCACGTAGACGGTGGTGCCCCGGCCGATCGTCAGCCCTTCGGGGGAGTAGCCGTCGGGCAGGGCGATCCGGGACGGGAACGACGTCCTCGGTTGGGCGTTCGCGCCCGGACCGACCGTGGCGAGGGTTGTCGCCGCCATCAGGGGGACGACGATAAGAGAGAGCAGCCTGCGCAAGAGGGTCACCGCCAGTCGTCGAGTGGATTTCTCCACTGAGGAATGTGCTGCCCTGGTAACGCTCCGCGTACCCCAGAAGGTTGGAGCGATGCTCAGTCCCGCTCGGCGGCGTACGCGGCCAGCCAGGCGACCTGGGCCGGGTCCAGCGACGGGCGGACGCGGTCGCGGGCGGTAGCGACGTGCGCGGCGGTGACCGTGGCGGCGGCCAGCGACTCCCGCATCGCGGCGAGTGCCGCCTCCCGGATCACGGCGGCGCAGTCCGCGGCCGAGAAGCCGCCCAGGTCCGCGCCGAGGGCGGCCAGGTCGACGTCGGGTGCCAGCGGCACGTTCCGGGACGCGGCCCGCAGGATCTCCGCGCGGGCCGCACCGTCCGGTGGTGGCACGTAGACGAGCCGCCCCAGCCGGCCGGGCCGCAGCAGCGCCGGGTCGACCAGGTCCGGCCGGTTCGTGGCGCCGACGACCACCACGTTGCGCAGCGCCTCCACCCCGTCCAGTTCGGTGAGCAGCGCCGCGACCACCCGATCCGTGGTGCCGCCGTCGGTGGCCTGCCCGCGTACCGGGGCCAACGCGTCGACCTCGTCCAGGAAGATCAGCGTCGGCGCGGCCTCCCGGGCCCGGCGGAACAGCTCGCGTACGGCGCGTTCGCTCTCGCCCACCCACTTGGAGAGCAGTTCCGCGCCCTTGACCGAGAGCACGTTCGCCCGGCCCGACCCGGCGAGCGCGGTGACCAGGTACGTCTTGCCGCAACCGGGCGGTCCGTAGAGCAGCACGCCGCGCGGTGGCTGCACGCCGAGGCGGGCGAAGGTGTCCGGGTAGGTCAACGGCCACAGCACCGACTCGGTCAACGTCTGCTTGACCTCGTCCAGTCCCCCGACGTCGTCAAGCGTCACCGACGCCAACTCCAACGTCGACGCGGCCATCGTCGTCGGCCGGACCACCTCCAGGGCGGCGGTGAAGTCGGCCATCGACACCGTGGGCGTCGACGCGGACTTCTGCCGCAGCGCCGCGCGTACCCCGGCCTCCCGGACCAGCGCGGCCAGGTCCGCCGCGACGAACCCGGGGGTACGGCCGGCCACCTCGTCCAGCCGCACGTCGTCGGCGAGCGGGACCTGCCGGGTCAGCACGGTGAGCTGTTCGCGGCGCAGGGGCGCGTCGGGCAGCGGCACGCTGATCCGCAGCGACAGCAGGTCCGGGGCGCGCAGCGCCACGTCGACGGCCTCCGGTCGGCTGGTGGTGCAGACCACGGCGACCCCCGCCCGGACGACCTCCGCGAGCACCTGCCGGAACACCGTGGCCAGCGGACCGGGCTCGTCCGCCGGGGCCACCGCCTCCACGTCGGTGATCAGCAGCACCGCGGGCCCGGCGGTACGGGCCGCCGTCGCGGCGGCGCGCAGCCGGTCGGCGGCGGCCTGGTCGGCCAGCGCGACCACCTCGGGCGCCCACAGCGGGTGTACGCGGGCACCCACCCGGGCCGCGACCGCCCGGACCAGCGCCGACTTCCCGGAGCCGGCCGGTCCGGAGAGCAGCACGCCCAGCGAGATGGTGGTGCCCAGCCGGCCCAGCACCTCCCGGTGGTGGAAGCCGAGGTCGAGGAGTTCGGTCAACTCGTCCGCCTGGGCGCGCAACCCCGGCAGCTCGTCCACGTCGGGCGCGTCCGTCTCGTCGACGGCGTCGACCGTCCCCGGCCGCCCGGCCGGTGGTGGCGCGCCGAGGGTGGCCGGACCCTGTTCCCAGGCGACCACCGTGTCCATGGTGACCAGCGACCCGGCGGACTCCTCGACGGTGACCACGGTGAGCAGGGTGCTCGTCCAGGCGAAGCCGACGCTGGTGGCGAGGCTGCGCCGGGCCGCCTCGACGAGACCGCGCGTCGACGCGTCCGGCAGCACGTCCTGCGGCAGCAGCGACACGTCGTCGCCGGCCGTGACCACCTTGCCGAGCAGGGCGAGCCGGAGCATCTCCGGGCTGACCGCCGCGATCACCTCCACCGGCCCGGCCAGGGTGACCCGGGCCGCCGGGGTCAGCGGCAGCGGCGAGACGCGCACCGACGCGCCGTCCCGTACGCCCAGGTTGCCGAGCGTGAGGTCGTCGGCGTAGAGCAGGGCGCTGCTCGCGCCCGCCCCGGCCGCCGCCACGATCCCGGCGGTCTCCCGGCGACCCGTCAGCCGCACCGGCGAGCCCGGTCGCAGACCCAGCGCGGTCAGCGCCTCCGGGTGCAGCCGCACGATGCCCCGTCGGGCGTCCAGCGCGGCCGGTCGAAGGCTCGCTGTCAGGGTCAGGTCGGGTGGGGCCACCGCCCGACCGTAGTACCCGTCAGCCGGTCACGCCGTTCAGCGCCGCGGATCCAACTCGTCCAGCAGCGACGGGTCGCTTCGGATCAACTCGGCCAGGCGGGCCGCCGGGTCCGGCGTCAACCCGTCCGGGCCGGACGCCCACGACGGGGCCGTCCGCCCGGAGAGCGGCCAGGACGGCGGGGGTTCCACCGGGGCCGCCGGCGGCTCCGGGCCGACCGTCACGTCCGGGCCGTCCCAGGAGATCCGCAGCGGGTACGTCCGACCGTCGTGCTCCACCCGGACGGTCACCGCCAGCCCGGGGTACGCGCCGACGACCTGGCGTACCGCCTCGGTCACCTCCTCGACCGGCCCCCACCCGGCGTCGTCGGCGGGGTCGTGCCGTTCCGCGTGCCGGGCTGGCCCGGCGTTGCGGGCCGGCGCGGTGACGCCCGGCGCGGCGGTCGGGCCCGGTGGTGGCGTGGTGCCGTCACGGTCGTCGGCCCGCCGGCGCAGCGCCTCCTCGCGCCGGGCCAGCCGGGCCAGCGTCTCGTCCAGGTCGCCCCTCACCAGATCACCCCTTCCCGCCACGGCCGGAGCCGGTCGGCTCAGGCCTTCCTGTCCCGGGTGGCCCGGTCCAACGCGCGGTCCAGGACGACCAGCAGGGCGTCCCGCACGGAGAGTCGGTCCCGGGCGTCGAACTGCACCAGGGGTACATGGTCGCCGATGGCCAGCGCCCAGCGGATCTCGCCGAGTTCCAGGGCCAGTCGCCCGTCGAACGCGTTGACCCCCACCACGAACGGCAGACCGGCCCGCTCGAAGAAGTCGATCGCCGGGAAGCAGTCGTCCAGTCGGGCGCTGTCGACGACCACCAGCGCGCCGAGCGCGCCCCGGGCGAGGTCTTCCCACATGAAGCCGAAGCGGGACTGCCCCGGGGTGCCGAACAGGTAGAGCTTGAGGCTGCGGTCGATGGTCACACAACCGAAGTCCATCGCCACCGTGGTCGTGGTCTTGTTCGACCGTACGCCCGGGTCGTCCACGCCGATGCCGGCGCTGGTCATCTCGGCCTCGGTGGTCAGCGGCGCGATCTCGGAGATCGCGCCGACCGTGGTGGTCTTGCCCACCCCGAACCCACCGGCGACGAGGATCTTGACCGGTACGGGTGGCGCGGCCGACGGACGGCTGGTCGGTCCCGTGTCGGCCGGCGGCCGGTACGGAGGTGGCGGCCCGGTCGGCGGTGGCGCGCTGGCCCGTCCGGACGCCGGAGGAGTGCCGGAGGCCGCGCCGTAGCGGGCGGTGGCGCTGTTGCCGGCGAGACCCCCGATCGGGACGACCGGCCATTCAGGAGATCGCACGAAGTCCATCAATCACTCGCAGGATGAGGTCGGGGTCGTAGGCGTCGTTGGCGTCGGTGACGTGCACGTCCAGGTGCCCGGCGGCCCGCAGGTCGCCCACCAGCACCCGGGTCACGCCGAACTGCAGCCGGGCCCGGGCGGAGATCTCGGCTACCGAGATGGGTTCGGCGCAGAGCGCGATGATCGCCTGAAGCTCCGGCGCCAGCAGGCTGACCGGCGTGCCCGTCCAGCGGGCGACGTCGGAGCGGGTCACCTGCGTCTCGAGTCCGATCGCCGGATCGGCGCCGGCCACCCGCCCGGCGGTGAGCACGAACGGCCGCAGACCGGCCGGGCCACTGTCGTCCGGAGCCGGCCCCGGCCCCGGCCCCGGCGCCGGCTCCGGCGCCGCCGACGCGCCGCCCCCACCCGGGTGCGGCGTGCGCAGGTAGGGGCGGATCCGTGCCCCGGGCTCCGGGTCCGGATCCTCGCCGGCGACGTCGGGAGTCACTGCTGAACGGCGTTCTTCAGCTCGGCGATCAGGCGCGGGGTGAGCGCGCCGCCGGCCCGGCCGGCGAAGAGCGTCATCTCGTACGCGACGGTGCCCAGGTTCGCCGAGCGGTCGGCGACGACACCCAACACGGAACCGCTGCTGATAGCGCTGATCAACAGGTATCCGTCGGCCATGTCGACGATCACCCGGTTGAGGCCGCCGAGCGCGTACCAACTGGCCGCGCCCCCGGCGAGGCTGGTCATGCCGGAGACCACGGCGGCCAGACGCTCGGCGTTGGAGCGGTCCTTGATGGCCGACATGGCCATCAGCAGCCCGTCCGAGGAGACCGCGATCGCCTCCAACACCCCGGCGGTGCTGGAGGTGAAGGAGTCCAGCAGCCAGTTGAACGTGCGGGCCTCGGGGCTGAGGTCCCCGGCGGCGGCCGGCTGGGTCTGGTCGACGTTGTCGTGCAGGAAGGGGCTGGTCACCGTGATGATCCTTCTTCGTTCCGACGATCTGGGCTGACTTCGCGGAGAGCGCGGGCGACGCCCGCCTCGAAATCGGTGATGAGGCTGCGCACCTCGGCCGGGTCGCCGAGCTGCGGGCTGGCTGGTGGGTTGGGCGGTGAGACCGTCAGGTTCGCGCCGGGCACGCGCCGACTCAGCCGGGGACGGCCCCGGTTGGTGCCGCCGGTGTCCGCCACGGTCGGGCCGAAGCCGCCCGGGGTGGTGGGCAGGTCGACGGTAGCGCCGGAATCCGCCGCCGTGGGCCCCGCGCTGGTCGGCGGGTCGGTGACCGTCCGCATTGACCAGTTCCCGCCGGGACCATCGGCGGGCGGGGCGCTCGACTCGGCCCGGCGTACGCCGGACTGGAACGCCTCGACCAGCGCGCGGGCGGCGTCCGGGTCGGCGCTGGTGGCGTCGACCGGCCGGCTGGGTGCGGCGGCCGCGGAGAGGCTCGCGCCGGGCACCCGCTGCCGGATCCGGGGGCCGGCGGACGTTCCCGCCGTGGTGGCGCTCTGCGCGACGGCGGCGGGTTGCGGTGTCGTACGGGCGGTCGCGGCGGCGTCCGCCGACTCCCGAGCGCCGAAGGCGTCCCAGGACTCGCCGGACTCCAGGCTGCGGGTGGCCCGGCTGAGCAGGTCCGTGTCGAAGCCGGACGCTGGCCCAGCGGCGGCTGCGGCGACGGCCGGCGCGGCGGTGGCCGGCGCGGCAGCGGCCCCCCGGGCACGAGCGCCCCGGGCGGGGTCGAGAGCCAGCCGTCGTCCCCGGTCCGGTACGGCGGCCCGCGCGACCGTCGCCCCGGCCCGGTCGGCGCGGCGCAGCACCAGTGACGCCTGGGGAATCTCCACCTGGGCGGTCACGCCGCCGCCGACGGTGGCGGCGAGACGCACCTCCCAGCCGTGGCGGCGAGCCAGCCGGCCCACCACGAAGAGGCCGAGCACCTCGGTCGGCGCGAGGTCGAGACGTTCCCGCCGGGTGAGCCGGGCGTTCTCCTCGGCGAGCCGTTGCTCGCTCATGCCGATGCCGTGGTCCACCACGGTGATCCGGGCGCCCGGACCGGAGGTCTCGCCGGTCACCACGACCCGGGTGTGCGGCGGGGAGAAGACCGTCGCGTTCTCCATCAGCTCGGCCAGTGCCAGGACGAGGTCGCCGATGACGGCCGGCGCGGCGGCGACACCCGCCGGCACCTGCACGTCGACGCGGGTGTAGTCCTCGATCTCGCCGAGCGCCAACCGGACCACGTCGGCCAGCGGAACCGGCGCGGTGTGCGCGTCGGCGCCCGCCGAGCCGGAGAGCACCACGAGGCTGCCGGCGTTGCGGCGCAGCCGGCTGGAGATGTGGTCGAGCCGGTACAGGTGCTCCAACCGGCCCGCGTCGGCCTCCTGCTGCTCCAGCCGGTCGATCAGCGCGAGCTGCCGGCTCACCAGGTTCTGGGTACGCCGTCCGACGTGTCCGAACATCTGCGCCACGTTGCGCCGGCCGGCGATCTGCCGCTCGACCAACTGGGCGGCGGTGTTCTGCACCCGGTCGAACGCCCGGGCCAGGTCACCGATCTCGTCGCTGGAGGAGATGACCACCGGCTGCAACCGGACCGACTGGGCGCTCTCCGCCTCGTCGTCGGTGACCCGGACCAGCTCCGCCTCCGCGACCCGGGCGACCCGGTCGGCGGAGCGGGTGAGCTGGGTCAGCGGTCGGGCCACCGTACGCGCCACCGCCGCGCTGAGCAGCACCACCAGCGCCAGGATCAGCGCCGCCGCGCCGGCCACCAGGTAGGCGGCGGTGAGCGCGCGCCGCTGGTCGGCCTTCACCTCGGCGAGAACGTCGGCGACGATCTTCTTCTCGACGAACTGACCGAGCCGGATCATCGTGCGGACGGCGGGGAACAGCGCCTCCATCGGCACGTCGCGGACCGCCCCGGCCGGGTCCCGGGCGCTGGTGATCAGGAAGTCGGGGCTGGTACGCGCGGCCACGGCGGCGTCGTTGAGCTGGGCCACCTTGAGCTGCTCGGGCGTGATCAGGCTGCGGAAGCGCGCGTTGTCGACCTGGAGGGCCGCGATGCACGCCACGTAGCCGGCGGTGGTGTCCGGAGTGCCGATCGCCTTGACGAGGATGCTCAGCGTGGCGCAGGCGCCGATGCCCTCGTCGGCGCGGAGCAGCCCGTCCAGGGCGAGCACCTGGCGGCCGGGCAACGTCTCGGTGTCCACACTGAAGACCAGCCGGAGCGATCCGATCAACTCCCGGTTGACCGGGCCGAAGGCGTCCATCACCTGGCCGGGGTTCGCGCTCCGGGCCAGTACCGCCCTGCGCAGGTCGCCCAGCCGGGAAATCCCGTTGAGCGCGTGGTCGACCTGCTCGGTCAGCGCGTCTCCGCCGTCGGCCCGCAGGTCGGCCACCCGGTCGTCCACGTCGGCCGCCTTGCGGATCACCTCGGAGCGTTCGACCCGGCCGAGGAGGAAGCCGATCGACAGGATGCGCTCCTGCTGGAGGTCCTGCACGAGGCTGCCGACCCGGCTGGCGAGCCGTACCTGGTTGGTGATGTCGGCGGCGCGCTGGGCGGCGGCCACCCGGTCGAGCACCACGGGCACCGCGAGGCCGACCATGCTCAGCAGGGGAATTACCACGAGCAGCGCGAGCTTCCCGCGGATCCGGAGCCTAGCGAGCAGCATCGAACGGCCCCCACTGTTCGGCGACCGGCTCGTGGGCCGCGCCCACCGGTTGCAGCGGTCGGAGGTCGGTCGCGGCCGGTGGTTGCCAGGGGTCGCCGGGCGGCGGGGTGGCCGGGGTCGTGGCGTCCGGCGCGGCGGCCCGCCGGCGTGTCCGCCGGTCGGCGGCGATCAGTAGTACGGCGAGCCAGATCAGCACCAGCGCGGCCACCCCGGCCGCCCCGGCGGCCAGCCACCGGTCCCGGGCCAACCCGTCGATCCGTTCGGTGAGCAGGGTGTCCAGCTCGCCGAGGATGACGGGCTGAAGTTGCCGGGCGGCGTTGCGCGAGTTGAGCGCGGTGGCGGCCAGTTGGCCCTGGTCCACCGTTCCGGAGGCGCTGGGCGTCGAGTACAGGGCCATCGCCTCCACCGACCGCTGGTAGGCGTCGAGCGGGGTCAGCACGTTGGCGCCCAGGTCGGTGCTCTCCGAGTTGTCCACGGCGGAGCGCAGGTTGTCGACCGCGTCGGTCGCGGGCGCCAGGGCGGCCACCCGCAGGCCGGTCATCTCCATCAGGCTCCGGGGTCGTTCGGCGGCCGGTCGTCGAGCGGCGAGCACACCCAGGTCGGCGAGCCGGCCGGCGCCCACCACCGCCTCGGGCAGCTTCTGGCCGGCGCTGTCCTGCAGGAAGAAGGAGTCGGCGCCCGGGTCACGGCCCAGCCCCGAGCTCTCCCGGACCTTGCGGTGCAGGGCGAGCAGCAGGTCGGTGACCTCGCCGTACGCGGTGTAGGCAGCCTCCGGGTCGGCGGGGCTGCGGTCGCGCAGCGCCTCCAGTTTGGCGCGTAGCCCGGCCCACCGTTCCTGCGTGCGCAGTTCTCCGCCGATGCGGGCGTCCACCGCGGCGGCCTGCTCGACGGCACGGGTCAGGGGCTCGCCGGGGACGGGACGGCCGGCGACGGCGGTGGTCTGGGCCTCCACCAGTGTCTCGGTGACCGGGGCCAGCGCGCGGAGGTACTCCACGCCGAGTCGTTCCCGGTCGGCCAGGCTCCGATCGTCGCCGGTGTGTCGCCAGGTGGACGCGAAGAGCGTGCCGACCGGCGCGAGCAGCGCGACGATGAGCAGCAACGGCAGCGAACGGCCGAGCATGGACGTTCGTCGACGGGCCCGCGGCGCGGGGACTGTCATGGGGTGTCTCCTCCGGCGTCGGGCGGGGGATCGGCGCGGTGTCGGGTTCGCCGACAAGTCCCGTCCACCGGACCGGAAAACTAATCGAACCCCAGGCGAGCTGGCCGGTTGCGACGAGTCAGGTTTGCGTCAGTTCGAGCGATGTCACCGTTCGTCAGGGTTCCGGGCACGCTCTGTCCGGTTCGTTGGTGTGACATGAAGGCATCGAGGGTGATATCCGCGAAAGATCGGAATTCACAGGATCCGAAGTCAACTCACTGGCCCGCCACGCCTGATGCTCGGTCGCACCGGACCGGTTCACCGATCGGGGCAACCGGACGGACGTACGGCGGATCTCAGCCAATGCTCAGGCTGCGCGCCGTACCGTGTGCCGCATGAGATCGCCGTCGCCGGCCGCGTGGTTCCGGCGTGCCCTGCCCACCCGCCGCCGCACGATCGCCGCAGCGGCGGTCGTCGTGTTGCTGGCTGCCGCCGTGACCTGGGCGGTGTGGCCGCAGGGATCGGACGTCCGCACGCAGAGCGCGATGCTCACCGTCCGCTCCGGACCGTCCGGCGACGCCCCCGTTGACCTGGACACCACCCTGTACCTCCCGTCCGGCGCGTCGTCCGGCCGGAAGGTCCCCGCGGTCCTGCTGGCGCACGGCTTCGGCGGCACGAAGGAGTCGGTGCGCTCGGACGCGGAGGAGTTCGCCGGACGCGGCTACGCGGTGCTCACCTGGACCGCGCGGGGCTTCGGCCGCAGCGGCGGCGAGATCCACCTGGACAACCCGGACTACGAGGTGCGCGACGCCCAGCGGCTGCTGGACTGGCTGGCCGCCCGGCCCGAGGTGCGGACCGACGCCCCCGGCGACCCGAAGGTCGGCGTGGTCGGCGGCTCGTACGGCGGCGGCCTGGCGCTGCTGCTGGCCGCCCAGGACCGCCGGGTGGACGCGATCGTCCCCATGATCACCTGGAACGACCTGTCCCGCGCCTTCCTGCCGGAGAGCACCGGCGGGGCGCCGACCGAGGGCGTGTTCAAGAAGGGCTGGGCCGGCCTCTTCTTCGGCGGCGGCGGCAACGTGGGCAGCGGCCCGGCCGGGCTCGCCGGTACGACCGCCGCCCAGCCCGAAGGAGCGCCGGCGTCCGCCGGTCCACCGAGCCCGGGGCCGGGCGCGGGTCCCGGAACCGCGTCCGGTGGCCTACCGGCCGGTGCCGCCGACCCGTCCTGCGGGCGGTTCGCGGCCGACGTGTGCGCCGCGTACCTGCGGATCGCCACCGCGGGCCGGGCCGACCAGGCGGCCGTCGACCTGCTGCGCCGGTCCAGCCCGGCCGGTGTGCTGGACCGGATCAAGGCGCCCACCCTGCTGGTGCAGGGCGAGGCGGACACGCTCTTTCCGCTCGGCGAGGCGGACGCGAACGCCCGGGGGATCGCCGCCGCCGGCACCCCGGTGCGGGTCGCCTGGTTCACCGGCGGGCACGACGGCGGCAGTGGACCGCGCTCGGACTCCGACCGGGTGAAGTTCCTGACCGTCCAGTGGCTCGACCACTACGTCAAGGGCGAGGGCGACGCGCCCGGCGACGACTTCACCTGGTCCCGGATCGCCGGGTTCGACGCGCTCGACCGGGGTCTGGTCGCCACCGGCTTCCGCCGCGCCGACTACCCCGGCCTGGCCGGCAACGCCCGCCGGGAGGTGGCGGTCGCCGGTCCGGCGCAGCCGATCGCGAACCCGCCGAACGGCAACCCGGCCGCCATCTCCTCGATTCCGTTCGCTGGCGGCCTCGCCTCGCTGCTCGACGGGGTGGCCGGCGACGTGCCCGGCCAGCACGCGCGTTTCGAGTCGACGCCGCTCACCGAGGCGGTCGACGTGGCCGGCGCGCCCACCGTGACCGTGCGGGCCGCCTCGCCCACCGGCGAAGCGGTGCTCTTCGTCAAGCTCTACGACGTCGACAAGGACGGCGCGGCGACCCTGCCGAACGGCCTGGTCGCGCCGATCCGCCTCACCGGCCTGCCGCAGCGGGTGCAGGACGCCCGCCCGGTCACCGTGACGCTGCCCGGGATCGTCCGCCGGATCGAGGCGGGGCACCGGCTGCGCCTGGTGGTCGCCAGCTCCGACCAGGCGTACACCACCCCCGCCGCGCCCACCGTCTACACGGTTGCCGCGGACGGCGCGGTCAGCCTGCCCACGGTCGACGGCGAGCCGATCCCCACCGCGGCGACCGTCTGGCGCTGGGTGCTCGCCGGCCTGCTCGCCGCCATCGTGATCGGGCTCGTCGTGGTCGTCGCCGTCGTCCGCCGCCGGCATCGCCGCCAGGACCGCTCGGTGCATCCGGAGTACGCGGACACGCCGCTGGCCGTGCGCGCGCTGCGCAAGGAGTACGCGGACGGGTTCGTGGCGGTGTCGAACGTGGACTTCGAGGTGCACCCGGGTCAGGTGGTGGGCCTGCTGGGGCCCAACGGCGCGGGCAAGACCACCACCCTGCGGGTGCTGATGGGGCTGACCCAGCCGACCGCCGGGGAAATCTACGTGTTCGGTCGTCGGCTGGTGCCCGGCTCGCCGGTGCTGTCCCGCATCGGGGCGCTGGTGGAGGGGCCGGGATTCCTGCCGCACCTCTCCGGCCTGGCGAACCTGCGGGCGTACTGGCGGGCCACCGGGCGACCGGCCGAGGACGCGCACTTCGACGAGGCGTTGGAGATCGCCGGGCTGGGCGACTCGGTGCACCGGAAGATCAAGAACTACAGCCACGGCATGCGCCAGCGGCTCGCCATCGCCCAGGCCATGCTGGGCCTACCGGAGCTGTTGGTGCTGGACGAGCCGACCGACGGGCTCGACCCGCCGCAGATCGCCGAGATGCGCCGGGTCCTGCAGCGGTACGCCACCGACGGGCGGGCGGTGCTGGTCTCCAGTCACCTGCTGGCCGAGGTGGAGCAGACCTGCACGCACGCGGTGGTGGTCAACAAGGGCCGGATCGTGGCCTCCGGGCCGGTCCAGGAGATCGTGGGCGAGTCGCCGAGCGTGCTGTTCGACGTCACCGATCCGGAGGCGGCGCGGGCCGTGCTGGACCGGCTGCACGGCGTACGGGTGTTGCCGGAGAGCGACGGGCAGTTGGTGGTGGACACCAACGGCACGGCCCGCAGCGAGGTGGTGGCCGAGCTGGTGCGCGCCGGCATCGGGGTGGACCGGGTGGTGCCCCGGCGACGCCTGGAAGACGCGTTCCTCGCCCTGGTGGGCGAGAACTCTCGGGGAAGCGGTGACCGGTGATGGCTGTTGTCGACGCGGGTGAGGCCCGGGGCTACCGGCCGTCGGCCACCCTGCCCTTCGCGGCGGAGTTCCGCCGGCAGGCGTCCCGGCGGCGGACCCAGCTTGCGCTCGGGTTCATGGTGCTGCTGCCGCTGATCATCCTGATCGCCTTCCAGTTCAACTCCGGCGGCGACGACGACAACGGCAACAACGAGTTCGCCAGCCTCGTCGACCTGGCCACCTCCGGCGGGCTCAACTTCACCCTCTTCTCGATCTTCGTGTCGGCGTCGTTCCTGCTGGTGGTGGTCGTCGCGCTGTTCTGCGGCGACACGGTGGCCAGCGAGGCGAGCTGGGGGAGCCTGCGCTACCTGCTGGCGATCCCGGTACCCCGGGCCCGGCTGCTGACGGTGAAGCTGGTGGTCGCGCTCGCGTACTCGGGTCTGGCCCTGGTGTTGTTGGCCGGCACCGCCCTGCTCGCGGGGACCCTGCGCTACGGCTGGTCGCCGCTGCGCAGCACGGTGGCCGCCGAGTTGGAGCCGGGGGAGGGGCTGCTCCGGTTGCTGGCCGTACTCGGCTACCTGGCGGTCGTACTCCTGGTGGTGGCCGGCCTGGCGTTCCTGCTGTCGGTGACGACGGACGCCGCGCTGGGCGCGGTCGGCGGAGCGGTCCTGCTGTGGATCCTGTCCAGCATCCTGGACCAGATCACCGCCCTGGGCGGGCTGCGGGACTTTCTGCCCACCCACTTCAGCACCGCCTGGCTGGGGTTGCTCTCCACACCGGTGCAGACCGACGACGTGGTACGCGGCACCATCTCGGCGATCAGCTACGCGACGCTGTTCTGGGGGTTGGCGTTCTGGCGCTTCACCCGCAAGGACATCACGTCGTAGGCGTCCGCCAGGCGCTGACGCCGATCCGCCCGGTGTTGCCCACGTCGACCGGGCCGTCCGGGTCGACCTCCTCGGCCGGCTGACCGGCGGCGGGCGCCACCGTCAGGTACGCCCCGTCGGTGGCGACCACCGTCGAGTCGGTGACCAGGTTGCGCCAGAGGACGCTGGCGATGGCCCGTTCGCCCTTTTGCAGCGTGATCGGCTGCGGTGGCTGGTCGTAGCCGGACGTGATGTCCTTCGCCCCGTTCTGCACCGCCAGGATGATCGGCTTGCGCTGCTCGTCGAGGACCCACACGCTCGGGTACCCGTTGAGCCGGTACGGGCGGTCACCGCAGTTGACCAGCTCCAGGCCGAGGGCGCGCAGCCCCATCGCGGCGTCCCCGCCGGTCGAGCGGATCCGGACACCGGATGCCGGGCACTCGGCCACCGGGGCGACACTCGCCGACGGGGTCGGACTCGTCGTGGAGGTGGCCTTGGGCGGCGGACCGGTGGGGTCGCCGCCCTGCCCGGCGTGATCGCGCGGCACGCAGGCGCTGAGCGTGACCAGCAGAGCGGCCCCCGCGCCGATTCGTCGCCCCCAGGCGTTGCGGAAGATCATCTCCTGATCCTCGCGCACCGACGCCCTCGGCCGCTGCCCGGGCGGTCGTCGTTCGCGCTAGATCGCCGCTGTGGGCCTGCCGATGCCAAGATCCGCGCAACTTCCCTGTTGTTGCTGCTTGCGGCGCGCGGGAGGCAGCAACAACCCTGATGTTGTGCGGATCTTCGGGCGCTGAGGGGGTTGGGGTGTGGTTACCCGGTAGCCGATGCCACGTCGTCGTCCGGCTCGCACAGCCTGTCGGGGTGGTCGGTGGGCAGGGCGCAGCGGGCACCGCCGGGCAGTCGGTGGTCGCACCAGACGCGGGTACGCACGAACTGGCGGTCCTCCTCGCTCAACGTCGTCTCACCGAAGTCGATCGCGGTGACGTGCCCGAGCGAGTCACGCAGCGCCTCGGCCAGCGCCCGCGCGCCGTCGACGCTGGTCAGGGTGGTGGGTAGGTGAACGATCCAGCGTGGCGGTACCTCGTACTCCGTCATGGTTCTTCCCTTGGTTCGGGCAGCGCCGGTCCTGGGTCCGGCGTCAGGTGGTCGCTCCGGACAACCCTTCGGTGTACGACGTGAGCGCCTCCACGGCCGCTGTAAGGCTCTCAGCCATCAGGTCGAGCTGTTCGGCGGCCCGGGACCACTGCCCGCTCGCCGCCTCGGCGGCCAGGTCGGGCTGGCCGGCTTCGGCGAGTTGCTGCCGAGCCGTGGTGATCCGCGCCGGAAGCTGACCGACCCGCGCGGCGGCGGCACCAAACTGGTCGCGGGCGGTGTCCAGCACCTCGACCAGGTCGCCGATGCTGGGCTGGCCGGCTGCGGTGCGTAGCCGGCTCGCACCGTCGCTGAGCTGCCGTTCCGCGTCAGCGGCCAGGTCGAGCGCATCGTCCCCGCGACGCCGCGCGTGCCGGATCGCCGGGTGGGCACAGCCGGCGCTGGTCCGCTCCAACAGGACGGTCGCAGCGGCTACCGCGAGGTACGTCTCGCGCAGCTCGCCGGCCACCTGCTCGACTTCCCAGGCGGCGCTCGCCTCGGTCACGGTCACGGGGGCCTCCTCTCGCATTGATGGGTGCCGGAGCAGCGCGACAACCAGCTCGGATGGGGGACATCCGAGCCGCCCTGTGCGCTGCCCCGGCCTGGGTCCGGGGCTTCCCGGAGTGACGAACCAACCCTGGTGCCAACCCGGGAGGCTCGTTTTCACGCTATTCCACCTAGTGACATAGGTCAACCATGTTCTTGAGGGTGGATCGCGTGTCGTGATCAGATGGGATTGCCAACCCGGGAGGACCGCCCATGCCCGCGATCCCACTGAGCTACGTCGACATCGCTGCGGATATCACCGCTCGTATCAAGGCCGGTGAGTATGAGCCGGGTGCCAAGCTGCCGTCCTATACGCAGCTCGCCGACCTCTACTCGGTGTCGTTCTCGACCGCAGCGCGTGCCGTTGCGCTCCTGCGTGACCGGGGTGTCGTTGTCGGCGCACCGGGGCGCGGAGTCTTCGTCAAGGAGTTGGATTCCGGCAAGTCGTGACGGGTGGACCGCGCTGCAGGTGGTCCGGAGGTTGTCGCTCAAAGTGATAAATGGGCATGCCTGGCTGAGAAGCCTTGGTCGCCGAGTGGCGGCAGCCCGGTGCGGTGACTCGCGTCGCCGCACCGATGGCAGTCGCATGCCCCATTTTCGGGGCAGCTCGACAGGGTGCACGGACACCACCCCAGTCGGTACGTTGAGGACTCGGGAGCGCTCCCAGCGGCGGGGCGATCACCGTGGTGGGCGGTCAAAACAAGGCAAATCGCAGCTTCGGCCTCGCGCGCTTCAGGTTCTTCCGCCGGGGATTTTCCCACTAGCAAGGAATTTATTAACATCGATGGCTTGAGGCCCCACCATGGAAGAGATCTGTTCCCTTCGATGGAGGTCTCCATGAACGTCTCTCGGCTCGGCGGGCCGACCCTGTCCCTCTTCCGCATCGTGATCGGCCTGCTGTTCACCCTGCACGGCCTCGCGTCGGTCTTCGGGTTGTTCGGCGGCAACTCGACGACCGGCAAGGCCATACCGCTCGGCACCTGGCCGGGCTGGTGGGCCGCCCTGATCCAGCTCATCTGCGGCGCGCTGGTGCTGGTCGGACTCTTCGCCCGACCCGCCGCGCTGCTCGCGTCCGGCTCGATGGCGTACGCCTACTTCGTCGTGCACCAGCCGGACGACCTGCTGCCGCTGCGCAACGGCGGTGAGCTGGCAGCCCTCTTCTGCTGGTCGTTCCTGCTGGTCGCGACGCTCGGCGCGGGCCCGTGGGCGCTCGACTCGGTGCTCTTCAAGCGGCGTGCCGAGGTGCCGTCGATGGCCGAGCCCAGCCCGGTCAACGCCTGACCGACCCGTAACGCGCGTCGCCGGAGCCTCGGCGTGTCGGCTCCGGCGACGCGTGCGCGGACGGGTCAGCCAAAGGGCGTGGACAGGTCAGTCAAGGGCGTGGACGGGTCAGGCCGCAGGGCGGGGAGTGAGGACCGCGTCCAGGAGGCCGGGGTAGAGCTTGTCCACCTCGTCGCGGCGCAGTCGGACCAGGCGGCTCGTGCCGGCGGCCCGGGTACGCGTCAGGCCGGCCTCGCGCAGCACCTTCAGGTGGTGGCTCCGGGTCGCCTTCGAGACGCCGAAGTCGAAGCTGCCGCAGGCCGCCTCGCCGCCCTCGGCGAGCGCCCGGACGATCTGCAACCGCACGTCATCGGCGAGCGCGGCCAGTACGGCGGTGACCGGTACGGCGGTCAGGTCGGGTTCGTGCAGCTCCATGTGACCAGCCTAACCCTTGTTCGACAACGATCGAACAACACCCTAAGGTCGGTGTCGTTGGTTCGAAGATACTCGAACATTGGAGCTGACGATGCGATCCCGCGCCGCCGCCTACCCGCTGCTCGCCGCGCTCGCCTGGGGTGCGATGTTCCCGATCCTGGCCACCGCGCTGGCGAGGGTCGACCCGCTCAACCTGACCACCGCCCGCTATCTGTTCGCCGCCGTCATCCTGGTCGGCATCCTGCTGCTTCGCGAGGGGTCTGCCGCGCTGCGCCTCGGCGGCCGGGGAGTCGAGGTGGTGGTGCTGGGTGTCGTCGGCTTCGCCGGCTTCAACCTGCTCACCAACCTGGCCCTCGAACACGCCGCCCCGCAGCAGATCTCCCTGTTCGTGGCGACCACCCCGATCATCACCCAACTGGTCCGGTGGGCCCGGGACGGCGTACGGCCGAAGCCTGCCCTGCTGACCCTCTCCCTGGTGGCGCTCCTCGGCGTCGGCCTGGTGATCACCCGCGGAAGCCTGGCCGGGCTCGGCCAGTTCGGTCTCGGCGGCCTCATGATGATCGGCGCGGTGCTCGGCTGGGCCATCTACACCCACGGCGCGACCCGGTTCGGCGCGTGGTCACCGCTGCGCTTCACCACGCTGACCGCGCTCGCCGGCACGGCCGCCATGGTGGTCGCGAGCATCGGCGCCGACGCCGTCGGGTGGCAGCACGCGCCGGCCGCCGCCGACCTGGTGGCGGTCACCCCCCAACTGGCGTACGCGGTGCTCGTCGCCGCCGTCGTCGCGGTGCTGGCGTGGAACACCGGCGTGCAGCGGCTGGGCGCGGCCAACGCCGCCCTGTTCATGAACCTCGTCCCGGTGACCACGTTCGTCGTGCAGATCGCCCGTGGCTACCGGCCGGAGGGGGTCGAACTGGTCGGCGCGGCGATCACCATCGCCGCGCTGGTCGCCGCGAACCTCGCGGCGCGCACCCGCACCCGGCCCTCGTCGTCGCCCCGGTCGACGGCGGTCACCGATCCCGTCGCGGTAGTCGACCCGGTGGCGGTGGCGGCCCGCTGACCCACTGGCTGGGATGCCCGGTGGAGGCGCCGGGCAACGTTGCCTAGACTTGACGGCACAACTGCATACCTCATCCAGAGGGGCTGAGGGATACGGCCCGACGACGCCCCGGCAACCACCCCGCGCGCTCACCGCTGAGCGACCCGCGGGGCAGGTGCCAATTCCGTCCCCGCCGCACCGTGCGATGCGGGGAAAGATGAGAGGACTCTCGACATGACGTCGACGCTCGCCGCCTCCGGCATCGACACCTCCGCCAGCCCCGCCCGCGCCCTCGTCTGCCGCGCCTGTTCGGCCCGCTACCCGCTCGCCGCCCAGCACGCCTGTTACGAGTGTTTCGGTCCGCTGGAAGTCGACTACGACACCGCGGCCCTCGCCACGGTCACCCGCGAGCAGATCGAGGCCGGCCCGAACAACATCTGGCGGTACGCCGCGCTGCTGCCCGCCGGGCAGGACCCGGCCACCCGGGTCACCCTCGACCCGGGGCTGACCCCGCTGGTGGCGGCCCCGCACCTCGCCGCCGAGCTGGGCATCACCGCGCCGCTCTGGGTCAAGGACGACAGCGCCAACCCGACCCACTCGTTCAAGGACCGGGTCGTCTCGGTGGCGCTGACCGCCGCGAAGGCGCTCGGGTTCACCCGGTTCGCCTGCGCCTCCACCGGCAACCTGGCCAACTCGGTGGCCGCGCACGCCGCCCGCGCCGGCGTGCCCTCGATCGTCTTCATCCCCAGCGACCTGGAGCAGGGCAAGGTCATCACCACCGCTGTGTACGGCGGCGAACTGGTCGCCATCGACGGCTCGTACGACGACGTCAACCGGCTCTGCGGCGAGCTGGTGGAGACCGACGAGTTCGAGGACACGGCGTTCGTCAACGTGAACGTCCGGCCGTACTACGCGGAAGGCTCCAAGACCCTCGGGTACGAGGTGGCCGAGCAGCTCGGCTGGCGGATCCCCGCCCAGGTGGTCATCCCGATGGCCAGCGGCGAACTGCTCACCAAGATTGACAAGGCGTTCTCCGAGCTGGTCGAGATCGGCCTGGTCGAGGCCCCGGCGGGCGGCTGGAAGGTGTTCGGGGCGCAGTCGGCCGGCTGCAACCCGATCGCGACGGCCCTGCACGCCGACACCGACACGATCATCCCGGTCAAGCCCACCGGCATCGCCAAGTCGCTCAACATCGGCGACCCGGCCGCCGGCCTCTACGCCCTGGAGGCGGTGCGCCGCACCGGCGGGTGGATGGAGTACGCCGACGACGACGAGATCCGCGCCGGCATCCGCGACCTGGCCCGTACCACCGGGGTGTTCGCCGAGACGGCGGGCGGCGTCACCGCGGCGGTGCTGCGCAAGCTGGTCGAGTCCGGCCGGCTCGACCCCACGGCGGAGACGGTCATCTTCAACACCGGCGAAGGACTGAAGACGATCGACGCGGTGGCCGCCCAGGTCGGCCCGACCCACCAGATCAAGCCGTCCCTGCGTGCCGCCCGCGACGCCGGCCTGCTCGGCTGAATCCACCGGGTGACTGGATTTTCGCTGTGAGTGTGGAAAACCCGCCGCGCAGGACTTGACGGCAGGAACCGGACGGCGCAAGATGCTCCGTGCGGGAGGGCATTTCGCCGAAGACTTTTGAAGTTCTTGCGACCCAACGCCGGAGGCGTTGTGCGAGTGTCCCTCCCGACCACGTCCGACAGGGCCAGCGAAAATTCGCTGGCCCTGTCGCTTTTGCACCTGCCAGGCTCGCCCACATGAGCATCACGATCGCGCCGTTCGACGGCACCGACCGGACCGCGGTCGACGAGGCGTACCGGATCGGAGCGGCGGCCACCGAGGCCGACCTGCCCGACTTCCCGCCGTCCTGCCGGCAACGCTTCGACGCCCAATTTCACACCCCGATGCCCGGCACCCGCTCCCTCTGGGCGCTGGCCCGGCTGGACGGGGTGCCCGCCGGTTACCTTCAGCTCGACCTGCCGCAGCTCGACAACACCGACAACGCCACCGCCGAGCTGACGGTCCGTCCGGACCTGCGTCGCCGGGGCGTCGGCCGGGCCCTGCACGAGTACGGGGTACGCCTGCTCCGCGAGCACGACCGCAAACGGGTCGTCGTGATGGCTGTCGCCGCGCTACCCGGCGGTCCGGCCCGACCGGCGGCGGGCGCGGCGTTCGCCACCGCGATGGGCGCGCACTCCGCGCTGGCCGAGGTGCGCCGCCGGCTGGCCATCGCCGACATCGACCGGGTCGCGCTGCGAGCGGCGCTGGCCGAGGCCCAGCCCCGCGCCGAGGGCTACCGGTCCGTCTCCTGGCAGGGCACCACCCCGCCGGAGTACCTGGCGGACATCGCCTACCTGGACGGCCGGCTCATGACGGACGCGCCCATGGGCGACGTGCAGTGGGAACCCGAGCAGGTCGACGCCGAGCGCATCCGGGGCAACGAACGCGCCCTGGACGCCCGGGGTCGGCGGCGCTACCACCTCGCGATGCGACACGAGGCGTCCGGCCGGCTGGTCGCCTGGACCCTGCTCGACGTGGGCGCCTCCGTCGACTGGCACGCGTACCAGCAGATCACCCTCGTCGACCCGGCCCACCGTGGTCACCGGCTGGGCCTCATCGCCAAGGCGGAGAACCTGCACCACCTGCTCACCCACGAGCCCGCCGTACGCGTCATCGACACCTGGAACGCGGCGAGCAACAGCTACATGGTGGCGATCAACGAGCAGCTCGGGTTCCGCCCGGTGGACGCCTGGGACAACTGGCAGCTCACTCTCTGACGGGTATCCGCCGCTACTGCTCGCGGACCTTGCTCAGGCATGATGGCGGCATGACGGAGACCCCGCATCCCCTGTACGACAGGCACGCCGACACCCTCAACCGTGCGCTGACCGCGATCACGGAGCGGGGCTACTGGTCCGCCTATCCCGAGTCCCCCAGCCCCCGGGTGTACGGCGAGACCGCCGCCGCCGACGGCAAGGCCGCCTTCGAGGCGTACCTCGGTGCTGACTTTCCCCTCGACCAGCCCGCCGCTGGCGAGCGGATCGCCACCGAGACGAGCCCGTTCGGCGTCGACCTGGCGGTGCGGTACCCGCACGCCGGCACCGACGAGTTGGTCGCCGCCGCGTCCGCCGCGTTGCCGGCCTGGCGCGACGCCGGCCCGCAGGCCCGGGTGGGCGTCTGCCTGGAGATCCTCGACCGGCTGCACAAGCACATCTTCGAGCTGGCCAACGCGGTGCAGTTCACCAGCGGGCAGGCGTTCGTGATGGCCTTCCAGGCCGGTGGCGCGCACGCGCTGGACCGGGCGCTGGAGGCGCTGGCGTACGCGTACGCCGAGATGACCCGGCACCCGGGCACGGCCGGCTGGGAGAAGGCCGCCGGCAAGGGCGACCCGCTGCGGATGATCAAGACGTTCCACGTGGTCCCGCGTGGCGTGGCGCTGGTGATCGGGTGCAACACCTTCCCGACCTGGAACTCGTACCCCGGGCTGTTCGCGTCGCTGGTCACCGGTAACCCGGTGATCGTGAAGCCGCACCCGCGCGCGGTGCTGCCGCTGGCGATCACCGTGAAGTACGCGCGGGAGGTGCTGGCCGAGGCCGGCTTCGACCCGAACCTGGTCCTGCTGGCGGCCGAGGCCCCCGGTGAGAAGCTCGCCAGCGACCTGGCCCTGCACCAGGCCGTGAAGATCGTCGACTTCACCGGTTCCACCGAGTACGGCGACTGGCTGGAGACGCACGCCCGGCAGGCGTCGGTCTACACCGAGAAGGCCGGCCTGAACACGGTCGTCATCGACTCCACCGACGACTTCGCCGGCATGTGCCGCAACCTCGGTTTCACGCTGACCCTCTACAGCGGACAGATGTGCACCACGTCGCAGAACATCCTCATCCCGGCCGGCGGCATCGAGACCGACCAGGGGCACAAGAGCTTCGACGAGGTGGCCGGCGGGATCGCGGCGGCGATCGGCAAGCTGACCGCCGACCCGGCCCGGGGGGTCGAGCTGACCGGCGCCATCGTCAACGACGGGGTGCTGGAGCGGCTGGCCGAGGTCACCAAGGTTGGCGAGCCGGTGCTGGAGTCGCGGACGGTGGCGCACCCGTCGTACGCCGACGCGGTGGTGCGTACCCCGACGGTCGTGAAGCTGACCGCGGACGACGCCCAGACGTACGGCCGGGAGTGGTTCGGGCCGATCTCGTTCGCCATCGCGACCGACTCCACCGCGCACAGTCTGGAGCTGATGCGCCGGACCATCGGCGAGAAGGGCGCGCTGACCGCCGGGGTCTACTCGACCGACGAGGCGGTGCTGGACGCCGCCGAGGCGGTCGCGGTCGAGGTCGGTGTGCACCTGTCCGCCAACCTCACCGGCGGTGTCTTCGTGAACCAGTCGGCGGCCTTCTCCGACTTCCACGGCAGCGGCGCCAACGCGGCGGCCAACTCCGCCCTGACCGACGGCGCCTACGTGGCCAACCGGTTCCGGATCGTGCAGTCCCGCCGCCACGCCTGACCTCTCGTGGTGATCAAGAGGTTCGCGTCAGAAATGACGCTGTTCTTGACGCGAACCTCTTGATCACCGGGGTCGGTGGGGGGGAGGGGGGTTAGGCTGTTCGGCGCATTTGTAGTTCGGTTAGGGCGGGGATGGTGGGGTGGGGGACCCGTACGCCGGTGTCCTTGAAGCCGAGGCGCTGGTAGGCCCGGTAGGCGCGGTCGTTGCCGACCACCACCTCCAACAGCAGCTCCGGCCGGCCGCAGTCCCGCGACCAGGCGGCCACCCCGTCGATCAGCTCGCCGAGCAGCCCGCTGCCCCGCCAGGCCGGCGTGACGTACACGGCGTAGATCACGGTGAGGCCCGGCTCGTTAGGGGCGACCGTTCCACCGGCGTGCCCGACGAGCCGGCCGCCCGGATCCGCGACGAACTGCGCGGTGTGCGGACCGGTCGACGTGAACGCCACCCGGGCGGCGAACTCGTTGTGCGGTCGGGCCGCGGCATCCGCCAACGTCTCCAGGAAGGCCAACGGCGCGTCGGCGAGCATCTCCAGTCGCAGCGCCCGCATCCGGGCGGCGTCCTGCGGTCGTACCCGGTGGATCCGCGCCTGCCGCAGGGGCGCGGAGCCCGTGTTGGTGCTCATGACCGCATGCCTACCACAGGGGCGGACGCGCACCGGTGACCCGTGCCGCCAGACCCCCTCCATCCGGTCCAAACGCAACCATCGTCATGAATCCGACGGAGCCTCGGATCGCTACGAACTATGCCCGATTTGTGGTCGTGCGCTCCCGTCACTCCTCGTGTAGCGTGCGATTTCGATCACCTCTTTCAACGGTCGCCGTCGATCGCTGAGGTGGTGGTTCGTGGGTGTCCGGCGGTGCCGGACGGCCGGGCAGGCAACGCCGCGCAGAGTGAGGGAAGTGCACCGTGGCACAGGGTTCTGTGAAGTGGTTCAACGCCGAGAAGGGTTACGGCTTCATCGCCGTCGACGGCGGTCAGGACGTGTTCGTCCACTTCTCCGCGATCGAGATGGACGGCTACAAGGCGCTCGACGACGGTCAGCGGGTCGAGTTCGAGATCGCCCAGGGTCAGAAGGGCCCGCAGGCGGAGCACGTCCGCGTCATCGGCTGACCGATCCCGATCTGCTCGCCGGCTGTTGCGCGACCGGCTGGCGAGTCGGGGCTGCGGCGCGGACGCCGGCCCGGGAAGATCGTGAACCGTTCCAGCCGATGCTGAGGAGGGTTCATGACCGACCAGTCGCCGCCACCCGCCACGCCCTCCGGGCCGGGTGAGCCGAGCCGGCCCGACCCGACGTCACCCGGCGACGGCTCCGGCGCGTCACCAGTTCCGGGCACCCCGCCCGTCCCGGACGCTGGCCTGCCGCACGCGGGCCCGCCGCCGCAGAGCGGGGACCCGGCGCAGGCGTGGGGTCAGCCCGCCGGTCCGCCGCCGGGCTGGGGTCCCGCCCAGGGAGCATGGGGTCAGCCCGGTGGTCCGCCGCCGCAGGGCTGGGCCTTTCCGCCCACCGGCGGCTACCCGCCGGGGGCCGGTCCCTACGGCGGTCAGCCGTGGTATCCGGGGGCACCGGTCGGCTGGTACCCGCCGGGTTACGGCCTCGACCCGAACGACGCCCTGGTCACTCCGCCCGGCGCCGGTATCGGGGGCTGGTTCGACCGGTTCTGGGGCGCGCTGCGCCGGGGCTGGCGGCAGTTGGTGCCGATCATGCTGCTCACTCAGGTCCTGCCGGCGGCGGTGCTGTCGGTCATCTCGTTCGGTCTGGACCCGTCCCCCACCTGGGCGGCGCAGGCCGAGACGGACCCGTCGGCCGGGCTGCCGGACAACTTCGCCACCAGCCTGTTGACCCTCGTCGTCGTGCTGGTCGGCGGCAGCCTGCTGATCGGCCTGGTGCAGGCGCTGGGCTGGGCCGCGGGCAGTTGGGTGATCACCCGGCAGGCGGCCGGCCGGCCCGCCCGGCTCGACGCGGCGCTGCGGTACGGGCTGCGCCGGGCCGTCGGCCTGTGGGGTTGGACGCTGCTGGTCAGCCTGCTCATCGGCATCGGAGTCTGCTTCTGCGTGCTGCCGGGGATCTACCTGGCGTTCGCGTTGAGCATGGCCGGCCCGGTCTACCTGTTCGAGCGGGACAACCCGATCGGCCGGTCGTTCCGGATGTTCCACGACCGGCTCGGAATGCTGCTCGGCCGGGTGGCCCTGGTGGGCGCGGCGGTGATCATCGGAACCGTGGTGCCCGGCATCCTGGAGTCCGCCGGCACCGGCGCGTTCGGCGAGGATCCGTTCGCGTCCCCGGGCCCCGCGGTCGGGGTGGTGGTGGTCATCGCCGTCACGGCGGTGCTGGCCCTGCCGGCCCACCTCGCCCAGTTGGTCGGTCTGCTGATCACGTACGCCGAGCAACGGGCTCATGAGGGGCCCGTGAACGGGGCCACACTGGCCGCGGAACTCGACTGACCGGGCTCATCGTGCTTGCACTCGGCAGGTGAGAGTGCTAAACAAGTCATTGGCACTCGCATACCGTGAGTGCCAATGGTCGGGACGGTGGGGCCTGGTTGCGCCGGTGTGGAGACACCGGGGCAGCACATGGCCGGTCGTCGCGGGCTATCCGGCCCGGCCGAAGGACGTCGTCGTCGCCAGGTGGCGACGTCCCAAGGTGCGTACACCAGGCGGCCCATCCGGGGCACACATCTCGGGTGGCCCGTGAGTGTCCAGGAGGACAACGCCGTATGGCCAAGATGATCGCGTTCGACGAAGAGGCGCGCCGCGGCCTCGAGCGGGGCATGAACCAGCTCGCCGACGCCGTAAAGGTGACCCTCGGCCCCAAGGGCCGCAACGTCGTGCTCGAGAAGAAGTGGGGTGCCCCCACCATCACCAACGATGGTGTGAGCATCGCCAAGGAGATCGAGCTCGAGGACCCGTACGAGAAGATCGGCGCTGAGCTGGTCAAGGAGGTCGCCAAGAAGACCGACGACGTTGCCGGTGACGGCACGACGACGGCGACCGTCCTGGCCCAGGCCCTGGTTCGCGAGGGCCTGCGCAACGTGGCCGCCGGCGCCAACCCGATGGCCCTGAAGCGGGGCATCGAGGCCGCGGTCGCGAGCGTCTCGGAGGAGCTGTCCAAGCTCGCCAAGGACGTCGAGACCAAGGAGCAGATCGCCTCCACCGCCTCCATCTCCGCTGGCGACAGCACTGTCGGCGAGATCATCGCCGAGGCGATGGACAAGGTCGGCAAGGAAGGCGTCATCACCGTCGAGGAGAGCAACACCTTCGGGCTGGAGCTGGAGCTCACCGAGGGTATGCGCTTCGACAAGGGCTACATCTCGGCCTACTTCATGACCGACCCGGAGCGTATGGAGGCCGTCTTCGACGACCCGTACATCCTGATCGTCAACAGCAAGATCTCGTCGGTGAAGGACCTGCTCCCGATCCTGGAGAAGGTCATGCAGGGCGGCAAGCCGCTGCTGATCATCGCCGAGGACATCGAGGGCGAGGCCCTGGCCACCCTGGTCGTCAACAAGGTCCGGGGCACCTTCAAGTCGGTCGCCGTCAAGGCGCCGGGCTTCGGTGACCGCCGCAAGGCCATGCTGGGCGACATCGCCATCCTCACCGGCGGCCAGGTCATCAGCGAGGAGGTCGGCCTCAAGCTCGACGCCGTCAGCGTCGACATGCTGGGCCACGCCCGCAAGGTCGTCGTCACCAAGGACGAGACCACCATCGTCGACGGTGCCGGTGACGCCGAGCAGATCCAGGGCCGGGTCAACCAGATCCGGGCCGAGATCGACAAGAGCGACTCCGACTACGACCGCGAGAAGCTGCAGGAGCGGCTGGCCAAGCTGGCCGGTGGCGTTGCGGTGATCAAGGTCGGCGCGGCCACCGAGGTCGAGCTCAAGGAGCGCAAGCACCGCATCGAGGACGCCGTTCGCAACGCGAAGGCGGCCGTCGAGGAGGGCATCGTCCCGGGTGGTGGCGTCGCGCTGGTGCAGGCCGGCAAGACCGCCTTCGACAAGCTGGACCTGGTCGGCGACGAGGCGACCGGTGCCAACATCGTCAAGGTGGCGCTGGACGCCCCGCTGCGGCAGATCGCCGTCAACGCCGGCCTTGAGGGCGGCGTCGTGGTGGAGAAGGTCCGTAACCTCGAAGCGGGTCACGGCCTCAACGCCGCCAACGGCGAGTACGTCGACCTGCTGGCCGCGGGCATCATCGACCCGGCCAAGGTGACCCGTTCGGCGCTGCAGAACGCGTCGTCGATCGCCGCGCTGTTCCTCACCACCGAGGCCGTCGTCGCGGACAAGCCGGAGAAGACCCCGGCTGCCCCGGCTGGCCCGGGTGGCGGGGACATGGACTTCTGAGTCCAGTTCCGACACACCGAACGGGGCGGGCCGCTGACGCGGTCCGCCCCGTTCGTCGTCAGGTGGGCAGCGGGCGCTGGTTGCGGCGCTTCTGCGCCCGGTCGTACGGCGGCAGCGACCGGATGGGCGCGTCCACCATCTCCTGCGGTTCCTCGGTCGCCGGTCGGCCGTCGGTGCTCATCTCGGCCAGTTGTTCGGCGTCGCCGTAGTCCAGCCGGTCGAACGGCAGTTGGCCGGGCAGTTCGTCGGCCGGTTTCCAGGTGATCGGCGGGCCGTCCTCGGTCTGGTCGTCATCCGTGGTCATGGCTGCCTCCTCTACCGAAACGGTAGGGGGCGTCGATGCCCGACGCGGACGAATGGGTCAATGTCCCATTTGACCGCTATTCGGCCCCAAGCCGTCGCCGGTACAGGAAGAAGACCCGCTCGATCCGCGCACCCGCGCTGCCCGAGTAGAACGGCACCGGCCCCACCCAGCCGATCTCCGCCCGGTCCAGTCCCGCCGCACGCTGATCCCGCAGGCAGCGTCGCAGCAGCACTCCGCCGATGCCCGAGCCCTCGGCGGCCGGGGCGGTGCCCATCGGCCCGAACCAGCTCGGCCGGGACGATCCGTAGGCGGCGAAGCCCAGCACCTCGCCGGCCCGCTCCGCCAGGTGGCAGCCGGCCCCCTCGCGGCCCACCGATCCGGCCAGCTCACCGTCCCAGGCGCCGCCGAAGGTGGACCGGGCGAACGCGGTCAGCGCCGGCAGGTCAGCGGGCTCGGCCCGCCGTACCGTGATGCCCTGCCCGGCCAGCCGCCGCTCGGCGGCCTCCGTCGACCGCAGCGCCGGGGACTCGTCGTACGACAGGTCCGCCGTCATGTTCCAGGCGGTCCGGTCCTGCTGGTAGCCGAGCGCGAGGGCCGCGCACACCGCCGGCGTGTACCGCACGTCGATGCCCGGCCAGGCGTAGTACGGCGGGTTTCCGGCCAGCAGCACCTCGGTCACGCCGTGCTCGGCGAGCGCCCGCTCGGCCCGGGCGAGCAGCGCGCGGCCCACACCCCGGCGACGCTGCTCCGGCAGTACGGCGACCAGGTCCACGTGCCCGATGCCCGGCTCCGTCGGCGACACCGAGCAGAGCAGCACCCCGACCAGGTCGCCGGCCCGGTACGCCCCCAGCCCGATCACCGTCCGGTCGACGGCGGCCCGCGGCCAGAGGACGTCCACGACGGCGTCCGCCTCGGCGGCGTCCTCGGGCAGGTCGAGGGCCTGCGCGCAGAGCCGCGCCACGGTGGGCGCGAGATCGAGGGCCAGCTCGGTGACGGTGATCTCGGCGTCCATGGGTGCCGACCCTAGATCACCCGCCGCCTCCCGCCCTGCTCACCCCCGGGCGGCGCGGACGGCGGCGTACGCGTCGACCTGCCCGGCGCCGGTGACGTTCGCCGGGGTGCCGCAGGCGTCACTCGGATTGCGTGAGCGGTACGTCGGCTCGGCCGGTGTGGCGGTGTCCCGCAGGATCTGCCGGGTCCGGGTCAGATCGCCGATCAGCGCCGGGTTCGCCGACCACATGAGCGCGACCACTCCCGCCACCTGCGGGGTCGCCATCGACGTGCCGTCCAGCGCCGCGTACCCGCCGCCGGGCATGGCCGAGACGACCCCCACCCCGGGGGCCAGCACGTCCGGCTTGCCCGCGCCGCCCTCCACCGGCCCGCGCGAGGAGAACTCCGCGACGCGTCGCTGCGCGTCCACCGCGCCCACGGTCAGCACGTTCGCGTACGGCGCGGGTGGTTCGTCGATCGACGCGCACCACGGGCCGCTGTTCCCGGCGGCGGCGACCACGAAGATCCCGGCCGCGTCCAGCGCCGTGGTGGCCGGCAGCAACGCGCCCCGGTCGCAACCCTCGATCGAGGGGCAGCTCCACGAGTTGGTCAGCACCTGCGGGGCGCGCTCCGGCCGGCCGTCGGTGAACGGGTCACCCCCCGCGGGGAACGGCGCCAGCATGAACTGGAGGCAGTCCAGGTAGTGCCCCGGGCTGCCCAGGTTGCGGTCCAGGTTGACGCAGCCCACCCACTGCGCGTCCGGGGCCACGCCGATGCCGTTGCGCCCGACCGCGCTGCCCACCGTGTGGGTGCCGTGCCCGCCCTGGTCGTTCGGTGCCCGGGTGCCGTCCCACGGGTCGTACCAGGAGTCGTCACCGCCCCGGAACCCGGGCCGCAGCGCTGGATGGCTGCCGTCCACGCCGGAATCGGAACTGCCGACCACGATCCCCGCGCCGGTCGCCCCGAGCTGGGACCAGACCCGGTCCGCGCCGAGCTGACGGATGTTCCACTCCGGGCCGGTCGGTGCCGGCGCGGTGCCCCGGGTCTGCCCCGCCGGGGCGGGCAGGGGCCGTAGACGCTGGCTGATCAGCACCCGGGCCACCTCGGGCCGACGGGCGAGCCAGGCGCGCACGGCCGGACCACCGTCCACCTCGACCGCGTTGACCAGGTAGTACGGCACCGGGTCGAGCCGTAGCCGCCCCGCCGTGCGGCGCAGGTCGGCCTGCGTACGGTCGGCGGTCGCCACCAGCCGCCGGTAGACCTCCGTTGCCCGGGTATCCCGCCCGGCCTGTCCCGTTGCGCCGGCCGGGATGCCGCTCAGGTCGGCCTGCTCGCGCAGCACCACCAGCAGCCGCTCGCCGTACAGGCCGGGCTGACCGGGCCCGGCGTCGACCACGCCCACCGCCACCAGCAGGACCGCCGCCGCCAGCGTGGCCACCCGGCGACTCGGGGTACGTGCCGCCGGGCGGGCCAGCAGCACCGCGTACCCGATGGCGAGGACGACCGCGACGGCGAGGCCGACGCCGGCGGCGGCCGCAACCCAGAACGGCACGTCGCGGGTGCCGACCAGCAGCAGAGTGATCTCTTCCGGATCGGTGAAGGCCAGCGGCCCGAGGGCGGCCAGGCCCACCAGCCAGCCGGTCGCGACCCGGCCCACGCGGGCCGGATCGGTCGTGTCGACGCCGGGCTGCGAGGCCGCGACCAGTCTCCCGGTGGCCGGCCGCCAGGTCGCGGCCCAGAGCGCGGCGAGCACGAAACCGGTCGGCGGCAGCGTCAGCAGGGCGGGCAGCTGCGCGCCGGACTGGCCCGTCCCGGCCGCGAGCAGCAGCAGCGCCAACCCGGCGACGAGGCCACCGACCAGCACCAGGCGGGCCGGTCGGGGTGGCCGGCCGACCGCGAACCGGGACCAGAAGGTGGCGTCCAGCAGCATGGCGGCCAGCCCGCCCAGCGAGGCGGCTGCCAGGACCGCGAGGACCGTCTCCAGCAGGCCGCCGAGCGCGCCCAGCCAGGCCCACGGCAGCAACAGCGCCAACCCGGCGGCGACCGCCAGCAGCGGCACCGCGCCCGGCCGACGCGAGCCGCGCCCCGCCAGCTCCGCGTCACCGGTGGCCCCCGTCCGCGCGGCGACGGCCCGCCCCGGGTCGGATTCGGTCCGCGCGGCGTCGGTCGGGGCGGCGTCGGTCGGGGCGGCATCGGTCCGCGCGGCGTCGCCTTCGCCGCCGGGCGCCGGGCCGTCGACCAGGCCAGCCGGCCCGGGGTACGTCCGCCGACGTCCCGACCACCTGACGGCGAGCGCGCCGAGCAGCGCCGTCGCGGCCAGCGCGGCGAGGTAGGCCTCGTGGTGCACGGGCGGCACCACCCGCAGCAGGGTGAGCACACCGAGGGTCAGCGCACCGAGCAGCCACACCCGTCCGGTGGCCCGGACAGCGGCCGAGCGGGGCAGGACAGCCAGCAGCAGGGCGGGCGTGCCGGCCAGCACGACGGCGGCCAGGCCGAGCACCGGCCAGAGCCAGCCCACCCGGTCCCGTCCGAAGCCCAGCAGCACCTGATCGGTCAGCCAGCCACCGGTCTGGCTGGCCACCGTGACCGCGACGGTCCAGCAGCCGACGAAGACGGCCGCGACCACCGGCCACGGGGAGCTGCGGTCGTCGACTCCAGGATGACCATGCATCCAGGAACCCTACGGCTACCCGGAAAATCTTTGGACACTTCCCGGTGGCCGCCAACGGGAACTGTCCGAGATCTGCGGCCGGTCGAGGTGGAACGCGGGCGGGGCGGAGCTGGCGGCACGTGTCGACCGGCTGGTACGGCGGTTACGGTGGATGAGTGCGTGATCCCAATGTTTCCCGGTCCGTCGCCGGGCAGCTCTCGCCGATCCGTCGTGCGGCAGACCTGCGCCGACTCCGCGCCGAACGCTTCGACGTCCTGGTCATCGGGGGTGGGGTGACCGGTGCCGGTGCCGCCCTGGACGCGGCGTCCCGGGGCCTGAAGGTGGCCCTGGTCGAGGCGCGCGACCTCGCGTCGGGCACGTCGAGCCGATCCAGCAAGCTGATCCACGGCGGGCTGCGTTACCTGGAGCAGTTGGAGTTCCATCTGGTCCACGAGGCGCTGACCGAGCGCGGTCTGCTGGCGACCCGGCTCGCGCCGCACCTGGTCCGTCCGGTGCCGTTCCTCGTGCCGCTGCCCGCCGGCCGGGGTCTGCGGGACCTGCCGGCGCGCGTCTTCCGCCGTTCGTACTACGGCGCGGGCGTGGCCGCGTACGACGCCTTCGCCGGTCTCTTCGGCGGTGGCCGGGGCATGCCACTGCACCGGCACCTCACCCGGGAGGGCGCTCGGCGGATCTTCCCGAGCCTGCGTGCCGACACCCTGGCCGGCGCGATCCGCTACTACGACGGGCAGGTCGACGACGCCCGGTTGGTCGTCACCCTGGCCCGCACCGCGGCCAGCCTCGGCGCCACGGTGGTGAGCAGCGCCCGTGCCGTCGGGTTGATCCGCCAGGCGCGGGAGGTCACCGGTGTCCGGGTCCGCGACCTGGAGGCCCCGCCCGGCTCGCCGGACGCGGAGTTCGAGGTGCAGGCCCGCACCGTCATCGCGGCCACCGGCGTGTGGAGCGACGACATGTCCCGGATGCTCAACGACGTGGGCCTGCGGCCCGGCATCCGGGTGCGCGCCTCGAAGGGCGTGCACCTGGTGGTGCCCCGCTCGGCGATCACCGGGGAGACGGGGCTGATCCTGCGTACGGCGACGTCGGTGCTCTTCGTCATCCCGTGGGGCGGGCACTGGATCATCGGTACGACGGACACCGACTGGCGGTTGGACCGGTCCCACCCGGCCGCTTCGGCACGCGACATCGACTACCTGTTGCAGCAGGTCAACACCGTCTTGGACCGGCCGCTGACGACCGCCGACATCGAGGGCGTCTACGCCGGGCTGCGCCCGCTGCTGGCCGGGGAGGCCGACTCCACCTCGAAGCTGTCCCGGGAACACGCGGTGTTCGAGCCGATGCTCGGGCTGCTGCTGGTGGCCGGTGGCAAGTACACGACGTACCGGGTGATGGCGTCGGACGTGGTCGACCGGGCCGTACGCCGGTTGGGGGGCGGCCGGGCGTCGCGGACGGCCGACCTGCCGCTGCTGGGCGCGGACGGGTACGCGGCGCTGTGGCGGGACCGGGCCGACCTGGCCCGGCGGCACGGTGTTCCGGTGGGGGTGGTGGAGCACCTGCTGGAGCGGTACGGCAGCCTCACCCTCGATCTGCTGGCGCTTGTCGACGCCGAGCCGCTGCTCGCGTCGCCGCTGGCCGGCGCTCCGGAGTACCTGGCGGCCGAGGTCGCCTACGCGGCGCGGGCCGAGGGGGCGCTGCACCTGGAGGACGTGCTGACCCGACGTACCCGGATCTCGTTCGAGACCAGTCACCGTGGCCTGGAGTCGGCGGAGCACGCGGCCGAGTTGATGGGCTCGGTGCTGGGGTGGGACGCGGCCACCCGGGCCGCCGAGGTCGAGCACTACCGCGCGCGGGTCGAGGCGGAGCGCCGGTCCCAGCTCATGCCGGACGACGCCGGGGCGGACGCCGCGCGACTCGGCGTGCCGGACGCCCGCGGGTACGCCGCGGACCGGGGTGGCGACGATCAGGCGGAGCTGCGACCCACGGCGAGATGACCGGTATGTAACGCTACCGATGGGTAACTAGCTATAGCGGCCCGGATGGTGGTTTCGAACGCTACCTACGGTGGGGTAGGTTTCCGCGCGTGCTGTACCGCGCGCGCCCCCTTCTGCTCGCCCCCGTTCTCGCCGTGGTGCTCGTCGGTGCCCTGGCCGGGTGTTCGCTGCTCGGTCGCGACGACGCCGAGACGCCGGCCGCCCCTCCGCCGGCCGGCTCGGCGGCCGGCCAATCGACCCCCGAGGTCCCCACGACGGTCGCCCAGGGGCAGGTCAGTCTGCTCCAACGCCTCGGAGCGGACGCTCCGCTGCGCACCCTGAGCGTCGAGCGGGACGGCTCGTGGCAGTGCCTCGACTGCGCCGGTGACGGGGTCACCTCCCGCGGCCGGCTGGCGCCGGAGCAGACCGAGCGGCTGCAGGTGCTGCTCGCCGACCCCCGGCTCGCCGAGGAGACCGACCAGGCCCGGCGGTACCGGACCACCTGCATCGACGCGCTCACGTCGAGCCTGCTTACCTCGTCCGGGCTGATCTCCTCGCAGGACTGCCCGGGTGAGGAGCGCCCGCCGGTGGCCGGCGAGATCCTGTTGCTGCTCACCCAGGCCACGCCCGCCGAGGTCAAGGGCTGAGCGCAGCCCGTCAGAGCACCTTGCCGGGGTTGAGCAGACCGGCCGGGTCCAGCGCCGACTTGATCGCCTGGTGCACCCGGACGCCGACCGGGCCGATCTCCCGCGCCAACCACTCCCGCTTGAGCAGGCCCACGCCGTGCTCGCCGGTGCAGGTGCCGCCCAGGTCCAGACCGAGGCGCATGATCTCGTCGAACGCCCGCCGACCTCGCTGCACGCTCTCCGGGTCGGCCCGGTCGACGACGATGTTCGGATGCATGTTGCCGTCCCCGGCGTGCCCCACCACGCCGATCGGCACCTCGCACTCCGCCGCGATCCGGGCCACCCCGTCGAGCAGCGCGGCGAGCGCACCGCGCGGCACGGCCACGTCGTCGATCACCAGGCCGCCGCTGCCTCCGGGGTGGGTGTCGGCGGCGAACTTCTCCATCGCGGGATGGGCCAGTCGACGGGCCTGCAACAACGCCGCCGCCTCCAGCGCGTCGGTGGCCGCGTAGACCTCCTCGGCGCCGGCCGCCTCGCACACCTGCGCCACGGCGGCCAGGTCGTCGGCGGCCCGGTCACCGGTGTCGGCGGCGGCCAGCAGCAGGGCCTGCGCGTCGGTCCGCAGGCCCATCGGCCGGTACGCCTCGATCGCCCGCAGGTGGGTCTGGTCCAGCAACTCCAACAGGCTGGGGGTGAGGCCCCGCGCGGCGATCTGGGCCACCGCCGTGCCCGCCGCCGCGGTGGATCCGAAGACCGCCACCAGGGTCAACGAGTCGGCCGGGGCGGGCCGTAGCGCCACGGTCACCTCGGTGATCACGCCGAGGGTGCCCTCCGAGCCGACGAAGAGCCGCGTCAGGTCGTAGCCCGCCACCCCCTTGGCGGTGCGCCGGCCGGTGCGCAGCACCTCCCCGGAGGCGAGCACCACCTCCAGGCCCAGCACGTACTCGGTGGTCACGCCGTACTTCACGCAGCACATGCCGCCCGCGTTGGTGGCCACGTTGCCGCCGATCGTGGACGACTCCCAGGAGCCGGGATCCGGCGGGTACCAGAGGCCCTGCTTCGCGACCGCCGCCGCGAGCGCGGCGTTGACGACGCCCGGCTGGACGACCGCGATGCGGCTCACCGGGTCGATCTCCCGGATCTCGTCCATCGCGACGGTGCTGAGCACCACCGAGCCGTCCACCGCGTTCGCCGCGCCGGCCAGCCCGGTTCGCGCGCCCTGCGGCACGACCGGTACGCCGTGGCGGGCCGCCGCGCGGACCACCGCGACCACCTGCTCGGTGGTCCGGGGACGGGTCACCACGAGGGGTACGCCGGCGGCGCAGAGGTCGGCCTCGTCGCGCTGGTGCCCGCGCAGCAGGTCCGGGTCGGTGAGCACGGCGTTCTCGCCCAGGGCGGCGCGCAGGTCGTCGAGGAGTCCGGTGGGGGCCATGCCGCCGAGGCTAAGCCGTGTGTCAGCGGTCATCAACGCGGGTTAGCTTTGGCGACATGCTCTACCTGGACCGGCCTGCCTGGCCGTGGCGCGGTCGGCTCTGGTCGCACCTGATCAGCGATGTCTCCTACGCCGAGTTGCACGCCTTCGCGGAGGCCTTGGGCGCACCCCGACGCGCTTTCGACCGGGACCACTACGACATTCCGGCCGATCGGTTCGCGGCGGCGGTGTGGCTCGGCGCCCGGGTGGTGCCGAGCCGGGAACTGGTCCGGCTGCTGCGCGACGCCGGGCTGCGCCGCCCGAAGCACCTCAGCGGTTCGCCGGCCCGGTGAGAGTTACCAGCTCACGACGAAGATTGTCGCGGGCCGAGGCCTCCCACCGTTGCGCCAGCGGCGGCAGCCGGAACAGCGCGGGCAGTTCCAGCAGCCCGGTGAGAACGCGGGCCCGACCGGTGCGGAAGGCCGGGTCGGGCACGTGCGCGTACTCCCGTCGGATGGCCGCCGCGTAGCGGTCGTAGGCGGCCGGCGGGCCGGCCAGCACGGCGAGGTCGGCGTCGCAGAGCAGCGCGCCGTCGTCGTCGTCCGCCGTCACCCGGTGCCCGGCGGTGAGCAGGACCAGCCGACGGACCTCGGCCACCGCGGGTTCGGGTACCCCGAGCCCGGTGAGCAGGCTCCCGGCCAGTTCCGCGCTGTCCCGTTCGTTGGCGTCACCGGCGGCCCGGGGGTCGTAGACCGCGTCGTGGCACCACGCTGCCAACCGGACCAGGTTCGGCCGTTCGGCCAGCCCGGCATGGCGGTCCACCACATCGAGTACGGCGGCCAGGTGCGTGACGGTGTGGTATTGCCGGTGCGGCTCCCGCCAGCGGGCGAGCAGCCGCTCACCGGCCAGAGTCGCGTGCTCGTCGGTTTCCGCGCCGGCGGCGCGGACCGCCGCCCGCCACCGTTCCAGCAGATCGGCCACCGTCCGAGTCTGCCGCATTCGTCCGCACCGCGCGCCGGCGGGAGGATTCAGCGGGTCTGCCACGGGTAGTCGCGCCCATGGCGGTGGCCCGGGACAAGAGACCTCCGACGGTGCGGCGTGTGCCGCTGCGCGACGGACTGGTGGACGTCGACGGAGCGCGTATCGCCGAGGCCACCGAGCAACTCAAGCACCGCAGCCGGGCCACCCTGCACGACCGGCTCCACCGGGTACGGATGGCCGGTGGGCTCGCCGTCCAGGCCGGGTTGGCGGCCGGCCTGGCGTACCTCGTCTCGCACAAGGTGCTCGGCAACCCGCAGCCGGTCTTCGCGCCGATCTCCGCGGTCGGCACCCTGGCCGCGTCGGTGGGTCAGCGGTTCCGCCGGACCGTGGAGCTGATCGTCGGGGTGGGCGTCGGGGTGGCCGTCGGCGATCTGCTGATCTACTTCCTCGGCACCGGCGCGTGGCAGCTCGGTCTGGTGGTCACCGTGGCGATCCTGCTCACCATCTTCGCCGGGGCGAGCGTGGCCATCGTCATCCAGGCGGCGGCCACGGCGGTGCTGATCGTGACGCTGAGCCCGTCCACCCAGAATCTGGAGATCCCCCGCTTCGTCGACGCGTTCCTCGGCGGCGGCGTCGCGTTGCTGGTGACGGCGGTGCTGCTGCCGTTGAACCCGCTCCGGGTGATCAACCGGGCCGCCCGGCCGGCGCTGGACCTGCTCGCGGCGCAGCTCGACGCCACCGCCGACGGCCTGCGCTCCGGGGACCGCGCCACCATCCAGCGGGCGCTGGAACGGCTGCGCAACAACAAGGACGAGCTGGCCACCCTGAGCGAGGCGATCGAGGGCGCCAAGGAGACCGCCACCCTGTCGCCGGCCCGCTGGCACCGCCGGGACGAACTCGTCCACTACGCGGAGGCGGCCGACCCGATCGACCGGGCGATGCGCAACTCCGGCACCCTGATCCGCCGGTCCGTCACCCTGATCGAGGACGACGAGCCGGTGCCCGACCCCATGCCGGACGCGATCGGCCACCTCGCCGAGTCGGTCCGGCTGCTCAAACACGAGTTCGCGGCGGGGGAGGAGCCGCAGAAGGCGCGGGAGCGGTCGCTGCGGGCCGTCAGCGAGGCCGGCCGCGCGTACGGGGAGGGGGTGGGCTTCTCCGGCAGCGTCGTGATCGCCCAGATCCGCACCACGGCCAGTGACCTGCTGGTGGCCTCCGGCATCGAGCAGGAGGAGGCGAACCGCTGCATCCGCACCTCCTTCGGGGACCAGGAGCGGCCGGTGGGTGAGCCCGCCGAGCCGGGCGACGCGCCGAAGCCACCCACCGCCCCGCCAGTCGGCTGAGAACGCGCCTCAGGCCAGCTCGGCGAGCGCCGCAAGGAGCCGGTCCACCTGGGCGGCGGTGCTGCCCAGACCGATGCTGGCACGCAGCGCGGTCGGCGGCAGATCCCGCCGGCCGGTACGCGAGGCAGCCTCGTCGAGCAGCCGCCGGGCCAGCGGGTGGGCGCAGAACAACCCGTCCCGTACGCCGATGTGGTGCTCGGCGGCGAGCCGGGCGGCCACCGTGGCCGAGTCCTGGCCGGCGACCACGAACGACACGATGCCGACCCGGGGCGCGTCCGGGCCGAAGGTCCGCAACTCCACGACGTGCGGCAGGGCCGCGAGGCCGGCGCGGAGCCGGGCCAGCAACGCCTGCTCGCGGGCGGCGAGCGCGACCCGGTCGGCGTCGGTCAACGCCGCGCACACCGCCGCCAGCGCCACCGCGCCGAGCAGGTTGGGGGTGCCGCCCTCGTGCCGGGCCGGACCGGTCGTCCAGGTCACGTCGTGGGTGGCCGGCCCGACGTGGCTGGTGGCCCCTCCACCGGCGAGGTACGGCGGGGCCGCGTCCAGCCAGTCCGCCCGGCCGACGAGCACACCCGCGCCGAACGGGGCGTACAGCTTGTGGCCGGAGACGGCCAGGTAGTCCACGTCGAGCGTGCGCCTGTCGACCGGGACGTGCGGGGCGAGCTGCGCCGCGTCGAGGACGATCCGGGCGCCGTGCCGGTGGGCCACCCGGGCCAGTTCGGCGACCGGCCACAGCTCACCGGTCACGTTGCTCGCCCCGGTCACCGCGACCAGCACCGGCAGCGCGGGGTTGCTGTCGCGGCGCAGTTCGGTCAGCGCGGCGGCGAGATCGCGTACCGCCCCGGCCGGGTTGGCGGGTACCGGCAGGCGTACCGAGCCGCGCGGCCAGGGCAGCAGGTTCGCGTGGTGCTCACCGGCGAAGGTGACCACCGTCGTGCCGGCCGGCAACGACCGGGCCAGCAGGTTGAGCGCGTCCGTGGTGTTGCGGGTGAAGACCACGTGGTCATCGGCGCCCGCGCCGAGGAAGTCGCCGACGGTCTGCCGGGCCCGCTCGTAGGCCAGCGTGCAGCGCCGCGACAGCGCTCCCGCGCCCCGGTGCACGCTGGCGTACCAGGGCAGCAGTTCGGTGACCGCGTCGGCCGCGGCCCGCGCGCACGGCGCGGTGGCCGCGTAGTCGAAGTTGATCTCGCCGGGCACGCCGAGCACGTCGAGCGCCGCCGACGGCGGGGACGCGAGAGCGGGCAGGCTGGGCAGCGAGGGTACGAGGGTGACGGACACGCCGGAACCTCCGGGGTCAGGGACCCCGGGTATGGCATCGGGACGGGGTCCGCGCTTGCCCAGCACGCCGATCGGGCTGGGCCCGGTCATCACCCGGGGCACCCCACCGCGAACTCGACGAGGGTTGCCGGCCAGCAAGCCGGGGCTTGACGCTGGCGCTCGTGACCTGCCGGCAGCATAGCGGCTGTGGATGCGACCGGACCAGCCGGCGGGGGATGGCTACGCTGACCGCATGGCCGACACCCCGCCCGGTGCACCCCTGCCGTCGCCGCCGCACCCGCCCGCGGTTCCGCCCGCCGGCACGTCACCCGGGATGCCGCCGCGCCGCTTCGGCTGGCTGCGGTTCCTGGTGCTGGCCGGGGTGGTGCTGCTCATCGCCGCGTGCGCGGTCTTCATGGTCGTCCGCCTCGGTCAGTCGCTCGGCCTCGACGCGCTGCTCATCGGGGTGGGCGCCGCGATCCTGCCGGTGCCGGTGCTGGTCGCCTGCTTCCTCTGGCTCGACCGGTACGAACCGGAACCCCTGAAATACCTGGTCTTCTGCTTCGCCTGGGGGGCGTTCGTCTCCACCGCCGCCTCGCTGAACGTGAACGAGTTCGCCGCCGGACGATTCGCCGACTGGGGGCTGCCGGACGCGCTGACCGGCGTACTGGTGGCGCCGTTCATCGAGGAGTTGACCAAGGCGCTCGGCCCGATCCTGCTGCTGGTGTTCCGCCGCCGGGAGTGGTCCGGGATCACCGACGGCCTGGTCTACTGCGGGCTCTCCGCGGTCGGCTTCGCCATGGTGGAGAACATCCTCTACCTGGGCGGGTACGGCTACGCGGCCGGTGCCGACCGGTACGGCCCGGCGACCGGCACCCAACAGGTGATCGCCATCTTCATCGTGCGGATCCTCCTGTTCGGGTTCGCCCATCCCCTCTTCACCTCGATGACCGGCGTGGGGCTCGGCGTGGCCTCCCGGAGCGCCGACCGGCGGGTCCGGGTGCTGGCCCCGATCGCCGGCCTGCTGCTCGCGATGATGCTGCACGGCACGTGGAACCTGCTGCCGACGCTTACCCAGGCCACCGGCGAGGCCGTGATCATGCTGTACGGCTTCCTGGGCCTGATGGTGCCGGTGTTCTTCGGCGTGGTCGGGCTGGCCGTGTGGCTGCGCGCCTGGGAAGGGCGGCTCACCGAACGGACGCTGCCGGACTACGTACGCGCCGGCTGGTTGAGCCCACCGGAGGTGGCCGCCCTGAGCAGCCTGGGTCGTCGGCACGCCGCCCGGAGCTGGGCACGCCGCGTCGGCGGCGACGCCGGTGCGCGTGCCATGCGCGGGTACCAGCTCGCCGCGACCCGGCTGGCCCTGCTGCGGGACGGGACGCTGCGCGGTCTGGACCGTAAGCCGTCCGACCGGGAACGGACCGCCGTCGAGGAGCGGCAGCTCCTGGAGGCGATCACCGCGTACCGGTCGTACTTCGTGGGCCGCGACCCGCAGGCCCCGGTCGGTGTCTGGGACGGTAGCCAGTACCACCTGCGCTTTCCGGACGGCACGCAGCGATCGGTGTCCGCGCCCGACGAGCCGGTGGTGCCCATTCCGGTGGTGCTCGCCCCGCCGCCCCCGGTCGGCAACTATCCGCCGCCCGGTTGGCACGGCCTGCGCCCCGCCGCGCCGTGGCCGCCCGGTAACGCCTGAGCGCGGGCGGGCGGTCTCGCGGCGCGGCCGGCGGGGTCAGGTCATCAGGGTGGTGAGGAAGTCGCCGAGTCCCTGGGCCATGGCGATCAACGCCGCCCCGATCCCCTTGAACAACTGCGCCGCGCCGTCCGGCCGGAACGCCATGAAGTAGATCAGGAACGCGACGCTGCCCCAGGTCAGCAGTTTCTTCACGAATACCGGCATCGTCCCTCCCCAGGGCAACGGTCGCCGGCTGGCTTCCCGTCGTACGGTCCGACAAACGAAGCGGTCGGGCCCGGGGCGGGGCGGCTACAGGTAGAGGCCGGTGGGGTCGTTCTCGATCCGCTCGGCGGCCACGGCGTGCACGTCGCGCTCGCGTAGCAGCACGTACCCGCGGCCGTGCAGCTCGACCTCGGAGCGGTCGTCGGGGTCGAAGAGCACCCGGTCGCCGGAGACGATGGCGCGGACGTTCGGCCCCACACCCACGGCGGTGGCCCACGCGAGGCGCTTGCCGACCGCTGCGGTCGCCGGGATGACGATTCCTGCGGTGGAGCGACGCTCGCCCTCGCTGCCCTCCATCCGCACCAGCACGCGGTCGTGCAGCAGGCGGATCGGCAGGCCGGAGTCGAGATCCTGGTCGGCGGTCACGGGGCAGACGCTACCGTGTCGCAGCTGACCGTCCGCCGGTGGTTACGCCCATGGTCGTGCGGGCATTGTGTGGCGGAACTGCCCTACGGTGTCGGGAACGGACGTATGCTGTCCGACCTGTCGCCGTGGGCGGACGACTCTTCTGCCAGGAGGTGCGCTTGAGCCGCTTCGAGCGGGTACGCGGGCGGCTGCGCCGCGCCTACCAGTCAGAAAAGAAGTCGGTACGCGCCGCCCAGGAGACCCCGAGCGACGCGCCGGAGACGCCCGGCATCGCCTCGCCGGCCGTCCCCGGGCCGGCCGCCCCGGCGCAGGCCACGGTCGTCGGAGCGGAGCCCCCGGTGGACCTGCACAGCTCGACGTCCAGCCGGGACGACGCCGACGTGCCGCACGGCCTGCGGATCGCCGCCGCCTGGTGCTGGCGGCTGATCGTGATCGGTGTGGTGGCCTGGGCGCTGCTCCGGATCGTCGGCACCGTCCGGATCGTGATCATCCCGTTGGCCATCGCGTTGCTGCTCTCGGCGTTGCTCGCGCCGGCCGTGGGTTGGCTGCTGCGGGCCCGGCTGCCCCGTTCGCTGGCGACGGCCGTGGTGCTGGTCGGCGGTCTGGCGGCGGTCATCGGCACGCTCACCCTGGTGGTCAACGAGTTCATCCGGGGCGTTCCGGAGCTGAGCCAGAAGTCTTCCGAGGGCGTCCGGCAGATCCAGAACTGGCTCAAGACGGGCCCGTTGCACCTGTCCGACACCCAGCTCGACCGGTACATCGACGAGGCGCAGGGCTGGATCAACGACAACACCTCGAAGTTCACCAGCGGCGCGCTGAGCACCGCGGCGACGCTGGCGGAGGTGCTGACCGGCACGCTGTTGGTGCTGTTCGCGACGTTCTTCTTCCTGCGCGACGGCAACAAGATCTGGCGTTTCGTCGTCCGGCTGCTGCCGGTGGCCGCCCGCTGGAAGGTCGACGACGCCGGGCGGGCCGCCTGGCAGACCCTCGTCGCGTACGTCCGCGCGACCGTGCTGGTCGCCTTCATCGACGCCGTCGGCATCGGCATCTTCCTGGTCATCTTCGACGTGCCGTTCGCCTTCCCGCTGGCCGCCCTGGTGTTCCTCGGCGCGTTCATCCCGATCGTCGGTGCGGCGCTCTCCGGCGGTGTCGCCGTGCTGGTGGCGCTTGTCGACAGCGGCCCGGTCACCGCGCTGATCATCCTGGGCGCCGTGATCGGCGTGCAGCAGGTCGAGGGGCACGTGCTCCAGCCCATCATCATGGGCCGGGCGGTGGCCATCCACCCGCTCGCGGTGATCATCGGGATCGCGGCCGGCGTGGTGCTCGCGGGCATCACCGGCGCGCTGGTCTCCGTCCCGCTGATCGCGGTGCTGAACACCGCGGTACGCCGCCTCGTCGCCCGGACGGTCCCCGACACCCCGCCCGACGCCGTGGTCGTCGCCTCGCAGGCCCCCTGACCGTCCGCCCCCACCCCCGGACTCCGCGATCTTGCACTTTCGGTGGTGACAATAGGGCCCAAAAGCACCATATCGGCAACCGAAACTGCAAGATCGTCGCGGAGTTCGGGGCCCGACTCCGGGGCGCGGGCTTTTACGTGGTGGCTAGGCGTTTCAGGGCGCCGCGGGCCACCTCGGGGCGGGTCGTGTACCAGAACGGGGGCAGGGAACGGCGCAGGAAGGGTCCGTAGCCTCGGGCGGTCTCCAGGCGTGAGTCGAGCACCGCGACGACCCCCTTGTCGCCGGTGGCTCGGATCAGCCGGCCCACGCCCTGCGCGAGGCGTACCGCGGCGATCGGCACGCTGACGGCGGCGAACCCGGAGCCGCCGCCCGCGTCCACGGCGGCGGCGCGGGCCGCCGCGAGCGGCTCGTCGGGCCGGGGGAAGGGCAGCCGGTCGATGACCACGAGCTGGCAGGCGTCGCCCGGCACGTCCACCCCCTGCCAGAGCGACATCACCCCGAACAGGCAGCTCGACCGCTCCTCGCGGAACCGGCGGACCAGCAGCGGCAGCGCCTCCTCGCCCTGCAACAACACCGGCAGGTCGGTCCGCGCGCGCAGCAGCTCCGCCGCCTGCGTCGCGGCCCGCCGGGAGGAGAAGAGCCCCAGAGTACGACCACCGAGCGCCTCGACGAGCCCGAGCAGCTCCTCACCGGCCGCGTCGGGCAGCCCGGAGACGCTGGGCCGGGGCAGGTGCGCGGCGACGTACAGGATGCCCTGCCGTGCGTAGTCGAACGGCGAGCCCACGTCCAGCGAGCGCCAGCCCGGTCCCTCGGTCGCCGGGATGGTGGTGGCGTCGGCCAGCCGGCGGCCCGGTGTCTCGGCGGCCGGGCGGCCCGCGCCGGTGCGGGCGGCCTGCGCGGCGGCGGCGGGCGACGCCGGAACCGGCGGCGCGTCCAGGCCGAGGGCGCGGGCCACCGTGTCGAACCGGCCGCCGAGCGCCAGGGTGGCCGAGGTGGCGACCACGGTGCGTTCGTCGTACAGGTGGGCGGCGAGGGTGCCGGCGACCGACAGCGGTGCGACCACCAGTGCCCGTCGGTTGCCGCTGTCGTTCTTCTCCACCCAGGCCACGTCGTGGTCGGCCTCTTCGAGGAGCCGTTGGGCGGTGGTGGAGAGGTCGTCCATCGCGGCCTTGGCCTGCTGTTTGCGCACCGGATCGGGGTCGTCGGACTTGATGTCGCCGATGGCGTCCAGGGCGGCGCGGGTGGCCGAGTCGAGCAGGGTGCACGCCTCGCGCAACGGGGTCGGCAGACCGGCGGTGAGGCGACCGGCCGGCGCCTCGGCCAGCCCGACGGCGAGGGCGTCACCGGCGGCGACGAGCGCGTCGGCCGTCTCCGGGCGCAGCAGCGGGCGGGCCCGCCGGGTGGACCGGTCGATCATCTCCGGCACCAGCTCGGCCTGGGCGGCGGAGGAGACGCGGTCGGCCAGCTCGTGCGCCTCGTCGACGATCAGCAGCTTGTGCGGCGGGACGATGTGCCGCTCGGCCAGCATGTCCACCGCGAGGAGGCTGTGGTTGGTCACCACGATGTCGGCCTCGCGGGCGCGGGCCCGGGACGCCTCGGCGAAGCACTCCGCGCCGAACGGGCAGCGGGTCGCGCCGACGCACTCCCGCGACGGCATGGAGACCAGCCGCCACGCCTGGTCGTCGACGCCCGGGTCCAGCTCGTCGCGGTCGCCGGTGTCGGTCTTCTCGGCCCAGTCACGCAGGCGCTCGATCTGCTTGCCCAGCCGGCCGGCCTCGCCGAGCCACTTGGTGCCGCCGCCGGGGCGGGCGGCCGGGGCGTCGAAGAGGGTGTCCTCCGGCTCGTCGGCGGTGGAGTTGTCCAGTCGGGCCAGGCAGAGATAGTGGTGGCGACCCTTGAGCACCGCGAACGTGGGCCGGCGGCCGAGCAGCGGCTCGACCGCGTCGGCCAGTCGGGGAAGGTCGTGGTCGACGAGTTGGGACTGCAACGCCAGCGTGGCCGTGGAGACCACCACCGGGCCGTCCACGGTGAGGGCCGGCGCGAGATAGGCCAGTGACTTGCCGGTGCCGGTGCCGGCCTGCACGAGCAGGTGCTCGCCGCTGGTCACGCAATCCTCGATGGCGGTGGTCATCTGCTGCTGGCCGGGCCGCGCGGTGCCGCCGGGGACCGCGCCGACCGCCGCCGCGAGCAGCTCCGTGCCGCTGGGCCGGGCGCCCCGCCGCCGGCCTGCGCCACGGGCCGAGGGGGTGGCGGAACCGGTGGCGGTGCGGGGCGGAGTCACCGTGCGACGGTACCCGTCGCCGCCGACACCGACCGCGCCCATCCGCCCGCGTGGCGTGGGCCGGCGGGCCGGCGTCGTCCGGTTACGGCGGCACTACGACGTGTGGGCGCTATCGGTTAGGGTGCGAATCATGCCGAGCGACGTGGTCCGAGTGATCTACCGCAAGTACGACGGCAGCGCCCACCGCGACTACCCGGCCCGCCGCCTCGCCGAGGACGACCTCGGCGTCTGGCTCGGCGTCCCGTTCGGCACCGAGTCGGTCTACCACGGCCGGCCGTCGGTGGAGAAGATCCCCTTCGTCCTGCTGGTGCCGCACCACGCCTGGTGGACGTGCATGTTCAACCCCCCGCCGCGCACCAGCGAGGTCTACTGCGACATCGCCACTCCGGCCCGTTGGGAGTCCGACGACACCGTCCACCTGATCGATCTCGACCTGGACGTGGTCCGCCGGCGGGCCACCGGCGTGGTGGAGCTGCTGGACGAGGACGAGTTCGCCGAGCACCGGGCCCGCTTCGGCTACCCGGACGACGTGGTGGTCGAGGCCGAGGCGGCGGCCCGGTGGTTGTACGGCGCTCTCGGCGACGGCACCGAACCGTTCGCCACCTCGTACCGCAAGTGGTTGGCCCTGGTGGTCTGAGCCGGCGCGTCGGGCTCGCCGGGCGGATGGCGCGCGGGTGGGCGATGATCCTCAGATGAGCGAATCCCGGCAGGAGCAGGGCGGTCGGATCGTGACGCCGCGCGGTGGGTCCGTGCGGGATCTGTTGCGGGTCACCGCTCCGGTGGATCTCGCCGCGATCGATCCCCGGTCCACGCCCGGCCTGCCGGCCGCCGAGGAGATGGGCGAACGCCGTAAGACCTGGGCCCGCGCGCAGGTGGAGCTGATCGGCGAGGAGTTGGGCCGCCAGCAGGAGATGCTGTTCGCGATGGCGAAGGCCGGGTCGACGCGTCCCGCGCACCGGGTGCTGCTGGTGCTCCAGGCGATGGACTGCGGTGGCAAGGACGGCACGATCAAGCGGGTGGCGGGCGCGATGAACCCGCTGGGCCTGCACATCCGCTCGTTCGGGCCGCCGACCGAGGAGGAGTTGCAACACGACTTCCTGTGGCGGATCCGCCGGGAGTTGCCGCCTGCGGGGTACGTGGGCATGTTCAACCGGTCGCACTACGAGGACGTGCTGATCGCCCGGGTCGGCGCGTTGGTGCCGGAGGCGATCTGGCGGGCCCGGTACGACGAGATCAACTCCTTCGAGCGGGAGTTGACCGAGGACGGCGTGACCGTGATCAAGGTGATGCTGCACATCTCGTACGCCGAGCAGGGCGAGCGGCTGCTGGAACGGCTCACGGACCCGCGTAAGCACTGGAAGTACAACCCGTCGGACGTCGACTCCCGGTCGCACTGGGACGACTACCAGGCCGCGTACGCCGAGGCCCTGAGCCGGTGTGGCACGGACGCCGCGCCGTGGTTCGTGGTGCCGGCGGACCGTAAGTGGTACCGGGACTGGGCGGTGGCCCATCTGCTGAAGGAGACGTTCGACACGCTCCGGCTGGGGTATCCGCCTGCCGATTTCGACGTGGCGCACGAGCGCGAGCGGTTGGCTGCTGGGGGAGCGGGGACGGCTGGGACGCCCGAGATGAACACTAGGTGAACGAGCGGTGAATGTGGTCCGACCAGGGGTGGGCCGGCGAATTTGCGGATCTGGCGTTTCCTAGCATTCACCGAGCGGACGCCCACGGACGCCGCCACCCTTCCACCGACGCGACGAGGTCTGTGCTGTGAAGTTTTCCTTCCGCCCCACCGAGGGCGCCTTCTACGAGCTCTTCACCAGGGCCGCGCAGAACCTGGTCCGGGGCACCGCGCTGCTGAACGAACTGGCCCTGCCCGGTGTCGACGTGCAGTCGGTCAGCGAGCGACTGACCGAGGTCGAGCACGACAGCGACCAGATCACGCATGATCTTTACAAGAAGATCAACTCGACCTTCATCACGCCCTTCGACCGGGAGGACATCTACCGGCTCGGCTCGCTGCTCGACGACGTGATGGACCACCTGGAGGCGGTCGGCGACCTGCTCTACCTGTACGGGCTCACCGAGCTGCCGGCGCTGCCCCGCGAACTGCACGAGATGGTCAACGTGCTCGACCAGCAGGCCAAGCTGACGGCCGAGGCGATGCCCCGGCTGCAGTCGATGAAGGATCTCGAGGACTACTGGATCGAGTGCAACCGGCTGGAGAACGAGGGCGACCGGATCAACCGGCAGCTCCTCGTCCGGCTCTTCTCCGGCGAGTACGACGCGTTGACGGTGCTGAAGATGAAGGAGGTCGCCGACGAGTTGGAAGCCGCCTGCGACGCCTTCGAGCACGTGGCCAACACGGTCGAGACCATCGCGGTCAAGGAGTCCTGAACCGGTGTCTACCGAACTCATCGCCGTCCTGGCGGTGATCGCGGTGGCCCTGGCGTTCGACTACACCAACGGCTTCCACGACGCCGCCAACGCGATCGCGACAAGCGTCTCCACCCGCGCGCTGACACCCCGGATCGCCCTCGGCCTCGCCGCGGTCGGCAACTTCATCGGCGCCCACTTCGGCGCCGGCGTCGCGAAGACCGTCGGCGACGGCCTGGTCACCCTCCCCACGGGGGTGAGCAGCCTCGGGGTGGTCTTCGCCGGGGTGCTGGGCGCCATCGCCTGGAACCTGATCACCTGGTACTTCGGCCTGCCGTCGTCGTCCTCGCACGCGCTCTTCGGCGGCCTGGTCGGCGCGACCCTGCTGTCCAGCGGCGGCATCGTGCAGTGGGGCAACATCGGCGAGAAGGTCATCCTGCCGATGGTGCTCTCGCCGATCGTCGGCCTCACCCTCGGTTACCTGCTGATGCTGGCGATCCTCTGGCTGTTCCGTAAGGGTCAGCCGGGCAAGCTCAACCGGGGTTTCCGCCACGCGCAGACCGTCTCCGCCGCCGCCATGTCGGTCGGCCACGGCATGCAGGACGCCGCCAAGACGATGGGCATCGTGGTGCTGGCGCTCTACACCGGCGGCTTCCAGGAGAGCAAGACCCACATCCCGGGCTGGGTCTTCTGGACCTCGGCCACCATGCTGGCCCTCGGCACGTACGCCGGTGGTTGGCGGATCATCCGCACCCTCGGTCGTAAGATCATCGACCTCGGGCCGCCGGAGGGCTTCGCCGCCGAGACGGTGGCCAGCGCGGTGCTCTACTTCAACGCCCTGGTGCTCAAGGCCCCGATCTCCACGACCCACACGATCACCTCGGCGATCATGGGCGTGGGCGCGACCAAGCGACTCTCCGCGGTCCGCTGGAACGTCGCCGGCAACATCGTGATCGCCTGGATCATCACGTTCCCGGCGGCCGCGCTGATCGCCTGCGTCACCTACCTGCTGGTCCGGCCGCTCTTCGGCTGACCGGTCCGCGTGCCCGAAACGGCCCCCGGCTGTCCGGGGGCCGTTTCGCGTTCACTCGTAACGCACGCCGATCTGCTCCCGGACCGTGTCCAGCAGGGTCATCACCTCGAGGGTCGTGGTGTGCGGCACCAGCGGGCTCTCGGTCAGCCCGGCGGCCAGGCAGCGCCCCACCTCGATCGCCTCGTACTGGTAGCCGTTGCCGGCCTCCTCGGCGGTGATCGTCTCGGGCTCGGCGCCGTCCCGGTACAGGGTCAGCGAGGCCGGCCGGAAGAACGGCTCCGGCAGGTCGATACGGCCGGCGCTGCCGGTGATCGAGGCGGCCAACGAACTCGCGCCGACCATGCCGCAGCTCAGCGTGGCCACTGCCCCGCTGTCGTACCCGAGGAGGATGCCGGTGTTCTCGTCGGTCCCCTCCGGGCCCAGGTGCGCCCAGGAGCGGATGTGCTGCGGCACGCCCAGCAGCAGGTGCGCCAGGCTGATCGGGTAGATCCCCAGGTCGAGCAGCGCGCCCCCACCCAGCGCCGGGTTGCGCATCCGGTGCTCCGGCGGGAACGGCCCGGCCACCCCGAAGTCGGCCCGCACGTTGCGCACCGTGCCGATGGCGCCCTCGGCGATCAGCTCGACCGCGCGGAGGATGAGCGGGTTAGTCCGCATCCACATGGCCTCCATGAGGAAGACCCCGGCGGCGCGGGCGGTGTCCACCAGCTCGGTGCTGGTGGCCAGGTCGAGGGTGAACGGCTTCTCCAGCAGCACCGCGCGGCCGGCGGTCAGGCAGGTCAGCGCCGCCTCGTGGTGCGCGGCGTGCGGAGTGGCCACGTAGATCACGTCGACCTCAGGGTCGGCGGCCAGCTCCACCCAGGAGCCGTACGCCCGCTGCGCGCCGTACGTGTCCGCGAACCGCCGCGCGCTGTCGGCGGAGCGGGAGCCGACCGCGACCAGTTCGGCGTCCGGCACCAGCCGGAGGTCTTCGGCGAAACGGCTGGCGATGTGGCCGGTGGCCAGGATGCCCCAACGAGTCATGCGTCGAACGCTAGCCGAGCCAGCTGAACGGCCCGCTGCTGCCCAGCCCGTCTCTGCTCGGCCAGCGGTGCGGTGGTCCCGGGCCTGACGCCGCGATGAGCGTGATGACTGTGCGGCATATTGATGCCACACAGTCATCACGCTCGCGGCGGCGACCGGTCGCACCGAGCCGGCTGCCTCGTCGCCTGACGCTCGCCCGGCGACAGCGGGGCCGGACACTAGGCTCGCGGGCATGACGATCGACAGCGACGGCTTCGCCGCGCCGGCCGCCCTGGTCGAGCACGCCCGCCGGTTCCAGGCCGAGGGCGGCAGCCCGGCGACGCCGCGGGTCGCGGCCACCGTGCTGCTGCTGCGTCCGACCGACACCGACTTCGAGGTGTACGTCATCCGCCGGGTCGCCGCCATGACCTTCGGCGGGATGTACGCCTTCCCCGGCGGCGGGGTGGACCGCTCCGACTCCGACGCGCACCTGGACTGGGCTGGGCCGACGCCGACCGACTGGGCGGGGCGGCTCGGAGTGGGCGCGGACGCCGCCCAGGCGGTGGTCTGCGCTGCCGCCCGGGAGGTCTTCGAGGAGGCGGGTGTGCTGCTCGCCGGGCCCGGCCCGGCGACGGTGGTGGGTGACGTCAGCGGAGACGACTGGGAGACGGCCCGGCAGGACCTGGAGGGGCGTCGGCTGGGCTTCGCCGCACTGCTCGCCGACCGCCGACTCACCCTGCGGTCTGATCTGCTGTTGCCCTGGAGCCGGTGGATCACTCCGGAGTTCGAGCCGCGCCGCTTCGACACGTACTTCTTCGTGGCCCTGCTGCCGGCCGGACAGCGGACCCGCGACGTCTCCGGCGAGGCCGACCACACGCTGTGGATCCGGCCGGCGGACGCGCTGGCCCGGGCCCAGGCCGGCGAGCTGACCATGCTGCCACCGACCCTGGTAACGCTGGCCCAGATTGCGGCGGCCGGCGACCTGGCGGGAGTGGCAAGCGCGGCGGCGGATCGCGACGCCGCCACCCCCGTCACCCCACGCCTGGACCTGCCGCCGAACGGCGAGCCCCGCTTCGTCCTGAGCTGAGCCCGCCGCCAGCGTCGTCGAGTGCAGTCCGGCGGCTCAGCCGAAGCGGCCGGTGATGTAGTCCTCGGTCTTCTTCACGCTCGGGTTGCTGAAGATCTTCTGGGTGTTGTCGTACTCGATCAGCCGGCCCGGGTCGCCGGTCTTCTCGATCGAGAAGAAGGCGGTCCGGTCCGACACCCGGGCGGCCTGCTGCATGTTGTGGGTCACGATGATGATCGTGAACTTGTCCTTGAGCTGGAACATCAGGTCCTCGATGGCCAGCGTGGAGATCGGGTCCAGGGCCGAGCAGGGCTCGTCCATCAGCACGACCTGCGGCTCGACCGCGATGGTCCGGGCGATGCAGAGCCGCTGCTGCTGACCGCCGGAGAGGCCCGCGCCCGGCTTGCCGAGGCGGTCCTTGACCTCGTCCCACAGGTTCGCCGAACGCAGGGCCTTCTCGGCCGCGTCCTCCAGGATCGACTTCTTGCGGACCCCGTTGAGCTTCAGCCCGGCCACCACGTTCTCGAAGATGCTCATGGTCGGGAACGGGTTCGGCCGCTGGAAGACCATGCCGATCGTGCGCCGGACCGCGGTGACGTCCACGTCCCGGTCGTAGATGTCCTGGTCGTCGATGGTCAGGCTGCCCTCGACGCGGGCCCCCGGCAGCACCTCGTGCATCCGGTTGATCGACCGCAGGAACGTCGACTTGCCGCAACCGGACGGCCCGATGAGAGCGGTGACGGTCTTCGGCTCGACGGTCAGGTTGATGTTCTCGATCGCCTTGAAGCCGCCGTAGTACGCGGTGACGTTCGAGGCGGAGACGCGCTTGGCCATGGTGGTACCTCCGGGGTTCATCGGCTGAGCCTGTTGCGACGGGCCAGCAGCTTCGCCGCGATCGTCAGGATGAGCACGAGGGCGACCAGGGTGAGTGCCGCGGTCCACGCCCGTGCCGGCGAATACTTCGACGCCTCGCCGGCCTGCTGGTAGACGAAGAGGGCCAGCGACGACTGGTTGTTCTCGAAGGGGTTGAAGTTGATCGCGGCGCCGCCGCCGGCGACCAGGAGCACCGGCGCGGTCTCGCCGGCCGCGCGGGCGATGGCGAGCATGACGCCCGTGACGATGCCGGGCAGTGCCGTCGGCAGGACCACCCGCAGGATCGTCTTCCATTTGGGTACGCCGAGCGCGTATGCGCCCTCGCGCAGTGGGGCCGGCACGAGGCGGAGCATCTCCTCGGTGGACCGGACGATCGTGGGCAGCATCAGTACGGCAAGGGCCAGCGCGGCGGCGAAGCCGGAGAAGCTCGGCCGGCCGTCGTTGAACCAGGGCGACACGATCAGCACCCAGAACGCCAGCACGAAGAGGCCGGTGACGATCGACGGGATGCCCGTCATGACGTCCACGAAGAACCGGATCGCGAAGGCGAACCGACCCCGCCCGTACTCGACGATGTAGATGGCGCAGAGGATGCCGAGCGGGACGGTGATCAGGGTGGCGATGCCGACCTGCTCCAGCGTGCCGATGATCGCGTGGTACGCGCCGCCGTTGGCGTCCCGGGCCCCGATGTTGTTCATCGAGGTCTGGAAGAAGTTGCCGTCCAGCCGCTCGGTGCCCTTGCTGACCAGCGTCCAGACGACCGAGATGAGCGGCAGCACCGCCAGCACGAACGCGGAGTGGATCAGCGCGCTCCAGGTACGGTTGCGGGCCGATCGACGCCCCTCGACCACGTTGGCCGCAGCGAAGAGCCCGGCCAGGTAGAGGATCGCGCCGAGGACGACGACGAGGACCGGGCCGCCGATGTCTCCGCCGTAAACGATCACGGCGGAGAGTGCGAGGGCCGCCACGGCGATGACCGGTGCGGCGTACCAGGGCAGCCGCCGGGCCCGCAGTGAAGCCGGCTGGGCCGGCGGCCGGGTGCGGTGGGAGGTGACGGTTGTGGTCATGCGGCGGACTCCGTGAACTCCCGGCGGCGGTAGATGATCGCCCGCGCGATGATGTTGACGATCAAGGTGATCGCGAACAACACGAGGCCGGAGGCGATCAGGGCGCCCCGACCGGTCTCGTTCGCCTCGGCGAATCGGTTGGCGATGTTGGCCGCGATGGTGTTACCACCGGACTCGAGCAGGTTGAACGAGATGGCGTAGGTGGAGCCGAGGGTCAACGCCAGCGCGATGGTCTCGCCCAGCGCTCGGCCCAGGCCGAGCATGACCGCGGCGATGATGCCGGGACGGCCGTACGGCAGCACCGCAGTGCGGAGCATCTCCCAACGGGTGGCGCCCAGGGCGATGGCGGCTTCCTCGTTGGCCTTCGGCGTCTGGAGGAACACCTCGCGGGTGAGCGAGGTGACGATCGGCAGGATCATGATGGCCAGTACCAGAGAACCGAGCAGGATCGAGTTGCCGTAGGGGCCGTCGCCGCCGAAGATCGGGATCCAGCTGAAGTACTTGTTGAGCCAGACAGAGAGGTCCGACACCGGGCCGATGAGGTAGTCGCGACCCCAGAGGCCGAACACCACGCTGGGTACGGCAGCCAGCAGGTCGATCAGGAAGCCGAGGCTGTTGCCAAGCCTGCGCGGAGCGTAGTGGGAGAGGTAGAGCGCGATGCCCATTGCCACAGGTACGGCCATGAGCAGCGCCAGGGTGGCGGTGAGCACGGTGCCGAAGGCGAGAGCGCCGATGCCGAACGTGGGCGGGTTGTCGTTCGGAAACCAGCCTTCGAAGGTCCAGAAGTTCGCGGAGTTGGCGCGTAGGGCCGGGATCGCCTTCGCGATCAGGAAGACCGCGATGGCCACGATGATGACCAACACTGTCGTTCCGGCAGCCAGGGTGAGGCCACGGAAGGCCCGCTCGGCCCCGAACTTCCGGTTTCGGGGCAGCGTGTCGCCGCCGCCGCCCAGCCCGGTGCCGCCCGGGAAACGGGTGCTGACTGGTGCCTCGGCCACACGCGCCGAGGCACCGGCGGGCCACTCGTGACTCTGGGTCACGCGCGTCCCACCGGTGCCGGCGTCGGCCGAGCGGTGAGGGGTTTCACCCATCTGCTCGCTCGATTCGGTTGCGGAGGTGTGGTGGTCTCGGATCAGGAGAGGTTCTCGACCGCGGTCTCGACCTTGGTGCGGACCGTCTCGGGCAGCGGGGCGTAGCCGAGGTCGGTCAGGGAGTTCTGGCCCTCAGCGCTGGCGGCGTGGCTCAGCAGACCCTTGACCAGCTTCAGCTTGTCGGCCGCGAGGCCCTTGCTGCAGACGACCTCGTACGTCGCCAGGACGATCGGGTAGGCCCCGGCCTCCTTGGTGTTGTAGTCGATCGACAGCTTGAGGTCGTCGCCCTGGCCCTCGATCTTCGCCCCGGCGATGGTCTTGCCGGCCGACTCAGCGGTCAGCGCGGCCCACTCGCCGGCACCGTTCTGCACCTTGGCCATGTTCAGGCTGGAGTTCTCGGCGTACGACCACTCGACGTAGCTGATCGTGCCGACCGTGCTCTTGACCTTGCTGGCCACACCGTCGGACTTGGCGGCACCAATACCACCCGGGGCCTTCCACGCCTTGGCGTTGCTGAAGGTCCAGTCCGACTCGGCGGTCTTCGACAGGTACTTGGTGAAGTTGTCGGTGGTGCCCGACTCGTCCGAGCGGTGGACCGTCTGGATGGCGGCGGACGGAAGCTTTGCGTCCGGGTTGTCCGCCTTGATGGCCGGGTCGTCCCACTTGGTGACCTTGCCGGCGAAGATCTTCGCCAGGGTGGCCGGCTTGAACTGCAGGTTGTCCACGCCGCTGCCGGCGTTGTAAACGACCGCGACCGGGCCGATCACCATGGGCAGGTTGAGAGCCTTGCCGCCGGCGCACTTGGCGTCGGCCTGCGGCTGCTCCTCCGGCTTGAGCGCGGAGTCGGAGCCCGCGAAGTCGGCGGTCCCGGCGATGAACGCCTGGATGCCGGCGCCCGAACCGGAAGCCTCGTAGTTGATGGTGGTGCCGGCGCACTTCTGCTGGTACGCCTTGATCCACTCGGCCATGGCGTTCTTCTGGGCCGACGAGCCCTGTGCGTTCACCGTGCCGGTACCGCAGTCGACCGCGGCGGCGGAGCCCGAGGCGCTGGCGCCGGAAGTGGGCTCGTTGTTGTCCGAGCCGCATGCACTGAGGCCGAGCGTCGCGGCAAGAGCGAGGCAGGCAATAGTGCCGTACCGCTGGAGCTTCACCTGAGGGGTTTCCCTTCGCGTCTGACTTGGCGCCCCGATCCCGGGGCCCGAGGACCGGCACTGACCGGCTGACACGAAAGTTAGAAGTGCCAGGTAGCCGGTTCGCCGGTCGCAAGTGAACGCAGGGTGAACAGGTCCGGCCCCCGAGGTGACCGCTCGCTGAGGGTGAGTTGTCCGTTAAGTGAACCGGGGCACTTCAGTGCCCGTTGCCGCTCAGCCGAGGTGGTAGTTGATGTGCGCGGACCACCGGGCGAAGCCCAGCCGCTCGTACAGCGCGACCGCCCCGGTGTTCGAGTCGTCGACGTAGAGCATCACCCGGTCCAGGCCCCGCCTGTCCCGCAGGTACGCGAGCCCCGCCGTGGTCAGCGCCCGACCCAGGCCGCCGCCGTGCGCGGTCGGCTCCACCCCGAGCACGTACACCTCGCCGATCCGGGCCGACCCGGGCCGTTCGTGCACCTTCGTCCAGTGAAAGCCGAGCAGTCGACCGGTCGAGGTCTCCTCGGCGAGCAGGAAGCCGGCCGGGTCGAACCACGGCTCGGCGAGCCGGAGCCGCAGGTCGTCCGGGGTCCACCGGCCCTGCTCGGGGTGCTCGGCGAAGGCCCGCGCGTTCAGGGCCAGCCACGCCGTGTCGTCCGCCCCCGGCCGGAACGCGCGCAGCGCCACCCCGTCAGGCAGGCGCGGCTCGCCCAGTGGAGCCGCCAACGGTCGGCGGAGCTGCCAGAGCACCCGCGCACGGGCGAACCCCAGGTCCACGGCGAGCGCCGCCGCCGACGGGTGGTCGCCGTGCGCCCACGCCCGCAGCGGTCCGGTCGCCGACGCGAGCACACCCCGGGCCAGCGCGCGGCCGGTGCCGCGCCGCCGGTACGCCGGGTGCACCACCAACTCGACACCGATCCCGTCCACCGGGTCGGTGGTGTCCAGGTGCGCGTACCCGGTCAGCGTGCCGTCGTCGGCGCGGGCGAGCAGGTGTACGGCCGGAGCGTCCGCGTCACGCAGGCGGAGCAGGACGTGCTCGTCCAGCGGGTCCGCGCCGTCGGTGTCGCCCGCCGTTCGGGCCAGGGCCAGTACGCCGGCGATCTCCGCGGGGGACAGTCGGTCGGTCCGGGTGACCTGGTCGCTGGTCGGTTCCGCGCTGCTCATCCCGTCACCGTAGCCGTTGCGTCAGGCGCGTCCCGGACTGTCGCCCGAGTAGCGTCCCGGACCCGTCGCCCGAGGAAGGTGGCCGCCTCACGTGGGGTCGGTGGGCAGCGCCTCCAGCTCGTACCGTGCGGTGAGTTCGGGCAGGATCCGGCGCAGCGCGTCGACCGTGCCCTGCCGGTCGCCGCCCGCGTCGTGCATGAGGACGACCGCCCCGGGTTGCGCCTGCGTGAGCACCGTGGTGGCGATCTTGTTGGCTCCGGGCGCCTGCCAGTCTGACGGGTCCACCGACCAGTGCAGCGGGGTCATGCCGAGTTGCCGGGACACCGACACCACCGGGTAGGTCCAGGCGCCGCCGGGTTGGCGGTACCAGACGACCGGGACGTCCGGCACGGCTGCCCGGATGGCCTCGTTGGTGCGGATCAGGTCGGTGCGGATCTGGTCGGCGGACCGGTTGCCCAGCGAGACGTCGTGGTGCCAGGAGTGGTTGCAGAGCGTGTGGCCGTCCGCCACGATCGCCTGGATCAGGTCGGGGTGGTCCTGGGCGTTCTCGCCCACCACGCAGAACGTGGCCTTGACGTCGTACTCGCGCAGCAGCGCGAGGACCTGGGGGGTGTAGCGCGGGTCCGGCCCGTCGTCGAAGGTCAGCGCGAGGCGGGCGGTGCCGGTGTCCGTGTGGGCGCCGAACAGCTTGTCGCCCCCGGCGTCCCGGCCCGTGCCGTCCTGGCTGGCCTCGGCGGGACCGGCGGCGCTCTGGCTGGTGCTCGGGTGTTCGGTCGACGGCTGCTCGGGAGGCTGGTCGGCGTAGTGGGGCCCGGTGGCGTCGGTGGTGACGCCCGTGGCGTGCTGCCGGGTCTGGTCCGGGACGAGGCTACGGCCCAGCACGTACGCGGAGCCGAGCAGCGCCGCCACCACCACTGTCACGATCCCTGCCACGCGCGCGGTCGAGCTGACCCGCGTCACGGCTTCCACCCGGTCGGCCGGAGCCCCCGGCCCGTCGCCCCCGTGTTACCTGCGCGCACCCTTGCCCCCTTTTGCGACAAACCCGGCAGTCAGAATAGGACTGCCAAGCTGCGCAAAAGGGGCATATGGGGAATCGGGCGAAGCTAGACGGGCAACGGCGCGTGCTCCGTCTCCGGCAGCGAACGCGACGGGGGTACGACGAACTTGTAGCCCACCTGGCGGACCGTGCCGATCATCGACTCGTACTCCGAGCCGAGCTTGGCGCGCAGCCGTCGGACGTGCACGTCCACCGTCCGGGTGCCGCCGAAGTAGTCGTATCCCCAGACCTCGCGCAGCAGCTGGTCGCGCGTGAACACCCGGCCCGGGTGCTGGGCCAGGAACTTCAGCAGCTCGAACTCCTTGTAGGTGAGGTCGAGCGGGCGGCCCTTGAGCTTCGCCGCGTACGTGTCCGGGTCGATGGTGAGTTCCCCGGCCCGGATCGAGCCGCCGGCGCCGGCCGTCGCGTTGCTCAGGCGGCCGACCGCGAGCCGCAGCCGGGCCTCCACCTCGGCGGGACCGGCCGAGGCGAGGATGACGTCATCGACGCCCCAGTCCGCGTTCAGCGCGATCAGGCCGGCCTCGGTGACGACCGCGACCAGCGGCACCCCGAGCCCGGTGGCGTGCAACATCCGGCAGGTCGCCCGAGCTTCGCTCAACTCCGACCGGGCGTCCACCAGCACCGCGTCGGGGCTGGGCCCGGCAACAAGGGTGCGGACGTCGCGCGGCGCGGTGCGCACCGAGTGTGGCAGCAGGTCGAGAGCCGGCAACACAGCCGACGGTTCGCCTGCGCGCGCAGTCACCAGCAGCAGGATTTCCACGATCACCTCCGTCCCGGCGGCGCATCGCCGCACGCGACCAGACACACTCGTGAGGGAGTGCGCTGAGAAATTGCGTGGTCCCGGCGTCGCTGACGGGCGGGTAACGCGTTGAGCGTAGCCGATCGCCTCGGCTGCACCGTCAGGCCATTTCCCGTTTGTCTAGCTTGCCCCTGATCGTGGCACAGGTTTTAACGTTACTGAAACCCGCGACCACTGCACCGGGCGGTCGATCTGGCACGATCGGGGCGTGTTTCCCTCCACCTCGCCGGACGCCGGCCGCGACTCGTGGACCGACGGACCCCGTCCGGGTCCGGCCGCTCCGACCCGTGGCCACCCACCCGCGCCGCGCACCGGGCCGGCTGTCGCCGACGGCGAGCGCCGTGGAGGTGGACCGCGCCGGGCCCGCCGCGCCGGTGAGCCGGCCCGTCGTACCGAGGAAGAGACCGACGAGCCGGAGGAGGAGGTCGTCCCTCCGGTCGAGGTGCACCGCCCGCTGGCGCTGACCATCGCCGGCTTCGCCGCGCTGCTCGGCGTGGGCTTGGTGCTCGGCGCGCAGACGTCGGGCCCGGGTCACCGCCTGCCGTTCGCCGTCATCGTCTTCGGCGTCCAACTGCTGTTCGTGCTCGCCTGGACGATGGCCATGCGCCCACCGGCGCTGCTGCTGGTGGGCGGGATCAGCGCCGCCGTCGCCGCGGCCGCCGACGTCGCCGCCGTCCGGAGCGACATCGCCGGCCTGGCGCCGCTGGGCTACCTGGCCGTCGGCGGCTTCCTCGCCGCCGTGCTCGGCCAACTGGTCCGCCGCGTCGACCGGGTCCGGGTCACCGACTCCCTCGGCGCCACCCTGCTCATCGTGGTCGGCGTCGTGGCCTTCGGCACCCTGATCGTGCTCAGCCGCATCCCCGCCGGCACCCAGGCGATCACCGTCTGCCTGACCGCGAGCGGGGTCGCGCTCACCGTCGCCCGGCTCACCGACGCGGTGCTGCCGTGGCCCCGGCTGGCCCCGCAGGTGCCCCGGGGCGCGGCCGGCGTCGTCGGCGGCGCGATGGTGGGCACGCTGGTCAGCGCGCTGCTCGGCGGCTATCTGGTAGCACCCTTCACCCCGACCAGGGCCGCGGTGATCGGCCTGGTCGCGGCCGTCACCGCCGTCCTCACCGACCTCGCGGTGGGGTACGCGGAGGCAGGTCGCCTCATGGCCGGAGAGCCGCCCACCATGTGGGTCGCCCGGCACATGCAGGGGCCGCTCGGCGGGTTCGCCCTGGCTGCGCCCGCCGCGTACGCCATGTGCATGCTCTTCCTCTGAGCCCACGGTTGAGGTCGGTGCCGCTCGGGTACCTACGGGTGCGCCGCGCAGCGGCACCGGTTCGGACGACCCGCCGTGTCGCGGCGGGCGGAGACAGGAGGCGGCGTGGCCCAGGAGTATCCGGTCGACGACCAGCAGCAGGCCCGGCCCCAACGGCGCGGACGCAAGCTGCTCATCGGCCTGGTCGTCCTGCTCCTCGTGGTGGCGGGCCTGCTGGTGGTCGCCGACCGGGTGGCGGTCGGGGTGGCCGAGCGGCTCATCGCCGAACGGGTCAGCCAGGAGATCAGCAACCAGGGCGCGCAGTCCGCGGCGCCCGACGTCGAGGTCGGTGGAATGCCGTTCCTCACGCAGGTGCTCGACGGGCGGTACGAGCGGATCTCCATCTCGCTGCGGGACGTGCAGGCCTCGGTCGACGGTGACGCCGTACGGCTGCCGGTGCTGGACGTCGACGCCCGCAACGTGCGGGCGTCGCTGGACACGCTGCGGACCGGGCAGGGCGACGTCGTGGCCGACACGGTCGACGGCACCGGCACGATCAGCTACGAGAGCCTCGCCGCGCTGCTGAAGCGACCCGGCCTCACCCTCGGCGAGCAGGGCGGCAAGCTGGCCGTCAGCGCCCCGGTCGACATCCTCGGCACGAAGTTCACCGTCGCCGGCACCGCCGACGTCACCGTCGCCAAGAACGGCGCGGTCGCCCTGCGCTTCAACAACCTGGACGCCGCCGGGCTCCCGAACCTGCCGCTGGCCCGCACGATCCTCAGCAACTACGCAAAGAGCATCTCCATCGACGTGCCGCTGCCCGACCTGCCGTTCCAACTCACGGTCCGCAAGGTCCAGCCGCTGCCCGAAGGGCTGGCCGTCACCGCCGACGCGAAGAACGTACCGATCAACTCGGTCAGCTGAGTCGTGCGTCGACAGCCCGGTCCGCTGGGACGCCACAGCGGCCCGGCAGCCGGACGATTCCCGGATGGTGGTCGGCACGGTGGCAGCCCTCCGGATCGCTGGTAGGCTGCCTGACCATGGGGACCCACCTCACCAAACGGCGCGCGGTCGACCTGTGCCGCGTGGCCACCTGCCTGTGTCGCCCTGTCATCTGACGGCGGGGCTGTTTTCGGCCGCCTGACGGCGGCCACCGGCACGCAGGGTCCTCGACCCTTTCCGGTGATCCCACCGAACGCCCGGCAGCGGCGCCGTCGCACGAACCCGTGATCCCGTCCTTCCGCTGGGTCCCGCGCGCGGTGCGACAGTTCAACCCATCGATATTCGCGCGTTGGCTCACCATCCATCCTCACCAGGGAGTGAATCGATGAGTCGCGACACCGCACTCGTCTCGGCCGAGTGGGCCGAGAAGAACCTCGACGCCCCGGGCGTCGTCTTCGTCGAGGTCGACGAAGACACCTCGGCCTACGAGACCGGCCACATCGCCGGCGCTATCAAGGTCGACTGGAAGACCGACCTCCAGGACCCGGTCCGCCGGGACTTCGTCAACAAGGCCCAGTTCGAGGCGCTGCTGTCCGAGCGGGGCATCAGCAACGACGACACCGTGATCCTCTACGGCGGCAACAACAACTGGTTCGCGGCGTACGCCTACTGGTACTTCAAGCTCTACGGCCACCGCGACGTCAAGCTGCTCGACGGTGGTCGCAAGAAGTGGGAGCTGGACGCCCGCCCGCTCGTCACCGAGACGACGCCCCGCCCGGCGACCCAGTACGTCGCGCAGGAGCCGGACACCTCCATCCGGGCCTTCCGCGACGAGGTCGTCGCCGCGATCGGCACCAAGAACCTGGTCGACGTGCGCAGCCCCGACGAGTTCGCCGGCCGGCTGCTGGCCCCCGCCCACCTGCCGCAGGAGCAGGCGCAGCGGGCCGGTCACATCCCGACGGCGATCAGCGTCCCGTGGTCCAAGGCGGCCAACGAGGACGGCACCTTCCGGTCCGACGACGAGCTGCGCAAGATCTACGGCGACGCGGGGCTGGACGACAGCAAGGAGACCATCGCGTACTGCCGGATCGGCGAGCGCTCCTCGCACACCTGGTTCGTGCTGCAGGAGCTGCTCGGTCACCGCAACGTGAAGAACTACGACGGCTCCTGGACCGAGTACGGCTCGCTGGTCGGCGTGCCGGTCGCGCTCGGCGACGAGCCAGGGGAGGCCTGACGATGACCGCTCCCACCGCTGCGGGCTGCGCCGCACCTGACCAGGCCGCGCCCCTGCCGGCCAGCCTGGACCTTGAGAAGGAGACCGTCATCACCGGCGTCGTCCGGTCGGCGGCGGACGAGGTCGTGCCGGGCGCGTACGTCCGGCTGCTCGACTCGACCGGCGAGTTCACCGCCGAGGTGGTCACCTCGGCCGCCGGCCAGTTCCGGTTCTTCGCCGCACCCGGCGCCTGGACGCTGCGGGCGCTGTCCCGGCACGGCAACGGCGACACCGCCGTCACCGCCGGCCGGGGCATCAACGAGGTGTCCGTCACCGTCGCCTGACCCACCGCTCTGATCGACCGGGGCCGGTCACCCTCCTGGGTGGCCGGCCCCGGTCGTCATCGTGGGCGTGATCAGATGCCGGTGGCTCTCGTGCAGGACGAGACCGGGGCGAGGACGACGTCGACGGTCTCGACGAGGCCCGCCCTGATGCGGGTGCGCCGCGTCTGCGGTATCCACCCGTCCTTGGCGACGATCACCTCGTAGCGGCCCTTGGGCAGCCACCAGACGTACCGGCCCTGCGGGTTCGCGGTCAGGGTCCAGCCGGTCGTCCTGCCCACCCGGTTGACCCGTACCGTCGCCGCGACCCCGACGGTCGCGCCGGTGCAGGTGACCCCGGTGACGCTGCCCTGGATCCGGCCCCAGCTCGCCGGCGGCGAGACGGTCATCCGCGCCGGCACCGCCGGAACCCGGTACGGCGTGTCGGACGCGATACCCAGCTCGCCTGAGTAGGTGCCCGGCTGGGCCACATCGGCGGCGGCCGTGGCACGCATCTTGACGGTGACCGTCCGGGAGGCCCCCGGCGCGAGGGTGAACGTGCCCGGCTTGGTGGTCAGCCAGGGTAGGTCCGCCTCCCCGGCGCACAGCTCCAGGCCGCTGAGCCGTTCGGCGTCCGGGGAGCCGACGAAGGGGGACGGCGAACCGCCGATCCGGTACGCGCCGCAGGCGGCAGCGCCCCGGTACCGACCGGACTGGACGTTGGGCAGGTCGCGCCAACTCCCCGCCACCGGGTCGTACGCGATGGTCCGGTTGGTGACCGTGGTGGACGCCGCCGTGACTCCACCGGCCAGGACCAGGAGGTCACCGGCCGCCGCGTACTGGGCGCCCCAGAGGTCCACCGGCAGGTCGGGCAGGGGATGCCACGCGTCGGCCGCCGGGTCGTACCGGTAGGCGTCGGTGTAGTCGGCGTCGCCGGTGCCACCGGCGCAGTAGACCGCGCTGCCGATCCCGCCGCAGGAGAGCCAGGACACCGGGTGCGGGTACGCCGCGCCGGTGCGGAACGTGCCGGTGGTCGGGTCGAGGACGACGAGCCGGTCCGATTCGGCGCAGTCGTTGTCCTGGCAGCCACCGACCAGGTAGATCTTCCCGCCGGTGACCGCCCCGCCGGCCGCCGCCACGGGGAACGGGTTGCCCGGCCCGGCCAGCGTGCTCCACGTGTCGGTGGCCGGGTCGAACACGTCCACGGAGGCGACGGTGTCGTCGTCGACGCCCCAGCCACCGAGGACGTACAGCTTGCCGCCGACGGCCGCCGCGACCGGCTTCGCCCGGCCGCTCGGCAGGTCGGGCAGCGCCGCCCAGGTGTCCGTGTCGGGGTCGTAGCGCCAGGCCTTGCGCTCCAGCCCGCTGCCGCCACCGCCGCCGACGGAGTACACCTTGCCGTCGAGGGTGGCCGCCGCGTTGTCGTAGACCGCCGCCGGAAGGGTGGCGATACCGGTCCAGGCGTCCTGCGTCCCGGTCCCGGTCCCGGACGCGCCGTACGCGGTGCCCGTACGGGTCTTGCTGATCCCCTTGATCCGCTGCTCCCGCAGGGGCGCTCCGGCTCTGGACGGCGCATCGAACCGCCCGTTGCGCTCCACCAGGTTGACGGCGGCCGGCGCGCTGCCGGTGTTGCGTACCGTCAGCTTCGCGGTCCGGGTGCTGCCGTACGGCTGGGACGACCGGACGGTCGTCGGTGTGACGGTGAGGCGACCGGCCGCCAGCGCGACGTCCAGGCGGCGGACACCGTCGGCCGGCACGCTCGCCGTCTCGGCGGCCACCTGGTACGGCGTCCGGCTGGCGGTGAACCGGTGTGCCCCGGTCAGCCCGGAGAACAGCCAGTAGAAGCCGTCCGGCATCGTCGGGTCGTCCGGCGTCGGCGCCGACCTGCCCCGGTCCTGCGGGCGGTCGGCGCTGACCACGGTGACCCCGTCGAGCGGCGTGTCGGTGTTGCGGTCGGTGGTCACCCCGAGCACCAGCCCGCCCGGGGCGGGTACGCAGTCGCGGTTGACCACCTGCACGTCGTCCACCTGCCACCACCAGGCGAAGCTGCCGTGGAAGCGGAACCGGACCCGTACCGTGGCGGCCCCGGCCGCCGGGTCGAGTGGCACCTCCTCGACGACCGGCCCGCGCCGGCTGGTGGTCTGGTGCCAGACCGTGGTCCAGGTGGCGCCGCCGTCGGTGGAGACGTCCACGTCGGCGGTGTCGCTCACGCCGACCGCCCGCCAGTCGCTGTGGAAACGCAGCACCGGCGCCGGCGTGCCGCGCAGGTCGACGCTCGGGGTCACCAGGTCGGTGTCCTGGGTCCGGCCGGAGCCGAGACGGTCGCTGTCGGCGATGGCGAAGGCGCCGCTGCCGCCGGTGAGGTTGCCCCGCTCGCCCGCGTCGGTGAAGGTCCAGCCGCCGTCGTCGGTGCGGTCCCGTACCGACCAGCCGTCCGGCGTCGCGGCGCTGTCGAAGCTCTCCCGCAGCAGGGGGGTGCCGAAACTGCCGGTGTAGCCGGCCGCCGTGCATCCGGTCTCGACCGGTACGGCGAGGTCGGCCGTCACGGGGTCGCCGCCGGTGACCACGTCCCGGGTGACCGTGCGGTAGCCGGGATAGCGGGCGGTGACGGTGAGCCGGTACGTGGCGTTGCCGGGCACGGTGAACGAGTACCGGCCGGTGGCCGGGTCGGTGAACACCGGTCCACCGGGACGGCCGGTGACCTCGATCCGGGCGTAGAGCGGCCAGCCGTGCCCGGAGGCGTCGGTGACCTGGCCGGCCACGGTGACCGTCGGGTTGGCCGTCAGGGCGAAGTCCCGGGTGACCGCCCCGCCCTCGGTGACGGTGACGGTGGCGCTCTGTCCGGCGTACCCGTAGGCGCTGACGGTGACCGTCGCCTCGCCGGCCGGCACGGTCAGCGCGTACCGGCCGTCCGCGCCGGTGGTGACGCTGCGGGCGCCGTCGCCGACGGTCGCGCCGGCGATCGGGTCGCCGCCGCCGGCCGTGGTGACCGTGCCGGTGATCCGTCCGACGGCGCCGCGCGGCGCGGCCCGCGTCGCCGCGTACGCGTCCAGCCGACCTTCGCCGAACACGTTGTTGTCGGCGGCGGTGCCTCCGCAGGCGGTGGCGTCGACGTCGCGGGCGGTGCGGTCCAGCAGCTCCTCGGTTCCGGCGACGTCGCCCCGGAGGGTCGGCGCGGCCGACCAGAGCAGCGCCACCGTGCCGGAGACGTGCGGCGCGGCCATCGAGGTGCCGTCGTACGCGGCGTAGGAGTCGCCGGGAACACTGGAGCGCACGTTGCTGCCGGGCGCGGCCACGTTCGGCTTGTACGACCGTCCTTCGGTGCCGGCGCCCCGCCCGGAGAAGTCGGAGATGGTGTTCTGCACGTCGTACGAGCCGACGGCGTACGCGTTGGCGTTGTCTCCGGGTGAGCCGGCGCTGCCGCAGGCCGGGCCGTCGTTGCCGGCGGAGAAGACCCCGAAGATGCCGGCAGCGCGCCAGGCCGCGATGGTCTGCTCGAACCACGGGTCGCCGCCGGCGCCGCCCCACGAGTTGTTGACCACGTCGGGGCGCAGGTCGGGGCGGGGGTTCTGCCCGTTCAGGTCGGTCGGGGCCAGCACCCACTGGCCGGCGGCGAGCAGCGAGGCGTCGGTGCAGGAGTCGGTCTCGCAGCCCTTCGCGGCGATCCACTTCGCGCCGGGAGCGACGCCGATCTGGTTGCCCGCGCCGTCGTCGCCGACCATCGTGCCGGTGGTGTGTGTGCCGTGGCCGACGTTGTCGCAGGGCGCGGCGCTGGGGCACCCGCCGGCCGGGTCGTACCAGTTGTGGTCGTGGTTGAAGACGCCACCGCCGAGGTTGCCGCGGTACGCCCCGACCAGCGCCGGGTGGTCGTACTGGACGCCGCTGTCGATCGTGGCGACGACCACGCCGTCGCCCCGGTCGCCGAGTTCGCTCCACACCTGCGGGGCGTTGATGTTGGTGAGCCCCCACTCCGGGCCGTTCGCGTCCGCGTGGCTGCCGGTGGCCGGGGTGGGCCGCAGCAGGGGATAACTGCGGCTCGGCTCGATCCTCGCCACGTCCGGCCGCTTGGCGATCTCGTCGAGCAGCGCGCGATTCCCGGTGACACGGACCGCGTTGGCGATCCAGTACGGGGTGTATGCCGCCTTGCGGTTCCTGAGCAGCGTGCGTAGGCCCTTCTGGGTGCGCGTGGCGGTCGTGGTGAGCAGCCGGTGCACCTCGCGGGCCCGGTCGTCCGGGTCACGCAGCTTGGCGGTCCGCGCCACCGGTGCGGTGCTGCGCAGGTAGACGAGGAAGCTGCCGGTGCCCGTCGCGCCGAGCTGGCGGAGCAGCCGCTGGTCGACGCGGGCGGGCGTGGGCGCGGGTCGGGCGGCGACGGCGGGTTGGGCGGTGAGGGCCAGCAGGGCCGCGACGCATGCCACGGCCGTTCGCCAGCGGACGGATCTCGCATTCGGTGGTGGTTGGAGCACTGTTCCTCCCCACATCGGGTCCCGTTGGGTCCGGGACCTGCTCGGACGGTGCTCAATGCCTAACGATCGGCCGGTGACCTGGCGTTATGCCGGCCGAAAGGCGGGCTGTCGGGTCGTCGACCACTGCCTTTCGAGAGCGGAGGACGGCTCGTGACACCATGGCCGGGTGAGCGGTGCTGTCCAGACGGGTTGGCCCTCGTCGAGCGACCCCGCCCCGCCGGCGCCCGCCCGGCGCGGGCGGCGCTGGCTGCTGGTCGCGACCGTCCTCTGGGCCCTCCTGCTGGCCGGGCTCACCTGGATGTCGGTCCGCGACGACCCACCGACGGTGCGCGAGCAGCGCACCCTCGCCGAGGCCGCTCCGGTGGTCGACAGGGCGGTCGGCGAGCTGGCCCGGGCCGCCGGCACGACCGGGCTGCTGGAGCTGGGACCGGCGCGGGTCAGCGCGGGCTGCCGCGTCACCCCACTCGCCGACGGCGCGCGGCTGCGTCGCGAGATCGCCGTGTTGGCGCCCGCCGACACCGGGCGGGCCGTACTGACCGGCATCGCCGACCGGCTGCCCGCGAGCTGGCGGGCCGGCGTCGGCCCCGGCCTGGACGGTCCGGAACTACGCGCCGACGCCGGAGAGTTCGTCGCCGTCGCGGGGCGGCCGACCGGGGACGGCCGGCTGCGGTTGACCGTCGACACGGGCTGCCGGCCGCCGGGCGCCGGTTACGACCCGCCGCCGGCCACCGCCGTCGGCCCGGAGGCGGCGGCGCTCACGGCCGCCCTGACCGCGCTGGGACGGCCGACCGGCAGCGCGCCGGACCTGGTCACCGCGCCCTGCCCGGACGGCACCCTGGCCCGTACCGCACGGTCCGCCGCCGGTCCCGGCCCGGCCGAGACCAGCGCCCTCGCCGCGCTGGCCGGCGGCACCCCACTGCTGGACAACCCGCCGGTGTACGCGTACCGCGCGGGTGACGTGACCGTGCTGGCCGAACTCGGTCCGGCCGCCGCACGCGTGGCCGCCACCGTCGGCTGCCCCGGCTGAGGAGGCGGGTCAGCCGCCCGTGCCTCGATCGTCCGGATCGCGGCTGCGCCCCAACGCGTCGATGTGGCCCCAGCGACCCGGGATGTCCAGCAGCTCCACCCGGCCCATGCCCGGCGGCACGGCCGGGTCGATGATCAGATGTTCACCCTGCGGTTCCAGGCCGAGCATCACGCGTAGCAACAGCAGCGGCGTGCCGCTCGACCAGGCCTGCGGGCTGCACGCGGTGGGGTACTCCACGGGGTAACCGGTGCGGCTGCGGGTGTAGCCCGCGAACGCCTCCGGCAGCCGCCCGCCGAAGTACTCCGACGCGGCCAGCATGGCGTCGCAGATTCGCCCGGCCTCCTCCCGGTAGCCGTACCGGGTCAACCCCCAGGCGATGATCGAGTTGTCGAACGGCCAGACGGTGCCCACGTGGTAACCGATGGGGTTGTACCGGCCCTCGCCCTCGGCCAGGGTCCGCACCCCCCAGCCGGAGAAGAGCCGCGGCCCGAGGAGGTGTTCGGCCACCTTGCCGGCCCGTGGCTCGTCCACGATCCCGCTCCACAGCAGGTGCCCGATGTTCGACGTCAGCGCGTCGACCTGCTGACCGTCGGCGTCCAGGGCGAGCGCGTAGTACCCGCGGTCGGCGATCCAGAAGTCGCGGTTGAACCGCTGCTTGAGCTCCGCCGCCTCCCGTTCCAGCCGGTCGGCGTACGCCGGGTCGTCCCAGACCTCGCGGGCGAGCCGGGCGGCGCGGACCTTCGCGTCGTACGCGTAGCCCTGCAACTCGCAGGTGGCCCGGGGGAAGCCGGGCAGCCGGCCGTCGGCGTACGAGATGCCGTCCCAGGAGTCCTTCCAGCACTGGTTCTGCAGGCCGGTCTCCGGGTTGCGGGTGCGGTACGACAGGTAACCGGTGCCGAGCAGGTCGCCGTAGGTGTCGATCCAGTCCAGCGCGGCGCGGACCTGCGGCTCCAACTGCCGGACCAGCGCGGTGTCGCCGGTCCAGCGCTCGTACTCGTCGACCAGGATGACGAACAGCGGGGTGGAGTCGGCCGAGCCGTAGTACGGCGAGTGGGGCTGCTCCTCGAAGCCGGCGGTCTCGCCGTACCGCAGCTCGTGCAGGATCTTGCCCGGCTCCTCGTCCCGGAAGTCGTCCACCCGGTGCCCCTGAAGGCCGCCCAGCATCTGCGCGGTCGGCGGGATCAGCTCCGGCAGGAACGGCAGCACCTGCAACGAGGTGATGATGCTGTCCCGACCGAAGAGGGTCATGAACCACGGCAGCCCGGCGGCGATCAGCCGTACGCCCAGGGCGATCGACTCGTAGCGCAGCGCGGCCAGGTCGTTGAGACTGCGCCGGTACGCCCCGGCCAGCGGCTCGCAGTCGCAGCCGAGCTTCGGCGCCCGGTCGATCAGCTCCCGGTGCTCGGCGCGGATGGCGTCCCCGCCGCGGCCGCCCGCGTACGGCAGGGTCGTGCGGATGTCCTCGCCCCGCGCGCCGAAGACGGTGGTGGAGATGCGCAGCCGGGTCGTCCATTCGCCGTTGCTGTCGACCCGGACGCGGAACGTCATCCCGGCGGGGTCGACCTGTGCCGGTGCCGTGGAGCGGATCCGGGTCTCCCGGTGGAAGGCCTCCCGCCGGTACGTCAGGCGCAGCTCGTTGTCGGTCACCGCGACCGTCGTCCGGCCCACCTTCTGTTGGGCGTGTTTGATCTCGAACAGGTCGGCGAAGTCGCTGCCCATCTCGACCCGGACGATGAAATCGGCCTCCTCGCCGGAGTGGTTGAGGACGGTCAGCTCCTCGTCGAAGCCACCCCCGATCTCGCGGCTGCGGATCACCGACGCCTTGGCGTCCAGGTAGTGGGTGGGTTCGCCGGGCGCGAGGAAGAACGTGGTCCGGTACGACTCACTGGTGTCCACGGAGAGAGCGTGCAACCGCTGCCCGTCGAGGGTGAGCACCCAGCTCGACAGGAAGCGGGTGTCGAACGAGAACAGTCCCGTCGGGAAGTCGAAGGACGGCTCGATGTCCCCACGGTGGTCGGTGACCAGGAAGGTGTTGCCGTCCAGGATGCTGACGAGATCCTTCACGAACGCCGCCCGACTGCCTCGCGGGCGACCTCGCGCGGGTCCCTCGTGCCCGGCGGGTCCGGAAAGAAGCGGCGGAAGGCCAGGAAGAGCACCACGTCGCCGCTGAAGGTGCTCTCGTTGCGCAGCACGGCGGCGAGGGCCTGGGCTTCACCGGCGATCAATCTGTCGAACAGGGCCGAGCTGCTGTACCAGATGGCGTCGGCCGGGCCTCGCTCGCGGGTGGCCCGCACCTCGCCCGGCCGCATCCGGACCAGCCAGTGCTCGGTCTGGTGGTTGATGCCGAGGTCGATCTGGAGGGTTCCGGCGGCCAGGCCGCGCAGGACCCTCGGTGCCCGCGCCGGCAGGGATTCGAAGAACCGCTGGGTCGCCTCGGTCACATCCGAATCGTAGGCAGCGCTTCGGGTTGCCGGGTCGGTATTCGCACTCCGCCATCCGGCTGAGTCAGGGGTCAGTACACGAGTGCCTGCGCGCCCTCGGCCAACGCCTCCTCGACGAAGACCGCGGCGCCCGCGATCCGCACACCGGGCAGTACGTCCTCCGGGCCGATCTCCCGCCGGGCCGCGCACTGGGTGCAGGCCGTCACCCGAGCGCTGGTCAGGATGACGTGCAGCAGCTCGGCCAGCGGCGCGGAGTGCGGCAGCTCGAATTCCTGGGCGCGGCCGGGCAGCGCGAACCAGGTCGACTCCCCGGTCAGCCAGAGCGAGACGTCCACGCCGGCCGCGACCGCCGTGGCGGCGACCGTGAACGCCTGCGCGCACCGCTCCGGGGCGTCCGCACCGGCGGTGACCTTGACGACGAGAGAGCGGGCCATGGGGCCCAGCATAGGATGGTCGGGATGGTTACCGAGATCGGGTTCGTCAGCCTGCTGGTCGCCGGCCTGGGCGCGCTCGCCGGTGGCCTGGTCTATCTGGCGGTAAGGATTTCAAGGGGACGTTGGTGAGCGCACAGTGAGCGACGAGAATCCGCTGCAACCGCCGTGGCTCAACGCGCCGCCGGTCGAGGAGTACCCGTACGAGGAGAGCCACGACCTGCGCGTCGGGCCGAAGCTGCACCCGGCGCTGGACGGCCTGCTGCCGTACATCGGTCTGTGGCGGGGCCGGGGCAAGGGCGGCTTCCCCACCATCGAGGACTTCGACTACGCGCAGGAGATCCGGATCAGCCACGACGGCCGGCCGTTCCTGCACTACGAGTCGCGGGCCTGGATCCTCGACGAGCAGAGCCGGCCCGTCCGCCCGGCCGGGCGTGAGGTCGGCTGGTGGCGGCCGGTGCTGGTGGACGGCCGGGCCACCGACGAGTTGGAGGCCCTGCTGACGACTCCGACCGGTGTCATGGAGCTGCATCTCGGCAAGCGCACCGGCACCCAGGTCGAGTTCGCCACCGACGCGGTGGTGCGGACGGCGACCGCCAAGGAGGTCACCGGGGGTCACCGGCTCTTCGGCATCGTCGAGGGCGCGCTGCTGTACGCGCAGGAGATGGCCGCGATGGGTCACCCGCTCAGCCCGCACCTGTCGGCGCGGCTCGTCCGGGTCGGCGGCTGACGGCTCAGTCGACGGGGAAACCCAGCAGTTCGTGCAGGGCGGGGGTACGCGGGCAGGGGTCCCGGCGTACCCCGTCCAGCATCCGCACCTCGGCGAGTCCGCGTACCGAGGAGCTGAACCAGAGCCCGTCGGCGGTGTGCAGCTCCGCCGGCGTCACCATCCGTTCGGCACCGTCCAGGCCCAGCTCGTGTGCGTGGGCGAGCAGCCAGGCGACGGTCGTGCCGGGCAGGATGCCGGTGGTGGCGGCGGGCACCGTGCAGATCGTGTCACCGGTGAGCCACACCACGTTGGCGATCGGCCCCTCCAGGGCGTACCCGTCGGACGAGACCCAGAGCACGTCGTCCACCCCGGCCCGTCGGGCCCAGCGGCGGGCGGCGCTGTTGACCGCGTACGAGGTGGATTTGATGCCCGCCGGTAGCCAGTCCAGCCCGGTACGCGCGTCGGCGGGCACCCCCAGCGGCAGGACGGCCACGGTTATCCCGTTCCGTCGCGCCGCCAGCGACGACGCCGGCACGGCGGTCAGCGTGGCGTAGACGGTCGGCGGACCGCCGGCCTCCGAGCCCCGGGTGCAGACCAGCCGTAACGCGCCCTCCACCTCCGCCGGCCAGCCCACGAGCACGGAGTCGAGCAGATCGGTCAGCGCGTCGGTCGGCGGCAGGTCCAGCTCGACGGCTGCCGCCGCGGTGATCAGCCGGGCCAGGTGCTCGTCGCGGAGCCACGGTCGCCCGTGGCGCAGGTGCATCGACTCGAAGAGGCCGTCGCCGCGCAGGACGCCCAGGTCGTCGCCGCGGAGCACGGGTTCGTCCGCCGGGATCGGGCCCCGACCCAGCACGGCGATCCGCGCGCTCGGCGTGGCCGGGACATTGCCGACGGACGACGTCACCATGACCGTCGAGCGTAGCGGGGGACAACCGCGCGTAGGGAGTCGGCGCGTTCGTCGAACTATGATCGGACGGTGTCCGAATCCTCCCTCGCGGAAATGCTCCGGGCCCGTGGGCTGCGGCTGACGGCGCAACGGCAGCTCGTCCTGCAGGCGGTGCTCGATCTGGGCCACGCCACCCCGGAGCGGGTGCACGCCGCCGTGCGGGAGGTCGCCGCCGGGGTCAACATCACCACCATCTACCGCACGCTGGAGCTGCTGGAACGGCTCGGCCTGGTGACGCACACCCACCTGTCGCACGGTTCGCCCACGTACCACGCGGCGGGTGAGCACCAACACGTCCACCTGGTCTGCCGGGAGTGCGGCGCGATCGACGAGATCGATCCGGAGCTGCTCCGCCCGCTCGCCGACCAGTTGGTCGCGCAGCGGGGCTTCCGGGTGGACATCGGGCACGTGTCACTCTTCGGCGTCTGCGGCCGGTGCGAGAACGGGGACCACAAATGATCGACATCGCGGGCGCGGTGGCCGTCGAGAGCATCGACGAGGCCAGCCGCGATCAGCCGGACCCGGCGCACGTCGCCGCCGGGGTGCGGGGCGTGGCCGCGCACTACGGCGATCCGCTGCGCGAGCAGCGCGTACTTGACACCGAGGTCGGCCTGGTCGACAGGTCGCACCGGGGGATCGTCGCGGTGCCCGGCGAGGAGCGTGCCGGTTGGCTGCACACGATCACCTCGCAGCACCTGTCGACGCTGTCCCCCGGTGAGGGCACCGAACTGCTGGTGCTCTCCCCGCACGGGCACGTCGAGCAGCACGCCCTGGTCGCCGAGGACGGCGAGACCACCTGGCTGGACACCGAGCCGGGAGCGACCGACGGCCTGCTGGCGTACCTGGAGAAGATGCGGTTCTTCAGCAAGGTCGACCCCCGCGACGCCACCGCCGAACGGGCGCTGCTGTCGCTGGTCGGTCCGGCGGCGGCGGAGGCCGTCGGGACGCTCGGCGTGACCGGGCTGGCCGCACCGGACCTGATCCCGGTGCCGGGTCCGAAGTTCGCCGCCGGGGCCGTGCCGCCCCGGGCGGGCATCCGGTACGACGTCCGACCATTGTCGATCGGCGGTTGGGCGCGACGCGGCCTCCTCGGGGTGGACCTGCTGGTGCCCCGCTCGGCGATGGAGCAGGTCGTCGCGGAGCTACGCGGCGCGGGCGTGCCGGTCGCCGGCCTCTGGGCGTACGAGGCGATCCGGGTGGCCGCCCGGCAGCCCCGGGTGGGGGTGGACACCGACCACCGCACGATCCCGGCCGAGGTGGACCTGATCGGCCCGGCCGTGCACCTGGACAAGGGCTGCTACCGGGGTCAGGAGACGGTCGCCCGCGTGCACAACCTGGGCCGGCCACCCCGCCGCCTGGTGCTGCTGCACCTCGACGGGGTGACCACCGACCAGCCGCCGACCGCCGGTACGCCGGTGACCCTCGACGGACGGGCAGTGGGTTTCGTCGGCACCGCCGTGCTGCACCACGAACTGGGTCAGGTCGCGCTCGCCGTCCTGAAGCGGAACGTCCCGGACGACGCCGCTCTGATGATCGGTGAGACCGCGGCGGCGATCGACCCGTCCTGACCGGCACGTCTAGGATCGCCGGCATGACGACAGGGACGTTGATCACGGTGGCCCCGACGGGCGCGGAGTCGGCCAAGGCGGAGGTGCCGGCACTGCCGGTGACGCTGGACGAGCTGCTGCGCACCGCCAAGGAGTGCGAGGCGCTCGGCGCCGCCGTGATCCACGTCCACATCCGCGACGACGAGGCCCGGCCGACCCTCGACCCGGCCCGCCTGGCCGAGACGGTGGCGGCGCTGCGCGAGAACACCGACCTGATCGTGCAGCTCTCGTCCGGCGGCGCGGTGACCGACCCGGAGGCGTCCCGGCTCGCCGTGCTCGACGCCCGTCCCGACATGGCCTCCTGCACCATGGGCACGGTCAACTTCGGCGACGACGTCTTCCTCAACCGTTGGGAGTTCATCGTCGACCTGCACACCCGGATGCAGGAGCGCGGGATCGTGCCGGAGTACGAGATCTTCGACCTCGGTCACCTGTCCGCGTTGCAGCGGCTGCTCGGCAGGTACGGGCTGCCGGCGGGCGGGCACGTACACGTCGACTTCGTCATGGGGGTGCCGGGCGGCATGCCGGGCACCACCGAGACGCTCGTCGCCGCCCACCGGATGCTGCGGGACCTGCCCGAGGGCACCACGTTCTCGGCCACCGGCATCGGCCGCAGCACCATTGCGGTGCTGCTGGCCTCGCTCTCGACGGGCGGGCACCTGCGGGTCGGCATGGAGGACACGGTGACGTACGCCAAGGGTCGTCCGGTCGAGTCCAACATGCAGCTGGTCGCCCGCGCGGTCGGCTTCGCCCAACTCGCCCAGCGGCCGCCGCTGAGCACCACCGAGGCTCGCGCGCTGCTCGGGCTGTAAGGCCACGGGCTTCCCCCGCCCCTGTCACCCGCGCGGTTGACGACCTGGTCACCCCGCCGACGGGCGGCCCGATCCCCTGGGTACCGTCCAGCACGTGGGAAAGACGTACGAGGGCGGCGTGCCGCTCGCCGAGGTGGTCCGGTCCGGGTTCGTGGAGGGTGGGCACCGCGGTTCGGTGGTGGTGCTGGACGCGACCGGGGCGACCCTGGCCGCCGCCGGGGACGTGACCGCGCCGATCTTTCCGCGCTCGGCCAGCAAGCCGATGCAGACGATCGGGATGCTCCGCGCCGGCCTTGCGCTCAGCGACCCGGCCGACCTGGCGCTGGTGTCGGCGAGCCACGCGGGGGAGGACTTCCACCTGGCCCGGGTCGGCGCGCTGCTCGACCGGGCCGGGTTGGACGCCTCGGCGCTGCACTGCCCGCCCGACCTGCCGGCGGGCGTGGCGGCCCGGGAGGCGGTGCTACGCGCCGGGGGTGGGCCGAGCCGGGTCCAGATGAACTGCTCCGGCAAGCACAGCGGGATGCTGCTGACCTGCGGGGCCGCCGGCTGGCCCCGGGACGGCTACTGGCGGCCGGAGCACCCGTTGCAGCAGCGGTTGCGGGCGACCGTCGAGGAGTTCACCGGCGAGCCGACCGCGGCGGTGGGCGTGGACGGCTGCGGCGCACCGGTACTCGCGGTGTCGCTGACCGGCCTGGCCGGGGCGTACCTCCGGCTCGTCGACGCCGAGCCCGGCTCGGCGCCGCGCCGGGTGGCCGACGCGATGCGGGCCCACCCGGAGATCGTGGGCGGTACCCAGGCCGACGACACCCGGCTGATGCGCGGTGTTCCGGGCCTCCTGGCCAAGATCGGCGCCGAGGGTGTGTTCGCGGTCGGACTGCCGGGCGTCGGCGCGGTGGCCCTCAAGATCGACGACGGCGCCGACCGGGCGCGCATGCCGGTCCTGGTCTCGGCGCTGCGGCGGCTCGGCGTGGACGCTCCCGTGCTGACCGAGTACGCCGAGGTGCCGCTCTTCGGCGGCGGCGTCCCGGTAGGCGCAATCCGCCCCCTCTGGTAACCCCCACCTCCCGGTCTCGCCCCCACCCCACCCCGTTGATCATGAAGTTATTGCCACTCGAGCCGCCCTGGGGTCAAGGGGTGAGTGCAATCGTTAGGTGGCGGTGTGGCTGGGGTGGAACGGTCGCCGGTGGTCGTGATGCCTCAGAGTCATCAAGATGACTCTGAGGCATCACGCTTGTCCGGGTGCCGGGTGCCGGGTGCCGGGTGCCGGGTGCCGGGTGCCGGGTGCCGGGTGCCGGGTGCTGGAGGTCGGGTGCTGGAGGTCGGGTGCGGGGTGCCGGGTGCCGGGTGGCGGGTGTGGGGTGGCGGGTGCGGGGTGGCGGGTGCTGGAGGTCGGGTGGGGGTGCTCAGGTTAGGAAGTTCAGGAGGGCGGCGTTGACGGCCTCGGGGCGCTCCAGGGGGAGCAGGTGCGCGGCGTCCGGGACGTCCGGCAGTCGTGTCGCGTTCGGGACCTCGGCGGCGATCCGGTCGGCGAGTTGGCGGATGTCCGGTACGTCCGCCGCGCCGGCGGTGACCAGGACGGGGATCTTCAGCTCGCCGAGACGGCCGATCGCCGGTGGCGTCAGCTCTCCCACCTCGACCGCGCCGAGCGCCAACTCGGCGGCCAGGGCGCGCTGGTCCATCTCCTGCGCGAACGCCAGCAGTTCGGGGTCGACGTCGGCGGGCTGACGCGCCGGGCCGACCACCCAGAAGCGCACCTCGCCGGCCGCGCCCGCCACGAAGTCGTCCGGGTCGACCTCGCCGACCAGGTCGTCCCAGAGCTCGTTGGCCTCGTCGGACCACTCGTTGCCGGAGACCGCCGTGTCGAACAGGGCGAGCGCGCTCACCCGGTCCGGATGGGCCAGGGCGGTGTCGACGGCGACCGACCCGCCGAAGGAGCAGCCGACCAGGGCGGCCTGCGGCAGGTCCAGAGCGTCCAGCAGGCCGGCCACGTCGTCGTGGTGTGCGAACGGCGTCGGCGGCAGTTCGGAGTCGCCGTACCCGCGCAGGTCCGGGACGATCACCCGGTGCCGGGCGGCGAGCGCGGGTACGACGCCCCGCCACATGCGCCGGTCCGCGATGCCGGCGTGCAGCAGGACGACGGGCGAACCGCTGCCGGCCTCGTCGTACGCGAGAACTGCTCCATTGACTGTGATCTTGTGCACCAACGGACCGTACGGACCGGTTGGGGTGGGCGCAAACGGGACGCTGAGACCTTGCTAACTTTGGCAAGCATTTTGCTTGCAGGAGTTAGCGGATCCGGTTAGCGTCGGCACCATGGCGACCCCAAAGGACCTCCCCGACGTCGGCGGGTTCATCCGCGATCTGCGCCGTAACGCCAAGATCTCGCTGCGCCAGCTCGCCGAGCAGGCGGGGGTCAGCAACCCGTACCTGAGCCAGATCGAGCGCGGCCTACGCCGGCCGAGCGCCGAGGTGCTCCAGCAGTTGGCCAGCGCGCTGCGGGTGTCGACCCCGGCCATGTACCTGCGGGCCGGGCTGCTCGACGACAAGGAGGGCCACGGCGTGCTCGCCGCCATCGCGGTGGACCCCGACCTGACGATGGCCCAGAAGCAGTCGCTCAGCCAGATCTACGAGACTTTCCGCCGGGAGAACGCCCGGCTGTCCGAGGCCCAGGCCGCGAGCGGGGCGGCCACCCCGACCGATGTCGCCGACGGGCCCGCCGACGTGGCCAACCTGGCCGCGACCGGCCCCACCACCGAGGGCGGCACCCCGACCGAGGCCGTGCTCGAGTCGGTCGCCGTGACCGAGGCGGGCCCCGCACCCGCCCCGAGCAGCACCCCCGGGACGAACGCCCCGAGCAGCACCCCCGAGAAGAAGAAGGCCGCCGAGACGGCCGAGGAGGAGACGTCATGACCGAGCCGAAGACCAATCGCATCCCCGCTCCCATCTACGCCGCCGCCGGGGCGGCCGAGCTGGCCATCGAGCAGCTCCGCAAGCTGCCCATGGCCGTCGGTGTGCACGGCACCCGGGTCGTCGCCGACCTGGGCGGCCGGGCGGTGCTGACGGGCTTCGAGCTGCGTCAGAAGGCCACCGAGACGCTGCGTACGGCCAACGAGACCGCCGGCACCCTGCGCGACCGCGCACAGGCCGAGCTGGACCTGGCCAAGCTGCGCGAGTCGGCCGACCTGGCCAAGCTGCGCGAGGTCGCCGACATCGAGAAGCTGCGCGCCGCCGCCACCCGCAACGCGGCCGTGGTGGTCACCGCGGCCCAGGCGGCCCAGGAGCGGGCGTTCGCCGCGTACGGCGCGCTGGTGGCTCGCGGCGAGCGGGTCGTCGGCGCCGGCGTGCTGGAGGCCGCCGAGACGGTCAACGCGGACATCGAGGCCACCGAGGCGGCCACGGCCACGGCCGAGACCGCCACCACGGCCACGGCCACGGCTCAGACCGCCACCACGGCCACGGCTCAGACCGCTACGACGGCGCAGGCGACGCCCGCCCCGGCGGAGGCGCCGAGCCCGACCGAGGTCGCCGAGATCGCAGAGGCCAAGCCGGCCGCCGTCAAGAAGGCGACCCGGGCGAAGGCCGCGAAGCCGGCCGAGACCCCGTCGGCCAAGCTGCCCCGGGCCACCAAGCGGACCCGCCCGGCGGCCGAGTAGTTCACACCTGTCGGCGATCCCGACGGCGTCCTTGTCGGACGTAGTCGGGGTCGTCGACATAAACTTGCCGGCATGGCCACCGCCGCGCCGATCTTCGCGTTCGAAGTCCGTTACGTGATCGAGCTGATCCTGCTCGTCTTCGCGTTGATCATTCAGGGTGTCGCGCTGGTGCATGCCATCACGCAGCGGTCCGACGCCTTCGCCGCCATCGGGACGCTGCCCAAGGGCGGCTGGATCGCGATCCTCGCGGTCTGCCTCGTCCTGATCCTGCTCAGCCGCGGTCCGATCAGCCTCTTCGGACTGATCGGCATCGCCGCCGCGCTCATCTACCTGCTCGACGTGCGGGTCGGTCTCCGCGACCTCAGCGACGGCAACGGCAAAGGGTTCTGGTGAGAGGTTTCCGCTGGCCTCCTCCACCGGACAGCGGCCCCCGCACCTTCGGTCCGGGCCCGGGTGGGCCGCGCACCGGCCGTCCGGCGATCCCCGATCCGGAGACCGAGCTCGTCGACACGCCGCACGGCGTGCAGTTGGAACGCCTGGTCACCGGCGTCGGTGACCCGGTCACCGTCTTCGCGCACGGGCTGGGCAACGGGATCGCCACCACGCGACCGTTCGGCAGCGGGGTGGCCGGTCGTCGGCTGTTCTTCCAGTTCCGGGGGCACGGCCGCTCGGACGCGCCGCCCGGCTCGTGGACCTACCTCGACCTCGCCCGTGACCTGCGGGCCATCGCGGATCTCGGCGGCGCCAGCCGGGCGTTCGGGGCGAGCCTCGGCGCGGGGGCGCTCTGCCGCCTGCTCGCGGAGAGTCCGGAGCGCTTCGAGAAGCTGGTGTTCTTCCTGCCGGCGGCGCTCGACCAGCCGCGCGGTCCGGCCGCCTGGGACCGCGTCGGCGCCCTGGTGGATGCCGTGGCCAGCGGTGACGCGGGGGCCGTCGCGGACGTCGTCTCGCTGGAGCTGCCGGCGGCGGTGCGCAACACGCCGGCCGGCTGGGCGTACCTGCGGCAGCGACTGGACCAGTTGCTCCGCGACGGCCTGGACGAGGGCCTGGCCACCCTGGCGGGGCAGGTGCCGCTCGACGACGCCGGCGTGCTGTCGGCGGTCACCGCGCCGGCCCTGGTGATCGGGTGCGCGGGCGACGACCTGCACCCGGTCGAGGTCGCCGAGCAGCTCGCCGCCGCGCTGCCCCGGGCCACTCTGCACGTGTACGACCGCCCCGGGTTCCTCTGGTCGGAACGCGCCGACCTGCGGGAGCGCATCTCCGGCTTCCTCAACGAGTAACGTGCCCTGTCATGGGCGTCACACAGCATGGCCGGACGCACCGGCTGGATCTCGCGGACCCGACCCTGCGCGAGTGGACCTGCACGGTCCTGCACGCCGACCCGGAGCAGGGCATCGTGCTCGACCGCTCGGCGTTCTACCCGGGTGGTGGCGGTCAACCGCCGGACCACGGCGTACTGCTCTGGCAGGGCGTGCAGACCCGGATCGTCGGCACCCGCAAGGGCGACGACCCGTACCTGATCCCCGCCGAGGGTGACCCGTTGCCGCCGGTCGGCACCGAGGTCGTCGGCGCGGTGGAGGACGAGCGCCGCACCCGTCTGATGCGTACCCATTCGGGGTTGCACGTGCTCTGCGGCGTGGTGTTCCGCGACTTCGGCGCGCTCGTGACGGGCAACTCGATGGAACCGGGCGAGGCTCGGATGGACTTCAACCTGCCCGAGGTGCCGCCGGACTTCAAGAGCCGCATCGAGGAGCTGGTCAACGCCGAGGTGGCCGCCGACCGCTCGGTCGCCACCCGGGTGCTGCCGCGTACCGAGGCGTTGGCTCTGCCGGACATCATCCGCACCCAGTCCAACCTCATCCCGCCGGACGAGCAGGAGGTGCGGATCGTCGACATCGTCGGTCTGGACGTCCAGGCGGACGGCGGCACCCACGTCGCGTCCACCGCCCAGATCGGCAAGGTGCAGGTCGTCAAGGTGGAGAGCAAGGGTCGGGCCAACCGGCGGGTCCGCGTCCGGCTGGTGGATTGACGAATTCGGACGTCGGCTGTCAGGTATCGCTGGCAGCCTCGCAGGCATGACACCACCGCTCGCAGGAAAGATCGCGCTCGTCGCCGGCGCCACCCGGGGCGCCGGCCGACAGATCGCGGTCCAGTTGGGCGCCGCCGGCGCCACCGTGTACGCCACCGGTCGCAGCAGCCGCGCCGGCCGTTCGGAGATGGACCGGCCGGAAACCATCGAGGAGACCGCCGAACTGGTCACCGTGGCCGGCGGCACCGGCATCGCCGTGCAGGTCGACCATCTGGTGCCGGAGCAGGTCCGCGACCTGGTCGCCCGGATCGATGCCGAGCAGGGCGGCCTCGACGTGCTGGTCAACGACATCTGGGGCGGCGACCCCCTGGTCACCTGGGACAAGCCGGTCTGGGAGCAGCCTCTCGACAAGGGGTTCCGCACCCTGCGGCTGGCCGTCGACACGCACATCATCACCAGCCACTTCGCCCTGCCGCTGCTGATCCGCAAGCCCGGTGGCCTGGTCGTCGAGATCGGTGACGGCACCAAGGCGTACAACGACGAGAACTACCGCCTCTCGGTCTTCTACGACCTGGCCAAGACCTCGGTCAACCGGCTCGCCTTCAGTCAGGCGCACGAGCTGAAACCGCACGGCGGCACAGCCGTCGCGCTCACCCCCGGCTGGCTACGCTCCGAGGCGATGCTGGAGCACTTCGGGGTCACCGAGGAGAACTGGCGCGACGGGGCCGCCACCGACCCGCACTTCCTGATCTCCGAGACGCCCGCCTTCGTGGGCCGCGCGGTGGCCGCGCTCGCCGCCGACGAGGACAAGGCCCGCTGGACCGGCCAGTCCGTCGACGCGGGCACGCTGTCCAAGGTGTACGGCTTCACCGACGTCGACGGGAGCCAACCGGAGGCCATCCGGTACATCGTCGAGGTGGTCGAGGCGGGTAAGCCGGCCGACGTCACCGGCTACCGCTGACGTCGTCCGCCACCGCCGGGCCGTCGTAACGTGCGGCGGCCCGGCGTGCCGCGTCCGCCAGGCGTCCGCGCAGCTCCGGCGGGTCGAGCGCCTCCACCTCCGGGCCCAGCGCCAGCAACTGGGCGTACGCGACGTCGACCGTCTCCACCGGCAGTCGCGCCACCACCCAGCCCTGCCCGTCCGGTTCGCTGATGGTGGTGACGACCTCGTCGTACACCTCGGGAGCGTCGACCACGTGCCGGAGCTGGCGCAGGCCGGCGGGGCTCAGCCGGACGGTGACCTCGGCCCGCAGTATGGTCCGCAGGAACGACCCGGCCTGCTCGTGCCAATGCCCGGCCAGGTCGAAGCCCTCGTTGCGCGCGAACCGCTCGTCGTCCACCTCGACGCCGGTCACCCGGTCCACCCGGTAGGTGCGCATGTCGTCGCCGACCCGACCGACCAGATACCAGGTCGCGTTCTTGAGCACGAGTCCGTACGGCTGAAGGTGCCGGGCCACCTCGTCGCCGCCCCGCCGATAGCGCAGCCGTACCACCCGATCGCCCCAGACCGCCCGCGCCAGCTCGGTGAGCCAGGGCGGTGGCGGCGTCTCCTGGAACCATCCCGGCACGTCCAGGTGGAACCGCTGACCCGTGCGTACGGGCGCGTCGCGCAGGGCCGGTGGCAGTGCGGCGAGCACCTTCAACTCGGCGGCGGCGACCGCGTCGGCCAGACCCATGTCGCCGGCCGGGCCGGGCAGACCGGCCAGGAACAGGGCCTCCGCCTCGTCGCGGTTCAGCCCGGTCAGCCGGGTCCGGTAGCCACCGAGCAGCCGGTACCCGCCGGCCCGGCCCCGGTCCGCGTAGACCGGAACACCGGCGGCGGACAGCGCCAACACGTCCCGGTAGACGGTCCGCTCGGAGACCTCCAGCTCGTGTGCCAGCTCGCCGGCCGTCATCGACCCGCGCGCCTGCAACAGCAGCAGCAACGAGATCAGTCGGGAGGCACGCACCCGCCCATCCTGCCCCGTGCCGCTTCGATCAACTGTCGTTAGGCTGCTCGATCGTGGACGCCAGCAGAATCGCCAGCCCGGTCACCGGGGCCGTCGGACGCTTCCTCCTCGGGGTGCGGCTGCTCCTGCGCGGACTGGGCCTCTACGTGCGCAGCCCGAAGCTCATGCTGCTCGGTATCGTGCCGGCGCTGATCTCCGGCGTGCTCTTCGTGGCCGCGTACGCCACCCTCGTCTACTTCGTGGACGACCTCGCCGCCCTGGTCACCCCGTTCGCCGACGACTGGTCGAGCACCGGCCGCAGCCTGGTCCGGGTGATCGCCGGCCTGGCCTTCCTGGGGATCGGCGGTCTGCTCGCGGTGATCAGCTTCACGGCGGTCACCCTGGTCATCGGCGACCCGTTCTACGAGAAGATCTCCGAGAAGGTGGAGGAGCGGCTCGGCGGCACCTCGGACGCCGTGGACGTGCCGTTCTGGTCCTCGCTGCGCCGCAGCACCGCCGACTCCGTACGCCTGGTGGCCCTCACCGCGCTCGTCGGCATCCCGCTCTTCCTCGCCGGGTTCATCCCGGTGGTGGGCCAGACGGTGGTACCGGTGATCGGGGCGGCCGTGGGTGGCTGGTTCCTCGCCGTCGAGCTGGTCGGAGCGCCGTTCTACCGACGCGGCATGCGGCTGCCGCAGCGCCGGACCATCCTCAAGGCGGACCGGCCGACCGCGCTCGGCTTCGGAGTCGCGGTCTTCCTGTGTTTCCTCATCCCGCTCGGAGCGGTGCTGGTCATGCCGGCCGCCGTCGCCGGCGCGACCCTGCTGGCCCGCCGGTCGTTGGGCCAGTCGATCGAGGAGAGCTGACGTGGAGATCACCCTGATTCAGGGCGACATCACCGACCAGCGGGTCGACGCCATCGTGAACGCCGCGAACTCGTCCCTGCTCGGCGGCGGTGGAGTGGACGGCGCGATCCACCGACGCGGCGGCCCGGCCATCCTGGCCGACTGTCGGGCGCTGCGTGCGTCCAAGTACGGCAAAGGGCTCCGCACCGGGCAGGCGGTGGCGACCACCGCCGGAAACCTGCCGGCCCGCTGGGTCATCCACACGGTCGGCCCGGTCTTCTCGGCCGCCGAGGACCGGTCGGGGCTGCTGCGCGACTGCTACGCCAACAGCCTGCGGGTGGCCGACGAACTGGGCGCGGCCACGGTGGCGTTCCCGCTGATCTCCGCCGGCATCTACGGCTGGCCGGTCGACGACGCGGTCCGCCAGGCGCTGACGGTGCTCCGCTCAGCCACTCCGGCCACGGTCACGGAGGCCCGCCTGGTGCTCTTCGGCGCGGACACCCACGCGACAGCCCGCGACGTCTTCGAGGCGGCGTAGGCCACGTGGCTTGATCACTTGATGCTGACCAGTTGGAAATCGCTTCTGGCAACTGGTCACCATCAAGTGATCACCGTGCGCCAGTCGGAGCCGCGTCATTCCACAGCGACTCGAAGTGCTCCACGTAACGATCGAACGGGCCACCCGCCTCGCGGCGTCGGAGGTGCATGGTCACCGAATCCTGCCCTAGTCCTGCGCCGATGTGGGTAGCCACGATCGCCTCGTCGTCGAGGACCCAGACGGACATGGCAACGTGCCGGTCCGACAGTCGGACGGCGAGGGGTTCCGGAGACTTCGCGATCTCCGCCTGGGTCATGGCTATGCGGGTCGCAAGCGTGAGCGGAGTCGCCTCGATGCCTTCTCGTGCCACGGTGATCTCACTGCCGGGGTCACCGAGCAGGAAACGTACATCGCCGCCGCCCTGCGCCTTCGCTCCGAGCGTCGCGGAGGCATTGGGTGACTGATCAGGTGAGGTCGGCCAGGCAGGTCCACTGCGACGCCACCGGGCGGTAGCCCAGCCGGGCGTTGATCGCCAGCATCGGCGCGTTCGACTCGTCGTTCGAGGTGTACGCGATCCGTACGCCGGCAGCGGCGGCCCGGTGCAGCGCCGCCGTCTTGGCCAGCCGGGCCAGTCCCCGACCCCGGTACGCCGGGACTGAGCAGGTGTAATCCGACCACATCCGCTCGCCGTCGCGCTTGACCAGGCTGAACGCGGCCACCTCGCCGTCGACTTCGGCTGCGGTGCTGGCCGTCTTGTCCAGGCCAAGTTCGTCCCAGACGTCGTACCGCCAACTCTCGAAGGTGACCGTGTCGACGGGCACGTCAGCGGGTTCGTCGACGGCCGAGGCGACGTCGGCTTCGTAGAGCAGGTGCGGGTCCATCTCGGCGATCGGCCGCAGCCGTACGCCCGGCGGCGGCTCGGGCAGCGCGGGCGGCGGGGTCAAATCCAGCGCCGAGTAGCGCACCTCGCGGCTCGGTTCGAACCCGTGGTGGCGGGCGAACGGCAGCGAGTCCGTCGCGGCCGTGGCGCGTACGCGGCGAATCCCGAGAGGGCGGAGGTGATCGGTCGCGGCGGTCAATAGCGCCGTCCCGATGCCGCGCCGTCGATGATCCGGGTGTACGTGCAGGGTGTTGACGTTGCCGAAGCCCTGCACCGAGGTCGAGGTGTTGGGCTCGGCGGACGTCCAGCCGACCACCTGGCCGTCGACCTCGGCCACGAACGCGATCCAACCCTCGTGCGGCGGCGGTTCGGCCAGCATCTTGCGGGTCGACTCGACCCCGCGTACCAGGTACGGGTGGACGATCGTCCGCAGCGCCACCACGGCTGCGGCGTCGTCCGGCCGGGCTTCGCGGATGCGCATGTCAGGCCCCCGTCCGTACGGCGGCGACGGCCTCGACCTCGACGAGCTGGTCGGTGTAGCCGAGCACGGCCACACCGAGCAGGGTGCTGGGCGGATCGTGGTCGCCGAAGAAGTCCCGGACCACCTCCCAGACGGTCACCAGGTCGGCCTGCCGCGACGATGCCACGTACACGGTGGTCTTGACGACGTCGGTGAGTCGCGCGCCGGCCGCGCCGAGCGCGGTCTCCAGGTTCGTCATCACCTGCCGGGCCTGTGCGGCATGGTCGCCCGGCGCGACGGTACGGCCCTCGGCGTCGAGCGGGCACGCGCCGGCCGTGAACACCAGCCGAGCGGGCGGTTCGACGGTCGCCGCGTAGGCGTACTCGGCGACGTCGGAGAGGGCGGGCACGTGCAGCAGCGCGACAGGATCCGGCATGCCGGCGAGGCTAACGACGATCGCCCGCCGTAGCGACGGATTAACCGCCCCCTGCACCTCGATGCCTGGTCACTACTTCCGGGAAATAGTGGCATCCCGGCGTCGTGAGGCCACTATTTCCCGGAAGTTGCGCGGATCTAGGAGCGCGGGAGCGGTCAGGCCGAGGCGCGGATGATCAGCTCGGTGTCGAGCATGATCGCCGGTTCGATCGCCTCGCCGGCCGCCAGCCTCAGCAGTTGGCGGGTCATGCGTCGGCCGAGTTCGACGATCGGCTGGCGGACGGTGGTCAGCGGCGGCTCGGTGTACGCGGCGGTCTCGATGTCGTCGAAGCCGACCACCGCCACGTCCTCGGGCACCCGCCGACCGGCCGCACGCAGCGTTCGCAGGGCGGCGTGCGCCATCAGGTCGGAGGCGGCGAACACCCCGTCCAGGTCGGGGTGGTCGTTGAGGAGCTGGTGCATCGCCGCCGCGCCGGACTCCCGGGTGAAGTCGCCGACGGCGACCAGTTCGGGTAGCCCGGCGGCGGCGACCGCGTCCCGGTAGCCGTTCAGCCGCTCGATGCCGGCGACCATGTCCTGCGGGCCGGCGATGGTGGCGATCCGCCGCCGACCGCTGTCGATCATGTGTCGGACGGCGGCGGTGACGCCGCCGACGTGGTCGACGTCCACGTACGGCACGGGTACGTCGCCGAGCGGCCGGCCGCTGACCACCACCGGGATGCCGAGGCGGGCCAGCGTGCCGGGCAGCGGGTCGGCGCCGTGCAGCGAGGCGAAGAGCACCCCGTCGACGTGGCGGCCGGTCGTGTACCGCTCGACCCGCTGGTGCCCGGCCGGTGAGCCGGCCAGCATCAGCACCAACTGCTTGTCGGCGGCCTCCAACTCCTGACTGACGCCCCGAATGATGCCGGGGAAGACCTGGTCGTCGGAGAAGACCCGGGTGGCCGCCTCCGGCATGACCAGGGCGATCGAGTCGGTGCGCTGGGTGACGAGGCTGCGGGCGGCGAGGTTGGGCACGTACCCCAACTCGGCGACCGCCCGCTTGACGGCCTCCCGGATCGGCTCGGCGACGGTGGTGGAGCCGTTGACCACCCGGGACACGGTGGCCCTGGACACCCCGGCCCGTGCCGCCACCGCCTCCAACGTCGGCCGGTGCGCCGTCGTCATCGTGACTGTCCCCCGCTCGTCACAGCCCGTTCCGGGAGATCACCTCCTGGTACCACCGGGCGCTGGCCTTCGGTGTGCGCCGCTGGGTCAGGTAGTCGACGTGCACGATCCCGAACCGCTTGCGGTAACCCTCCGCCCACTCGAAGTTGTCCAACAATGACCATACGAGATACCCGCGCAGATCAACGCCCCGGGAGATCGCCTCGTGGGCGGCCCGCAGGTGCCCGTCGAGGTAGGCGATCCGGTCGTTGTCGATCACCTGCCCCAGCCCTTCGGGCGACTCGGTGCCCGCCTTGTCGGGGAACGCCGCGCCGTTCTCGGTGATCAGCAGTGGCACGCCGGGATAGTCGGCGGCGATCCGTTCCAGCAGCCGCGTCAGCCCGGCCGGCTCGATCATCCAGCCCATGTCGGTGAGGGGTCCGCTCGGCGGGAGGAAGTGCACGGCGCCCTCGGTGCCCGGGTACGCGCCGTTGCCGTCGCCGTCGGGCCGCCCCGCCACGTAGGTGGGCGCGTAGTAGTTGAGCCCGAGCAGGTCGATCGGGGCGGCGATCACCTTCTCGTCGCCGTCGTGGATGAACGTCGGCTCGACGATGCGCGCCACGTGCTCGCGTACGTCGTCGGGGTAGCCGCCGGTCAGCAGCGGGTCCAGGAAGATCCGGTTGTGCAGGCCGTCGACCAGGCGGACGGCGGCGGCGTCGGCCGCGCTCTGCGGGTCGGCCGGTCGTACATCTGCCGGGTTGATGGTGATGCCGACGCTGCGTGCGCCGGCCGCGCGCAGCGCCCGCGCGGCCAGGCCGTGCGCCAACAGCAGATGGTGTACGGCGGTGAAGGCGGCTGCCCCGTCCTGTGCACCCGGGGCGTGCACCCCGTTGGCGTACCCGAGGTAGGCCGAGCACCACGGCTCGTTGAGGGTGGTCCAGGTGTCGATCCGGTCGCCGAGGCGGGCGTGGACGGCGGTGGCGTACGTGGCGAAGTGTTCGGCGGTCTCCCGGTTGGTCCAGCCGCCCCGGTCCTCAAGGCTCTGCGGCAGGTCCCAGTGGTAGAGGGTGACGATCGGGTCGATGCCCCGGGCGAGCAGGGTGTCGGTGAGGCGGTCGTAGAAGTCGAGCCCGCGCGGGTTGACCGGACCGCTGCCGTCCGGCTGGACCCGGGGCCAGGCGACCGAGAACCGGTACGCCGCCAGGCCCAGCTCGGCCATCAGCGCCACGTCGTCGGCGTACCGGTGGTAGTGGTCGCAGGCGACGTCGCCGGTGTGGCCCTGGTAGACCTTTCCGGGCGTACGACAGAAGGTGTCCCAGATGGACGGACCGCGACCGTCGTCGCGGGCCGCGCCCTCGATCTGGTACGCGGCGGTGGCCGCTCCCCAGAGGAAGTGTTCGGGAAATCGGATCTCGTTCACGCCTTGACCGCACCTTCCATGATCCCGCCGATGATCTGGCGACCGAACAGCACGAAGACCAGCAACAGGGGCAGCGTCGCGATGGCCGTGCCGGTGAACACCTGTGACATGTCCTGGTAGTACCCGTCGGACAGCGCCCGCAGGGAGAGCTGAACGGTCGGATTGGCCGGGTCGTTCAACACAGCGTACGGCCACAGGAAGTCGTTCCAGGTGGTCATGAACGTGAGCAGACCGAGCACGGCGGCGGCCGGGCGCAGCGCCGGCAGCACCACGTGCCACCAGATCCGCGCGGTGCCGCAGCCGTCCATCCGGGCGGCCTCGATCAGCTCGTCGCTGATGGCCTGGCCGGCGTACTGCCGCATCATGAACACCCCGAACCCGGTGACCAGCACCGGGACGATCACCGCGGGCAGCCGGTCGTTCCACTGCAACTTCGTCATGAGCAGGTAGAGCGGGATCACCCCGAGCTGGGTCGGCACCATCATGGTCGCGATGATCACCAACAGCAGCGCGTTGCGGCCCCGGAAGCGCAGCTTCGCGAAGGCGAACCCCGCCAGGCTGGAGAAGAAGACCACCGAGACGGTGACGGTGGTCGCCACGATCACCGAGTTGATCAGGCCGGTCAGGAAGTACGCGTCGGTGTTGTCGAACAGCCGGGCGATGTTCGCGCCCAGGTTGTTGCCCGGCGTGATCGGCGGCGGCAGTTGGCCCATCGCGTCGCTGGTACGACTGGCCACGACGAACATCCACCAGATCGGGAAGATCGACAGGACGGCGGCGCCGACCAGGGCGAAGTAGGTGAGCGGGCTGGCCCGCCAGAGCCGACTCATCGGGTTTCCTTCCCGCCGAGGCGGCGCAGGACCAGCACGTTGACGGCCGCGACGAGTGCGATCAGCGCGAAGAGCAGCCACGCCACCGCCGAGCCGTAGCCGAAGTTGTAGTGCGGCGCGAAGGCGTTCTCGAACATGTACATGGTCAGGGTCTGCGACTCGCGCAGCGGTCCGCCGCGGATCGGGTTGGTGCCGGAGTGGAACATCCGGGGCTCGGTGAAGAGCTGAAGGCCGCCGATGGTGGCGATGATGGTGCAGAAGATGATCGTCGGTTTGAGCAGCGGCACGGTGACCGACCAGAACTGTCGGGCCCGGCTCGCGCCGTCGATCGCCGCCGCCTCGTAGAGGTCCCGGGGGATGGCCTGCATCGCGGCCAGGAGGATCAACGCGTTGTAGCCGGTCCACCGCCAGTCGACCATCGCGGAGATCGCGACCCAGGAGGCGATCCGGTTGGACTTCCACTCGATCGCGTCCAGCCCGATGAGGTCGAGCAGCCAGTTGACCATGCCGAACTCGCGGCCGAAGAGCACCCCGAAGACGATCGCCACGGCGGCCGTGGAGGTCACGTTGGGGACGAGCACCGCCATCCGCCAGCCCGTACGCCCCCGCAGGCCTCGGTTCAGCAGGTTGGCCAACCAGAGCGCGGCGAGCAACTGTGGCACGGTCGAGATGACGAAGATGCCGAGCGTGTTGACCAGCGCGTGCCAGAAGTCCACGTCGGCGAGGAGCCGGGTGTAGTTCTCCGCGCCCACGAACGGATGGTCGGTGCCGAGCAGGTCCCAGTCGTGCAGCGAGACCCAGAAGGTGTACGCCAGCGGGTAGACCCCGAACACCGCGAAGAGCAGGAAGAACGGGGCGATGTAGAGGTACGGCGAGTAGCGGGTGTCGAGGTGGCTGAGCCGACCCGACAATCGGCGGTGGGGTCCGGCCGACGGTGCGACCGGTGGGCGGGCGTCGAGCTGAACGGTCATGCCCGGTGACTCCTTTCCGTCGTGCGGGCGGGAACCGGGGTCCGGCGCCCGCCCGCACGCTGGCTCGGGCTACTTGGCGGCGGCCTTCTTGGCGTTGGTCACCGCGTCCGTCCAGCCCTGCGCGGGGCTGCGCTGGCCCAGCTCCACGGTGCGTACGGCGTTCTCCACCTCGGTACGCACGGCCTGGTTCTTGGGGCCCATGTAGACCGGCTTCAGGCTCTTCGCGCCGGTGCCGAAGATGGACCCGACGGGCGCACCGGAGAAGTACGCGTTCGTCGACTGGGCGATCGCCGGGTCGTCGAGCGCCTGCGGCGACGACGGCAGCGGCCCCTTGGCCTTGAACGCGCCGATCTGGCCCTTGGCGCTGGTCAGGAACTTGGCCAGCTCGATGGCCTCGGCCTGGTGCTTGCTCTGCTTCGGTACGGCGAGGTGCGACCCACCCCAGTTGCCGCCGTTGCCGGGCACCCGGGCGATGTCCCACTTGCCCTTGGCGGCCGGGCCGGCGTTGCCCTCGATGACCCCGGTCATCCACGCGGGGCAGGCGATGGTGGCGAACTTCGTCTGCTTGAAGGCGGACACCCACTCCTCGGACCACGAGCCGTACTTACCGGAGAGGCCCGAGTCGATGATGTCCATCGTGGTGTCCCAGGCCTGTCGTACGGCCGGGTTGCTGTCGACCACGACGTTGCCGCTGGTGTCGTAGTAGCTGTAGCCGGTGCTGTTGCCGGCGGTCTGCAACAGGATCGTGTTGAAGGTGTTGGTGGCCGCGTCGAGGAAGGACGCCCCGGTCTTGGCGGCGACGAACTTCTCCCCGGTGGCGATGTAGTCCTGCCAGGTGGGCCAGAGCTTCGACACCTCGTCCCGCTCGGTGGGCAGGCCGGCCTTTTCGAAGAGGTCCTTGCGGTAGCACATGGCGATGCCGCCGACGTCGGTGCCGAGGCCGATGAGCTGCTTGCCGTCGGCGGTCAGGCCGGCGTTCCACTTCCACTCCAGGAAGTTGCCCTTGAGGTCGGCGGCGCCGTGGTCCAGCAGGTTGACGAAGTTGTTCGGATTCGCCTTGTACTCGACGAGCAGACCCTCCTCGATGGCCACGATGTCGCCGGCCCCCCGGCCGGCGGCGAGCCACTGGGTCAGCTTCGGTGAGTACTCGTCGAGGTTGCTGCCGGTGCCCCGCTCGACGATCTTCACGTCGGAGTGCGCGGCCATGTACTCCTGGTAGAGCTGGTCGTAGCCGAACTGGCCGAAGACGTCGACGGTCAGCGTGATCGGCCCGTCCGCCTCGGCGTCGTCACCGCCGCCGCAGCCGGCGGTGACGAGCAGGGCGGCTGTTGCGGCGAGGGCCACCGCGGCGAGGCGGCGGCGCGGAAGGACAGCCATCGTATGGACCTCTCTCAGGGTGATGAGGTGGTGGTAGAAGACCAAGAGAGCGCTCTCACGTCAGGGTGGTGGGTCGCTCGCACCCTGTCAAGAGAGCGCTCTCACGAATTCGGGCGGCAGGCGAACGAGGGCGTCACCCCACCAGGGGTGACGCCCTCGTCACGCGCGGCTGTCGCTGGGATCAGCCGGTACGCAGACCCTCCAGCAGCGCGCGGTCGCCCGTCACGTCGAGCGTCTCGAAGCTGACCCGGCCCCAGAGCGCCAGCAGCAGGTCGCTCGCGGTGCCGCTGACCTGCGCGCGGGCGTGGTGGTCGTCGTGGTCGAAGATGGTCGCCGTGTCGAGCAGCGCCACCCCCTCGCCGCGCAGCCGCAGATACCACTCCTGGTCCGCGTCGGTCGCCGCGAGCTGGACCACCCCGCGCCAGTCGCCCTTCACCTGTCGCCGGCCGGCCGGCAACCAGGTGTCCAGCACCTCGCTCACCCCGTCGGCGGCCAGCTTCGCCTCGACCGGCTCACCGGCCGCGATGGCGAGCTGGGCGTCCCAGCGGTGCACCGCCGTCTCGTGCGCCATCCGGCGGGGCCAGAAACCGGCCTTCTTCGGCTGCGGGGCCCAGTTCCACGCCGGCGCCTCCGGGTCGAGCCCGTCGAACAGGGTCATCAACTGGTCGTACCCGTGCTGCCAGAGCTGGAGCGCGCTCACGCCGGACGGCACTTCGGACGCGTCCCGGCGGGGCGGCGCCTCGGTGCTGCCCGACCCGGCGAACGAATAAACCCAGTGGTAGAGGCCCGCAAGGTGCAGAGTGAGATCATTGACCGTCCAGCCGGGACAGGACAGCACGGGTGTCTCCGGCGGTGCCTCGGCAACCGCCGCGGCGAACGCCGGACCCTCGGCCCGGAGTGCCCCAATCCAGAAATCCTTGCTGCCCTGCACTCTGCTCATCGCCATCCTCCCGGGGGTGCCGGGCCACCAGTAGGTGCCACGGCTGCCCATCAGCCTAAGGTGAAAGACGTGTCAGACGCCTACGCCCAGCCGACAACCGAAGCCGATCGTGCCATTCCGGGTCCACTGGCCGGCTACACCACGCTACGGATGGGCGGGCCCGCCGGGCGGATCGTGGCCGCGACCAGTGCCGACGAGATCATCCGGGCGGTCCAGGCCACGGACGAGCCGATCCTCGTCCTGGCCGGCGGCAGCAACGTGGTGATCGGCGACGATGGCTTCCCCGGGACGGTCGTGCTGGTGCGCTCGGGCGGCCTGCGGGTACTCGCCGAGGACGCCGAGTCCGTCACCGTCCGTGTCGAGACCGGCGAGCCGTGGGACGACCTGGTGGCCGCCACTGTCCGTAACGGCTGGGCCGGCCTGGAGTGCCTCTCCGGCATTCCCGGCTCGACCGGCGCGACCCCGATCCAGAACGTCGGCGCGTACGGCCAGGAGGTCGCCGAGACGATTACCGCCGTCGAGGTGTACGACCGCCTCGACGGCACCCGCCAGCTCGTTCCCGCCGCCGAGTGCGGTTTTGCCTACCGGGGCAGCATCTTCAAGTACCAGGACCGCTGGATCGTGCTCTCGGTCGACTTCCGGCTCGCCCGCTCGCCGCTGTCCGGTCCGGTGCGCTACGCCGAACTGGCCCGGGCGCTCGGCGTCGAGGTCGGCGACCAGGTGCCGCTGGCCGAGGCTCGGGCGGCGGTGCTGCGACTACGCGCCGGCAAGGGCATGGTGCTCGACGCCACCGATCCCGACACCCGCTCGGTCGGCTCCTTCTTCACCAACCCGGTCCTGGACCGGGCGACGTACGAACAACTCCTGGAACGCTCCGCCGAGGTGGGCGACCCGCCCTCCTGGCCCGGGGCGGACGGGCTGGTCAAGGTGAGCGCGGCCTGGCTGATCGACAAGGCGGGCTTCACCAAGGGCCACCCCGGTCCCGGCGGCGTCGCCATCTCCAGCAAGCACACCCTCGCCCTGACCAACCGCAGCGGCACCGCCAGCACCGGCGACCTGCTGATGCTGGCCAACACCATCCGCGACGAGGTCCACGCCCGCTTCGGCGTGACCCTGCACCCCGAACCAGTCCTGATCAACTGCACTCTCTAACCCTCCGGGGGCCAGGGGAGGGTCAGCTCGCCCTGACGCCAGCGTTGCGGAGTGGACAGCACGGGCCAGCCCTCAGCCTTGAGCTGGGACACCGCGCGCACCCAGCGTTGGCGGGGGCCGAACGTGGCATAGGGAGCCGCACTCCGCCAGGCGTCCTCCAGCGCCCGGATCAGATCGTGGATGGCCTCGCCCGGAACGTTGCGGTGGATCAGCGCCTTGGGTAGCCGCTCGGCCAGCTCGGCGGGGCTGCCCAGCGTGGTGAGCTTCGCGGCCAGGGTCAACGTCCGAGGGCCGTCCGCGTCGAGGAGCAGCCAGCTCGCCAGCCGGCCCAGCTCGTCACAGGTGCCCTCCACGAGCACCCCACCCGGGGCGAGCGCGGCGGTCATCGTGCGCCAGGCGTCCTGCACGTCACTCTCGTCGTACTGTCGCAGGACGTTGAACGCGCGGACCAGCACCGGCCGGAGCCCGGCCAGCTCGAAGCCACCCCGGGCGAAGGTCAGGCCCGGCGGGTCGGCGGCCGGCGTCGCGGCGGCCACCCGCGCCTGGTCGATCTCCAGCCCGACCAGGCGTACGTCCCGACGGACCCCCGCCGCCAGCCGCGCCCGCAGCTCCACGGCGGTGACCGGCGTCGCGCCGTAGCCCAGGTCCACCACCAGCGTATCGGCCGCGTCCCGCAGCCGGTCGGCGCAGGTCGCCACGATCCAGTTGTCCACCCGGCGGAGCCGGTTCGGGTTGGTGGTGCCCCGGGTGACCACCCCGAGGGGCCGGCGTCGTGGAGCCCCGCTCATGCGTCCGGTCCCGGGGTCAGGAGACCCGGTGCACCTTGTGCTGTGCGGCCTGCGCACGAGGCCGGACCACCAGCCGGTCGACGTTCACGTGCTCGGGGCGGGTGGCGCACCAGGCGATGCAGTCGGCCACGTCCTCGGCGACCAGCGGCCCGGGGACCCCGGCGTAGACGGCGGCGGCCCGCTCGGCGTCCCCGCCGAAGCGGACCAGCCCGAACTCCTCGGTCTGCACCATCCCCGGGTCGATCTCGATGACCCGCAGCGGCCGGCCGCACAGCTCCAGCCGGAGCGTGCCGGCGATGGCCGTCTGCGCGTGCTTCGCCGCCGTGTAGCCGCCGCCACCCTCGTACACGGTCAGCCCGGCCGTGGAGGAGACCACCACGATGGTCCCCGAGCCGGACGCCTCCAGCGCCGGCAGCAGCGCCTGGGTCACCCGCAGCGTGCCGAGCACGTTCACGTCGTACATCCACTGCCAGTCGTCGAGCGAGCCGGACTCCACCGGGTCCAGGCCGCGTGCGCCGCCGGCGTTGTTGACCAGCAGGGTGACCGGCCCGGACGCCTGGACGGCGGCCTCGGCGAGCCCGGCCACCGACTCGTCCGAGGTGACGTCGCAGGTCACCGCGGTTGCCTGCCCGCCAGCGGCGGTGATCTCGGCGACGAGATCGGTGAGACGGTCGGCGCGGCGGGCGGCGGCGAGTACGTGGAAGCCCTCGGCGGCGAGCCGGCGGGCGGTGGCCGCGCCGATCCCGCTGGACGCTCCGGTGACGATGGCGACAGAGGTCATCGGGTCATTGTCACCCGCGCCGCACCGCCGATCCCGACCGGGCGTCGGGCTGTGTCGGCGGCCGTTCGTGATGAGGTCCGTCACGCCGGGCGGCCGCGCCGACGCATTTCCGTTGCCCGATGGGGAAGATGACATCCGGCGTACAGGTTGACCGAGAAGCGCCGGTCGTGCGTGACGGCATTAACCGTGACAGAAGGAGCGGACGTGGCGGAACTGCACACCGGTGTCGGTCGTCAGCGAGGTGCGCGACCGTGGCCGCGACCCCGGCGCATCGCCACCCTCTCCGTCCACACATCCCCCCTGCACCAGCCCGGAACGGGCGATGCCGGGGGGATGAACGTGTACATCCTGGAAGTCGCCCGGCGGCTCGCCGAGGCCGACGTCGAGGTGGAGATCTTCACCCGGGCCACCTCGGGCGACCTTCCGCCGGTGGTCGAGATGGCCCCCGGCGTGCAGGTGCGGCACATCATGTCCGGCCCGCTCGAAGGGCTGACCAAGGAGGAGCTGCCCGGCCAGCTCTGCGCCTTCACGGCCGGGGTGCTGCGTGCCGAGGCGTCCCGCCCGCCCGGACACTACGACCTCATCCACTCCCACTACTGGCTCTCCGGCCAGGTCGGCTGGCTGGCCAAGGAACGCTGGGGCGTGCCGCTCGTGCACACCGCGCACACCCTCGCGAAGGTCAAGAACGCCCAGCTCGCGGCCGACGACCGGCCCGAACCGAAGGCCCGGGTGATCGGCGAGGAGCAGGTGGTCGCCGAGGCGGACCAACTGGTCGCCAACACCCGCGTGGAGGCCCGCGACCTGGTCGAGCGGTACGACGCCGACCCCGCCCACGTCACGGTCGTGCAGCCGGGCGTCGACCTGGCCCGGTTCCGCCCCGCACCGGGCGACCGCCACCTGGCCGCCCGTGCCGCCCGCCTCCGGCTGGGGCTGCCGGTCGACGGGTACGTGGTGGCCTTCGTCGGTCGGATCCAACCACTCAAAGCGCCGGACGTGCTGATCCGCGCCGTCGCCGCGTTGCGCGAGCGTGACCCCGCCCTGGCCGACGAGGTGACCGTGGTGATCTGCGGCGGGCCCAGCGGCAGCGGCCTGGACCGGCCGACCGCCCTGATCGAGCTGGCCGCCACGCTCGGCGTCACCGACCGGGTCGTGTTCCTGCCGCCGCGCACCGGCGACGACCTGCCGGCTCTGTACCGGGCCGCCGATCTGGTCGCGGTGCCGTCGCACAACGAATCCTTCGGGCTCGTCGCCCTGGAGGCCCAGGCCTGCGGTACGCCGGTGCTGGCCGCTGCCGTCGGCGGCCTGGTGACCGCCGTGCGGGACCACGTCAGCGGGGTGCTGATCGACGGGCACGACCCGGTGGACTGGGCTCGCGCGCTGAGTCGCCTGCTGCCGGACAGCGCCCTGCGGGCCACGCTGTCCCGGGGCGCGGCGCAGCACGCACAGCACTTCTCCTGGGACCGTACGGTGTCGGGGCTGCTCGACGTGTACGGCGAGGCGATCGCCGCCCGCCGGGCCCGGCTCGCCGCCGACCTGGCCTGCGACCCGGCGCTCTCCTGCTCCTGGTGACCACGGGCGCTCGCCACCCGGGTGCGTGCGCCGGGTCGGTCGTAGAGTGGGCCCGGTGAGCCCGAAAAGCGACCTCGCGACCCTCATCGAGTCGGTCTGCGCCGACCGTGACCTGGCCTGGGAGTCGACCGGTCCCGGCGCGTACGCGGTGACCCTGCCGGGCACCCACAAGCTCAAGACGGTCTGCAACCTGATCGTCGGCGAGCACGCGCTACGGATCGAGGCCTTCGTGATGCGCCAGCCCGATGAGCGCCGCGAGGAGCTGTGGGCGTGGCTGTTGCAGCGCAACGCCCGGATGTACGGCGTCTCCTTCTCCATCGACGCGGCCGGCGACGTCTACCTGACCGGCCGGGTCAACCCGGCCGGCGTGGACGCCGACGAGCTCGACCGGCTGCTCGGCTCGGTGCTCACCTACTCCGACGAGTCCTTCGACACGATGCTGGAGATCGGCTTCGGCAGTTCGATCCGGCGCGAGTACGAGTGGCGCGTCAAGCGCGGCGAGTCGACCGCGAACCTGGCCGCCTTCGCCCACCTCTTCGAGCCCGCCAACCCCACCCAGCCCTGACCCCACCCTCCGATTTCCGCGATCTTGCACTTTCGGTGGTCGTTTTGGGCTGCCATGCCCCTTGTGCCGCCACCGAAAGTGCAAGATCGACGCGGTTGGGTTCTCTCCGGCGGGGTATGCCGCGGCGCGCGGTGCGGCACAGGGACCCCCGCGCGCCGAGGACGGAGTGTCGAGGAGCGGAGCGTCCCATGGCTCAGCGGAACAGCTCAGGTCGCGGCGGGACTGCGACCCGGACCAAACGGCAGGCCGGCAACCAGACTCCGGGCACGCCCGGGGTCTCCGAGTCGGCGATCTCGCAGATGCGGGTGGACGACATCCGCGGGCAACTGCGCAAGCGCGGGGTTTCCGGTATCTCCGCCATGCGCAAGCCCGACCTGGTGAAACAGTTGGTGCGCTCGATGCGTTCGGATGCCGGTGGCGCAGGTCGGCGCAGCACCGGGCCGGCCGGCCGGGCGTCCGGCAGCAGGGCGTCGGCGGGTCGGGCCGCCGCGACGAAGAAGTCGGCGGCGCGGGCTGCGCCGAGTCGCGCGAAGGCCGTGCCCGCGAACAAGAGCGCCCCGGCGAAGCGAGCCGCCGCGAAGAAGACGGCCGCCACGAAGAGAGCCACCCCGGCGCGGAAGACGGCGGCGGCGAAGAAGACGACGACCGCACGGACGTCGACGGCGGCCCGTAAGTCGGCCACCGCGAAGAAGACGACGGCGGCGAAGTCGACGGCGGCGCGTCGGACCTCCGCGACCGCCCGTACCGCGCCGGCGCGCAAGGTGCCCGCGAAGAAGGCGCCGGCCCGACCGGCCGCCAAGCGCGCCGCTCCCGCGAAGCGGGCCACGGCGAAGAGCGCGGCTCCCGCGAAGCGGGCCACGGCGAGCCGGTCGACGGGCACGGCGGCCGGTGGGATCCGGACCGGGCGGGGCAGCGGACGGTCGGTCCGCAGCTCGCAGGTGATCGCGTCGATCGCCGACCGGCCGGAGCGACCGGGTCGGAGTCTGATCACCGCGAATCACGAGGTGATCCAGCGCTGGGCGCGAGCGCGAGGCGCGAAGCCGGCGACCATCGCGGGTACCGAACGGGAGGGCCGGGCGGGCGTTCTGACCTTCAACATTCCCGGATACCGGGAAAGCAGCCGGATTCGCGAGATCACCTGGGATGAGTGGTTCCACACCTTCGATCTGCGCCGGCTCAATCTGATCTACCAGGAGCAGATGCGCGACGGTCGGCAGAGCAACTTCTTCCGCACCGAGTCACCCGATCGTGAGGACGGATGAGGTGTTTGCGGGAATGCTCGACGGGTACCCGGCTGTTGCCAGAGACCGAGGCCGGAGCTGGGGATACTCGTCAGTTGTGACCGGCGAGACATCCCATTCGGGTTGAATTCAGAATCCGGCCGAACTAGCTTTATTGCGCCGCACCACGCTTGGAAACGTTCGGGGGAGCGGCGGATCGATCAGATCCGCGCACCAGGCGAGGTGCGAGGGGACGGGTGGACCAACCGTTGGGGGACGGTGCCCACCTGTTTGGACCGGCGGCGCGAGCGGGCGATGCTTACGGGGGTGAGTGTTGCCCGCCGCCGCCGGCCCCACACCGGCGAGCGCCCACCAATGACCTTCGGGCCATGGTGGGCGCTTTGCCGTCGTACGGTCAGCTTGTCGGGACCCGGTCTGCCGGCTCCCGGTCGGCGGCCCGGCGCAGCGCGTCGACGTGCCGCTCGCGGGGCGGCCCGGCCAGCAGGTGGCCGACGGCGGCCAGGACGCCCAACCCGGCGACGATCAGCCAGTGCCGGTCGCCGAGGTACTGCAGGCTCACCCCGCCCAGCATGGGCGCGACGAAGGCCGCGGCGGGGAACGTCAGATAGAAGACCGACTGATACCGCGCGCGTAGGTCCGGCGGCGCGAGATCCGCGTTGATCTGGGCGTTGGGCGGGGCGGCGAGCATCGAGCCGACCGTCCAGACCACCGCCGCGCCCAGGTAGACGGCCAGGTGGTCGGCGACCGCGAGCACTCCGAAGCCGACCGCCAGCAGGGCGGTGGAGGCGGCCAGGACGACGGCCTTGCGGCGTCGGTCGATCAGGCGGGGCACGAACAGTTGCCCCAGCACGATCAGCGCGCCGCCGAGGGCCACGACCAGGCCGTACGCCGACGGTCCCAGGCCGTCCGCGCGCATCGCCAGCGGCATGATCGTCGAGGTCTGCAGGGTGAGGACGGCCAGCACGAAGGTGAGCCCGACGAAGACCAGGAAGATCCGGTCGCTGAGGACGGTGAGCAGTCCCGGCCGGCGGGGCCGGGCGGGAGTCGGGTGGCTGGCCTGGGCGACAGGAGTGGCCCGCCGCAGGGTCTCCGGAACCTTCCAGCCGATGACGGCGGCGGCGGTCAGCGTGGCGCCCGCGTCGACCAGGAACAGCGCGGTGAAGCTCGCCTCGGCCACCAGCCCGGCGAGCAGCGAGGCGACCGCCATCCCGAGGTTCAACGCCCAGAACTCCAGGTTGAACGCGCGCGAGCGCCGGTCGGCGGGCACCACGTCGACGATCGCCGCCACGAGCGCCGGGCCGGGCATGGAGTGGGCGACGCCGACCAGCGCGGCGAGCGCCGCGATCAGCGGCAGCGGACGGCTGAAGGCCAGCGCCGCCATCAGGGTGGCGGTGACCAGGTGGGCGGCGAGCAGTGTCGATCGGCGCCCCCACCGGTCGGCCAGCACCCCACCGAACAGCACGCCGACCGCCCCACCGGCCCCGTACGCCCCGACGACGACGCCGGCCACCGCCGCGCTGGCGCCCCGGGCGTCGGTGAGGTAGAGCGACAGGAAGAGCATGGCGAACGCGCCCGCCCGGTTGATCAGCAGCCCTGCCCAGAGGTACCAGAATGCGCCGGGGAGCCCGCCTGCGGTGTCCTGCCACCAGCGCCGCAGGGCGTGCATGCGACCTCCCGACAGTTCAGTTTCTTAACCGTTTCTCCTGAACGGTAGTCGGGCCTGCGCGCGGTGGTCGTACCGGACTCAGGCCGCGGCCTCGGCGGGCTGCGGCGAACGGGTGCCCACCGGCGCCGCGACCTCGGCGGCGTGCCGCAGCGCGGTGGCCCGCCGCTCGCGGGCGGGGCCGGACGCCAGGTGGGCCACCGCCGTCAGCACGCCGATCGCGGCGCAGCCGAGCCACAGCGCCGCATTGCCGACGTGCTCACGCACCAGACCGCCCAGGATCGGCGCGCTCGCACCGGCGATCTGCCAGGAGAGGCCGAACACGCCCTGGTACCGACCGCGCAGTTCGGCCGGGGAGAGCTCGGCGATCAGCGTGGAGTTCGACGGCGAGTTCAGCATCTCGCCGACCGTCCAGATCAACACGGTCAGCCCGTAGAACCAGGCGCTACCCGCGAACGCGGTCAGCCCGAACCCGACGCCCATCACCACGGCGGCGACGGCGAGCACCTGCGAGCGGTTGCGCCCCCGGATCAGCCGGGGCACGAAAAGCTGGCCGACGACGATGAGGAGACCGTTGAGGGCGATCACCGAGCCGTACGTGGCCGGGCTCAGGCCGGAGTCGCCCATGGCGATCGGCAGCATCGAGATGTGCTGGAGGAACACCAGCGCAGCGAACAGGTTCAGCGTCACGAAGCCGAGAAAGACCCGGTCGGCGAGGATCGTGCGCAGGGCGCCGCGCGGGGCGGTGGTCGCGGCGACGGGAAATCCGCCGTGGCTCGTCTCCGGCACCCGGACGAAGATGATCAGCGCGGTGATCAGCATCGTGCCCGCGTCGACCACGAACAGCAGCAGGTAGTCGGCCTGCGCGGCGAGACCGGCGAGGATGGCGGCGCAGGCGAAGCCGAGGTTGATGGCCCAGTAGTTGAGCGAGAAGGCGCGCAGCCGGTCCTTCGCCGGTACCACGTCGATCATCATGGCCCCGAACGCCGGGCGGGCGGCCTCGGCGAACATGCCGAGCAGCAGGGCGCCCAGCGCGACCGCCCAGAGTTCCCGGGCCAGCCCGAGGGCGAGCATCATGGTCGCCGCGCCCACATGCGCGGTGAGCAGCGTCGGCCGGCGGCCCCACCGGTCCGCGAGGGCCCCGCCGGCGGTGGTGCCGACCGCGCCGCCGACGCCCCAGAGACCGAGCACCAGGCCAGCCTGAGACGGCGAGAAGCCACGTTCCTGGGTCAGGTAGATGGCGAGGAACACGAGGACGAACGAGCCGAGCCGGTTGATCAGGGTGCCGGACCACAGGTACCAGAAGGTCCTGGGTAGGCCCCCGGTGGTGTCCGTGAACCAGCTCCGCATCGTCCGCACGTGGTGCCCCCGCTTACAAGTAATGACCGATCTGACTGCCGTGCCTTACCAACCCTAGTGCCGGCCGGAATCGCAGGTCACCCGCTTTTTCACGTGGTGGTCGTCACGACGGGTGCCCGCGTGTCCGCAACCGGGTTGAGGCAGGATGATCCGCATGACTGCGAGCGAGGGGCCCACCGTCGGGACGCTGGTCCTGTTGCGGCACGGCGAGAGTGACTGGAACGCCAAGAACCTCTTCACCGGCTGGGTGGACGTCGACCTGACCGAGAAGGGCGAGGGCGAGGCACGGCGGGGCGGCGAGCTGCTGCGCGAGCACAGCCTGCTGCCGGACGTCGTGCACACCAGCGTTATGCGCCGGGCTATCCGCACCGCCGAGCTGGCGCTCAACGCCGCCGACCGGAACTGGATCGCCGTGCGCCGGTCCTGGCGGCTCAACGAGCGCCACTACGGCGCCCTACAGGGCAAGAACAAGAAGCAGACCCTTGACGAGTACGGCGAGGAGCAGTTCATGCTCTGGCGCCGGTCGTACGACACCCCGCCGCCGCCCATCGCGGACGACGACGAGTGGTCGCAGGTGGGTGACCCGCGGTACGCGCTGCTGCCGACCGAGCTGATGCCGCGTACCGAGTGCCTCAAGGACGTCGTCGAGCGGATGCTTCCGTACTGGTACGACTCGATCGTGCCCGACATCCTGGCCGGCCGTACGGTGCTGGTGGCCGCGCACGGCAACTCGCTGCGCGCCCTGGTGAAGCACCTCGACCAGATCTCCGACGAGGCGATCGCCAAGCTCAACATCCCGACCGGTATCCCGCTGCGCTACGACCTCGACCCGCAGCTGCGCCCGCTCACCCTGGGCGGCACCTACCTCGACCCGACGGCAGCGAAGGAAGCCGCCGCCGCGGTCGCCAACCAGGGCCGCTAAGTGCAAGGAAGGGCCCCTTGTTATGCAAAAAGCGATAACAAGGGGCCCTTCCTTGCACTTCAGCTGGCGGTGGTTGTGTTCTCGCCGGTGATCAGGTAGATCACGTGCTCGCCGGCGTTCACCGCGTGGTCGGCGAAGCGCTCGTAGAACCGGCCCAGCAGGGTGGCGTCGATCGCGGTCTCCACCCCGTACGGCCAGTCGTCGCCGAGCAGCACCGCGAACAGGCTCTTGTGCAGCTCGTCCATGGCGTCGTCGTCGCGGTCCAACTCGGCGGCGAGGTCGACGTCGGGCTTAGCCAGCACGGAACCGATCTTGGCGGCCATCCGGTCGGCGATGTCGGACATCTCGGTGAAGACCGTCCGCAGCTCGGCCGGAACAGCCGGGGAGGGGTGCCGGCGCAGCGCGGTCTTCGCCACGTGCTCGGCGAGGTCACCCATTCGCTCCAGATCGGCCGCCACGTGCAGCGCGGTGATCATTGCCCGGAGGTCGGAGGCGACCGGCGCCTGCCGGGCGAGCAGGTCACACACCCGCTCCTCGACGTGCCGGTAGAGGTCGTCGATCTCGGCGTCCCGCTCGATGACCGTCTCGGCGGCCTGCCGGTCGGCCGTGAGCAGGGCCCGGGTGGCCTGGCGCATGGCGGCGCGGATGCCCTCCGCCATGTCCACCAGCAGTTGGCTGACGATCTGAAGGTCGGCCCGGAACTCGTCGCGCATCATCACGTCCTGTGGTCGGTCGCCGCCGACGGGTGTCGGCGCAGGGGTTGAGCAGGTGCGACGCCAACGGTAGGGGGCGTTGACGGACCCCGGATGAACCAGGGTGAACGACGCCAGACGTGGGGGTGAACACTTTCGGAAGTGAGGGTGATTCGTCCCGTTATGTGTGGTAGCCAGGTTAACAATGACCCTACGATCGCCGGGTGGAGTGGGCAGTGGCGGTCGTGGTGGCCGTGGCGTTGGCGGCCGGAGTGGTCGTCGGTGTCCTGCTGCCCCGGTTCCTGCCGGCGCGCGGCGGCTCCACGTCGACGGGTAGCGCGAGCTCCCGCTGGAGCACAGGGAGGCCCGCGATAGCCGACTCGCAGCAGGCCGGGCTCGGCCGTCGGACGATCGATTCGCTCCGCGCCGGTGTCGTGGTACTGGACGACGACGACGTCCCCGTCCTGATCAACCCGGCCGCCCGCGCCATGGGGCTCCTACGGACCGGCAGCACACCGGGTTCGATCGCCGCGCACCCGTTGATCCGTACCCTCGCGGGTCAGGTGCGGCGCACCGGCGTGCGGCGCGAGATCGAGCTGGATCTGCCCCGAGGCCGCGACAGCGCGGGGGAGAACCCGCTGGGCGTGCACCTGCGGGCCATGGGTCTCGGAAACGGCTTCATCGCCGTCGAGGCTGTCGACGTGACCGAGTCACACCGGCTGACCCGGGTCCGGCGGGACTTCGTGGCGAACGTCAGTCACGAGCTGAAGACCCCGATCGGGGCGCTGCAACTGCTCGCCGAGGCGCTGCTGGACGCCACCGAGCCGGCCGACGCCACGGCGCCGGACCTCTCCGAGGACCTGGTCGCCGCCCGCCGGTTCGCCGAACGGATCCAGCACGAGTCGACCCGGCTGGGCCGGCTGGTGCAGGAGCTGCTGGAGCTGACCCGGCTCCAGGGCGCCGAGCCGCAGCCGCCGCCGGAGCCGGTCGCGCTCGACTGGGTGATCGCCGAGGTGGTCGACCGCACCCGGACCACGGCTGCCGCCCGGGGGGTCGAGGTCACTGTCGACGGCGAGCGCGGTCTCACCGCGTACGGCAGCGACAGCCAGCTCGCCACGGCGGTGGCGAACCTGGTGGAGAACGCCATCAACTACTCGGGCGAGGACACCACGGTGCGGGTCACCCTCCGCGGTGACGGCGAACATGTCGAGGTCGCGGTCGCCGACCAGGGCATCGGCATCGCCCCGACGGACGTGGACCGGATCTTCGAGCGGTTCTACCGGGCCGACCAGGCCCGCTCACGTGCCACCGGTGGCACCGGGCTCGGCCTGGCCATCGTGAAACACATCGCGAGCAACCATGGCGGTCGGGTGGAGGTGTCGAGCACTCTTGGCGGTGGGTCGACGTTCACCCTCCGGTTGCCCGCCAGCCCACCGGACGATCTCCTGGCGACACTGCCGCCGGCTGGGATCGAGGCCGGTCCGGCCGAGCTACGGCAGGTCTGACAGCAATGGAAAGGAAATCCCCCTTGAGCCGCGTTCTGGTGGTCGAGGACGAGGAGTCGTTCTCCGACGCCCTGTCGTACATGCTCCGTAAGGAGGGCTTCGAGGTTTCGGTCGCCGCGACCGGAACCGACGCCCTCACCGAGTTCGACCGAACCGGCGCCGACATCGTGCTGCTCGACCTGATGTTGCCCGAGATGTCGGGGACCGAGGTGTGCCGGCAGCTTCGGCAGCGCTCGGCCGTGCCGATCATCATGGTCACCGCGCGGGACAGCGAGATCGACAAGGTGGTCGGCCTGGAGATCGGCGCCGACGACTACGTCACCAAGCCGTACTCCCCTCGGGAGTTGGTCGCCCGCATCCGGGCGGTGCTGCGACGGCAGAGCCCGGAGGTCGCCGAGGCGGGCGCTCCGACGCTGGCCGCCGGCCCGGTGCGGATGGACATCGAGCGGCACGTCGTGACGGTCGAGGGCGGTGCCGTGCAGCTGCCGCTCAAGGAGTTCGAGTTGCTGGAACTGCTGCTCCGCAACGCGGGCCGGGTGTTGACCCGGGGCCAGCTCATCGACCGGGTGTGGGGCGCCGACTACGTCGGTGACACCAAGACGCTGGACGTGCACGTGAAGCGGCTGCGCTCCAAGATCGAGCCAGAGCCGTCGGCGCCGCGTTTCATCGTCACCGTGCGGGGTCTGGGCTACAAGTTCGAGCCGTGATCGGCCGATCCGAAGGGGGTCCGCGCCCGGCGTGGACCCCCTTCGGGCTGTCGGCGTCCGCTCAGCGGACGACCTTGACGTTGAAGATGGCGGTGTCGAGCCGGCCGTAGAGCCGCAGCCAGAGTGGCATCAGCATCTCGGTGCCCCGGGCCGTGGAGAGGTCACCGAGGTCGATGACGTCGGTGTGCCCAAAGCTGACGAGCAGGTCGGTGACGATGCGCTTCGCCTCCGCGTCGTCGCCGGAGACGAAGACGCTGTGGTCGCCGTCGGCGAGCTGGCGCGGACGCACCATCAGCTCCGCGGTGAGCGTGTTGAGCGACTTGACGACCTTGGCCTGCGGGAACTCCCGCTGGATCCGTTCGGCCAGGGAGTCGGTGTCATTGACCGTCAGAACGGGCGGGAAACCCGCGCTGAAGTCGAGCGGGTTGGCGATGTCGAGCAGGACCTTGCCGGCCAGGTTCGCCGCGCCGGCCGCGGTTAGTGCCGGCAGGGATCCGGTGCCACTGGTGGCGTTGACGACCAGTTCGGCGTCGGCCGCCGCCACGGCCATGGTCTCCAGGCCGACCTCGGGGTGCTCGGCGGCCCAGGCGGCGTAGGCGCCGGCCCGCGTGGCCGCGACGTCCCGGGTGCCGATGGTGACCTGGTGGCCCAGATCCGCCGTGCGGGCCGCGATGGTCTGTCCCACCGAGCCGGTGCCGAGAACTGCGATGCGCATGTCGATCGATCCTCCACTCGGGCGCGGTGGCCTCGCGCCGACTGTCCGTAGGCTAACAGACAGGTCTGTCTACCGCTGTCCCTCATGGACGCTGGCATCGCGCCCGTCCCTTCCCCCGTGTCGAGTTGCCCCCGGGGATGGGGCTGCGGGGTCCGGGCTGCGGCGCGGCGCGGCGCCTATCCCTCGCCCCGTGACGAGTTGCCCTGAAGATGTGGCGGCGGGGGGTTGGGCTGCGGTGCGGCGGGGGAGGGGGCAGTTATCCCTCGTGCCGTGTCGAGCTGCCCGAAAAATGGGGCGGCGCGGGTTCGGCGCGGTAGGGCGCTTATCCCTTGTGCCGTGTCGAGCTGCCCCGCATATGGGGCGGCGGTCGAGCGCGCTGCGGCCCAAAAGGTTTCAGCCTCGACGGCTTGGCCTCGACGGCTTGGCCTCGACGGTTTGGCCTCGACGGTTTGGCCTCGACGGCTCAGCCCCATATCTGGGGCAGCTCGACAGGAGTCGAGGACACCGTCAGCCCCGGCGGCGGACCGACGAGCGGCAGCAGACCGAGCGGCAGCAGACCGAGCGGCAGCAGACGGAGCTGTCTGTAGACCGAGCTGTCTGTAAAATCGTGCCCGTCACCAGCAACGATGAGGGAGTGCCGATGCCCGTGCACCGCACGCCGGCCGGCTCGGCCCGGGACCGGATCCTGGACACCGCGTTCCGGCTGTTCTACGCGCACGGGCCACGCGGCGTCGGGGTCGACACGGTCATCGCCGAGTCGGGCGTGGCCAAGGCGACGCTCTACAAGCACTTCCCGCGCAAGGACGACCTCGTGCTGGCGTACCTGGACCGGGTCGACCAGGCGTGGTTCGGCGCGCTGCGGGCGGCGGCCCGCGAGGCCGGCGACGAGCCGCGCGACCAGCTCGTCGGGATGTTCGACGCCCTCGTCAGTGCCTGTCGTCGGGACGGCTACCACGGTTGCGCCTTCATCAACACGGCCGCCGAGTCGCCCGCCGGCGGTCCGGTGCACGCCCGGACGGTGGAGCACAAGACGGTCGTCCGGGCCTGGGTGACCGAGCTGGCCCGCAAGGCCGGGGCGGCCGACCCGGAACTGCTCGCCCGGCAGCTCACCCTGCTGCTCGACGGTGGGCTCGCCGGCGGCGTGCTGGACGGCGATCCGGCGATCGCCGAGGCCGCGAAGCAGACCGCCCGCACACTCGTCGATGCCGCCCTCGACTGACTTCGTGTGCTCAGAACAGTTTGCGCAGGGCGGCGGCGATTTCGGAGACTTCCGTCAGGCGACTCTCCGCCACGCCGATGACGAGGTCGTACGCGACGTCCTGATCGGTCTCGTCGAGCTGGTCGATGCTGACGGTGCGGTTCTGCAACAGGAAGGCGACAGTCACGATCCAGCTAATCCGTTTGTTGCCGTCCACGAACGGGTGGTTGTTCGCCAGTGAGTGCAGCAGCGCTGCCGCTTTGGTCCAGAGATCGGGGTAGGCGTCTTCGCCGAAGACGCTCGTTCTCGGCCGAGCCACCGCCGACTCCACGAGGCCGGCGTCCCTGATCCCCACGCCGAGCTTGCGGGCGATGCCGGCCACATCGGCGAGCGTGGGGTATCGAACCTCTGCCATCACTCGGCCAGGCGCGCGAGCAGGGTGGCGTGTCGTTCGATGATCTCGTCGGCGAGGTCGCCGAACTCCTTGGCGTTCCGTCGCGCCAAGTAGTCGTCGATGGCGGTGACCACGACGGCGTGCATGGATCGGTCCTCCTCGTCCGCGACGAGACGGAGTCGCCGTTCGCGTTCGTCATCCAGCCGGAGGGTCATTGCCATACGAATATGGTAGCAACAGTGCTACCAAGATCGGCTAGAGATCGTCGGCGGGGTGGGGGGCGACCAGGCCCTGTCGTACCCGGGCCGCGCACAGTTCGGCCAGCCGCTCGTACGCCGCCGCGCCGATCAGCGCGGTCAGCTCCGGGCCGTACGACAGGTACATCGGCTCGGCCCCGACGTGCGCGTCGGTCGACGAGGTGCACCACCAGTCGAGGTCGTGCCCACCGGCGCCCCAGCCCCGCCGGTCGAACTCGGACAGGGTGGAGACCAACACCTTGGTGTTGTCCGGACGCTTCACCCAGTCCTGGTCACGCCGGATGGGGAGCTGCCAGCAGACGTCCGGCTTGTATTCGAGCGGGTGCACCCCGTCGCGCAGCGCCTGGGCGTGCAGCGCGCAACCACCCCCGCCGACGAAGTCGGCGTCGTTGAGGAAGACGCACGGCCCGTCGGCGCCCTGGGTGGCGGTGCGGCGAGCGGGGTTCTTGCCGTCGATCGTGTCCTCGTCGGTCCAGTTCTTGAACCCGCGCTGGAAGTGCTGCCAGGTCGACGGGGTGAGCAGCTTGACGGCGCGGCGGACCCGCTTCTCGTCGTCCGGGTCGGTGAAGAACGCCCCGTGCGAGCAGCAGCCATCGGCGGCCCGGCCGGCGATGATGCCGTGGCAGCCCTGGCCGAAGATGCAGGTCCAGCGGGAGAGCAGCCAGGTCAGGTCGGCCCGGATCAGGTGGGTCTCGTCCGCCGGGTCGGCGAACTCGATCCACTCCCGGGGAAAGTCCAGCGGCACCTCACGGCTGCGCGGGTCCCCCGGGTCGTCCACCAGCACGCGGAGCTCCATCGTCACCCGGACCAGCGTACGCGTGGTGCCGTCCGCGGGCCGACGAGCCGCACGAACGTGTTGCACCTAGGGTCTTCACCATGCGACTGGGTGTCCTCGACGTCGGATCCAACACGGTGCACCTGCTGGTGGTCGACGCGCATCACGGCGCGCACCCCTGGCCGGCCCACTCGGAGAAGGTCGTCCTGCGTCTCGCCGAACAGATCGGTCCGGACGGGGCGTTGACCGAGGTGGGTGCGGACAGCCTGGTCAAGGCGGTCGGCATGGCCAGGGCGGCGGCGACCGGGCTGGAGGCCGACGACCTGATCGCGTTCGCCACCTCCGCGGTCCGCGACGCCACCAACGCGGCCGACGTGCTCGCCCGGGTCCGTGACGAGACCGGCGTACGCCTGGAGGTGCTCTCCGGCGCGGACGAGGCACGGATGACGTTCCTGGCGGTACGGCGCTGGTTCGGCTGGTCGGCGGGGCGTCTGCTGGTGCTCGACATCGGTGGCGGCTCCCTGGAGATCGCTGCCGGAATCGACGAGGACCCGGACGTGGCGGTCTCGCTGCCGCTGGGCGCCGGGCGTCTCACCCGCGAGCAACTGCGGGTCGACCCGGCCAGCACCACGCCGTCGTCCGCCGAGGCCGTCGCCAAGCTACGGGAGTACGTCGACAGCCGGCTGGACAAGGTGGTCGACCAGATGACCGAGGTGGGCTGGGACCGGGTGGCCGCCACCTCGAAGACGTTCCGCACCCTGGCGCGACTGGCCGGCGCGGCACCGTCCGGCGCCGGCCTCTGGGTGCACCGCAGGCTGACCCGTGCCGGCCTGCGGCAGATCATCGGCTTCATCCGGCACATGACGCCCGCGCAGTTGATGGAGTTGGAGGGCGTCGGCGCGGGCCGGGCCCACCAACTGTTGGCGGGCGCGGTGGTCGCCGAGGCGGTGATGCGCCGGCTCGACCTGGATGCCATGGACATCTGCCCGTGGGCCCTGCGCGAGGGGGTCATCCTCCGTCGGCTCGATCAACTCGAACCGATGTGACCGCCGCTGGGCCGCCGACGGGTTTGCCGATGCTCGTCCTGATGACCCCGTGACAGCCGGGCTAGGCTGGCTGGTGTGACGTCCCGAGTCCCCGTGCTCCTGTCCAGCTCGTCGGTCTTCCCCGAGCCGACCGCTGCGGCGTTTCAGCTGGCCGCGGCGCTCGGCTACGACGGCGTCGAGGTAATGGTGTGGACCGACGTCGTCAGCCAGGACGCGGGCGCGTTGCGCGGCCTGTCGGCGCACTACGGCGTTCCGGTGCTCTCGGTGCACGCGCCCTGTCTCCTGGTGACGCAGCGGGTGTGGAGCCCGGACCCGTGGCAGCGGTTGCGCAAGGCCGCCGAGCTGGCCGAGACGCTCGGTGCGCCGACGGTGGTGGTGCACCCGCCGTTCACCTGGCAGCGCGACTACGCGCGCGGGTTCGCCGAGGGGCTGGCCAGAGTCGAGGAGCGGTTCTCCGGGCTCCGCTTCGCCGTGGAGAACATGTACCCGGTGCGCATGGCGGGCCGGCAGTTCGTCCCGTACGTCCCCGGATGGGATCCCACCGACACCGGCTACCCGTCGTACACCCTGGATCTTTCCCACTGCGCGGCCTCGCACAGTGACCCCCTCGCGATGGCCGACCGGATGGGCGCGGGGCTCGCCCACGTGCACCTGGGCGACGGCACCGGCGAGGGCCGTGACGAGCACCTGGTGCCCGGACGCGGCACCCAGCCCTGCGGGGAGCTGCTCTCCTCGCTGGCCGGCCGGGGCTTCACCGGCGCGGTGGCCGTCGAGGTGGCGACCCGGGGCGCGAAGAGCCGCGCGGTGCGCGAGGCGGACCTGCGGACTTCGCTCGAGTTCGCCCGCGAGCACCTCACCGCGCCGTCACCGGTCGACGTCTGACCGGTGGCCCGGTCAGCTGACCGGGGTCAGCGACTCAGCGGTCGAGGTCGGCTGCGGGGCGACCGGCGCCTGCTCGCCGACCGCGGCCCGCTTGCGGGCCCGGTGCGCCGCCACGTGCGAGCGGGTGGCGCAGCGCTCAGAGCAGAACCGCCGGCAGCAGTTGGACGACGTGTCCAGGTAGACGTTGCCGCACCGCTCGTCGGCGCAGACCCCGAAGCGGGCGCTGCCGTACTCGCAGAGCCACACCGAGAGCCCCCAGACCGCGCCGGCCAGGTATTCGGCGCTGACCGAGGCACCCCGGCTGGTCACGTGCATGTGCCAGTCACTGGAGTCGTGCCCGGAGATGCGCGGCTGGACCGGGAACGCCTCCAACAGCGCGTTCAGCTCGGTCACCGCCTGGGCGTCGCGCCCCGAGGTGCCGTACTCGAAGACATCGCGCAACCGCTTCTGAGCCCGTCGGAAGATGGCGACGTCCCGGTCGGCGACCTCGTCGCGCATCCAGGCGTTGTCGTCGGGGAACAGGGCCCGCAGGTCGTCGAGGTCGTCCAGGCGGGCGTTGACCAGGTCAACGCCGGTCCGGGCGTACGCGTCGAAGTTCACACCCCAACGGTAGACGACTCACGGGGCGCGTGGCGCGTCGATGTAGTGCGGTAGGAACCGCGCGTAGCCGTCGGTGATCAGACTCGCGCTCTCGCGGACTCCCAACCCGGCCGACTCGCCGTCGACGATCCAGCTACCCAACACCGTCCGGTTGCCGTCGAACTGCGGCAGCGCCCGAAACTCCTGGTAGCACCAGCCCTCGTCGCCGTAGATCCCCGGGTTGGTGATCTCCTCGGCGGCGGTGACGATGCGTACCGAGCCGCCCTCGCGGCCGAGCAGGGGCTTGGCCACGTACTCGGGCATGCCGCGCGGCGAGTCGAGGTACGCCGGAAGCAGGAACTCGTGACCCGGGTACAGCTCCCAGAGGATCGCGAGCAGCGCCTTGTTGGACAGCAGCAGCTTCCAGGCCGGCTCGATCCAGGTGGTCGGGGTGCCCGGGGCCAGCGCCGGCGGCCCGTACGGCTCGGCGAGCATCCACTCCCACGGGTAGAGCTTGAAGCAGGTGGTCACCGGGCGGTCGGCGGCGTCGACGAAGCGCCGGCCGTCCCAGCCGATCTCCTGAATGGGTTGCAGCGCGACGTCCAGGCCGGCCTGCCGGGCGGTCTCGGCGAGGTAGCCGGCGGTCATGTGGTCCTCGCCCGACTCCTCCTCGTTCGACCAGAGCACGTGCACCCGGGGGTCGTGCAGCCCGGCGCCGATCTTGGCCCAGGCGCCGACCAGCCGCTCGTGCAGGCTGTTCCACTGGTCCAGGTCCGGGCGGGTCTGCTCCAGCCAGTACCACTGGACGATGCTCGCCTCGACGAGCGCCGTCGGGGTGTCCGCGTTGTACTCCAGCATCTTCGGCGGCCAGGTGCCGTCGTACGCCAGGTCGAATCGCCCGTAAAGGGTGGGCGGCGCCTCGCGCAGGGACCGGGCCACCGCCTCCGCGGCCCACTCGGGGATGCCGAACTCGGCGTACCGGCGCTGGGCCACCACGTACTCCGCGGCGGCCACCGACATCCGGTGCAGCTCCTCGGTGGCCTCCTCCAGCCGCAGCACCTCGTCCAGGTCGAAGGCGTACGCGGCGGTCTCGTCCCAGTACGACATGATCCCGCCGTCGGGCAGTTCGGTGTCGACGTACACCAGGCCCTGGGCCCGGATGGTGGCGTCCCAGTCGGGCCGGGGCGTCATGGCCTCGCGCCGCACGTCAGCCGCCGCAGGAGGCGAGGTGGGTGCCGAACCCGCCGCGCTCGGGCAGGGCGGCGGTCGTCGGCTCGCCGCCGATCCGCCCCGCGATGGGGGCGGACACCCGCATCCCCAGCGCGACCGTGCCACCGCCACCGACCGGCCCGAGGGCGCAGTCGTCATCGTCGTCGTCGGAGGTCATGTTGCAGCCGGAGAGGGCGAGCGCGAGAGCGGTGAGCGCGCCGAGCTGCACGGAGGCCGACCGGAGCCGGCGGTGGGGGCTTTGGTTCACGGCATCGTTGTAGCCGATCGACGCCAGCGCCGCAGCCCCAGGCAAGGAAGGGCACCTTGTTAACGGAATCTGTTGTACAAGGGGCCCTTCCTTACACAAGCGCCGCAGGCGCAGCCGCCGCCGGGCGGGGCTCCTGGCAGGGGCGATACGCTCGGCTCATGCTCCGTTCCGTCATCCTCGCCGCCTCCCGGTCATCCCAGGTCGAGCGGCTCGTCGCGACCGCCCCGTACACCCGGGACGTCGTCCGCCGGTTCGTCGCCGGCGCCGCCACCGACGACGCGTTGCGCGCGACCCGCGGGCTCGTCGACGACGGGCTGGCCGTCACCCTCGACCACCTGGGCGAGGACACCGTCACCCCCGAGCAGGCCACGGCCACCCGGGACGAGTACCTGAAGCTGCTGTCGATGCTCTCCGGGGCCGGGCTCACGCCGGCCGCCGAGGTGAGCGTGAAGCTTTCCGCGCTGGGCCAGATGTTCGACGAACAGTTGGCGTACGACAACGTGCGGGCGATCTGCGCTGCCGCCGACAAGGCGGGCACCACCGTCACGCTGGACATGGAGGACCACACCACCACCGACTCGACGTTGGAGGTGCTGGCGAAGCTGCGCAAGGACTTCCCGTCGACGGGGGCGGTGCTCCAGGCGTACCTGCGGCGGACCGAGTCGGACTGCCGGGAGCTGTCCTCGGCCGGGTCGCGGGTGCGCCTGTGCAAGGGCGCCTACAAGGAGCCGGAGTCGGTGGCCTACCAGTCGGCCCGCGAGGTGGACAAGTCCTACGTCCGCTGCATGAACATCCTGATGTCCGGCGACGGGTACCCGATGCTGGCGACGCACGACCCGCGGATGATCTCGATCGGCGAGGACCGGGCGCGCTGGTTCGACCGGGGGCCGGAGCGCTTCGAGTTCCAGATGCTCTACGGCATCCGTCCCGAGGAGCAGGCCCGGCTGGCCGGCGAGGGCTACACGGTGCGCACGTACGTCCCGTACGGCGACGAGTGGTACGGCTACCTGATGCGTCGGCTCGCCGAGCGCCCGGCGAACCTGGTCTTCTTCGGTCGGGCCCTGATCTCCAAGAAGTAACCGTCGCTTGACGCGCCCGGCTAGCGGAGTTAGCTTTCAGGCTATGACAGCTAGCCGGGTGTGTGTCGGTGCCTAGGGCCGGGCTCAACCAGCAGGCCGTGGTGCGCGAGGCCGCCCGGCTCGCCGACGAGGTCGGCTACGAACAGCTCACCCTCGCCGCGCTCGCCAGCCGACTCGGCGTCGCGCTGCCCAGCCTCTACAAGCACATCCGTGGGGCCGACGCGCTCAACCAGAAGCTCTCCGCGCTCGCCACCGCCGAGCTGGCGACCGAGCTGACCACGGCCGCCGCCGGCCGGGCCGGGGGGGACGCCCTGCGCGCGATGGCCGACGCCTACCGCGCGTACGCCCGCCGGCACCCCGGGCGCTACCCAACCACCCAGCGGGTGCCCGACCCGTCCGACCCGGAGCACGTCGAGGCCGGCGAACGCGCGGTGGGCGCCATCTTCGCGGTGCTGCGCGGCTACGGGCTCACCGGCGACGACGCGGTGGACGCGACCCGCGCCCTGCGCAGCGCCCTGCACGGCTTCATCGCCCTGGAGGCCGCCGGCGGCTTCGGTCTGCCCCGCGAGGTCGACCGGTCGTACCACCAGTTGGTCGCCGGGCTGGACACCGCGTTCCGCTCGTGGCCGGCTCGCGGGGCCTGACCCGACCGATCGGACCGGGTCGGCCTCGCCCGATTCGCCGAATGGTCGTACCCTTCGGCGGGTGACTGACGGGGTGCAGCAGCCAGCACCGCGGCGGCTCTGGCCGCTGTGGACCGTACTCGTCGTTGTCGTCCTGCTGCTGGGCTGCGGTCTTCCGGCGGTGCTGGTGGTCGGGGCCATCCGGGAGGCTGCCGGCCGGGCCACGCTCAGCCGGGCCGGGGTCACCGCCACCGACGACCCGGCCACCGCCGTCGCACGGGGGTTGTCCGACCGGATGACCGCGCAGCTCCGGCAGCAGTCCACGGCGTTGCTCGGCGGCGACCGCACCGCCTTCCTCTCCATCGCCGATCCGGCCGCGCACGCCGACCTGCGCCGCCGATTCGCCGCCCTGCGGGCCCTCAAGGTGACCGTTTGGCGGGCCGAGCCGAGTGGTCTGCCCACGCCGGTCGTCGGCAGGCCGGGGGAGTGGCGGCTACTGGTGCGCTTCCAGTACTGCTTCGTCGTGGCGGACTGCCGACCGAGTCCGGTGCTGATCGGCACCCGCTGGCGGGAGAACGGCGACACGCCCCGACTGGTCGCCGTCGAGGAGTCCAAGTCCGTCGAGACCGGCACCCGGCCGTGGGAGATCAGCGACCTGGTCGTGGCGGTCGGCGCGCGGACCATCGTCGCCACCACACCCGCGCTGCGCGGCAAGCTGCCCGCCCTGCTCACCCAGGCCGAGGCGGCGGCGAAGGTCGCCGACACGTACGTCGTGACGGGCTCGCCCCCGGACCGCTACCGGATCTTCTACGCCGGCCGCACCGAGTGGCAGCGCTGGTACGGCGGCGGGCGACCACAGTGGACCGGCGGTTACGCGGTGACGGTCGGTGGCGGCCACCACGAGGTGGTGCTCAACGCCGACGGGCTGCCCGGCAGCGGCGCCGATGACCTGCTCCGGCACGAGCTGACCCACGCCGCGTCGCTGCCCGAGCGCGGATACCCGGGCAAGACGACGTGGTGGCTCGTCGAAGGGCTGGCCGAGTTCTCGGGTTCCGGCGGTCGGCCGGTCGACCGGTACGAAGGGCTCGCTGAGGTGCGCAAACTGGTCCAGGGCGGTTGGGACGGCCGGTTGGAGGGCGTCACGCCGACCGACGACGCGCCCGCCGACCGGGTCGGCGGCAGCTACGGCGTTGGTTACCTCGCCGTCCGCCACCTCGTCGACCGGTTCGGGCCGGAGCGGCTGTTGACGTTCTTCAAGGCCGTGGTGCACGACCGTGCGACGCTCGCGGCCGCCGCCGACGAGGCGTTCGGCGAGGACTGGTCGACGTTGCACGACGAGTGCGTGGCGTACGTCCGCGCGACCGCCGGCTAGCTGCTCGATCCACGGTGCGGCGGGGGCATCCGACCCGCCGCTGTTGTTCACCAGTCGGTGGCGAGCGAGACCCGAGGAGCGAGGGAACCATTGGAGGCTCCCGGGTGCATCCAGAGGATCCCGGTCGAGTTCGTCGTCCGGCGGACGTGGGTACGTCCGGGTGGGCGGCAGCAGTGAACCAGCCTGGCCGCCTGCGCGGAACGACGTGTGTCACGCAGAGATGCCCCTTTGGAACTCACTGCGTTGGATTTGCCGGTCCGACCTCGGTCATTCGTTATCTTCCTGTGACCATTGGTGCGGAGCCGACGTGAAACATTGATCGCGCCACGGGGGTGCGCGACGTAACACCCTGCGTGTTTTTCCGGATCTCGCAGAGGTGAGGGTGCAATGGTCGGGCACGGGGGATTACGTTTGGTCACAGGGCCCAGACGTCTGGTGGCGCTTACTGCGGCGACGTCGCTGATGGCCAGCCTGCTGACCGGGACGCCAGCGGTCGCGAAGCCCGATGACGGCGGCCTGTCCAAGCTGCCGCCCATGTCGCCCGGGCGATCCGTGACCGGCGTCAAGCCGTTGCCCACGCACTTCGTTACCCCACCTGACCAGGCGAAGTCGACCCATCGACCGTCGCGGACGGCATGGCCGAAGGCCGCGTCGGCCACGGTGGAGCTGGTCGGCTCGGCTTCGGCGACCCGCACCGCGGCACCGGGGAGCACCCGTGCCGCGGGCACCCCGGTCTGGGTGGCGCCGGTCGCGAAGGGTGGTCGTTACGCCGGACCCCGGCAGATGCGGGTCCAGATCGCGGACCGGGCGACCACCGAGGCCGCCGGCGTGGACGGCGTATTGCTGTCGCTGACTCCGACGGACAGTGAACGCGCCAGCGGCTCCGTGCATGTCGGCGTCGACTATGCCGAGTTCACCGAGGCGTACGGCGGCAACTACGGGTCCCGTCTTCGGCTCGTGCAACTGCCGGCGTGTGCGCTCACCACGCCCTCGCTCGCCGCCTGCCGGACGCCGACCCGGGTGCCTTCCACGAACGATCAGGCGGCCAAGTCGGTGTCGGCCGAGGTGCCGCTGACGACTGTCGGCGGCGACAGTCGCTCGGCCGCCCCGGCGATGGTCCTCGCCGCCGTCGCCGGTGTTGGCGAGCAGGGCGGCACGGGCGGCACATACGCGGCGACCGACCTGAAGCCGTCCGGCTCGTGGAGCGCGGGTGGCAGTACCGGCTCCTTCACCTACTCGTACCCGTTGACCGTGCCGCCGACCCGGTCGAAGCTCGTGCCGCAACTGGCTCTCTCCTACGACTCCGCAAGTGTCGACGGCCAGACCGTGGCCACCAACGCGCAGGCGTCGTGGGTCGGCGACGGTTGGACCACCCCGAAGTCGTACGTCGAGCAGACCTTCGTCTCCTGCTCGGACGACCCGGGTGGCAGCCCGTCGCCGGTCAAGACGAACGACCGGTGCTACGCCGGCCCGATCCTCACCATCGCGTTGAACGGATCGTCGAGTTCGCTCATCTGGGACTCCGCCAAGGACACCTGGAAGGTGCAGAACGACACCGGTGCCGTGGTCACCCGGGTAATGAACTCGGGCAACGGCAGCGGTACCGAGGACACCGACTACTGGCGGGTGACCGAACGGGACGGCACGGTCTACGAGTTCGGCCGCAACCGCCTGCCCGGGTGGACCACCAACAAGCCCGAGACCAAGTCGGTCGACTACGTCCCGGTCTACTCGGCGCACTCCGGCGACCCCTGTTACGACTCGGCAGGCTTCAGCTCGTCGGTCTGCACGATGGCGTACCGGTGGAACCTCGACTACGTCAAGGACGTCCACGGCAACGCGATGGCCTACTACTACAACCAGGCCACCAACTACTACGGGCGCAACGAGGGCGCCACGGACGTGATGTACATCCGGGACAGCAACCTGGCCCGGATCGACTACGGCTTCCGTGACAACGGCGCGTACGGCATCGTCCCCAACCAGGTGGTGTTCAACACCGACGACCGTTGCCTGTCGGGCACCTGCAAGCCGTTGAACGAGGCGAACAAGGCGAACTGGCCGGACGTTCCGTTCGACCTCGTCTGCAACTCCGGCACCGACTGCAAGGCGTGGAGCCCGTCCTTCTTCTCCACCGTGCGGTTGGCCTCGATCGAGACCCAGCAGTACGACACCAGCACCACTCCGTACAAGAAGGTCGATTCCTACGCCCTCGCGCACACGATGCCGGCGACAGGTGACGGCACCGCGCCGACGCTGTGGCTGACGTCGATCACCCGTACCGGGCGTGACACCACCTCCGGCGGCTCGACCAGCGCCATCACCCTGCCCTCGGTGTCGTTCACCGGCATTAAGCTCCCCAACCGCGTGGAGGTCAGGAGCGGCTACCCCTCGTTCTACCGGCAGCGCATCGCGACGATCACCACCGAGACCGGCTCGGTCGTCTCGCCCAGCTACGAGCTGCCCGAACCCTGCACGACGCCGGTGACGATCAGTCCCGCCACCAACACCAAGTCCTGCTACCCGGTCTACTGGACCCCGGAGGGGTTGCCGGACCAGATCCGCGACTGGTTCAACAAGTACGCCGTCACCCGGGTCACCTCGACCGACCCGACCGGCGGTGCGCCAGCCACCTCCACCAGTTACCAATACCTCGACGGCGCTGCCTGGCACTACGACGACAACGAGGTGGTCAAGGCCAAGTACCGCACCTACGGCCAGTTCCGTGGGTACGGCAAGGTCCGGGTACGCAACGGTGACGGCGTGAACGACCCCCGCACGTTGGCCGAGACCACCTACTACCGGGGCATGAGCAAGAACAACAGCACCGCGGTCGCCACCGTCACCGACAGCGCGGGAGGGGTCCACGAGGACGTCGACCAGCTCGCTGGTCGTGCTCTGGAGACCACCTCGTACCTGGGCGACGGCGGCCCGGTCGACAGCTCGACGGTCACCTCGTACTGGGTTTCGGACGCGACCGCGACCCGGAGCCGCACCGGACTCCCGGACCTGACCGCGACGTTCACCGCGCCGGTGCAGACGTGGCGGCGGCAGGCCGTCACCTCCGGCGCCAGCACCACCTGGCGGTACAGCCAGTCCGACATGTCGTACGACTCGTCGATCAGCTCGCCGACCTTCGGGCTGTTGCAACACTCGTACGACCACACTGTGCCGGCGAATCCCACCTACGACCGGTGTACGAGCACGACGTACGCCGCGGCCAACACCGGTCTCAACCTGGTCGGCCTGACCAGCCAGATCGAGACGGTGTCGGTGGCCTGCGCCGGCTTCCGCGCCGGCTCGCCGGCCTCGGTGCCGGGCAGCACCAACACGCTGGCCGCCCCGACCACGGTCAGCCGGCCGGCGCAGGTCGTCTCGCACGTTCGGACCTACTACGACGACACGCAGTTCGCGGAGGCGTTTCCGCAGGCCGCCCCGACGCGGGGCAACGTCACGATGGTTCGCAAGGCGTCCGACTGGGTCTCCGGTGCGTACGTCTACCAGACCACCGACAAGGCCGAGTTCGACGCGTACGGGCGGGTGACCGGAAGCTGGGACGGTAACGGCAACAAGACCATCACCACCTACACCGACAACACGGCCGGTCTGACCACCGGCATGAAGTTGGAGAACGCGGAGGGTCACGCCACCTCCACGACCATCACCACGCTGCGCAATCTGCCCACGAGCAGCACCGACGCCAACGGGGTGGTCACCAGCACCCAGTACGACGCGCTCGGTCGGTTGACGGCGGTCTGGCTGGCGTCCCGGCCCACGAGCGCGCTGGCGAACGTGAAGCACAGCTACGCGGTGTCGAACACCGGGGTGACCGCCACGACGACCGAAACCCTCAACAAGAACAACTCGTACCGGACCTCGACCACCATCTACGACGCCCTCTACCGGGTGCGGCAGACCCAGTCGGACACGAACCCGGGTGGTCGGATGATCTCCGACTCGTTCTACGACAGTCGGGGTTGGGTGCGGGCGACCTACAACGGCTGGTGGGACGCCTCCACCGGGCCGAACACCACGCCGTCGTACACGGACTCGTTGGTCAAGAAGGCCCTGAACCAGACCTACAACACCTACGACGGGCTCGGCCGGGTCATCCTGGCCGAGAGCGCACGCGACGGCGTGGTGAAATCGTCGACCAGGACCGTGTACAACGGGGACCGCACGACGGTCATCCCGCCGACCGGCGGCACCGTCACCGCGACCGTCAACGACCCGATGGGCCGGCTGGAGAAGCAACTCCAGTACACGGCCGCGCCGGCGCTGGTGTCGCCGAGTAACTCCTTCACCGGCCTGTACCGCTTGACCGGCGGTACCACGGTAGACAGCAGCTACGGGTACGACGGCCACGGCAACCAGTCGACCCTGACCGACAGTGCCGGCAACGTGTGGACCACCACGTACAACCTGCTGGGTCGGGTGATCGGCAAGGACGACCCGGACGCCGGCACCAGCAGCATGCGCTATGACGGCGCCGGCAACGTCATCGAGTCGACGGACGGCCGTGGCAAGACCACCTCGGCCACCTTCGACAAGATCAACCGTCGCACGGCGAGCTTCGCCGCGCCGACGTCGGCGCAGTCGGCCAGCAACAAGCTGGCCGCCTGGGTGTACGACAACGACAACAACGCGGCGTCGATCACGAACGCGATCGGCAAGCTGACCACCGCGACCGCCTTCCGCAACGGCGCCGAGTACAGCACCCAGTGGATCAACTTCGACTCCTTCGGCAACTCGAAGGGCGAGACGATCACCATTCCCGCCGTCGAGGGGGCGCTCGGCAACACGTACGCGTTCGGGCACACCTACTCGGCAACGATCGGAATCCCCCTCACCGACACCTATCCGGCGCGCGGCAACCTGCCTGCCGAAACCGTTATCCGTAGCTACAGCGGAATCCTGGACCTGCCGACCGTCACCGCGGGGCTGGCCGGCTACAGCGCGTCCGCGGACTACGACGCCTGGGGTCGGATCACCCGCAACGTGGTCGGCCTCCCGCCGAGCGTGGCCTCCATCGTCAACATCTACGACGATCACAACGGGCGGCTGAATCAGCAACTGGTGACCAAGACGACGACCACGACCACGGACGTCGACAAGCAGAGCTACGAGTACGACACGTACGGCAACATCACGAAGACGGTCAACACCCGTTACGAGCCGACGACGGTCTCCGAGACGGAGTGCTACCGGTACGACGCACTGCGGCGGCTCACCAAGGCGTGGACGGCGACCGACGGTTGCGCCGTCGCGCCGACCGTCGGTAACCGGGCCATGGTCGGCAGCGGCATCGGCGCCACCAGCGCCTACTGGACCGAGTGGAGCGTCGACCCGCTCGGCAACCGGAGCAGCCAGACCCAGTACTCACTGACCGGGGGTAACGACACCACCACCGGCTACACCTACGACGGCAACGCCAAGGGCCAGCCGCACACGTTGACGAGCACCACCACCACCGGTGGGCTCACCGGCAGCACGTCGTACGGCTACGACGACGCGGGCAACATGACCACCCGCAAGGCCGGACAGGGCACCCAGACCCTGAACTGGGACGACGCGGGTGAGTTGGCGTCGGTGACCGGCGGCACGGACGGCAACAGCTCTTTCCTGTACGACGCCGACGGCAACCTGCTGATCCAGAAGGACCCGGGGGTCACCACCCTCTACCTGCCCGGTCAGCAGATCACCCTCAACACCAATACCCAGGCGCTCAGCGGCACCCGCTACTACCCGCTGCCGAGCGGCGCGATGGCCTACCGCACGGGTAGTGGCAACGCGTACGGGTTCACCATCCCCGACCACCAGGGCACGCCCAGCCTCTACCTGAACAACACGGCCCAGGTGCCGACCTGGCGGCAGTACACCCCGTACGGCGCGCCGCGCGGCTCCACCGTCACGGCACCGGACAACCGCGGCTTCCTCAACCAGCCACTCAACACGAACACCGGCCTGACCCAGGTCAGCGCCCGCAACTACGACCCGACAATTGGTCGGTTCGTCTCGGTGGACCCGTTGCAGGACCCGGCCGATCCGCAGCAGTGGAATGGTTACTCCTACGCCAACAACTCCCCGGTCACGATGAGCGACCCGGACGGTCTGATCCCCGCCGACTGCCGGGAGTACGACTGCCGCGGTTACGACCCGCGTCCGCTGAAGGAGGGCGACGGTCGGGGTGCCGGCGGCTGCCCGGGTGGCTGCGGCACTGAGGCGAACATCGCGTGGGGCGACGCGAACGGCAAGACGAGCACCAGGGACCGGAAGCGGGAGCATCCCCGAGTCCTCGGAAAAGTGATCGTGGTGCCCGAAACGGTGCCGCTGGAGGAGTTCGCCCGCCGGTGGAACGATCAGCGTGCCGAGTGGCTTTCGGCGTCGGCCTTCAGCAACGACCTACTCGAGGCGCAGGACGAGCGCGCGCTCGCCATGAACATCTGCCACGACATGGGACGGCCGGGCGGCTGCCAGGAGTGGATCGAGCAGCTCTACAGCCCGTACGTCGACATCTTGGCAGCGACCTTGCCAGCAGACGAGATGTTCCAGAGCGGTGCGATCGGCGCGGCCAACGCCGCGGCCCGTACGGGACTACAGGGTGGGCGTCCTGGTCGCGGCGGTGGCTGTAACTGCGGCTGCATGAGCTTCAGCGGTGAAACCGAAGTCCTGATGGCCGATGGCGCCACCAAGCGACTGGATGAGTTGGAGGCCGGAGACGAGGTGATGGCGGCGGACCCGGAGACCGGTGAGCAGGGTCCCCGAGTCATCACTCATGTCTGGGTCCACCAGGACGATCTCATCGAGCTCCAGCTGGTTGGCGCGGTGATCACCACGACCGAGGATCATCCGTTCTGGAACCAGACAGACCGGGAGTGGCAGCGGGCTGACGAGCTCGACGCGGGCGACCTCGTGTTGTCATCGGACGGCCGAACCCGATTGGCGGTGGGCCTCCGCCCCGACACTGTCCACGCCGCCCTCGCTTACAACCTAACCGTTGATGGCATCCACACGTACTATGTGCTCGCCGGCAAAACCCCGGTCCTCGTGCACAACACAGGACCATGCACTCCGGACCTGACTGCGCTGTCGCAAAGCGGGCAGCGGGCCGCTAAGGGTGGTAGGACGGCGGCAGGTCGGGCGTATCAAAAGCACATGGATCGTGGTGAATTGGATGCCGTTCCTGGTGCGCAGTTGGATGAGGCAGGCCAGAATCTCTTGGACGACATTCTGACAAACCCGGCGACGACAAGCTCTCCAGTCACTAGCGGAGGTTTTCGGGGCGGGACGAGGTACACAATGCCGGGGCCAACAGGCCAGCGAGGTTTTGGTGCTACCTTTGATCAGAATGGCGCATTCCAATACTTTGGGCGGTATTAATGGACAAGATCATCCTCCCGTGGGATCTTGCTGCTGGGCAGCCAAGAGCTTTCGATGTGCTCGCTGCAAAGGTGGTCGGCCAAAATGTTTCGGCCGTCGGCTATCAGCCTGTATCTGGTGGCGAGTGGCCGAATGGGCATCGTCACGACACTGTTCATGAGATTGACATGGCGCTCAAGTTCTCCCTGGAGGGGGGAGGGTCACTCGTGGTGCGCTGGGAAATGCAAGGGCTAAACGAAGGGCTGGGCGTTGGTCTCTTGACGGATTCTCTTGCCGGGGAGTTTGGCGGCGTCGACTTCCTCGACGTAAGCGCAACGCCGGAGTGGCGGCCGTTGCTTGGAGAGACAATCGCGAATATAGTGGGCGCTTTTCACGTTCCTAACGAAGGATGCCCGGAAGCGCTTTGGTCAATGCGCTTCGACTTTTCCCATGGTCGGTCGGCTGTCGTCGCGCTCGGCGAAATGAGTGGTGATGACCTCGGGTATCTGCCAGATGGCCTGGTGGCAATATTTGACGAAACGGAAGCCAGGGCATTCACAGTTGGATCTAGCGCTCAATCGGCGTGGGGTGAGTTTTAAGGAGGGGATTTCACAAAGTCTGGTCCTCCATCTGACGCGATTTCCAAGATCAAGGGCAGGCTTCTCCAGCGTTGTTGATGCACCCGCTCGTAACATGATCTGGTAGTCAGCGCGAAGGTGGCCGGGCTGGCGTTTGCCGCGAACGTGTGCCGGTGGTTGACGGCGTCTGCGTCGGTTGCTGTCGACGTTGATGTCAACGGATCATTGATATACATGGACATTGCTATAGTGACGGACTGTAACGTCTGAGCGCCTGTTGAACATGGCTGGCGCTGCCCCTTCATTTCGATCGGTACGGCGGTCGATTTCGAAGCCAGAGCCTCAGTCAGTTGAGTCGGCTGCACCTGCTGCTCGGCCGCTAAGGTTGCCACGGCCAGCCCCATAGGATGAGTGGATGCGCAGCCCCGACCTGCCGAGGCCCGCAAGCGCCACGCGGCCCCGCCTGCTCATCGCCCTGACCGCCGTCGCCGTCCTCACCGCCACCACCGCCGCGTCCTGCGGTGACGACCAACCGCCGGTCGCGCTCGCCGCGGCCGCCCGTAGCCCGGTCAGCGAGGTGATCGACGCTCCGGCGACGGTGACGGCCCGCGCCGCCGCCAGCCTCACCTCGCCCGCCGGCGGCACCCTGGCCAGCCTGCGGGTCCAGCCTGGACAGCGGGTGAAGCGCGGTCAGGTGCTCGCGGTGGTCGCGTCCCCGTCGGCCCAGGCCCGGCTGCGCCAGGCGAAGGAGGCGCTGGACGCCGCGAAGCGCGCCGGCCGGGGTGTCTCCACCGGCAACCTGACCAGCAGCCGGCGGGGCACCGACAAGGCCGCCGACGAGGCGTTCGACGCCGCTCGCAAGGCCGCCGAGAAGATTGCCGACCAGCAGTTGCGGGACGCGCTGCTGGCCCAGGTGACGTCCGCCCAGCGGCAGTACGCCGCCGCCGCGCAGAGCGCCGACGAGGCCGTCCGCGCGGTGCAGCGGGGGATCAGCGGGTTGAACTCCGCCGTCGGCTCGCTGTCCGCGGCGCAACGGCTACAGGCCCAGCAGGCGTACGACCTGGCCAAGGCGACCGTCGACGCGTTGACCCTGCGCGCCCCCATCGGCGGGGTGGTGCAGCCGGGCGGCACCCGGGCCGGCGGTGGCCCGAGCGGCGGCCTGGCCGGGCTGTTGGAACAGGCCGGTGGGGCCGGGATCGACCCGTCGGCCCTGTCACCGGCGCAGGGCGGCCCGCCGGCCGGCGTCGACGACGCCGTCGTGGTCGGCGGTCAGGTCACCGCCGGCACGCCCGTGCTGACCATCGTGGACACCGGGCAGCTCGGACTGCTCGCCGACGTCGACGAGACCGACGTGCTGCTGGTCAAGCCCGGCGTGACCGCCACCGTCGAGCTGGACGCCGTGACCGGAGCCAGCTACGACGCCACGGTCCGCTCGGTCGACGTGCTCCCCACCAGCTCCGCGCAGGGCGGGGTCACCTATCGGGTACGCCTCGCGCTGGGCGCGGGAAAGCTGGCCGAGGACGAGCCCGCCCCCACGCCCCGTCCCGGCATGAACGCGATCGTGCACCTGCGCGTACGGGAGGCGGCCGACGCGGTGACCGTCCCCGCCTCGGCCGTCTTCTCCGCCGACGGTCGGGACGCCGTGTGGGTGGTCCGCGACGGAAAGGCCGACCGCGCGCCGGTGACCGTGGGCGTCCAGGGGTCCGACCTGGTGCAGATCCTCAACGGCGTCCAGGCCGGCGACCGCATCGTGGTGCGCGGCACCGACCAGGTGCGCGACGGTCAGGAGGTGCGGTGAGCGACACCCCGCCGGCAATCGAGGCGGTGGACGTGTCGCGCACGTACCAGCTCGACGGGGTGTCGGTCGAGGCGCTGCGCGGGGTCTCGCTGACCGTGCAGCCGGGGGACTACGTGGCGCTGGTGGGGCCGTCCGGCTCCGGCAAGTCCACGCTCATGCACCTGCTGGGCGGTCTCGACCGGCCGACCGGTGGACGGTTGGTGATCGGCGGGCGGGACGTCAACACCCTCTCGCCGCCGGAGATGGCCGCCCTGCGCAACGAGACGATCGGCTTCGTGTTCCAGGCGTTCCACCTGCTGCCGCGTACGTCGGCGGTGGAGAACGTGGCGTTGCCGCTGGTCTATCGGGGGGTGTCGGCCCGGCAGCGCCGGGAGCGGGCGGCGGCGATGCTGGGCCGGGTCGGTCTCGGGCACCGGCTGGACCACCGGCCCAACCAGATGTCCGGTGGCGAGCAGCAGCGGGTCGCCATCGCCCGCGCGCTGGTCACCGAGCCGACGGTGCTGCTGGCCGACGAGCCGACCGGCAACCTGGACAGTGTGACCGGCGCGGCCGTCCTGGAACTGTTGGAGCGGTTGAACGCGGAGTCCGGGGTGGCGCTGGTGATGGTCACCCACGACCAGGAGGTGGCGGCGCGGGCCGCCCGCCGGATCACCATGCGCGACGGTGTGGTGGTGGCGGACAGCGCCGACGTCCTTCATGATCGACCGCCGTCCGTCGATCACGGTCGACCTGAGACACTGGTGCCCGCTCCCAGCGCGGAGCCCCGGTCCGTGTCCGGAAACGGCCCGGGGCACCCGTCCGGTGGCTCCGGTGGCGCCGCCGGAGCCACCGGACGCCTTCCGCTCGACCCCGGCCCAAACCGCGACGAGCCCGAGGACGGTGCGGCGTGAGGGTCGCCGAGGCGTGGCGGGTCGCGCTGGACGCGTTGCGCGCCAATCGGCTGCGCAGCTCGCTCACCATGCTCGGCGTGATCATCGGTGTCGCGTCGGTGGTGTTGCTGGTCGCCATCGGCACCGGCACGAAGCAGAAGGTGGAGCAGCAGGTCGAGGGGCTCGGCTCCAACCTGCTGCTGGTGGTCCCCGGCAAGATCGAGGTGGGCACCGCGCCGGTGGTCTCGCCGTTGACGCTCAAGGACGCCGAGGCGGTCTCCCGCGTCGTCGGCGATCCCCAGCGGGTCGCGGTCACCGTCGCCTCGGGGGCGACCGCGCGGGCCGGCGCGCGCTCGGACTTCACCACCGTCCAGGGCGTGCTGGAGACCACGCCGACGGTGTTCACCCGCTCGTTGGCCCGGGGCCGCTATCTCACCGGCACGGACGTGGACACCAGCCGGCGGGTCGCGGTGCTCGGCGACTCGGTGGCCCGCGCGTTGTTCCCCGACCGCGATCCGCTGGGCCAGCAGGTGACCCTCGCCGGCGTACGGTTCCGGGTCATCGGCGTGTTCGCGCCCCTCGGGCAGAGTCTCGGCGTCGACCGGGACGACGAGGTGCACGTACCGGTGACCGCCGCGCAGCGCCTCTGGGGCACCCAGCGGGTGGACGGCATCGCCGTCAAGGCGCCCGACCGGGAACGGATCGACGAGCTGGGCGAACGCATCGTCGCGGAGCTGAACCGCCGGCACCCGGACACCGAGTTCAGCGCGGTCACGCAGCAGCAGATCCTCGGTGTGCTCGGCGACATCCTCGGCGTACTCACCGGTGTGCTCGCCGCCATCGCCGGCATCTCGCTGCTCGTCGGCGGCGTCGGCGTCTCCAACATCATGCTGGTCAGCGTCCGCGAGCGGACCCGGGAGATCGGGCTGCGCAAGGCCGTCGGCGCCCGACCCCGCGACATCGGCGTGCAGTTCCTGCTGGAGGCGGTGCTGCTCACCACCATCGGCGGGCTGACCGGGATGGCGCTGGGCGTGGGTACCGCCCTGCTGGTGGACGCGTTGTCACCGATCCCCGCCGCGATCACGTGGTGGTCGCTGGCGCTGGCCTTCGGTGTGTCGGCGGCGGTGGGGATCGTCTTCGGCGTGGTTCCCGCGCAGCGCGCCGGCCGGCTCGACCCGGTGGTGGCGCTGCGCGCCGAGTGAGCAACCGTGGTGGCGCTGCGCGCCGAGTGAGCAACCGTGGTGGCGCTGCGCGCCGAGTGAGCAACCGTGGTGGCGCTGCGCGCCGAGTGAGCAACCGGACGACGGACGCAGCCGGGGAGATAACGGCCGGCCGGATCGGGTGAACCGACCACCGAAACATGATCAGTTGTACGAAGGGATCGCGCCGGTCACAGCCGCCCCGCTACCGTACTGGTAACACGCGCGTCGCCGCCCGGCCCGGAGCATCCGTCGGGTTGGCCCGCGCCGGGCATGGGATGGGTCGGTGAGCCATGGCCGGGTCGCAGTCCGACGGACGGCTGTCGGAGGTCAAGTTCCTGACCGTCGCGGAGGTGGCGACGGTCATGCGGGTGTCGAAGATGACGGTCTATCGCCTCGTGCACAGCGGTGAGCTGACCGCGGTCCGGGTGGGCCGGTCGTTCCGGGTGCCCGAGCACGCGGTGCACGAATACCTGCGAGGCGCCTTTCAGGAAACCGCCTGAGCCACCGGACGGCCGATTGAGCGCCCCCTAGGCGTCATGGACGGGGGCGCGTTGGTCCTGCTGAGGCTCTGCGGCTACCCTGGAGCGCGACCGAGACCCTGCCGGTGCGCCCCGCCGCCCAGACTGGTCCGGTCCGTTGTCCGCATGCGGTCTCCGTCGTCACCTGCGTGGTGTCATCCGGTCCGCCCCGCACGTTGTATCGAAAGGCTGTCGTATGGGCTCGGTGGTCAAGAAGCGCCGTAAGCGCATGGCTAAGAAGAAGCACCGCAAGCTGCTGCGTAAGACCCGCGTCCAGCGTCGCCGTCTCGGCAAGTGACCGGCGCCGGGCTCTGCCCGGCAGCGTCGCTTGCCAAACTGTCGACCTCCGGAGGCTCAGGTGATCAGGCCGTGGTCGTCCCGGCTCGATCCCGCCTGTCGGGGTAGGTGCGTCAGATGACCCCCGGTAGCACCCCAGGTGCTCCGGGGGTCGTCGTCGTGACCGGGGTCGGTCGTTACCTGGGCGCCCACGTGGCGGCCCGACTGGCCGCCGATCCGCGTATCGAGCGGGTCATCGGTGTGGACGCGCCGGAGCCGGCCGCCGAGTTCACCGATCTGCTGGACCGGGTCGAGCGGATCCGTGTCGACCCGGCTTCGCTCGGTGGGCTCCTCGCCGATCTGGACGTCGACGCGGTGGTCCACCTCGCGTTGGTCAGCTCTCCCGACCGGCAGCACGGTGGCCGGTCGGCCATGAAGGACCAGAACGTCATCGGGACCATGCAGCTCCTCGCCGCCTGCCAGCGGGCGCCCCGCCTCCGCAAGCTCGTGGTCCGGTCGTCGACCGCCGCGTACGGGGTGTCGTTCCGCGACCCGGCGGTGTTCACCGAGGAGACCGAGCCGCGCGAGGTGCCGCGCGGCGGTTTCGGCCGCGACATCCTCGACGTCGAGGGGTACGTCCGAGGTTTCCGTCGCCGTCGGGCCGACGTGACCGCGACGGTGCTGCGTTTCGCCCCGTTCATCGGTTCGACCGCCGACACGACCCTGACGCGCTACTTCGCGCAGCCGTTCGTGCCGACCGTGTTCGGCCGCGATCCCCGGCTGCAGTTCCTGCACTTCGACGACGCGTTGGAGGTGCTGCACCGGTCGATCGTGGAAGACCATCCGGGCACCTACAACGTCGCCGGTCCGGGCGTGCTGTCGCTGTCCCAGGCGATCCGGCGGGCCGGGCGGGTGGCCGTGCCGGTGCTCGAGCCGGGGCTGTCCGGCGCGGCGGCGCTGGCCCGCACCATGGGGGTCGGCCGCTACGGCCTCGACCAGGTCGATCTCTTCGTGCACGGCCGGGTCGTCGACACCACGCGCCTTGAGCAGGAGTACGGCTTCACGCCGCGCTCCACGGCCGAGGCGTTCGAGGACTTCATCCGCGCCCACCACGGTAGGGCGGTGCTCAGCCGGGGGCAGTTGGCCGCCGCCGAACAGTTGGTTCTGGACGGCATCCGGCAGGTCCGTGCCGCGGTTCGGGAGCGCACATCTTGACCGGGCAGGGGCAGGACCCGCAGGGGATCGGGCGGTTCGACGTACCGCTGGTTCCGCCCGTGCCGGACGCGGAGCCGGCGCGGCGCAACGGCCACCGCCCGGCGGCCCGGCTCGCGCCCACCGCGACACCCGCTGACGAGGTCGACACGCCGACCGACGGCCCGGCGGGTACGTCCGCCGACGAGGTCGACACCGGCGCCACCGACGAGCCGGCCAGCGGAAGCCCGCCCGCCTCCGGTGGCACCGCGCCGACGCCCGGCGGCACAAGCCTGCCGGCTTCCGGCGGTGGCACAAGCGCGCCGGCTTCCGGCGGTGGCACCGCGCCAGCGGTGGCGGATCGGCCCGGGGACCAGTGGGACCGCCGGGTCGCCAACGGCCTGGCGTTCCTGCGTCGACGGTTGGCCGGGGACTACGAGGTCGACGAGTTCGGCTTCGACCCGGAGTTGACGGACGCGGTCTTTCACCCGTTGCTGCGGCTGCTCTACCGGGACTGGTTCCGTACCGAGGTCAGCGGGGTGGAGCACGTACCCGGCGACGGGCCCGCCCTGGTGGTCGGCAACCACTCCGGCACCGTGGCGTTGGACGCGTTGATCCTGTCGGCGGCCCTGCACGACAAGCATCCGGCCCGCCGCTACCTGCGCCTGCTCGGCGCCGACCTGGTGTTTCGGATGCCGGTGGTGTCGGAGATCGCCCGCAAGACCGGCGGCACGGTGGCCTGCAACCCGGACGCCGAGCGGCTACTCGGCGGTGGCGACCTGGTCGGCGTGTTCCCCGAGGGGTTCAAGGGCATCGGCAAGCTCTACGCGGACCGGTACAAGCTGCAACGGTTCGGTCGGGGCGGCTTCGTCTCGGCCGCGCTGCGCACCGGCACCCCGATCGTTCCGGTCGCCATCGTCGGCGGCGAGGAGATCTATCCGATGCTCGCCGACATCAAACCCCTCGCGCGACTGCTCAAGCTCCCGTACTTCCCGGTCACGCCGACCTTTCCGTGGCTCGGGCCGCTGGGGATGGTGCCGCTGCCCAGCAAGTGGCTGATCGAGTTCTGCCCGCCGATCCCCACCGCCCACCTGACCGATTCGGCGGACGATCCGCTGGTCGTCTTCAACCTCGCCGACCAGGTGCGGGAGACCATCCAGCAGACCCTGCACACGCTGCTGGAACGGCGACCCGATCCGTTCGGCCCCTGACGCTCAGCCGGCGCGACGGCGACGCTGGAGGGCCAGGCCGGCGGTGACCGCGCCAGCGACCAGCCCGGCCGCCGCCGTCGACGGTACGGCGATCTTGACGGCTCGGCGGCCGGTACGGAAGTCCCGTACCTCCCAGCCGCGCTGGCGGGCCTGCCGCAGCAGCGCGCCGTCCGGGTTGACCGCGACCGCCCGGCCCACCGCGGAGAGCATCGGCAGGTCGTTGGCCGAGTCGCTGTACGCCGCGCAGCGGCTCAGGTCCAGCCCTTCCACGGCGGCGAGCTGGGCGACCGCCTCGGCCTTCGCCGGCCCGTGCATGAGATCGCCCACCAACCGCCCGGTGTACGCCCCGGCCCGCACCTCGGCCACCGTGCCGATCGCACCGGTCAGGCCGAGTCGGGCGGCGATCACCCGGCCGATCTCGACCGGGGCGGCGCTGACCAGCCACACGCGCTGGCCGGCGTCCAGGTGGCGTTGGGCGAGCTGGCGGGTACCGGCCCAGATCCGGGGGGCCATCAGCTCGTCGAAGATCTCCTCCGAGAGGCGTTCCACGTCGTCGACCCGCCACCCCTCGACGAAGGCCAGCGCGGCCTCCTTCGCCTGGGACATGTCGCCCGCGTGCTCGCGGGCGAGCAACCGGAACCGGAGCTGCTGCCAGGCGAAGCGGGCCAGGTCGGCGGTCGTGAAGTAGTTCCGGGCGGCGAGCCCCCGGGCGAACCAGTAGATCGACGCGCCCTGCATCATCGTGTTGTCGACGTCGAAGAAGGCGGCGGCGGTCGGGTCCGGTGCGGGCGGGGTGACCGACGCCAGGTCGGTCTCCGCCCAACCGGCGGTGTGTCCCTGAACGTCGGTGCTGACCGTCATCCTGCGGCTGCGCGCCACGCGACTTCCCCTCCTTCCGCAGCTACGACGATGCCTCCAGCGAGGGTATCCGGAACGCACGACCGACCGGCCGGGCACAGAAAACCGTGCCGCGACCGGTCGGTCGTGCGCTCTCGCGCAGCGGGTCCGTGGGCCTGGTTCCGCCGTACGGGTCAGTGGGCCCGGTCTCGTCGTGGGCTCAGCGCGTGCCGGGGCAGGTGCTCGGGGTGGGCCCGAGGGTGTCGCTGCCGGTCGGCGCCGGCAGGCCGCACGCGATGGCGGCGCGGACCGCGTCCGACCGCTCCCGGATGCTGTCCAGCAGGGCCAGCGACCGCCGGGTCCGTTCCCGGTCGGCCCGGCCGGCCCCGTCGAGCAGGTTGTTCACCGCCCGCCGCTGGCTGGCAACGAACGTGTTGACGGCGTCCAGGCTGGCCGGCTCGGCGCGCTGCACAGCGGCGGCGGTGAGCAGGCGGATGCCCTGCCGGGTGTCGGCGTCCATGTCGTCGAGGACAGCGCTGTAGCCGATGCGGTCGCCGCGCAGCTCGGCCGCCTCGCCGAGCCGGGTCCGGGCGAAGTCCAGGAAGAGCTGGCCACGGCTGATGTCCGAGCTGGCCAGGGCGAGTTGCGCTCGCTCGGTGGACCGCTTCATTCCGTAGAGCGCGTCGCCGGGAACGGCGTTCTCGCTGGCGGCGGAGATGCCGGAGACGGCGATGGCGCCGGCGGCGATGCCGACCAGGATCGCTCCCCGGGCACGGGCCCGCCGGGCGGTGACCGCCGGCAGCAACGAGCCACGGCTCGTGGTAGCGGCACGCGGGGCGGCCGGCTCGGCGGTCGCCGGGGTCGTGCCGATCCCCTCACGCTCGGCGGTGGCGAGCAGCATCGCCCGCAGGCCGGTGCGGAAGTCGGGATCCACCTCGACGGTCGGAGGATCGGCGTTGATCCGATGGCCCACCGCGACGAGCGGCGCCAGCTGGCTGTCCACCCGGGACCGCACGTGGTGCCGCCGGCCGCCGTTGGCCTCGTCGAGAAGTTGCGCGAAGCGCTCGGCACGCCGGCGGGAGAAGAGGTCGTTATCCACCGCAGGCACCTCCTCTCGCTGGTCACGGCCGGTCGGCCGCCGTGTTTACGGCGACCGGGCGGCGTTTGTGACACCACGGAGGTGAGGCGCCGTCCGGCCTGCCGGGCGGACCTCGGTGCCCCGGCCCTGCCGGGACATCCACCGGTCGCACCCGGAGAAACGCGGCGGACCGGGCACGGGTTACGGGCCGGGCGGGGCGGAAATCACAGAAAGTGATCGGCGTCACCGAGTGAGACCCGCCCTGAGCTGCGCAGACAGTGATCGACGCTCGTCGGTGCGGCTAGCGAATCACGGTTGGAAACCGTCGGGCAGCAGTCGGGCCAGCGCACGGACGGCCCGGTACTGCAGAGCCTTGATGGCACCCTCGTTCTTGCCCATGGCGCGGGCCGTCTCGGCCACCGAGAAGCCCTGTAGGAACCGGAGCACGATGCACTCCTGCTGCTCCGGGTTGAGCTGTTTGACGGCGGTGAGCAGGGCGACATTGGTGATGTGTTCGACCACCGCCGCTTCCGGGCTGCCCTCGGGGCCGCGATCCTCGCGGTCGGCGTCGAGCACGTCGCCCGTGGTGACCTCCAGCCGGTACCGGCCGGACTTGAAATGGTCCGCGACCAGGTTGCGGGCGATGGTCACCAGCCAGGCGCCGAGATCGCGGCCCTGCCAGGTGAAGCTCCCGATCCGCTTGAGGGCACGCAGGAACGTGTCCGACGTCAGGTCCTCGGCGAGCTGACGGTTGCCCACCCGGAAGTAGACGAACCGGAAGACGGTGTCCACGTACCTGTCGTAGATGAGACCGAACGCCGCTGACTCGCCGGCCTGTGCGCGCTCGACCAGCGTCCAGACCTCGGTGGCCGGGTCGGACGGGTCCGGACGGCTCGGGAAACCGGTCGGCGTGGTCGGCGCGGCGGCCGGAACCGCCGGGATCACCGCCGTCTCGCCCGCGGCCGGGTCGGTGGCCGGCGCCGGGGCGTCGCCGGCCCGGCGGCCCTGCGACGGCATGGTCGGTCGGGTCGGCGCGGCGACCCGACCGCCGGTCGGCATCGCGTTGCCACCGGGGACCGCCGGTCTCGGTGGAGGCTCGTTGGTGTGGGGGCGGTTGCGGGTCCGCTGCGCGGGGCTCTCGCCCCGCAGCGCGGCGTGCGGGTCGCCCAGCGGCGCGCGGGTTGCCGGCCGTTCGTTGACCTGCGAGCGGGGCGTCTGGCCGGTCAGGCCGACGGGACGTTCCGCGTATCCGAAGGTGGTCATCGCGCCGCCCCCGTCCCCTTGGTGGCCGGACGGGCCGGTTTGCGGGTCGTCGGTGCGGACCGACCGGGTAGCCGGTCGGGCAGGACTGTTCCGGGGTGTGCCGACGGGCGGCAGTTCCCCTTGAGGTGCTGGTCCAATGCGCTCACAGGCACGGGGGCCTCCTCGGGCTGAGGGGTGTCGACTCACGGCAAATGGGGTGAGCCGACCCGAGTGATAATAGGGCCAACGTCACCCGCGCGTGGCAAGTCCGTTACACAAGGCGGAAGTATTTCCCGCTGTGTCGCACCGGCGGCGGACCGGTTGTCCGTCGTGTGCGTTTGACTTTCGACCGACCGGTTGTTCCAGCATGGATCCCCAGGTCGGACGGCACATTGGCCGATCAGCTGAGCGGTACCCGCCACCCGCCGTACCGGCTGGGCCGAACCGTTGACCGGGTGCGTCGCCCGTCCCATCAGCCGGACTCGATCGGTGCGTCGGTGGCACGGTGGGCGTCCCGTTGACGGGACGATCTGCGGCCGTCGCCGCGCGGCCGTCGAGGCGTGGCCCGTCGACCCGTCGAGGCGTGGCCCGTCGACCGCGGCTGTGCCAGACTCGATGACCGTGCAGGACTTCCCGCCGAACCTCGCCGACCGCGTCCGCCGGGCGGCTCTCGACCACGGCGACCGGCCCGCGCTGCACTGGCGGGATCAGCAGGTGAGCTGGTCCGAACTGGACGCCGCCGTGACCGCCGCCGCGTACGGCCTGGCTTCCGCCGTTCCGGCCACCGAGCCGGGCGACACACCGCCCCGGGTGGCGATCGCGCTGACCAACACCCCCGACTTCGTTCTCGGGTGGCTCGGCGCGCTGCGGGCCGGACTGGTCGCGGTGCCGGTCAACCCCGGCTTCACCGCCCCGGAGCTGCGACACGTGCTGTCCGACTCCGGCGCGTCGCTGCTGATCGGCACCGAGCGGGTCCGCGGCCTGGTCGCCGAGGTGGCCGCCGATCTGCCGGCGCTCACCGCCGTGCACGACACCCCGCCGACCGCCGGGCAGCCCGGGCCGCGTCCCCGGGCCCGCCGCGGCGGGGACGACCTCGCCGTACTGCTCTATACGTCGGGCACCGCCGGCCGTCCGAAGGGCGCGATGCTCTCCCACCGCGCGCTGCTGGCCAACCTCGACCAGGTCGACGCCATCGAGCCGCCGGTGGTCGGCCCGGACGACACGGTGCTGCTGGCCCTGCCGCTGTTCCACGCGTACGGCCTCAATGCGGGGCTCGGCGCCGTCGTCCACCATGGTGCCGCCGGCGTGCTGCTCGACGAGCCGGACCCGACGGCGGGACTCGCCGAGATCGCCCGGCACCGGGTCAGCGTGCTGGTCGGCGTACCGTCGATGTTCCTGGCCTGGGCCGACGCCGACACGGCCCGCGCGGCGACCGCGTCGGTACGGGTGGCGGTGTGCGGCGCGGCGCCCCTGGAACCCGCGGTCGCGGCGCGCTTCACCGCGGCGACCGGCCACCCGGTGCACATCGGCTACGGCCTCACCGAGACCGCGCCGGTGCTCACCTCCACCCTGGTCGGCAAGGTGGCGAAGGCCGGCTCGATCGGGCGGCCGCTGCCCGGCGTCCAGCTACGCCTGGTCGGGCCGGACTCGGTGGACCTGTGGCGCGACGGCCAGGCCGTCCCGGACGACGACACGGACGAGCTGGACATCTCCGACGCCGCCCCCGGCACCGACCCGGGGCAGATCGTCGTACGCGGCCCCAACCTCTTCGACGGCTACTGGCCGGACGGCCGCGACGGTCCGGACGCCGACGGCTGGTGGGGCACCGGCGACATCGCGTACGCCGACTCCGACGGCGACCTGCACCTGGTGGACCGACTCGGCGACCTGATCCTGGTCAACGGCTTCAACGTCTATCCGCACGAGGTCGAGTTGGTGCTCGCCGGGCACCCCGGGGTGGCCGAGTCGGCGGTACTGGGTGTGCCGCACCCGCGAACCGGCGAGACTGTGCGGGCGTACGTGGTGCCGGCGTCGGGGCGGCCGGTCAGCGGCGAGGAGTTGCTCGCACACTGCGCACGGAACCTGGCCCGGTTCAAGTGCCCGACCGCCGTCGAGTTCGTCGACGCACTGCCCCACTCGGCGATCGGCAAGGTACGAAAGACCCAGCTCCGGTCGGCGGCCCCGGCCGGATCGCCCGCATCCGCCGACGACGCCCGCACGGAGGTACCCGATGGCCACTGACGCCCGGCTCGCCCTGATCACCCGACCCGGCTGCCACCTGTGCGACGACGCCAAGGCCGCGCTCGACCGGGTGGTGGCGGTCACCGGCGACAAGTGGGTCGAGTGGGACGTCACCGGCGACGAGGAGCTGGAACGGGAGTACGGGGACCGGCTGCCGGTGGTGATGCTCGACGGCAAGGAGCACGGCTACTGGCGGGTGGAGGAGGATCGGCTGCTGCGGGACCTGACCACGCCGCAGCTCTGAGGGCCTAGGGTGCTCGGATGACCCCTGCGCACCCCCACCTGGTCTGGGACTGGAACGGCACCCTGCTCAACGACCTCAGCCTGGTGGTGGCCGCCACCAACGCCGCGTTCGCCAGCGTGGGCGGGCCGACCGTCACCTCCGACGAGCACCGGACGCGCTTCCGTCGGCCGATCGCCGACTACTACGCCGAGGTGCTCGGGCAGGCCGTGGACGACGAGGCGTTCGGTCGGCTGGACCGGATCTTCCACGACGCGTACCGCGACGGGCTGACCACCTGCGAGCTGGCCGCCGACGCGCGGACCGCGATGGCCGCCTGGGACGGCAGCCAGAGCCTGCTCTCCATGTGGTTCCACGAGGAGCTGGTGCCCACGGTGCACACGTACGGGCTGACCGGCCACTTCACCCGGGTCGACGGTCTGCGGGCGACGGTCGGCGGCGACCGCAAGGCCGAGTCGCTGCGGCGGCACCTGGCCGAGCTGGAGGTGGACGGCAGCGCGGTCGTCCTCATCGGCGACTCCATCGACGACGCGGACGCGGCCCTCGCGGTCGGCGGTCGCGCGGTGCTCTACACCGGCGGGTTCACCGACCCGGCCCGGCTGCGCGACTCCGGTCACCCGGTGGCCGACACCCTCACCGACGCGGTGGCTCTGGCCGCCCGGGTGGTCAGTTCCGCAGGTAGGTGAGGACGGCCAGCACCCGCCGATGCTGCTCGGTGTCCGGCGGGAGGGTGAGCTTGGTGAAGATGTTGCGGACGTGCTTCTCCACCGCGCCGTCGCTGACCACCAGGGCGCGGGCGATGGCCGTGTTCGACCGACCTTCGGCCATCAGCGCGAGCACCTCCCGCTCGCGCGGGGTCAACTCGCGCAGCGGGTCGTCGCGGCGGCGTCGGGCGAAGAGCTGGCCGACCACCTCCGGGTCGAGCACCGTGCCGCCGGCCGCCACCCGGCGCAGCGCGTCCAGGAACTCGTCGATCGCCGCCACCCGGTCCTTGAGCAGGTAGCCGATCCCGCCGCCGCCGGCGCCGCCGGTGGTGGCGAGCAGATCATCGGCGTACGACACCTCGACGTACTGGGAGAGCACCAGGATCGGCGTACGCGGCACCAGTTGGCGTGCCCGCACCGCCGCCCGCAGCCCCTCGTCGGTGTGGGTCGGCGGCATCCGGACGTCGACGATCGACACGTCGGGCCGGTGCTCGACCACCGCCTCGACGAGCGCGTCGCCGTCCCCGACGGCGGCCACCACCTGGTGCCCGCTCTCGGTCAGCAGTCGTACCAGCCCCTCCCGGAGCAGGACGGCGTCGTCGGCGATCACAATGCGCATGGGTGTGGTGTCTACCACGTCGGGACCGCCATCGCGTTGGTTCACAGCGGCAGTTCGGCGCGGATCTCGGTGGGGCCGCCGTTCGGGCTGACCACGGCCAGCTCACCGCCGGCCGCCCGCACCCGGTCGGCGATACCGGCCAGCCCGTGCCCCTTCGCCAGGTGCGCGCCGCCCTGCCCGTCGTCGCCCACCCGTACCTGGAGGTGGGTGCCCTGGCGGGCCACGGCGACCGTGGCCTCGGTGGCCCGACTGTGCTTGGCGATGTTGGTCAGCGCCTCGGCCACCACGAAGTACGCGGTGTTCTCCACCGCCGGGTCGAGTCGGCCGTCCCGCGTGCCCAACTGCTGGTCGACCTGGAGCTCGATGGGGATGAGCCCGCGACCGGCGAGCGCGGCGAGTGCGCTGGGCAGACCCCGGTCGACCAAAATCGGTGGGGCGATGCCGCGCGACAGCGCCCGCAACTCGGCAAGGGTTTCCCGGGTCTGGGTCACCGCCTCGTCGATGGTCCGGCCGGCCTCCTCCGGGTCGGAGGCGAGCTGCATCCGGGCCCGGCTCAGGTCCATCGCGAGTCGGACCAGGCGCTGCTGCGGGCCGTCGTGGATGTCACGTTCCAGCCGGCGCAGCGCGGACGCCTCGGCGGACACCGCCGCCCGCTTCTGCTCCTCCAGCACGGTGATCCGGTCCCGCATCTCGGCCACCCCGGTCAACAGGGCCCGAGCGAAGCTGGCCTGGAGCAGCGCGCAGCCCCGCACCACGATCGGCAGGGTGATCAGGAAGAACACGCCGACCGCGGTGTTCAGCCCGATCCGGGCGGTGGTCGAGTCACCCAGGCCGAGGAGTTGCGCCAGATCCTGGTCGTCTCCGGACGGCCGGGGCAGGGCCCAGTCGTACGCCCAGTAGAAGGAGTTGGCGATCGCGACGACCCACCAGGAGACGGTGACCACGAAGGTGGCCAGGGCCACGATCAACCGCAGGATTCCGTGCGCCAGGTCGAGCCAGGATTGCGCGTCGCGCATCGGCAGGAAGATCCGCCGCCAGGCGCTCGCGCCCGCCTCCGGCAGTCGGTAGCGCGGTCGGATCCGGGGCTGCCGGAGTACGGCGGGCAGCCGCAGCCGCTCGATGTCGGCCAGCCCGCGTGCGGCGTACAGCGTGCCGCTGAGGATCGGCAGGCCGATCACGGTGACCATCAGGCCGAGGCCCGCCGAGAGGCCGACGATGAGGACGACGAAGCTGGCCACTGCCAGTGGCAGGCCGAGAAGCACGTACCCGGAGTCGACGAAGAGTTGGCGGGGGATGCTCCGTGCCAGCGGCTGCCGGTCGCTGGTGGCGGCAAGGGCGGTCATGGCTCAAAGGCTAGGCAGCCGCGGCCCCGCCCCCCATCCCGAAGCCTGGTCTCTCCCCGGTAGTGCTGCCCCCACCCCGCGGTCCTCCGAACCCACGCTCCCGCCCATTCCCGCGCCGATCTTGCAGTTGCTGTCGATGATTTGCGTAGCTGCGGACGTTATGGAACGACCGAAAGTGCAAGATCGCGAGGTCGGGGGTGGGGGCGGGGGCGGGGACGGGGGTGGGGCGCGGGATTGGTCAGAGAAGTCGGGATTGAGTAATAATCGCGCGGGTGGTGAGCGCTCAATCGATCTTGTGGAATGGAGGGGCGGGTGGGGTCGCGGGCTGGAGCGGCAAGATCGCGATTTGTGCACGTCTTCACAAGCGCCTACTCTGTAGTTCCGACGCGCCCTGCTAGCACAGCCGGAAACCACGGTCGCCAGCGGGAGTCCATAAGCGGCCGACCAGCAGAGTTGGCCGAGGATCGCACCGCACGGAGTCTCATGAGTCAGCACCGTCAGCCAGGTGCGCCCGGCCGCGCCGGTGCCGTACCGGCGCTTCCGGACCTTCCCGAGGCGACCGTCGCTCGGCTCCCGGAATACCTGCGCGCGCTGCACAACCTCGCCGACGTCGGCCACGAAACGATCTCCAGTGAAGGTCTCTCGGCGGCCGCCGGAGTCAACTCCGCGAAGCTCCGCAAGGACCTCTCCCACCTCGGCTCGTACGGCACCCGGGGCGTCGGCTACGACGTCGCGTTGCTGATCGAGCAGATCGAGTACGTGCTCGGGCTCACACAGCGTCGCGCTGTCGCCCTGGTCGGCGTGGGTAATCTCGGTCACGCCCTGGCCGGCTACGACGGGTTCGCCAGCCGGGGCTTCCGGATCGCCGCACTGTTCGACGCCGATCCCTCCCGGGTCGGCGAGGAGATCAACGGGCTGGTGGTCCGGCATGTCGACGACCTGCCGGCGGTCGCCGCCCAGGAGTCCATCGCGATCGGCGTGATCGCCACCCCCGCCCCGGCCGCCCAGCGGGTCGCCGATCAGCTGGTCGCGGTCGGCGTGACGAGCATCCTCAACTTCGCGCCGTGCGTACTCTCTGTTCCGGAGGGGGTCGACGTGCGCAAGGTCGACCTCGCCATCGAGCTGCAGATTCTGTCCTTCCACGAGCACCGTAAGGCGTCGCTGACCGCGCTGCCCGCCACCGGCGGGTCCGCTCTCACCGCCCTGCCCGGCGGTCTCGCGGCCACCGACACCCAGGAGGCGATCGGCACGTGAAACTGCTCGTCGTCGGCGCGTCCTACCGGACCGCCCCGGTCGCCACGCTGGAGCAGCTGGCCGTGCCCCCCGCCGACCTCACCCGCACCCTGGACCGCCTGGTCGCTCAGCCGTACGTGAGCGAGGCGGTGCTCGTCTCCACCTGCAACCGGGTGGAGGTGTACGCCGCCGTGTCCGGTTTCCACGGCGGGCTCGGCGACATCTGCGCCGTCCTGGGCGAGCAGGCCGGCAGCACCCCGGCGGCGCTCGCCAACCACCTGTACGTCCACTACGACACCGCCGCCGTGGACCACGTCTTCCGCGTCGCCACGGGGCTGGACTCCATGGTCGTGGGCGAGGCGCAGATCCTCGGCCAGTTGCGCGACGCGTACCACTGGGCCACCGGCGCCGACTCGGCCGGCCGGCTGCTGCACGAGCTGATGCAGCAGGCGCTGCGCGTCGGCAAGCGAGCCCACGCCGAGACCGGCATCGACCGGGCCGGCCAGAGCGTCGTCACCGCCGCGCTGGAGTTGGCGGCCGGGCACCTCGACGGTGATCTCGCCGGCCACCCGGCTCTGGTGATCGGGGCCGGTGCGATGGGCTCGCTCGGGGTGGCCACGCTGTCCCGGCTGGGCGCCGGGCCACTCACGGTCACCAACCGGGGCATCGACCGGGCCGTCCGGCTCGCCGAGTCGTACGGTGCGGGCGCCGCGCCGATGACCGAACTGGCCGCCACGCTCTCCACAGTGGACATCGTAGTGGCCGCCACCGCGTCCACCGAACCGGTCCTCACCCGGACGGTCGTCGGGGCCGCGCTCGCCGAGCGCGACCCGGCCCGGGGCCCGCTGGTCCTGCTCGACCTGGCCGTTCCGCGCGACGTCGAGGAGGGCGTCGCCGACCTGGCCGGCGTCGAGGTGATCGACATCGACCGGATGGCGGCGCTGCTCGCCGACGGTCCGGCCGCGGCGGACGCCGCCGCCGTCGAAGGAATCGTGACCGGCGAGGTGGAGGGCTTCCTCACCTGGCTGCGCGGCGCCGACGTGGCGCCCACCGTGGCGGCGCTGCGGGGTCGCGCCGACGACGTCGTCGCCACCGAGCTGCGTCGGCTGGCCCAGCGCCGTCCCGACCTCGGCGACGACCTGCGCGCCGAGGTGGCCCGTACGGTGCACCGCGTGGTGCAGCGGCTGCTGCACCAGCCCACCGTCAAGGTCCGCCAGCTCGCCGCCGAGCCCGGTGGCGACCAGTACGCCGCCCTGCTGCGTGAGCTGTTCGACCTGCAGGTGCCACAGACCTCACCGGTGGACACCGTCCCCGACGTGCTGAGCCCCGAGATCGGCAGGCCGGCCGCCGAAGACGACCCGGCGCCCGGCTCGGACGCCACCGACCCCGTCCCGCCCACCGGAGGTGCGCGATGACCGCCCCCCTGCGCCTCGGTACCCGGGGCAGCACCCTGGCGATGGCCCAGTCCGGCCAGGTCGCCGAGGCCGTGACCGCCGCCACCGGCCGCCCGGTCGAGCTGGTCGAGGTGGTCACCGCGGGCGACCGCTCCAGCGCGCCGGTGCACCGGCTCGGCGTCGGAGTGTTCGTCTCCGCGCTGCGCGACGCGCTGACCGCCGGGACGATCGACTTCGCGGTGCACTCGTACAAGGACCTGCCCACGGCCGCCGCCGGCGGGCTGCACATCGCGGCGGTGCCGCCCCGGCAGGATCCGCGCGACGCACTGATCGCCCGCGGTGGCCAGACGCTCGCCGAACTGCCGCCCGGCGCCACGGTGGGCACCGGCGCGCTGCGCCGGATCGCCCAGTTGCACGCGCTCGGCCTGCAACTGGAGGTCACCCCGATCCGCGGCAACATCGACACCCGCCTGGCGCGGGTGCTCGGCCCCGATGCCGACCTCGACGCGGTCGTCCTGGCCCGGGCCGGCCTGGCCCGGATCGGTCGGGCCGACGTGATCACCGAGACGCTGGACCCGATGCTGATGCTGCCCGCGCCCGCCCAGGGCGCGCTGGCAGTGGAGTGCCGAGTCGACGACCAGGATCTGGTCGAGCTGCTCGGAACGCTCGACCACGCACCGTCGCACGCCGCGGTCATCGCGGAACGCGCGTTGCTGGCCACCCTGGAGGCCGGGTGCAGCGCACCCGTCGCCGCCTACGCCGAACTCGCCGAAGGCGAGAACGGTGACGAGATCTACCTGCGCGGGGCGGTGATCAGCCCGGACGGCACTCGTGACATCCGGCTGTCCCGCACCGGAACGCCCGCCGACGCTGCGGAGATCGGTAAGGCACTCGCCGCCGAACTCCTCGACCTCGGCGCCGACTCGATCCTCGGCCACGAAGGACACACCGGCCCGGGGACCCAGCAATTTGGGAGCACAGAATGACCCGCACCCGTAAGCCCGTCGGCCGTATCGCGTTCGTCGGGGCGGGCCCCGGCGACCCAGGTCTGCTGACCCGCCGGGCGCACGACGCCCTGGTCGACGCCGATCAGGTGATCTACGACCGGGGGGTCCCGGAGTCGCTGCTCGCCGCCGTGCGCGCCGAGGCCCGGGACGACGCCGAGTTCACCCCGGCCGAAGGCGCCCCGGGGGACGTGGCGAAGGTGCTGATCTCCGCCGCCCGGTCCGGGCTGAACGCGGTGCACCTGGTCGCCGGTGACCCGTTCGGCCACGACTCGGTGGTCAAGGAGGTGCAGGCCGTCGCCCGTACCGCCGCCCACTTCGAGGTGGTGCCCGGCGTCGGTCAGGCCGAGGGTGTGGCCACCTACGCGGGTGTTCCGCTGCCGGGTGTGCGTACCGCCGCCGACGTCGAGGACGTCAGCGCGCTGGACTTCGAGGCGCTGGCCGCCGCCGTCGGCCGGGGTTCGCTCGCGCTCGCGGTGGACGCCGGTGACCTCGCGGCCGTCCGGGACGGGCTGCTGGCCGCCGGGGTCGACGGCACCACCGGTGTCGGGGTGACCGGTGACGGCACCGGCGAGACCCAGTACACGACCACGTCGACCGTGGACAGCTTCGTGGCCGCCGCGCTCGGCTTCACCGGCCGGGTGGTGCTCACCGTCGGTGTCGGGGTGGGGCAGCGCGACAAGCTGAGCTGGTGGGAGAACCGCCCGCTGTACGGCTGGAAGGTGCTGGTTCCCCGGACCAAGGAGCAGGCCGGCGTGATGAGCGCACGGCTGCGCGCGTACGGGGCGATCCCGTGCGAGGTGCCGACCATCGCGGTCGAGCCGCCGCGTACCCCGGCGCAGATGGAGCGGGCGGTCAAGGGCCTGGTCGACGGCCGGTACGCCTGGGTGATCTTCACTTCGGTGAACGCGGTCCGCGCGGTCTGGGAGAAGTTCGCCGAGCACGGCCTGGACGCCCGGCACTTCGGTGGCGTCAAGATCGCCTGTATCGGCGAGGCGACCGCCGACGCGGTGCGCGCGTTCGGTATCCAGCCGGAGCTGATCCCCGCCGGGGAGCAGTCCTCCGAAGGGCTGCTGGCCGAGTTCTCGCCGCACGACGAGATCCTCGACCCGGTCGGTCGGGTGCTGCTGCCGCGCGCCGACATCGCCACCGAGACGCTCGCCGCCGGGCTCACCGAGCGCGGCTGGGAGGTCGACGACGTGACCGCGTACCGGACGGTGCGGGCTGCGCCGCCGCCGGCCGAGATCCGGGACGCGATCAAGTCGGGCGGGTTCGACGCGGTGCTCTTCACGTCTTCTTCGACCGTGCGGAACCTCGTCGGCATCGCCGGGAAGCCGCACGCGCGCACGGTTGTTGCCGTGATCGGGCCCAAGACGGCGGAGACCGCGACGGAGTTCGGCCTTCGGGTGGACGTCCAGCCGCCGCACGCCTCGGTGCCCGACCTGGTGGAGGCGCTCGCCGCCTACGCCGTCGAGTTGCGCGAGAAGCTGGCCGCCATGCCGGCCAAGCAGCGCCGCGGCTCGAAGGTGCAGGGGCCGACCGCCCTGCGCTTCCGGTAGTCGTCGTTCAGGAGGACCCTTCCATGTCGTACCCCGAGATCCGGCCCCGCCGTCTGCGCCGCACCCCCGCGATCCGCCGGCTGGTGTCCGAGACCCGGGTCGACCCGGCCGAGTTGGTCGTGCCGATGTTCGTCAAGGAAGGGTTGACCGAGCCACGGGCGATCGCGTCGCTCCCGGGGGTGCTTCAGCACTCCCGGGACTCGCTGCGCAAGGCGGCGGCCGAGGCCGTGCAGGCCGGCGTTGGCGGGATCATGCTCTTCGGGGTCCCCGAGCAGCGGGACCCCACCGGGTCCGGCGGCATCGACCCGAACGGCATCCTGAACGTCGCCATCCGCGACGTGGTGGCCGAGGTCGGTGACGCCACCGTCGTGATGAGTGACCTGTGCCTGGACGAGTTCACCTCGCACGGGCACTGCGGGGTGCTCGCCCCCGACGGCGACGTCGACAACGACGCCACCCTGGCCGCCTACGCCGAGATGGCGGTGGCCCAGGCCGCCGCCGGGGTCGACGTGGTCGGGCCGTCCGGGATGATGGACGGCCAGGTCGGGGTGGTACGCCGGGCGCTCGACGCCGCCGGGCACCAGGACGTGGCGGTGCTGGCGTACGCCGTGAAGTACGCCTCGGCGTTCTTCGGCCCGTTCCGCGACGCCGTGGAGTCGGCGCTGGAGGGTGACCGGCGCAGCTACCAGCAGGACCCGGCGAACGTGCGTGAGTCGCTGCGCGAGGTGGCTCTCGACATCGCCGAGGGCGCCGACATGGTGATGGTCAAGCCGGCGCTGCCCTACCTCGACGTGGTGTCGGCGGTCCGGGCCGCGGTGGACGTTCCGGTCGCCGCCTACCAGGTCTCCGGCGAGTACGCGACTGTCGAGGCCGCCGCCGCGAACGGCTGGATCGACCGGGAGCGGGTGATGATGGAGACCCTCACCTCGATCAAGCGGGCCGGCGCGCAGATCATCCTCACCTACTGGGCGGTCGAGGCCGCCGGTCTGCTCCGCCAGCGTTACTGAGCGGCTCCCCGGCTCCGCCCGGGCCAACCGCCTCGTCGGCGCCCGCGACGGTGGTCGGAAGTCGCCGGCTGGTCAGCCAGGCGAGCGCCAACAGCACGGCCGAGACCGCCAGCGCGAGCCGGGTGGCCAGCGCCAGTTCCGGCGCGAGGTCGAGCCGTCCGGCCGGGTCGAGCCGGCCGGCCGCCGTGATGCCCCCGCCGCCCAGGCTCGGGGCCACCCGGTCGGTGAGGAAGGACAGGACGGCGGCGATCAGCGCGGTGCCGGCCGCGACCGAGGTGTGTGACACCGTGGTGAGCAGGGTGGAGCCGGACGGCACGTCGTCGGGCGGAAGCGACCGGCTGGCCGCCGTCATCGTCGGCATCAGCGTGGCACCCATGCCCAGGCCGATGACCGCGCCCAGCGCGGCCAGCAATGGGTACGACGTGTCGGCGTCGAGCACCAGCACCCGGACCACCGTGCCGGCCACGGCGGTGCAGATGCCCAGCCCGACCACCCGCCGCGCCGAGACGCGATCGACGAGCCGGGTCGCGACCTGGAGCGTCAGCCCGGTGGTCAGCGCCTGCGGGATGCCGATCACCCCGGCCAGGGTGGCCGAGTCACCGCGTACCACCTGCACGTAGGCCGGGAGGATCAGGAACGAGCCGAAGTATCCGGCGGCGAAGAGGGCCACCGTCGCGGCGCCGGGGGTCATCCCCGGCGCGCGCAGCACCGCCAGGCGCAGCAGTGGCTGCCGGACCCGGCCGGCCCGCACGGCGAAGGCGACCACCAGCAGGACGCCGAACGCGAACGGCAGCAGCACGGAGGCGGTGCCGACCCCACCCCGCTCGCCGGTGACGCTGAGGCCGTACACCGCCAGCGCCAGCCCGGGGCAGAGCAGCAGCAGCCCGACGACGTCCAGCCGGACCGGTGCTCGTCCCGCATCGGCGACCGGCAGCACCGACCGGCCGAGCACCATCGCCACCAGCCCCACCGGCAGGTTGATCCAGAAGATCCACCGCCAGGACGCGTGATCGAGCAGCAGCCCACCCAGCACCGGCCCGATGAGCGGCCCGACCAGTACCGGAAGACCGAGCAGGCTCATCATCCGCCCGCGCCGTCCCGGCGGAACCGCGGCGAGCGCGACGGCCATCCCGACCGGGTTGAGCAGTCCGCCCCCCAGCCCCTGCAGCACCCGGAACGCGATCAGCGACCCGACGCTCCAGGCGGCCCCGGCCAACACGGAACCGGCGGTGAACAGCAGCAGCGCGGTCAGGTAGGTGCGGCGGGCGCCGAAGCGACTGATCGCCCAGGCCGCGGTGGGCATCACCGCGACCAGGGCGAGCGCGTAGCCGCTGGTGACCCAGCCGATCGTGGTGAGGTTGGTGTCGAGGTCGTCGACCAGCCTCGGCAGGGCCACCACGGTGACCGTGGTGTCGATCACCGCGAGCAGGCCACCCAGGGTCAGGTACCAGCCGAGCCGTCGCGCAGACGTGTCCATGTCGTCTGTTCAGGGCCGGACCCGGCGGGCGGTGCGCAGCGCCTCGGCCCACCAGGCCAGCTCGCTGAGCGTGGCGTCGGCCGCCTGCCGCAGCGGCTCGTCGTCGACCAGCCGCCCGTCGGCGTCGAGTCGTTCCCAGGGCGCCCGGAGCACCACCCCGGAGCGGGTCGTGGCGGCCTGCACCTCGGCGAAGACCAGCCGGAGCTGCTCCACCGCGCGGATGCCGCCGGAGCTGGCGCCGTACGACACGAAGGCCACCGGCTTGCGGGCCCACTCCCGGTAGTGCCAGTCGATGGCGTTCTTCAGGGCGGCCGGGAAGCTGTGGTTGTACTCGGGCGTCACCACCACGAACGCGTCGGCGGCGGCCAGGCGGGCACTGATGGGGCTGGTCGAATTGCCGCCGGGAGGGGTGTCGGCGAACGGTAGCGCCACCTCGGCGAGGTCGACGAGGTCCAGGTCCAGGTCCGCGCGGCGGCTCCCGTGCGCGACGAACCAGTCGGCGATCGAGCGGCCCACCCGAGGTTGCCGGACGCTCCCGACGAGCACGGCGACGGTCGGTGCGGTGTTCTCTTGCGTAGTCATGCCTCGGACGCTAGGACTTGAAGTAATGATGAAGTCAATGGCGGCGGGGGAATGACGATGGGCGCGTTGACGGTCGGCGAGGTGGCCCGGGAGAGCGGCGTCAGCGGCTCCGCCGTGCGGTTCTACGAGCGGCAGGGACTCATCACGGCTGCCCGTACGGGCGGCAACCAGCGGCGCTTCGACGTCGACGCGGCCTGCCGGATCAGGGTGGCCCGGGTGGCCCAGCGCATCGGTCTGACCGTCAACGAGATCCGCGAACTGCTCGCGGCCCTGCCCCCCGACCCCCAGCCGGCCGACTGGCACGGCCTGCACGATCGGCTGACCGCCGAGGCCGAGCGGCGCATCCGCGACCTGCACGCGGCGCTCGACGACATCGGCTCCGGTCGCCGCCTCTGCGACCTCTGACTCCGTCCGGTCCGCAGTCCGCTGGTCGCCCGCGCGCCATGACGATCAGGGCAGGCGTCCCGGCCGCTCGACCACCGCGATCCGGGTGACGGCGGTGCTCGTGTAGGGCATCTCCCGGCCGTCGCGCACCAGAAGACGGCGGCTGCCGAGGTAGGCGTGGGTTTCCCGGTCGAAGATCAGGTCGAGGTGCGCGCCGATCACGCCCGGCGTCCGCAACGCCACCCCCCGCCGGCCGGCCGCGTCCCGAACCTCGCCGGACAGCACGGTGGCCCCGGGCACCTGGGCCATCGCCTCGAACAGCGCGCCGCGTGATTGGGGCGGCACGTAGCCCTCCAGCATCCAGGTGCCGTCGCCGAAGATCGCCGTGGGGTTGTTCCTGATGGCCTCCAGGTCCGCCCCGGCGGGCAGGTCCACGGGGACCGGATGGTCCCGCAGGTAGCGGACCATCTGCTCCGGCTCCGTGGGCAGGCCCTGGAAGTAGCCGGGCGGCGGTGACATGTCCGAGACGTCGTCGGTACGCCACTCGTCGGGGCGGCTCTCCAGCCGCCGTCGCTGCTGCCAGGTCGTGCCGTCACCGACCGGCACCCAGCGTTGGAGCCGCTCGACGACGTACGGGCCGGCGGTCGGCCGCTCCCGGTAGGTGAGTCGCAGTTCGACGAAGAGGTACTGGCCGGGGCGGGCCACCAGGTCGGGCTGCTGACGGGCCGAACCCGCCGCTGCGGTCAGGACCTCCGCCGCGCTCGCCGTCGGCGGGGCGTCGCCGAGCGTCTGGGTCAGCAGCCCGCCGGCGGTCAGCAGGGCGACCAGCCCGCCGATGCCCGCCAGCCGCCAGCCCGGTGCGCGCCACCGGAGGTTCCGGCGGGGCGTACGGACCGCAGGCGCGATCGAGGCCGTGTCGGGGGACCGGGTGGCGATGTGCTCCCGCAGTTCGGTGAGGAGTCGTTCCTCGAAGGTGCCCAGTGGCTTCTCGGTGTGGGTCATGGCGCTCATTCCTCCGGGTCAGACCAGCGCGGATTCGGACGTGGCGAGCGCGAGGCGGATCGCCCGGCGGGCCCGGTGCACGCGGACCCGGGCGGCGACCGGGGAGATCCCGAGCGCACCGGCCGCGTCGGTAAGGGACAGACCATCCACGGCGACGAGTTCCAGCAGGGCGCGGGTGTGCTCCGGCAGCCCTCCGAGGGCCCGGTAGGTGCGCCGGGCCAGCGATTCCGCGTCGATGCGCTCCTCGATCCGGGCGATGTCGTCCGCGTCCAACAGCCGTCGTCCCGCCAGCCGACCGCCGGCCCGCATAAGTCGGGTCGCCCGGCGGTGCTCGGCGGCGATGACGTTCCGCGCCACACCGAAGAGCCAGGCCAGTTCGTTGCCGCGCTCGGGCCGGTAACCGGCTGCGGAGTCGATCACCGCCAGGAACACCTCAGCGGTGAGGTCTGCGGCGGTGTGTGGGTCGTCGACGCGGCGGGCCACGAACCGGCCGATCGTCTCGACGTGCCGACGGTAGAAGCGTTCGAAAGCGGCCGGATCCGTACCGATGATGGTCAGGTCGTCCCCGCCGGGGCTCGGGCTGTTCACAGGCCGTCCTCTCGTTGGCCGTCCTTACACCCCTTCATTGGCTCGGCGACGACGTGGCGTTACATCCGACCGCCCCTCGTCCCGTCGCCACCGCGTCCGCGCGGCAACTCCTGCGAAAACAAGGATGTAGTGGCCTCCTTGATCGGCGGAGGCCACTACATCCTGGATCGAGCGCGCTGGCGCGTGGGTCGTCAGTCGTCGTTGGTGATGGTTCCGGTCGCCAGCGGGTCGGCCAGTCGCAGGCCGGGCACGCCGGCCACCAGCAGCGTCAGCTTCTCGTCCGACTCGCGTCGCCGGTCACCCCGCACGCTGACCGGGAAGGTCACCGAGGTGTCCCCGGCGGCCAACACCTTGCAGCCGGCGTACGCGTCGAAGTCCGAGCCCGCCTGCGCCGTGAGACCGAGGGTCGCGGCGCACAGCAGCACGGGCTGCGACAGCGGCCGTGAGACGGTGGCGGTGAACACCAGCTGCCGGGTGCCCTGGTCGCCCTCGACCACCGTGGTGTCGGCGACGGTCAACGCCGCCCGCGAGCGGAACCTCGCCACCTGCGGATCGTGGTCGCTGGAACCCCGTGAGCCGTCACCGGTGAACTCCGCCGGCCAGTCGGCGTTGACGTGCGCCGCCCGCACCTGCACCAGGTCGCCGTAGAGCGCGTCGTTGACGAACAGGTGGTCGAGCGTCTGCGCCTGCCCCTCGAAGCTGTACGAGTACGCCGAGGCCGGCACGTCCGCCACCAGGTTGTCCCACAGGTTGTGCAGGCCCGCCTCGTACAGCGGAGCGAGCTGGTCCGACGGGGTGGGCTGGGCGGCGGTGGCGATGGGATCGTCCGGGCGGGGGAAGACGTTCAGGTCACCGCCGTACACGACCCGCGCGTCCTGGTCGGCCGCCTCGATGGCGGTGACGATCGCCGCTCCGTACGCCGCCTGCTCCCGCCGCTGCCCGATCCGGCTGTCCGGACCGGAGGAGTAGTGGTTGCTGAGCGCCCACAGGGTGAACCGCTCGGTCGAGCCCGGCGCCGCGGCCACGTTGAACCTGCCCAGCTGGGGTGCCCGGGTGAAGACGTTGTTCCCGTCCTTGCCCGTCGACGTGTCTACGTCGGACGGCAGCACCGCGTTGAGCGCCTTGGGGTTCTGAACGTCGGCGTTGCCCGGCAGGCCGGCGGCGCGGTACTGGACGGTCGGCGTCGTGCCCAACAGCGGATCGCCCGCCGTCGCCGCCGCCAGCGACAGCCGGTCGGTGCGGTACAGGAACGCGGCGGTGATCCCGCGGGCGTCCGCCCCGGTCCGGTCGTAGGCAGCGGCGTACGCTGGCCCGCCGGCCGCCGCCACCGCGAGCGCCAACTCCTGGATGCTGTCCGGAGCGCCGTCGGCGTTGTTGGTGTCGCCGCAGGCCAGCGCCGTCCCGGAGACCGTGCAGATGTCCTGGTCCTCGGCCTCCTGCACCAGGATCAGATCCGGTGCGTGCAGATCCTTGACGATCTGGTCGGCGAGCGACGTCAGGTGCTGGCGGTAGTCGGCTTCGCTGCTCGGCACGTAGTCGAACGGCGGGCTGACACCGGTACAGCCGGCGTTGCCGGTGAAGTCGCAGCCGTCGAACGGATCGTCGCGGTAGTCGTACAGGTTCTCCACGTTGTAGGTCGCGACCGCGACCTCCTGGGAGCGGTCGGCGGGCTTCGGCGGGTTGTTCTTCGACGGGTCGGCCCCGGCGTCGAACTCGGCCCGCTCGACCTGCACGCCGTACTTCTCGAACGAGTAGTAGACGCCGCCCACCGCGTCGGCGCGCAGCGTGTCGAAGGTGTGCGCCGGCGGGAGCAGCGCGGTGCTGTCACCGGCGGTGGCCTTCACGCCCATGCTGCCGAGCAGCACCCGCTGCCCGTTGCCGTCGTCGAAGCGCCGGGTCGGGTCATTGTCCAGCGGGTGCGAGTCCCGGAAGACCCGCCGGGCGTACGGGTCGGCGCGGTCCAGCAGCGGATCGTCCCGGTCGACGACCCACAGCTCCGCGTCGGCGGTGGACGAGAAGACGTCGCGGCCGCTCGCCGCGCCGCTGCCCGCGCGGACCCGCAGCCGGGCACCCTCGTGCCGCTCCCACCAGCGCTGCGCCTCGGTCAACTCGACCGGAGGCACCGCGTCGGCCACCGAGACCGCCGTGTCCACGTCCAGGCCGGTGGCGATCCGACGGACCAGCGACGCCCCGGAGAGCTGGGTGAAGTTGTAGTACTCCGACACCCGTGCCCGCAGCACCACCTCGTCGCCGACCGTCGGCACGTAGCCGCCGACCAGCGAGGTGAACGTGCCCATGAAGACGAAGATGCCGTCGGAGCTGGTCGGGTCGCCGTCGGTGTCGCCGCTGCGGCTCTGCAGGAAGAACCCGTTCTGCTCCGCCCCGGCCGACGTACGGGCCAGCGTCCGCTGGGTGATCACGCCACGGACGTCGTACATCGTGCTGCTCGTGCCGTTGCCGCTCGCCGGTGCGAGCGGTGACCGGTCGGCGGCGGACTCGGCGTCGGTGGTCGGACCCTGCACCTCCCCGACGGTCAGCTCCCGGGTCACCTGCACGGCCAGCGCGCAGCTCGCGGTGCCACCGCCCGCATCGGTCGCGGTCACGGTCACGGTGTACGCCCCGGCCGTGAGGTCGGCGCTCGCGCCGACCGTGGCGCGGGCCGTGCCGCCCACCGCGTCGGCGGGGGTGAACGCGGTACGGGTGATCGAGCCGCTGGCCGGCGTCGGGCTGACAGCGGTCACCGCCAGGTCGACGATCTCATCGTCCGGGTCGGTGGCGGTGACCTCCCGGCTCGCCGCCGTCCCCGATGCGGTGACCAGTGGGCCGCCGCAGGTCACCGTCGCCGGGACGTCGACCGGCCCACCGCCGTCCACGCTGTGCGAGCCGAGCCCGTCGAAGGTGTCGACCGGGAAGCCGGCCCACTGGGCGGCGGGATCGAACGCGTCCGACGGGTCGGTGTCGCCCGCGGTCACCGACGGCAGCCGGCGCAGCGTGTTGTCCGCCGTGCTGGTCGTGCCGCTGCCCCACTCGGTGCCCGGGTCGACGCCCACCTGCCCGATCGAGTCGAGCACGGTCGTGCCCCGGCGCAGCACGATCGCGTCGTCGCCGTTGAACAGGCTCGCCCCGGTGCTCTGGTCCGCCTGGGCGAGGATGGCCGCCCCGGCCGAGGCGCTGGCGAACACGAAGGCGTCCCCGGCGGCGACCGTCCCGGTCAGCGCGATCGTGGTCGCCGTCGTGGAGCCGTTGAAGTAGAGCTGGAGCTGGTAGCCGCCAGCGGTGAGGTCGACGGGAGCGCCGGTGCCGTTGAACAGCTCGATCGCCTTGTTGTTCGACGAGCCTTCGACGTACTCGGAGATGAACAGGTCGGTGGGCGCGGCGCTGGCCGCGCCGGGGGTGACGCCGAGGGCCGTGACGGTCACTGCGGCGGTGGCGATCGCGAGCGCGGCTGTTGTGCGGCGCGGGCGCATAGGGCCTCCACGATGGGTGGACGGGGTCACCGCACGTTAAGGTGCCCCACTGTCCACCGTCCATCCCCTAGTGGACACTTTCGTGAATTCCTCAGCGTGGCTGATCGAGGCGGTGCACCAGCTCGGCGACGTCGACGCTGTACTCGCACCAGTCCCGGTCGGGCCGGTAGCCCAGCTCGGCGTTGACCTTGAGCATCGCCTCGTTGGCCTGCGCGTTCCAGGTCTGTACCTCGGCCAGCTCCGGCTCGGCGGAGCGTAGCTCCAGCAGCATCCGCGCCTTGATCGCCCGGTCGATGCCGTAACCCCGGTGGTCCTGCCCGACGATGGTGTCGTACTGGTCGGCGCGGGTCGGGTGCTGCGCGGGCACCACGACCTCGGTCAGGCCGGCCACCTCATCGCTCTGCTCGTGCCGGGCCAGCACGATGTACGGCTTCATGCCGCGCCGGTGCAGGGTGTCGAGGCTGTCCCGCAGGCGCTCCGGGTCGTAGGAGCTGGGACGTAGCTCGCCGTCCTCGACGTCGCGCACCTCGGCCTTGGCCCGCGCGTACGACTCGATCAGGTCGTCCGGTGGACCGCCCGGATAGAACTCCAGGTGGTAGCCCGCGCCAATCCCGGTGGCCATCTCGGTCAACTCGGCCCAGTCCACCGACGTCAGGTCGAGCACGCTGCGCGTCTCCACGTACTCACGGGTGAAACCGAGCGACTCGTAGAAGGCCACGGCCGGCGTGTCGCCGACCACCTCGACGCCGATCGACTGGAAGCCCTCCTGGTAGACCCGCCGGGCCGCGCGCAGAACCAGGTCACGACCGAGGCCGCCGCGTCGTACAGAGGGGTGGACCAGCACCTCGAGCACACCGATGTCACCGAGCAGCAGCACGTGGACCTGGCCGAGGACGGCACCGACCTCGCCGGGAGCGCTCGGTTCGGCCTGGGCGAGCCAGGAGATCCGCCGCTCACCCGGCATCACCTCGCCGAGATACTCCCGTAGGGAGGTCTCCCGCCACGGCGGGTCCTGCGGCAGATCGGCCGCGAGCACCGCGTTCAACGTGGTCAACAGCGACGCGATCTCGGCGGACGAGGCGGTCCTGGGGTCCCACTCGCGCACCATCACCCGTCTAGCTTGCCGCTAACGGCTGCCCGGGGGAAGTGTCCGGTCCTCCAATGTGCGTGGACGATCACATCACAGGCGGCTGGCCCGTCCGTACCGGTCAGCGGTGTCGTAGACGGCCTGGGCGTACCGCCGTACGTCGTTGTACGACAGGATCGCGTTCCACCAGTCTCCCGGGATGCTGAGGTTGCGGCCACCCTTGCAGAGGTAGTTGCCGGCCGCCAGCGCCGCGTCGTCCAGGTCGTGCGGGTCCTTGACCCCGTCCCCGTCGGCGTCGGCCCCGATCTCCTGCCAGGTCGTCGGGATGAACTGCATCGGCCCGATCGCCCGGTCGTAGATCTTGTCCTTGTCGAGCGCGCCGCGGTCGGTGTCGATGATCCGCATCCGGCCGCCCGTGCCGTCCAGCCGCAATCCGATGATCTCCGGAAGCGCCTTGCCGTCGGCGCCCAACTGCGCGCGGTTGGCCGAGCCGTGCCCGGACTCGACCTGACCGATCGCGGCCAACGTCGTCCAGCTCAACGCGCAGCTACGGTTGGTCTGGGCAAGCATCTGCTCCGCGTACCCGTACGCCCGCATGGCGGTCGGCGGGATGCCGACCTTGGGCCCGACCTGCTGCGCCCAAGCGGCCAGGGCGTCCGACGGGCGACCGCCGATCGTCGGGGCGACGGCCGGCCCGGTCGGCACCACGCCGGTGGGGAACGCCCCGGTCGGCACCGCCCCGGTGGGCAGCGGGCCGGTCGGCCGTGGGTCGAGTGGCAGTGCCGGCGGCACGGCCACGGTCGGTGCGGCCGAGGCGTCGACGGCCACCGGCTTGGACCCGCCGATGGTCGCCGGGACGAGCAGCGCTCCCGCTGCGGCGGTCGCCGCGACCAGGGCCAGCAGGAACACCCCCGGAACGGTGAGTCGACCGCTGGGCCGGCGCGACCACTCCCGGGTCGCCCGAGCGGCGGTCACCGCGGCCTGGCGCGGCGGTGGCAGCCGGACGGCGTGCGCGAACGGCACGCGCCGCCGCCGACCAGGCGTGACCGCCGGTACGACGGCGACGCCCTCCACCTTGGTCGCCGTCAGGTCGGTCGCGCCCGCCGCGACCGTCCCGTCGCCGGTCGTGGCGGTATCGGCGTTGGCGTCGCCCGCCTTCGCCTTCGCCGGGTCGGCGGCCGTGGCACCGGTCTTCACCAGGTCGGCGTCGGTGGTGCCGGTCTTCGCCGGGTCGGGGGCCGTGGTGCCGGTCTTCACCGGGTCGGCGTCGGTGGTGCCGGCCTTTGCCGGGTCGGCTGGCGTGGTGTTGGCCTTCGCCGGGTCGTCGCCGTCGGTGTTGTCGCGCGCCGGGATGTCGGTGCCTCCGTCGGCCCGATCCGCGGCGGCAGTGTCCGTACCGGCGGTGTCCGCATCGGCGGCATCGGCGGCGGGGGCCGCCATCGCGGCAGTGTCATCGTCGGCGGCGTGCTCGCCCCGGTCGTCGGCGGGGGCGTCGACTGTCGAGGCAGGAGCAGCGTCGGCCGAGGCCGGGGGTGTGCTCTTCGCGTCGGTCGTGCCGCTGCCCAGCCAGGGGCGGCGCGGGCGAGGCACGGCCGGAGGCGCCGGATCCGGCGCGGCGCCCGACTCCGCCAGAGGCCCGTCCAGCGGCGCGGCCGGTCGAAGCGGTTGCACACGCGTCTTGTCCTCGCCGTCCACCACCCGTCGAGTATCACTCATGTCCCGACGGGCGTCAGGTCCACGTACCCTTGGTGGCATGCCCCGGTACGAGTTCCGATGCCGCGCCTGCGGCGACAACTTCGAGGTCAACCGTCCGATGGCGGCGGCCGGAGCGCCGGCCACCTGCCCGCAGGGCCATGCCGACACGGTCAAGTTGCTCTCGGCGGTGTCGGTCACCGGTCGCGGCACCGGCGCCGCGCCGGCGGCCGGTGGTGGCGGCTGCTGCGGTGGCGCCTGCGGCTGCTGACCCGGCGGTTTCGGCGGCAGACTCGTGAACCGCCCTTGCCGGGACCGGGTTCGAGTGGCACCTTGAGGCGGCACCTGCCCGGCCGTTCTCACGATGCGTGACCGCTCGGACTCAGGCAGCATGAACCCGACGTCACGGGCGGAGGTTCCACGCATGTCGCCACGGATCCAGCTCCCGAGCGGTTGGGTGACCTTCGTGTTCACCGACATCGAGGGCTCGACCCGGCTGGCCCAGTTGCTCGGCGCGGACTACCGCCCGGTGCTCGCCGAGCATCGACGGTTGCTGCGGCGCACTCTGGCCGCCACCGGTGGTGCCGAACTGTTGACCGAAGGCGACTCGTTCTTCCTGGCCTTCGACGACGCGGCGGCGGCGTTGACGTCCTGCCTGACCGCCCAGCGGGCCCTGGCGAACCACGACTGGCCGACCGAGGAGGCCGCGCCCCGGGTACGGATGGGTCTGCACACCGGCTACGCCGAGCCCCGCGACGGGGAGTACGCCAGCCCCGAGGTGCACCGGGCGGCCCGGGTGGCCGCGGCGGCCCACGGCGGTCAGGTGCTCTGCTCGGCGTCCACGGCCCGCCGGGCCGACCCGCTGCCACCCGGCGCCACCCTGCTGGACCTGGGCCTGCACCGGCTACGTGGCTTCGACGACCGGGAGCGGCTGTTCCAACTGGTCGCTCCCGGGCTGGAACGGCAGTTCCCCCGCCCGCGTACCGCCGAGGCGGTGGCGCACAACCTACCGACCCAGGTGACGTCGTTCGTCGGGCGGCAGGTCGAGCGCGCCGAGCTGAGCGGGCTGGTGGAGCGGCACCGGTTGGTCACGGTGCTGGGCGCGGGCGGCGCGGGGAAGACCCGACTCGCCGTGGAGCTGGCCGGTGGCGTGGTCGAGGCGTACCCCGACGGGGTCTGGTTCGTCGACATCGCCGCGGTGACCGACCCGGGGTTGGTGGCGTTCGCGATCGCCGCGGTGCTCGGGCTGCGGCCCGAGCCGGGCCGCCCGATGCTGGACACGCTCGTCGAGTACGCGGCGGCCCGCCGGATGCTTGTCGTGCTCGACACCTGCGACACGCAACCGGCCGCCTGCGGCGAGGTCATCTCACGGCTGCTCTCCGGCGGGGGCGGCGTGCGGGTGCTGGCGACCAGCCGCGAGTCGTTCAGCCTGCCCGGCGAGGTGGTGTGGCGGATCCCGCCGCTCTCGGTCGACCCACGTGCCGACGGCACGGAGAGCGACGCGGTCGCGCTGCTGTTGGACCGTACCGCTGCGGCCCGTGGCGGCCGGCAGCCGGAGCAGGCCGAGTCGGCCGATCTTCGCCGGGTGGTGCAGCGGTTGGACGGGCTGCCGCTCGCCATCGAGCTGGCGGCCGCCCGGCTGCGGGTGCTCTCCGTCGGTCAGCTCGCCGAGCGGCTGGACGACGTCCTCGGCACCCTGGACGCCGGCCGGGAGGACCCGGAGCCGCCGCCGGTGGAGCGGGGCTGGTCCGGCAACCAACAGGACACCGTGGACCTGGTGGCCGCGGCGATCGGTACGCCGCCGCCCACCGCGGCGAGCCGGGCCGTGCAGCGGTCAGCCACCGAACGGCACCTGACCATGCAGGCCACCGTGACCTGGTCGTACCGGACGTTGGGGCCGCGGGCCGCGCGGCTGCTGCGCTGGATGGCCGTCTTCGCCGGGCCGGTGGACCTGCCGACGGTGGAGTGGCTGCTCGGCGACGACCCGCTGGATCCGCTGTCGGTGCTGGTGGACAAGTCGATGGTGTTGGCCGAGCCGCGGGCCGCCGGCAGCTCCTACCGGATGCTCGACCCGATCCGGGCGTACGCGGCGCGGCGGCTGGCCGAGGCGGGCGAGGAGCAGGCCGCCCGCGACCGGCACGTGGCCTGGTCGGCGCACGCTCTGGATCGGGCCCACCTCGGCCCGGACGAGCGACCCGTGACGCTGTCCCTCTACACCCTCGACCCGCTGGCCGACGAGCTGCGGGCCGCGCTGCGCTGGTGTGCCACCGGTGGCAGCGCCCGCGCCGGTCTGCGCCTCACGGGCGGGCTGGACCAGTGGTGGCGCGAGCGCGGGCTGGCGCGGGAGGGTCGACTCTGGCTGTTCCGGCTGTACGGACGGATCGCCGAGACGGGCGAGCGGATCCCGGACGCGGAGCTGGCGGCGGCGTACCACATGCACTCGCTGCACGCCGGCGCCGACGGGGAGTTCGCGGAGGAGCTGCGCTACTCGCAGCGGGCGGAGGCCGCCGCCCGGCAGGCCGGTGACGCCGGTCTGCTCGCCCGGGTGCTCGCCGGCCGGGCCGCGCCGCTCGTGGACATGGGCCAGTTCTTCGAGGCCGAGCGGGTCTGCCGGGAGGTCATCGACTGGGCGCACGGGCAGGACGTGGTGGGCGAGGCGCTGTTCGCGGTGTTCAGCCTGGCCGAGCTGCTCTGGCGGCGGGGGGCGCTGGCGGAGGCGGCGGACCTGCTGGGCGCGGCGCGTCCGGTCGAGGCCGCCCGCCCGGTCGAGCGCGGCCGGCGTTCGGTGGACATGCTGCTCGGGATGGTCGCGCTGGCCCGGGGCGACGTGATCGCCGCGCACGAGCACCTGCTGGTGGCACTGCGCTCACGGATGGGGCACGGCTACCACGGCCGGGCCTGCGACACCCTGCACGCGATCGCGGTTCGGTGCGCGCTCGGCGGGGACCCGACGACCGCCGCGCGGCTGTTCGGCGCGGCGCAGGCCACCCGGGCGAGCATGCGGGCGACACCGGGCATCTACGGCGGCTACTGGGCCGACCAGCAGTCGGAGCTGCGGGCGATGATGGGCGACGTCGCGTTCGACGACGCGTACTCGGAGGGCGTCGAGTTGAGCCTCGACGAGGCGGTAGCGCTCGCCCTCGACGTGGAACACCCGGACCTGGCGGCGGACTCGACCCGCTTCAGCACCGAACTCTCCCACCCCGCCCCACCCCAACACCCCGCCACAAAAACCGAACACGCCTAACCCCCCCACCCCAACCCCACCCCCCTCCACCCCCTCTTGAACCTTGTTGATCAAGAGGTTTGCGTCAGAAATCGTGCCTCCGCTGACGCAAACCTCTTGATCACCGGGGCGAGGGGAGGGGGTGGGGAGGGGGGTGGGGGTGGGGGGTGGGGTGGGGTGGGGTGGGGGTTAGGGGCGGGTGTGGGCGTTGGATTCGGCTTGGGCCTTTAGCTGGGCGGCTCGGTCGAGGTCGGCCTGTTGGACTGCGGCTACCGAGCCGAAGATGTGGACCGCCTGGTAGTAGGTCCAGGCCAGGCTGTAGCAGGCCGGGCGGACGATTGTGTTGTACGTGGCGCAGACCCGCTTCAGGTCGGCGTAGAAGGCGCTGTCGAGGCGGGCCTTGTTGGCGGAGAACTGACCGACCGCCTTGTAGTTGCGGTAGCCGAAGTCGTGCCGGTAGCAGCCCAGGTTGAAGGTGAAGCCGAGCGGGTTGTCCGGGCTGGACGAGCAGTAGTCGGTGGACCAGACGAAGTTGTACTCGGCCCAGGGGGCCCGGTTGAGGCGGGCGCTGTTCCAGGAGTTGTAGCTGGACGCGCTGGTCTGGGTCCAGCTCGACAGCACGGACAGCTTCTCGGCGGGGGTGACGGCGGCGGCGGGGGAGGCGATGGCGAGGGTGGCGAGCAGCGCGAGCGCGCCCGAGGCGAACAGGGTGGCGAGACGTCGGGGCACGGTTTACCTCCGCGGGGTGTGCGGTGGGACGGAAGTTACCGGCTGGTCACCGGATGTCGACAAGTTTCGATCAACTGATCAGCCTGCCGGTATGCGCCTCGCCAACTATCTGTGACATGCGTTGAAACAGACGAATGCCCCGGACGCGGGTGCGTCCGGGGCACTCATCGGACCTGGTCAGCGCAGCAGGAACGCCGGTGGGCTGACGTGGCTCTCGTTGGCCGTCCGGTCCAGCGCGGTCACCAGGTAGGTGTAGCGCCGGCCCGGCTCGGCCGACGTGTCCACCCAGGACTGGACGCCGCCCGGGGTGGCCCGGACGGTGTCGACCAGTCCGGTGGCGTCGGCGGTGGCGCACTGTCCGGGCAGCGTGGTCCCGTCGAACCGGTAGATCGCGTACGAGGTGGCCGTGCCCAGGGGGCCCCTGCCGTCGGCCGGCTGACGCCAGGTCAGCCGTACCCCGTCGGTGTCCCGCGCGACCCGGGTGACCACCGGCGGGAGCAGCGGCTTCGCCGGCAGGTGCGGCATGGCCGGTACGAGGGCCGGGCGCGAGTAGTGCTCGGCCGCGTAGATGTCGGTGGCGTCGAGCCGGTTGGCCCGTACCTGGACGGCGGAGAAGTGCACGTTGCCCTGCACCTCGGGGTACGACCGGTTGAGCGTCAGGTGGTCGGACAGCTCACGCGGGTTCTGCCAGTACGGCCCGTACGCGGGGTCGCCGCTCTTGTAGTCGGCCTGGCCGATGTAGAGCTGCACCCGGGTCCCACGTACTGTCTCGGCCCACCACGGCACGAGTCGCGCGTAGTCGGCCGCCGGGTACTGGCCGATGTACCAGTAGAGCTGCGGCACGACGTAGTCGATCCACTCCTGCTTGATCCACTTTCGGGTGTCGGCGGAGATGATGTCGTACGACTGGCTGCCGGTGGTGTCCGAGCCGAGCGGGTCGACGCTGGCGTTGCGCCAGATGCCGAACGGGCTGACCCCGAACTTCACCCACGGCTTTGCCGCCTTGATCTTGCCGTTCATCTCCTGGATCAGCAGGTTGATGTTGTCCCGCCGCCAGTCGGCCCGATCGGTGAAGCCCCGGTTGTGCGCCGCGAAGGTGGCATCGTCGGGCACCTGGTAGGTGCCGCTGGGGTAGGGGTAGAAGTAGTCGTCGAAGTGAACGCCGTCGATGTCGTACCGCTGGACCGCGTCCATCATCGCGGTCTGGACGAACTCGCGGACCTCGGGGATCCCGGGGTTGTAGTAGAGCCGGCTGCCGGCGACGCCGGCCGGCGGATAGGCGAAGGTCCAGTCGGGGTGCTGCCGGGCCGGGTGGCCGGGCGCGAGCTGGCCGGGGTCGGCGCCGGCGCCGCCGGGGGCCGGCATGGAGACCCGGTACGGGTTGAACCAGGCGTGGAATTCGAGGTTGCGCTTGTGCGACTCCTCGACGAGGAAGGCCAGCGGGTCCCAGCCGGGGTCCTGGCCGCGCACCCCGGTCAGGTACTCCGACCACGGCTCGTACGGCGAGGGCCAGAGCGCGTCGGCGGTGGGCCGGACCTGTACGACCACGGCGTTGTGGTGCAGTCGTTCGGCGAGGTCCAGCAGGCCGCGGTACTCGGCCTGCTGGGCGGCGATCCGGTCCGGGCTGGTCTGGGAGGCCTTGCTGGGCCAGTCGATGTTGACCACCGACGAGATCCACATGGCCCGGAACTGGCGCTTGGGGGTGGCCGGGTTGGTGACACAGGCGGCGGTGGTGGGGGTGGTGGCGCTGGCGGGGGTCGCGGCCGCGAGTGAGCCGAGCAGAATCGCGGTCAGGCCGGCGGCGGTGACGCGGAGTGCTTTCATGCGGTATGTCCCTTCGTTGGGGCTCCCGGCGCAGTCGGTATGCGGCAAGATTCGCCGCTGCCTATCTGCGTACAGAAGGAAATTTTCACAATCGCGTCGCCGCCGCAAGTGTTCGTGGTTGACCATTCGCCCCGCTGGGTAGCAACGCCGGTCACCGGCCGCCACGGTGGTGGTCGCGCGGTGTGAAGGGGTGAGCGCATGTCCGTGCTGCGAACCAAACCGATCAAGGACGTCATAGCCCAGGGCGAGGCCGACGGCAGCGACGGCGGAGTCGGACTCAAGCGGCGACTCGGCGCCCTCGACCTCACCGGCTTCGGCATCGGCATCGTGATCGGCACCGGCATCTTCACGCTCACCGGCATCGAGGCCCGCGACAGCGCCGGCCCCGGCGTGGTGATCTCCTTCGGGATCGCCGGCGTGGTGGCCCTGCTCGCCGCCCTCTGCTACGCCGAGCTGGCGTCCAGCGTGCCGACCGCCGGCAGCGCCTACACCTACGCGTACGCCACGATGGGCGAGATCGTCGCCTGGATCATCGGCTGGGACCTGCTCCTGGAGTTCGCGCTCGGCGCGGCGGTGGTGGCCCGCGGCTGGTCCGGCTACCTGGCCGAACTGCTCGACCTGCCGACCCGGTGGTTCGGCGAGGAGGGCAGCGTCGTCAACGTGGGCGCCATCGCCATCGTGCTGATCCTCGGCATCGTCGCGATCGTCGGCATCCGGGAATCCGCCCGGATCACCAACCTGCTGGTGCTGGTCAAGGTGGCGATCTGCGTCTTCGTGGTGGTCGCCGGCCTGTTCTTCGTCAAGGCCGCCAACCTCACCCCGTTCATCCCGCCGGCCGAGCCCGCCGGCAGTGGCGACGACGGCATCAAGCAGCCGGTGACGCAGGCGCTGTTCGGGTTGGAGCCGTCGGTCTTCGGCTTCGTCGGGGTGCTCAGCGCCGCCGCGGTGGTCTTCTTCGCGTACACCGGCTTCGAGGCCGTCGCGAACCTGGGCGAGGAGACCCGCAAGCCCAAGCGGGACCTCACCCTGGGTCTGCTCGGTACGCTGCTGATCTCCACCGTGCTCTACATCGGCGTCTCGCTGGTGGTCGTCGGCATGGTGCCGTACACCGAGATCGACCGGGGCGCCCCGATCGCGTCGGCGTTCGAGTCGGTGGGCGCCGGCTGGGCGGCGACGCTCGTCTCCATCGCGGCGGTCGCCGGTCTGACCAGCGTCATCCTGGTCGACCTGGTGGCGATGGGTCGGATCGGCTTCGCCATCGCCCGGGACGGGCTCATCCCGCCCTCGATCGCGGCCGTGCACCCGCGCTGGGGCACCCCGTACCGGATCTCGGCGATCATGACGGTGGCGGTCGCGCTGCTGGCCGGTTTCCTGCCGCTCTCCGCCCTGGCCGACCTGGTCAGCATCGGCGCGCTCTGCGCGTTCGTACTGGTCTCGCTCGCCGTACCGATCCTGCGCCGCAAGCGTCCGGACCTGGACCGGCCGTTCCGGGTGCCGTTCTCGCCGGTGCTGCCGATCGTCTCGGCGGTCGCCTGCCTCTACCTGATGCTCAACCTGTCCGTGGAGACCTGGCTGCGGTTCCTGGCCTGGATGCTGCTCGGCGCGGTGATCTACTTCGGCTACGGCTACCGCCGCAACCGCCTCGCCCGCCACGAACCGGCCGTCGCGCCGGAGCAGCGCGAGCCGAGCGCCTGAACCCTCCGGCACACCACAAGGGCCCCCGCCACGCGGGGGTCCTTCGTGCGTGCCGGACCCCTTCTACAACGTTGTAGAGCGGGTATCGTGCGCGGGGCTACATCGGGGAGGTTGCGGGGTGCGACACAGGCTCAAGGACGTGGCCGAGCGGGCCGGCGTCTCGGTGAAGACCGTCTCCAACGTGGTGAACGGCTACCTGCACGTACGTCCGGACACCCGGGCCCGGGTTGAGGAGGCCATCGCCGAGCTGAACTACCGGCCCAACCTCTCCGCCCGTCACCTGCGCAAGGGGCGGACCGGGGTGATCGCCCTGGCGGTGCCGGAACTGGACATCCCGTACTTCGCCGAACTCGCCCGGCACGTCGTCACCGCCGCCGCCGAGTACGGCTGGACCGTGCTCGTCGACCAGCAGGCCGGCGGCCGGCGTGAGCAGGAGCGGGTCGTCGCCGCCGGCATCACCGACCACCTGATCGACGGGCTCATCTTCAGCCCGCTGGCGCTCACGGCGGAGGATCTGGCCAGCCTCGACGGCACCCCGATGGTGCTGCTCGGCGAGCGCGTCGACCACGGCCCCGCCGATCGCGTGGTGATCGACAACGTCACCGCCGCCCGGGAGATCACCGACCACCTGATCCGGCTCGGCCGCCGCCGGATCGCGGCGATCGGCGCGCAGCGCACCGACGAGGGCGCCAGCGCCCGCCTCCGCCTGGCCGGCTACACCGAGGCGCTGCGCGCTGCCGGCCTGGCCTACGACGAAACCCTCGTGGCGTCCGCGGCGGCCTGGCACCGCGCCGACGGCGCGGCCGCGATGCGCGGCCTGCTCACCACGGGAGTACGCCCCGACGCCGTGTTCTGCTTCAACGACACGCTCGCCCTGGGCGCCCTGCGCGCCCTGCACGAGGCCGGCCTGCGCGTGCCCGAGGACGTGGCGGTGGTCGGCTTCGACGACATCGAGGACGGGCGTTTCTCGGTCCCCACCTTGAGCACCGTCGCTCCCGACAAGGAGCAGATCGCCCGGCTGGCCGTCGAACTCCTCGCCAATCGCCTCGACGGCGACCGCGCTGCCCCCGCCCGCGCGCTCAAGGCCCCGTACCGGCTGGAACTGCGCGAATCCACCAGGTCCTAGTCGAAGAAGCGGGCCAGGTGGAAGTTCGGAGCGGGCTCGGCGTCGGCGGGCAGGGGCGTCAGGTCGGCGAAGATCGACGCGCCGTCGCACCCGGCGTGCAGCGGATACCAACGCGGCGTGCCCGGCGGTCGGAGCTGGCAGATCCCCTTGAAGGTCTGCACGTCCATCAGCCGGACGTGGGTGGGGTCGGCCACCGCGTTGACGTGCCCCCACCACGGGCTCATCACGTGCAGGACGCCACCCGGGCGCAGCACCCGGTGGCACTCGTCCACCAGGGGCAGGAAGTCGATCAGGTGCTCCAGGATGTGCACCGCGAACAGGACGTCCACCGAGTTGTCGGCCAGCGGCAGCGAGCCGGAGAGGTCCGCCACCGCGTCCACCCCCGGCGCGGGATAGATGTCCAGCCCGAGGTTGCCCGACCACTGCTTGGTCGGGCCGCAGCCGAGATCCACCACCACCGGCGCGCGTCCGCCGACCCCGACCCTGCACCAGACGCCGTAGACGCCGGCCAACCGTCCCACCAGGTCCCGCACCAGCCGTAGGTCGGCCGGCTCGGCCACCTCTCCGCTGAGGTGGGCGACCCCGCGGTCGAACCGCACCTCGACGGCCAGGCCCCGGAGCCGGTCGTCGTTCCGGACCTGGTCCGCCCACGCCTGCGCGAGGAATTCGTCGATCAACCGCAGCCGGTCGGCCGAGGGCGGAGTCTGTGCCAAAGCGACCATTCGGGCCACCTCCCGCCGCGCGTTACCCGCCTACGCGCCCGGTATTCCCGTTTCGCCGTCGCGCGACCGCCGACGGGCGTGTCGGGGCGTCCCGAGCACCTACCTGTCGAGCCTGATGACTGTGGGGCATCAAGATGCCCCACAGTCATCACACCCGTCGGAGTGCCCGCGCTCCGGGCGCAAGGCCCGCGCTCCGGGCGCAAGGCCCGCGCTCCGGGCGCAAGGCCCGCGCTCCGGGCGCAAGGCCCGCGCTCCGGGCGCAAGGCCCGCGCTCCGGGTCCAGGGCCCGCGCTCCGGGTCCAGGGCCTGCGCTCCGGGCCCAAGGCCCGCCCCGGCCCGGCACCGTCGAAGGTCAGCCCGACAGCGTCCGGCGACCCCCGCGCATCCGCTGGCGGGGTGGGGGAGTGGCGGGCTTCGGCCGCTTGAGGTGGTAGCGGTGCAGTTCGTGGTTGCCGGGCAGCGACGGGTCCTCACTCATCGCGACCAGCTCCCAGCCCTGGTCGCCGGCCCGGTTGAGGTGGGCCAGCGACGTGTCGCCGTACGGCGTGACGTCGACCATCGAGCCGTCCGGGCCGTACCAGACGAAGACGACCTCCCAGCCGAGGTCGTTGGTCGCGGCCTGGCGGCGGCGGACCAGCAGGGCGTACTCCCACTTGAGCATGGCGTCATTCTCACCCCGCGCCGGCCCGTGGACCGGCATCAATCCTCGGCGATCCGCCCACCGTCGACCCGCAGCCGCCGGTTGGTCTCGACGGCCGCCAGCATCCGCCGGTCGTGGGTGACCAGCAGCAGCGTTCCGGGGTAGCTGGCCAGCGCCGATTCGAGCTGTTCGATGGCGGGCAGGTCCAGATGGTTGGTGGGCTCGTCCAACACGAGCAGGTTGACCCCACGGCCCTGGAGCAGGGCCAGTGCCGCCCGGGTCCGCTCGCCGGGGGAGAGAGTCGCCGCCGGTCGGGGGACGTGCGCCGCGCGCAGCCCGAACTTCGCCAGCAGGGTCCGCGCGTCCGCGGGCGACATGTGGGGTACGGCCGCCTGGAACGCGTCGATCAGCGGCGCGTCGCCGAGGAACAACCCCCGGGCCTGGTCCACCTCACCGACCACCACGCCCGGCCCGAGCGAGGCGGTGCCCTCGTCCACCGGCAGCCGCCCCAGCAGCGCGGCCAGCAGGGTGGACTTGCCGGAGCCGTTCGCCCCGGTAACCGCGACCCGGTCCGCCCAGTCGATCTGGAGGTTGACCGGCCCGAGGGTGAAAGCTCCCCGGCGTACCACCGCGTTGCGCAGCGTGGCCACGACCGCGCCGGCGCGGGGCGCGGCGGCGATCTCCATCCGCAGCTCCCACTCCTTGCGGGGCTCCTCGACCACGTCGAGCCGTTCGATCAGCCGCTCGGTCTGCTTGACCTTGCCGGCCTGCTTCTCGGTGGCCTCGCTCCGGAACTTGCGGCCGATCTTGTCGTTGTCGGTGGCCTTGCGGCGGGCGTTCTTCACGCCCTTCTCCATCCAGCCGCGCTGGGTACGCGCCCGCGCCTCCAGACCGGCCTTCGTGTCGGCGTACTCCTCGAAGTCGGCGCGGGCGTGCCGCCGCGCCACCTCGCGCTCCTCCAGATAGGCCCCGTAGCCGCCGCCGTAGTGGTTGACCTGCTGCTGCGGCAGGTCCAGCTCCAGCACCCGGGTCACCGTGCGGGTCAGGAACTCCCGATCGTGGCTGACCAGCACCGTGCCGGCCCGCAGCCCGGTGACGAACTCCTCCAGCCGCTCCAACCCGGCCAGGTCCAGGTCGTTGGTCGGCTCGTCGAGCAGGAACACGTCGTACCGGCTGAGCAGCAGCGACGCCAACCCCGCCCGGGCCGCCTGACCGCCGGAGAGCCCGGTCATCAGGTGGTCCAGGTCGACCGTGAGCCCCAGATCGGCGCTCACCTGGTCGGCGCGTTCGTCGAGGTCCGCGCCGCCGAGGGCCAGCCAGCGCTCCAGCGCGTCGCCGTACGCGTCGTCGGCGCCCGCCGACCCGGCCGTCAACGCCTCGGTCGCGGCGTCCAGCGCCGCCTGCGCGCCGGTCACCCCGGTCCGGCGGGCCAGGAACTCCCGTACCGTCTCGCCCGGCCGCCGCTCCGGCTCCTGCGGCAGGTGCCCGACGCTCGCGGTGGGCGGGCTGAGTCGCACGGTGCCGGCCTCGACCGGCAACAACCCGGCGAGGGTACGCAGCAGCGTCGACTTCCCGGCCCCGTTCGGCCCGACCAGGCCGACCACGTCGCCCGGGGCGACCACCAGGTCCAACCCGGCGAAGAGGGGGCGGTCGCCGTGCCCGGCGGCCAGGTCCTTGACGATCATCGTGGCGCTCATCAGGACGGCAGCCTATCGGGCCGCCCGCATGAGACCGGCCGCGAGCGGGCAGACTCCATGACGTGGTGACCACACTGGCGATCGACTGCGGTGGTGGCGGCATCAAGGCGTCGGTGCTCGACGAGGCCGGCACGATGCGCGCCCGACCGCTGCGGGTGCCGACCCCGTACCCGCTGCCGCCCGATCTGTTCGTGCGGACCCTGCTGGACCTCGGTGGGCGACTGCCCACGGCCGACCGGCTGACCGTCGGCGTCCCCGGGATGATCCGGCACGGCGTCGTGGTGGCCACCCCCCACTACGTCACCCGCAGCGGACCCCGGTCCCGGGTCGACCCGGAGCTGCTGGCCGAGTGGTCCGGCTGGGACGCGCGCGGTGCGCTCGCCGACGCGTTCGGGGTGCCGGCGCTGGTGCTCAACGACGCCGAGGTGCACGGGGCCGGTGTGGTGGCCGGTACCGGCTGTGAACTGGTGTTGACGTTGGGAACGGGGTTGGGCAGCGCCCTCTTCGACGGCGGCGTCCTCGCGCCGCACCTGGAGCTGTCGCACGCGCCCGTGCGGTGGGGCACCACCTACGACACGTACGTGGGCGAGCCGGAGCGGCGGCGACTCGGGGACGCCTTCTGGTCCCGCCGGATCCGGCAGGTCGTGGACGGGCTGCGACCGGTGTTCCGGTGGGACCGGCTCTACCTGGGCGGGGGCAACTCGCGGCTGATCCGACCGGAGCAACTCGCCCGGATGGGCGACGACGTGGTGGTGGTGCCGAACACGGCGGGGATCGTCGGCGGCGTACGGGCCTGGGAGCTGTCCGCCGGCCGCCGGGACGCCCGAACCTGACCCTATTTCGACCCGGGGAACAGTCGCCAAACGCCGAGTGTTGTGCCAGCGTCGGAACAGGTGACGGCGCGACCCGAGGAGGTGGGCAGATGGATCTCCTGGCGGACTACCGACGGGCGACCATGTTCTTCGAGACCGGTGACCCGAGCGGAGCGGCCCGACTGCTGGAGCCGATCGTGGACGCCGAGCCCGGCAACGCGGCCGTCCGGCAGTTGCTGGCCCGGGCGTACTTCCAGTCGGCCCAGCTCAACCGGGCCGAGGAGCAGTTGCGGGAACTTGTCGACCGGGACCCGAGCGACCACTACGCGCACCACGTGCTGGGTCGGACGCTGGAGCGGCTGAACCGACACACCGACGCGCTGCGGCACCTGCGGATCGCCGCCGCGATGTACGCGGCCAACGACGACTACCGGATCGCGCTCCAGCGGGTGGAGACCCGCGTGGGCGGCACCCGCTGAGCGGAGACCTGGTGACGAGGAAGGGGCGGTCCCACGGGCCGCCCCTTCGTTCGTCTGGTGGGTGGGCCGACGGGCGTGCCCAGGGCCCGTTTCATGAGGGCGGTCGAGTCGAGGCGGAGTCCGGGCGGCGGTCCGGCAAGGCGCGGTTTCGTCCGGATACCGGTGTTGTATCCGGACGAAACCGCAACGCGGCCGGTCGTCGTCCGGGCCCGCCGCAGGCCGGCCAGTCCTCATGAAACGGGCCCTAGGATGGCGGACATGGGACCTGACCGGCCGGGGGCTGCGGCATGAAGCTCAAGCTGGACCTGCACGACATCTTCAACAAGGGCCAGGACATCGACCGCGCGCTGCGCGGGATCATGGACGAGGCGGTCGCGAAGAAGGCCACCCTCGTCGAGATCATCCCGGGTAAGGGGTCGGGGCAGCTCAAAAAGCGGGTGCTGCGGTTCCTCGACCAGAAGGACGTCAAGCAGCTCTACCACCGGGTCGAGAAGGACTCGAAGAACTTCGGCCGCCTCTTCGTCCACTTCCGTTGGAAGTAGCAGCGTGATGGCCTCTGACCGACGCTTCCGTACGCCCCGGACCGTCGAACCGTGACACCTTAACCACGGTCACGACTCTCAGGGCTGAGCTTCCCTCAGTGGGCCGAGCAACCAGCGATTGGCGGCTGCGTGACTGCGGAGGTGAACCACGGGAAGGTCCGGACGCCGGGCCGACAGGGCCTCGATACGTGTGGCCGTCTGAGGATGCGTGTTCCACGCCCAGCGAACGATGTGCTCGGAGTCGGTGAACAGGGTCCAGAGCGGCGGTTCCACGTTGCCGTTCCAGAGCTGTTGGCGTCGAAGGCGGCGTACGACGGTCCGCCGGACGACCTGGCGCATCATGGTGATCTTCGGCAGATCCAGCCACACCACCAGGTCGGCGAGGTCGGCGAGATGGGTGCGTACCGCCCTGTACTGCCACTCGGTCACCCAGGAGGGACCTGCGCTGAAGCGGCGTACGTCGTCTTCGAAGGACGGCCGTCTGGTCCACGACGGTCCGTGGAACAGGCCGTCGATCTCAATGTGCGGCGCTTGCAACGACGTGGCGATGCGGGAGGCGAGGGTCGTCTTTCCGGCGCCCGAGGTGCCGGCGACCAGCACGCGGCGGGGACGCCACGGCAGGGGATCGGCGGCGTGCAGGTGCGGCATGGCAATGAGGGTAGTTCGACCGGATCGGCTTGGTACCTACCGCGACTCTAGAGTGCCCGCATGCTCGTATCCCAGTACGCGTACCTCGCGCTGTCCTCCGTCCGGGTGTCAGCGGCCGAGATCACGAGCAGGTTGGGCATCAAGCCCGACGAGGTGCTCGTTCGTGGCAGTCGCCAGGGCGATCCGGTTCGGCCCACCGCTCATCGGTGGAAGATCGTCTGTCGCAAGCCCGGACTTACCGTGGACGAACAGCTTGCGGAGATCGTGGATCGCCTGTTCGACCACGCCGAGCGGATCGGGGAACTTGCCGCTGAGCTGGACCGCGTCGATGACGTGCCCGGTGCGAGTGTCCTGCAAGTCGTCCGGGTGTTCGAGCACCCGGACGGCGAGGAGGAAAACCTGACCAGTCCCGTCGACGGCATGCAGAAACTCGCGGGGCAACACCAGTTGCTGGGCTGGCACCTGAATGCCCAGGTGCTGGAATTCCTCCGGCTCACGCGGGCGGAACTGGACGTGGACGAGTACCTGTACGGATGAAGAGCCCAGGCCGGCGATAGGGCGGAGATGACGTCAGCGCTTGCGGATGTGGCTACCGAATGGCGTTCAGCGCGTCTCGGAAGTCGGCGGTGGCCTGCTCGTGGGGGTAGCGACGGTGAAGTTCGACGTCAACTTCACCGGCGACGAGCAGCAGCGAGGGCAGGGACCGCCGAGTAGCGGCGAACGCCGTCACCCCCTCCTCGACGGCCCGGTCCAGCTCGCCAGCGCGCAGGGCTGTGGCGGCGAGCGTGAGTCGGGCTTCGGCCATCCGCATGGGTGACCGCTCGGTGCCGTCCGATCCGGTGCCGAGACGCAGAACCTCGTTGGCGTAGTGCTTGGCGAGAGTGTCGTGTTCGGCGAGGCGGTAGGCGTCCATCGCGTAGAACAGCCATTTGCCGGGATCGACCTCGAAGTGGTTGTCGGGTCGGTCGGGCGCACCGAGGTCGTCGAGGAGCCGCCGACCTCGATCGAGCGCCGTCCGCGCGCCCTCAAGGTCGCCTAGTCGTGCCAGCGATTTGGCTTCCTGTGCGATCAGTTGCACCCCCACCCGCTGTCGACCGGCGGCTTCCTGCCCAGCTCGGGCGGCGGTCAACGCTGCCTCGTGCCGGGACTGGGTGAGTGCGAACCACGCCGTCATCTCCCACGCCCAGCCGGTGATGCCGGCGTGCCCGGCTTCCTCGCCGAGCTGACGGGCGGCAGTGCGGGTGGCCTCGGCACTGGCGCGTTTGCCGAGGTCGTATTCGACACAGCCGATCAGCAGCGCCAGCCAGCCTGCGCACACCAGCAGTTCGCGGTGCTGCCGCAGCCCGGTGGGTCGCTGTAGCAGTCGGGCGACCTCGCGCAGCCAACCCTGACCTTCGGCGCGGAGTTCCCCGGCGTCGCGCCACCCGTACTGGCAGCACAGCTCGGTCACGGTCGCCTGCAACGTCTCGATGGTGGCGGGGGCGGTGTCGCTGGCGTGCATTCGATGTAGCAGCTCGACGGTCTCCGACGGCCGGATGTCGGAGGCAGCGGCGATGTCCAGGGCGGCGCAGGCGATCAGCTCCCCACGAGCGGCCAGGACGTCGTCGATCCGGCGGGCCAGATCCTCACCCGGTCGACGACGGCCGTTCTCAAGCCGTGAGAGGTGACCCTTGTCGGCGGGCAGCAGCTCGGCGAGAGCGGCCAGGCTGAGCCCGCGCGCTTCCCGCGCTGTCCGCATTCGGGCGCCGAATGTTGGCATGTCTCGCGCCTCCCACCGGAGTTGCCAGGTTGCCGGTGCGCATTGGCAACGCGCAACCCGTCGACCGATGTGAGCGTACCGCCGCACGGTGTATCGGACGAGCACACGCAGTGATCGGCGGGAGGCGTGGTGGCGATTCGGGAGCGGTTCAAGCGCTGGTGGAGCAGGCGGAGGCAGGTCCAACTGGACGTGACCGGAGCAGCGACCTGTTACCCACAGCGGTTCGGCGCGTGCGGGACCACGGTGCGGGACGGCAACCGCGACCGTGGGCGGGCGGCTCGGTGACGGCTGGAGAACGGCAGACTGTGCGGGCCAATCGGGCTGAACGGTCGGTGTCAGCGCTCGATCGCCGGATGGACGGTGAGCACCTGCCGCGCCGGCCGCAGTGGCACTGCCAGACGTGTGTGGCAGACACGCCCTGGCCGTGCCATCCCGCGTGGGTGCGCCTGGCCGAGGCGTACGGGCGGGACCGCATCGGCCTTTCCATCTACGTCAGTGGGCTGCTCTTCGTCGTCGTCGTGGAGCTGCCCGAGGTGGCGCCGGCCGAGTTGTACGAGCGGTTCGTGGCCTGGACGCGCTGATGGGCAGCGTCCACCCAGGCGACGGGGTCATGTCCTACTCCGACTGGGCGCACGGTCACAGGCTGGCCGTGAGGAGGCCGCGCACCGCCAGCGGTAGCACCGCGCTCAAGTTGCCCACCAGGGCTTGTCCCATTCGGACTACTCGCGTCAGCCGCCGGGCTTACCGGTCGGGAGCGGGGGACCCGCGGTGACGAACCGGATCGTCGGTTTCAGCTTGGCGCAGAGCTTGCGGGGAAAGGCCGGCGCCGCCTTGATGATCGCACCGCACCCGCCCGACGTGGTGCGGGTGACGGTCGACCAACCGGCCGGCTCGTTACGCAGGAAGTAGCGCCGTACGGCGGTGTCCACCTCGCACCCGGGGCGCGGCTCGACGCCGCACGACGTCGGGTCGTCCGGCACCGTCATGATCAGCCAGTTCCCGTCGCAGGCTTCGACGTGGCCCTGCGAGTGGCGGGACACGTCCATCCCCCGTACGGCCGCACGCGTCCAGGTCGGGTCGCAGCGGTCCTCCGGTGGCTTGCAGCCAAGGTGCTCGTCACACCGGCTGTACGCGCCGTTCTTCAGCGCCCACGTCTTCTGGTTGAGCGACAGCGGGCGGTCGCCGATGGGCTCCGCCGACGTGAGGGTCACCTGGGCAGGCTCGGAGGTCGGGCAGGCGCCCACGGTGGCGGACCCGGCCGATTCCTCCACGATGTCGGCGAAGATGACGCCGTTCTCCTCGGTCTGGTTGTCGACCCGGACGTTGCGGGAGCAACCATCGCCACCAGCGAGCGCCTTGACCTGCACGATCACCGCCCGGACACCCGGACCGGGCGTCACGCCGCTCACCTCGGCCTGGTAGGTGTCCCACGCGGCGGACGCGCTCGGTGCGGCGTCTTCGGGCCGGGTCTGCGGCGCCGCGCAGGCAGCCACTCCCGGCACGACGACAGTCAGCAGGCAGAGAACGGTTGCGAGCCGGCGCATGGATGACATCCTGCCCGTCCGCGCCGGGTTTCGTGGTCCCGGTCGGGTGATCCACTCCAGTTTGGCGAACTGGGGCTATCCCCGCAGCAAGACGCCCCCAGTTCGCCGATCTGGAGTCGATCATCCGCGCGGAGGACGGCGCGGCCAGCGGCCGAGGTGCGGGCCGGCGTGGGGGTCAGGCGTCGGTGCGGGAGGTGTGCGCGACCGGTCGTCGGGACCAGCACTGCGGGCGCTGGCGAACGGCCAGCTCCAGCGCGAGGTGGTCGGACTCGATCATTTCCCGGGCTATTCGACGCGCCATCTCGAGGCGGTCGACGTACGCGTCAAGATCGGTCGGGCCGGCGCCAGCCATAATCGAACTCCTCGTCCCATTCGAACTAGTCGCATCATGCACCGTGCCGGCGAGCCGCCACCATTCTCCGATCGGTGGAATCGATCCGCCGTACGGCTCTGGGTGTCGTACCCCCGGCTGGGCCGATGGTAACGGCGCGTCCACCACCTCGCCCGCGAACTGCCAAAAGTGTCCACCAGATACGTCGCGATCAATGGTGACGGGTGGATTTGCCGGTGCTCGCTACATTGCACGGTGCACGGTGCGCGGATCCGCAGGGCGCGACGTGTCCGGTGAGGGATCTTCGATACGAGAGGACCGCCGTGCGACAACCGAGCAGAACCGACCCGTTGTTCGTGGCCGTCGAGTCCGAAGCGATCACCCGCGCGGACGTCGCCGGTCTGGTCGCCGGGCGGATCGCCGCCGTCCGGGTGCCGGGGCTGCTGCCGGCGGCCTGCTGCCACGCCATCACCACCGCGCTCGCCGGCGCGGAGATGGACCGCTACGACGAGAGTCGCGTGTTTCCCGTCGTCGCGAAGTTCGGCCCGGCCATCAACGACCACCGCGATGGTGGGGAGCTGCGCGAGGACTACTGGGCGGCGGCCGACGCCGCGGAGAAGGGCTGGTCCACGTTGGGCCTGCCGGACTCGCCCCGCGAGCTGTGCCTGGCCGCGTTCCGGGCGGCCTGGCCGGACGTGTCGTCGGGGCGGCGGCAGGACCGGCAGATGCATGTCGGCATCGTCCGTGAGATCAACGCCGGCCTTCAGGTGCACTTCGATGACGCGGTCCGGGAGTACGCCGGCCGGCTGCTCGACAGCGAGGTGGTGGCCCAGTTGGCGTTCAACATCTACGTCCAGGTGCCGCCCAGGGGCGGGGAGACGGTGCTGTGGCGTCGCCGGTGGCAGCCGGACGACGAGGACCTGCGGATCCCCGGCGGGTACGGCTACCGGGAGTCGGTGGCCGACGGTACGCAGTCGTTGACGTTGCGGCCGACGTTGGGAGAGGGATTCCTCTTCGACCCGCGCCACTATCACACGGTGCGTCCGGCGACGGATGGCCGGCGAATCTCCATAGGATGTTTCGTCGGGCTCACCGACGACGGTCGACTGGCTCTCTGGTCGTAGTGAAGGGCGTTTCCCCATGGTGGACAGAAGCGACGTCGAGGCGGCTGCGGCGCGGGTCGAGGGGCGGGTCCGGGAGACGCCGGTCATCACGGTCGACGGCGCCGACCTGGGCGTCCCCGGGTTGCTCAGCCTCAAGCTGGAGCTGCACCAGCACACCGGTTCGTTCAAGCCGCGGGGAGCGTTCAACCGGATGCTCCAGGGGCCGCTGCCGTCGGCCGGGGTGATCGCCGCCTCGGGGGGCAACCACGGCCTCGCCGTCGCGTACGCGGCCCGTTCGCTGGGCGTGCCGGCGGAGGTCTTCGTGCCGGTCACCGCCTCGCCGGTCAAGGTGCAGCGGCTGGCCGGCCTGGGCGCGCAGGTACGGCAGGTGGGTCAGCACTACGCCGAGGCGTTGGCGGCCAGCACCGAGCGGGCCGCCGAGACCGGCGCGCTCGTGGTGCACGCCTACGACCAGCCGGAGGTGGTGGCCGGGCAGGGGACCGTGGGCCGGGAGTTGGAACGCCAGCTCGGCGGGGTCGACACCGTGCTGGTCGCGGTCGGTGGCGGTGGGCTGGTGTCCGGCATCGCCACCTGGTTCGACGGGTCGGTGCGTGTCGTCGCCGTCGAGCCGGAGCAGATCCCCACCCTGAACGCCGCCCTGAAGGCGGGCCGGCCCGTCGACATCGAGGTGGGCGGTATCGCCACGGACTCGCTGGGCGCCCGCCGGATCGGCGAGATCGCCTTCGACACGGCCCGTCGTACCGGTGTGGTCTCGGTGCTGGTACGCGACGACGACCTGACCCGCGCGCGTCGTCTGCTCTGGTCGGAGCTGCGGGTCGCCGCCGAGTTGGGCGGCTCCGCCGCGTTGGCCGCGCTGGTCGGCGGGGCGTACGTGCCCAGGGCGGGGGAGCGGGTCGCGGTGATCGTCTGCGGTGGCAACACCGACCCGAGTGACCTGGGCCCGTCAGCGCCCCACTGACTCCTCACCCGCCGTTGCGCAGGCGGCGCAGCGCATGTTCCACCTGGAGGGTGTCCAGGTGGAAGTCCCCGAGCAGCCGCCGTCGGTCGGCCAACAGGCGCTCGTACACGTCGATCGCCTCGTCGACCCTCCCGTCGAGCAGGAGCACCACGGCGAGGGTGGCCCGGATGGCGAGCACCTCGCTGCGGTCGGCGTGTCGGGGATCCACGGTGGCCAGGGTCGCCCGCAGCTCGGCCTCCGCCTCGGCGAGGCGGCCCTGCTCCTGCAGGCATCGGGCCAGCGTGTGCCGGGCCTGCCACGTTTCCGGCTGGTTCGACGGCCACCGCCGGTACCGAACCTCCAGGACCGCGTGCAGCATCTCCTCCGCCTCGGGGGCGCGGTGCTGGGCGAGGACGGCCAGCGCGAGGCTGTGCCGCACGACCATGGTCTCCCAGTGCTCGGGGCCGCGTACCTGTTGCTCCGCGGCGACGATCTGTCGTAGTTCCGACTCGGCCTCCGGCCACTGACGCTGCGCCATGATCGCCTTGGCGAGTTTGTGCCGGCTGGCGAGGGTGTCGGGGTCGCCGCTGCCCAGCACCCGGGTGCGGTCGGCGATCACGTCGCGCAGCACCCGGTCGGCCATCTCCGGCTGGTTACGCTCCAGCCAGGTGCGGCCCAGCTCGTGGCGCAGCGCCAGCACCTCGGGCCGGTCCAGCTCATGGTCGTACGAGGCGCAGCCGCGCACGATCGGGTCGAGGATGTCGAAGGCCGAACCGGGCAGGCCGACGGCGATGAGGTAGCGGGCGGTGAGCCGGGTCAGTTCCAGCGCCCGGCGTACCGTCTCGGGGTCGTGCTTGTGTTTCGGCGCCAGATATTCACGCACAGCCTCGACCAGGTGCGGCACGAGTACGTCCCAGTTCGACCAGACGGTCGGATCGTCCGGATTCTGGCCCTCGGTGGCGGCGAGCAGCAGCTTCATCACCACGCCGTGGTACTCGGCGATCTGCTCGCGGACCTCGTCGCGGTCGCGGAACATCGCGTGCACCAGCGGGTGCAACGACAGCACGTGCGCGAACGCCGGGTCGGTGACGTCCTCCTGGACGTCGAAGTCGACCAGGGCGAGGTCGCCGATGCCCTCCAGCACCTTCACCCGCTGCCGGGCGGTCAGCCCTTCGAACAGGGGCGATCCGGCCAGGATGGCCGGCTTGAGGACCACCTCGTAGGGCACCGGGGAGATGCTCAGGCAGGCCAGCACGTTGAGCAGCGGCCGGCTCTGCTCGAGCCCGCGGCGGGCCAGCAGGTCCAGGGAGATGTCGTCGACCTCGCGGACGATCTCCAGGCCGAGTGATTCGTCGAGGTCGACGTCGGGGGCGTCGAGCGGCGCGCGGAAACGGCGTTCCACCGCCCGGCGGTAGTCGGCGAAGGCGGTGATGGTGGAGGAGCCGCGCCAGACCGGGCTGGCGTTGACCGACCGCAGGTAGTTGCCGGCGGCCCGCAGGGCCAGTGGCAACCCGCCCAGGTCGCGCGCCAGTTCACGGGCGTCGTCGAGGCCGCCGGCCTGCGCGCCGGCGCGGTCGATGAGCACCTGCGCTCCGGCATCGGCGTCGAGTGGACGCACCTGGTGCAGGGTCGACCAGGTGCCCCAGGTGGCCCGGTTGCCGTCCCGGGTGGTCACCAGGACCATGCCGTCCTCGGCTTCCGGCCTGCGCAGCCAACCGGTGCCGTCGGCGAGCACGCCGTCGGTGGGGCCGAGCGTGGCGGGCTCGTCCGCGCTGTCGAAGATCAGCAGCCACGGCTGTCGGGCGTGGTTGAGGTAGCGCCAGACCAGGTCGGTGGCGCTGATCATGCCGGACCAGGCCTGGTCGACCTGGCTCTCGGACGCGCCGAGCTGGCTGACCACCTCGCGCATCCCGGAGTTCAGCCGGCCGGCCTGCACCCACCAGACGGTACGGCCGTCCGCGCGGGCCCGACGCGCTATCTCCAGGGCCACGTGACTCTTGCCGGAGCCGCCCATGCCGCACAGGATGTGCACCGACGGCTCTTCCCCGTCGGTGTCCGCCGGATGCATGATCTCGTCGATCAGGTCGTCGCGGCCGTGCAGTGGGCTGTCCAGGCGCCCGAGTGGCGGGTCGACGGAGACGCGGCTCGGTCGGTCGTAGGCCGGCCGGCGCACGCCCGCATCCTCGGGTGGAACGTCCGCAGTCAATGCGGTCCCCCTTCGGTGGCGAAATTGCGGCGCGGCGGGTGGCAGAAGAGATCATGTCCACTGGATGGACATTCGGAGGGGTCGTCACCCGCCCTACGTCAACCGCAAGGGTATCCACCGCCGTACTGGGTTGCACACTCTCCGTTTAGGTCACCCGACCGACCGGAATCGACACCGCCATTTACAATTCGTCGGCCATTCGAACCGATCCGCCGTCCTCGGCGTTCGCGCGGGGCATCCACGATGGACGCATGAACTGGTTGCCGTACGACGATGTGGCCGACTGGGGTTCGGTGCCGGACTGGTTCGGCGCGCTCGGCTCGATCGCGAGTGTGCTCTTCGTGTACCTCGGTCTGCGCCGGGAGATCCGCGCCCGTCGCGTCGACGAGATGCGGGTCCGGGCCACCCAGGCCCGGCTGGTCTCCACGGTCACCGAGATCCGGGGCAACGCGGTGCTGCGGGTGACCGTGACCAACGAGAGTGACGCGCCGGTGCTCGATGTGACGGTACTGCCGCGACTGGTGCCGTCCGAGGATCCGGACGGCCCGCCCGTCGACCTCGCCGGCGCGAAACAGGTCGGACGCATTCACGGCCGGAAAAGCGCGGAACTGTTCGTCACGGTCGCTGCCGCGCGTCGGCTGCACGCGGCGACCGACAGCGTTCTGGTGGAGCTGACCTTCACCGATCACGACGGAAACCGGTGGCGGCGTATCGGCTCCGGTCAACCCGAACCGGTGAACTGACGGAAACACGATTCACAAACCGGTGGTTCGGCGACACGCATCGGCCGCCGAACCACCGGTTTGTCTTTCTCAGATCGGATATGTGCGGGCGACGGCCAGCATCTCGGAGCTGTGCGACCCCACGACACCGACGGCCGGCGGCCGGGGCCGGAAGCCGGGCAGCGCGTCCAGCCCGTCGCTGGCGTCCATCGCCCGCAGCGCCACCTGCGCGGCGATCGGTCGCAGCGTCAGCGTGACCTCGACGCCCTCCGGTGGCGGGGCGTGGAAGACCAGACCGAACCCCCACCTGCCCGCGCGCGGCTCCACCGGCGCCGCGCGCCCGGCGACCTCGGCGCGCAGCACGGTGGCGGTCGTCGTGTCGACGTGCAGGGTGGCGAGGCGGACCGCCCGCTGCGGAGTGAGGCGCAGCCGCAGCGTGCGTTCACCGCCGGCACTGGTGTCGGCCAGCACGTCGAGCTTCGGCGCCGGCAGGCTGGCCGCCTGGGCCGGGCCGACCCGCAGCTCACCGTCGCCGAGGCCGGGGAAGTCGTCCGCCACGCTGGCCACCCCGTCGACGTAGCCGTCCGTCCACGGCTGCGGGTCGGTCTCGTGGCTCAGCCAGCGGGCCTGCCCGGTGCCGGCGTCCATGGCGTACATCAGGTGGGTGGGCGCGGGATGGGCGGCGTCGAAGCGGTCCACGACCAGCCCGACCCCGGCGAGCACCACCGCCGCCACGGCGGCGGCGCCGGCCGGCAGCGCGGCGCGTCGCCGGGCCCGCAGCGCCAGTAGGCCGCGCTGCCCGCCGGCCTGCGGATGCAGCAGGTCGACCACCGGTAGCGCGGTCAGGCCGAGCAGCACCGCGACAAGCGCGGCCACCCCGCCCATCGCCATCCCCAGCGCGGGGAAGAGCAGTACCACCGTCGGCAGGAGGATCACGACGCCGACCGCGGCGGCGGCCGTCACCGCCACCACCGGCCACGGCCCGGTCTGCCGGGTACGCAGCGCGACCAGGCCGCCGAGGGCGCCGGCCAGGGCCGGCAGGGTGGTCAGGTACGCCCCGCCGGGTACCGCCACGGCGAGCAGCACCCCGAGCAGGGCCAGCCAGGCCAGACCGCCCACGGCCAGCGCGGCCGGGCCGATCCGGCGGCGGGTCAGCGCGTACCAGGTGAAGACGATCGCGGTGGCGAGCGCCAGCACGGCCATCCGGTACCAGATCGGGCGGTACGGGTCGAGCAGCTCCGCGTAGCCCGGCCGGATCGTGGTGATCGCCAACCAGAGCAGTTGGGCGGCGACCGGCGCGGCCACGATCGGTACGAGGGCGAGGCCGAAACCGGCGACCAGTCGGCCGGTGCTGGCCCGTCCGCTGCGGCGGGTCAACCAACCCAGCGCCGCTACCGCGAGCACCGCGAGCAGGGCCAGCGGCAGGACGAGCCAGCCCGGGTAGCGGGCCAACCCGCCCGGCAGTGGGAAGTAGGTGGCGTCGTGCCCGGAGCGCAGGTCGGTCAGGTCGACCGCACCGAACTCCCGGGCCAGGCCCAGCGCGTTGTCCCCGTGCTGCTGGAGGCTGCCCCGGTCCATGGCGGCCGGCGTGTCCAGCGGCGTGTGGTAGATCGCGCCGCCGTCGATGTAGGCCGAGTTCAACCCGACGAACTTCTGGTCGAGGAAGGCGGTGAAGTCGGTGTCGTTGGGCAGCGCCCGATAGATCTCCACCGCGAACGAGGTGCCCACCGGGTGGGGTGCGGCCCGACCGAAGACGTCCACCAGCTTCGCGTTGTTCTTCGAGGTCTCGAACATGATCACCGGACCGGTGGAACCGCGCGCCTCGAGGTTGAGCACCACGCCGCCGTCGGCGGCGAGCGGGTTGCTCGCGGCGAACGCCGCCGCGCCGCAGAGGCACGCCTCCTCGGCGTCCGTCAGCACGAAGACGACGTCGTTGCGGGGCCGTGGGCCGGTGGACAGCGCGCGGGCCACCTCGAGGATGGCCGAGGTGCCGGCCGCGTCGTCGTTGCCGCCCGGTCCGGTCTGCACCGAGTCGTAGTGGGCGACCAGGAACACCCGACCCGTCGGATCCGTCCCGGGCAGCCGGGCCACCACGTTGCGGACCCGGGCGAAGGTCGCGCCGCCGGCCGCCCCACTGAGCTGGCCGGCCTCCGGCGCGACGGTGTCCTGCACCTGCGTCTCCAGGCCCAGGCCGCGCAGCTTCTGCTCGACGTGCGCGCGAACCTGCTCGTTGGCGGGGCTCCCGGCGACGTGCGACCGGGCCGCGATCACCTGGACGTCCGCGTACGCCCGGGCGGCGCTGAACTCGCCCGTCGGCGCGTCCGCCGGCCGTGGCGCCGGGGTCCGCAGGTCGAGCAGGCTGCCGGCGCCGACGGCCGCCAGCGCGACCAGCGCCGCCGCGGCGGCCGCAAGGCGCCGTCGCGGTCGGGTCAGCGCGCGGTCGGCAGGGGGTACGCGCGGAGGTGCCTTGAGCGGTACGTCCGCCGTGACGGGGGTGGGGGGTGCGCCCATCCGAACTCCTCGAAGGTGGTGGGGCCTGGGGGTGGCACCATCCTGCCGGTCGGCGGGTGGGAGGGGGATGGCCGGGCGTACCCGGATCGTCGCGTCCGCTCGGTCCCCGATTCCCCCCGACGGCAGTGATCCTGCCCATCCCCGCCCCGTGCCGCGGCCATCGTGTTGTGTGCGACCGTTGTCTAATACAGGATCAGCAGGGCACTCGGAAGGAGCCCGACATCACCAGCGAACTCCCGCGTCTCGCGGCGGTGACCCGGCCCCACCGGGGAGGCGGCCTGGCCGGCTCCCCTGTCGTGCCGTACCCGCACGGCGGGCTGGCGCGGCACGGCAACCTGCCGCCCGGCGAGCGGCTGCGGGTGCTGCTGGTGGAGGACGACGAGGGCGACGCCTTCCTGGTCGGTGAGCTGCTCGCCGAGACGAACTCGATGATCGACCTGCTGGTCGCCACCAGCCTCCGGGAGGCACGGCAGCGGATCGGCGACGTGGACTGCGTCCTGCTCGACCTGGGCCTGCCGGACGCCCAGGGGCTGGACGGGCTGCGTCAGGTGCTGGAGATGTCCAGCGGCGCGGCGGTCTGCGTCCTGACCGGCCGTTCGGACGAGCACCTGGGCGTCGTGGCGGTCGCCGAGGGCGCACAGGACTACCTGGTCAAGGGCCAGGTGGACGGGGTGCTGCTGACCCGGGCGCTGCGCTACGCGGTCGAGCGTAAGCGCGCCGACGAGAACGCCCGCCGGCTGCGCGAGGTCGAGCTGCGCCAGGCCGAGTCGGCCCGCCTCGAACGCGGCCTGCTGCCGCAGCCGCTGATGACGACCGACCAGGTGGCGGTACACACCTTCTACCGGCCGGGCCGGCACGCCGCGCTGATCGGCGGGGACTTCTTCGACGTGGTGCAGACCCGTCCGGACCGGCTCGACCTGATCGTCGGGGACGTCTGCGGGCACGGGGTGGACGAGGCCGCGCTCGGTGTGGAACTGCGGGTGGCCTGGCGGGCCCTCGTGCTCGCCGGGGTGCCGGACGACGAGGTGCTGCCCGCCCTGGAACAGGTGCTGATGAGTGAGCGCCGCCTTCAGGAGATCTTCGCGACGGTGGCCACCACCCGACTCGACCTGGACGCCAACCGGGCCACCGTCCGACTCGCCGGGCACCCGCCGCCGCTGCTGCTCTCCGGCGGCCGGGTCGTCCCGGTGCCCGCCCCCGGCGGCCTGCTGCTGGGCGTACGACCCCGCCGGCCGATCGCCTTCGACCTGGAGTTCGACACCGATGACTGGTCCCTGCTGATGTACACGGACGGCCTGATCGAGGGACGGGTGGGCACGGGCAACGAACGGCTCGACGTGCCGGGCCTGAGTGGGCTGCTCGACGAGCCCGCCAACCGGGAGGTGTCGCTGCCCGAGCTGCCCGCCTGGCTGGTGGGCCGGGCCGAGCAGATCAACGGTGGTCCGCTCGCCGACGACGTGGCGATGCTGCTGGTCAGCCGCGGTGGTGGCCGGTGACGCCGATGGTCGGCGGCTGGAGTCTGCGCCGCCGGGTCATCACGCTGCTCACCGTTGTGGGTGTGCTGCTGATCGGTCTGGCCGTCGCGGAGGCGGCCATGGCCGCCCGCAACCGCACCCAGATCGACGCGATCCTGAACCAGACCGGGCCGCTGCGGGTGCAGTCGCAGGAACTGCTCAACGCGGTGCTCGACCAGGAGACGGCGGTGCGCGGGTACGCGGTCAGCGGTGACCCGGCCGACCTGGGTCCGTACGACGCGGGCCTCGAACAGGAGAAGGTCACCGTCGCCGGGATGCGGGCCCTGCTGCACGACTACCCGCAGATCGGTCAGGAGCTGCGGACCGTTGAGGAGCGTTCGGCGCAGTGGCGGGAGACCGTCGCCGAGCCGGTGATCACCACGACGGAGCGCGAGGGCACCCGGGCCGGTCAGGCGCTCGTCACCGAGCAGGCCCGGCAGCGGTTCGACCAGGTCAGGTCGGCCGTCGACGACCTGCAGAAGGAGATCCTGGACGCTCGGGAGCAGTCCGCCGCGGACGTCCGCAACAGCAGCAACGTGCTCGTCGTACTGCTGATCATTGCGGCCCTGGTGGTCGTCGTGGCCGGCGCGGTGCTGCTGCTCTCGCTGGACCGGATGGTGGTCCGGCCCCTGACCGGCCTCGCCGACCAGGTTCGCGAGGTCGCCGCGGGCGACTACCAGCACCGCGTCGCCACCGTCGGCCCACCGGAGTTCATCCAGCTCGGCGACGACGTGGACGCGATGCGCCAGAAGATCGCCTCCGACCTGGCCGAGGTGCGGGAGGCCCGCGAACGCATCGAGTGGGTCAACAGCCAGCTCCAGAAGCAGGCCGAGGAGCTGACCCGGTCCAACCGTGACCTGGAGCAGTTCGCGTACGTGGCGTCCCACGACCTGCAGGAGCCGCTGCGCAAGGTGGCCAGCTTCTGCCAGTTGCTCCAGCGCCGCTACGCCGGGCAGCTCGACGAGCGGGCCGACCAGTACATCGCCTTCGCGGTGGACGGCGCGCAGCGGATGCAGCGACTGATCAACGACCTGCTCGCGTTCTCCCGGATCGGCCGGCTCACCACCGGCTTCGTGGACGTCGACCTGAACAAGGTGATGGGCGACGTGGCCGGCCAGACCGAGGCTGCCCGGCAGTACGCGGACGCGGAGCTGACCTGGACCGGGTTGCCGGTGATCCGTGGCGAGGAGCCGCTGCTCACGAACCTGCTGGCCAACCTGGTCAGCAACTCGATCAAGTTCCGCCGTCCGGACCTGCCGCCGAAGGTGCACATCTCGGCTCGGTTGGTCGACGCCGAGTGGGAGATCAGCTGCCAGGACAACGGCATCGGCATCGAGCCCGAGTTCGCCGACAAGATCTTCGTGATCTTCCAGCGGCTGCACTCGAAGGACGCGTACCCGGGCACCGGCATCGGGTTGGCGATCGTCAAGAAGATCGTGGAATATCACGGCGGGCGGGTGTGGGTGGACACCGACGTGCCGGAGGGCACCGCCATCCGGTTCACGCTCCCGGCGCGTCCGGAGGACGTGGAGGCGGCTGCCGCCGGCGAACCGGTCGAGGAACCGCAGGACGGCTCGGCGGGCGACGTGACGCCCGCGGACGGGGCTTCTCCCGCGCTGTCGGAGCACTCCGCCGGGGCGGACCAGCCGGACCGGGCCGACGGGCCGCCGGAAGGCGGTAGAACGGGTGACATGAGGGAGACGGTGGGATGACCGCGCCGGCGGACGGCAAGAGCCCGATCGAGGTCCTGCTGGTCGAGGACGACCCGGGTGACGTGTTGATGACCCAGGAGGCGTTCGAGGAGCACAAGCTGCGCAACCGGCTGACCGTCGTCTCCGACGGTGCCGAGGCGCTGGCCTACCTGCGGCGCGAGGGTCAGTACGCGGACGCCGTGGCGCCCGACCTGATCCTGCTCGACCTCAACCTGCCGCGCCGGGACGGGCGGGAGGTGCTGGAAGAGATCAAAAAGGACGAGGAACTGCGCCGGATCCCGGTGGTCGTCCTCACCACCTCCCAGGCCGACGAGGACATCCTGCGCAGCTACCAGCTGCACGCCAACGCCTACGTGACCAAGCCGGTCGACTTCGAGCGCTTCATCTCGGTGGTCCGGCAGATCGACGAGTTCTTCGTCAGCGTGGTCAAGTTGCCGCCGCGTGGCTGACACCCTGCTCGACGACGTCGGCGACCTCCTCTCGGAGGCCGCCGACCAGGTCGTGCTGCCGCTGTTCCGCAAGCTCGACGACGACGACGTGTCGGAGAAGGCGCCCGGCGAGGTGGTCACCGTCGCCGACCGTCGCGCCGAGGAGCTGATCTCCGCCGGGCTGCGTCGGCTTCGGCCGGGCTCGGTGGTGGTGGGTGAGGAGGGCGTCGCCGACGACCCGGAGCTGCTGGGCCACCTGCGCGACACCGGGGACGTGTGGCTGGTCGACCCGGTCGACGGCACGGCCAACTTCGCCGCCGGCCGCCGACCGTTCGCCCTGATGGTCGCCCTGCTGACCGACGGGCGGCCGAAGGCGGGCTGGATCCTCGACCCGATGGCGGGGACGCTTGCCGCCGGCCTTGCCGACGAGGGCACCCTGCTCAACGGCCAGCCGGTCGGCACCGCCGACGTCGTGCCGTCCCTGGGCGACATTCGCGGCGTGGCGATGACGCATTTCCTGCCGCCGGAGGCCCGCGACCGGGTCCGTGCCGGTGGTCGACGGCTCGGCGAGCTGCTGCCCGGCCAGCACTGCGCCGGCCGGGAGTACCTGGACATCCTCACCGGCGAGCAGCAGTTCGCCCTCTTCTGGCGCACCCTGCCCTGGGACCATGCCCCGGGCAGCCTGCTGGTGCGCGCGGCCGGTGGCGTGGCGCGCCGGTTCGACGGCGTGGACTACCACCCGGCCGACGAGGGTCGCGGGTTGCTCGTCGCGGCCAACGAACAGGTCTGGGCCCAGGTCCACGAGGCGTTGCTCAGCTCCTGAACCGGAGCCCTCGCGTGCGGCGCGCTACGACGCCGGCACGCTGCGTCGACACCGGGGCCGGTGGGCGGTCGCGGGACTGGTCACCGGCGCGCGTTCCGGTATCGTGACCGGCGGTCTCCGCCAGCAGGCCGCCGCCCGGCGCCGGCGGGGACGCCGCCGCGCAGAGTTCACCGGGGGCCGGCGGTCGACGGAAGGACGCTTTCGTGCCCACCACCAGGCTCAGTCAGCCGCGCGTTCGCCGCGTACTGCTCCCTCTGCTCGCCGCCCTGGCACTGGTGCTCGCTCCAGGTGTGCCCGCATCGGCGGAGCCGGACGAGGGCGGCACCAAGAAGTTGCGGGACGCGCTGGAACTGACCGCCAAGGGCCACATCGAGGCCAAGGCCAAGCTGGACAACTCCAAGCGGCGGCAGACGGCGTTGAACGGCGAGCTGAAGGCCGTCGAGGTTCGCCTGGTCGGGTTGACCGCCCAGGTCGGCGAGGTGGCCGCGCAGTCGTACCGGGCGGGTCGGCTCACCCCGACGGCGATGCTGCTCAACACGGCGACTCCGCAGGCGTTCCTGCAACGGGCGGCCGACCTGGACCTGATGGCCCAGCGGGACAGCAAGCGGTTGCGTGATCTCACCGAGGCCCGGCAGCAGGCCCAACAGGCCAAGATCGCCATCGACACCGAGGTCCGTGAGCAGCAGAAGCAACTCGCCGTCATGGCCAAGAAGAAGAAGGAGGCCGAGGCGGCGCTGGCCGAGGTCAGCTCGGGCGGCAGCAGCGGGTTCAGCGGCGGCAGCTCGTCCTCGGCAAAGCCGGCGCCACGGAACTCCGACGGCTCGTGGCCGTCGGAGTCCTGCTCGGTGAAGGACCCGACGACCTCGGGATGCATCACCCCGCGCACCCTGCACGCGCTCAAGGAGACCCAGGCGGCCGGCTACAAGCGGCACGTCTCCTGCAAGCGCAGCGGTGGCGGTGGCGAGCATCCGAAGGGTCGGGCCTGCGACTTCTCGGCCGCCACGAACGGCTTCGAGGACAAGAACGCGACCGGCGGCGACAAGGCGTACGGGGACAGCCTGGCCGCCTGGCACGTCCGCAACGCCGAGCGTCTGGGTGTGCTCTACGTGATCTGGTACCGGCAGATCTGGCATCCCGGCACCGGGTGGCGTGCCTACAGTGGCAGCGGCAGTCCCGCCGCATCGCACACGAACCATGTTCATCTCTCGATGTACTGACCCGGAGCGGCAGCTTCGCTGCGTACCATCGCGACGATGAGTTTCCCATCGTCCGACGTAGCGGCTCCCGAAGCTCCGCCCGTGCCGGTCACCGGCGGGGCGCTGCCCAACGGCCTGGCCGCCTTCCTGGTCTTCTTCGCCAGCGGTGCTGTGCTGGTGCTGGAGACGGTCGCGCTGCGCCTGGTCGGCCCGTACGTCGGAGTGACCCTCCAGGTGACCAGTTCGGTCATCGGCATCGCGCTCGCCGCGATCGCCTACGGCGCGTGGTCCGGCGGCTGGTTGGCCGACCGGCGCGACCCGCGCGGCCTGCTGGCACCCGCCCTGGTGCTGGCCGGGATCGCCACCGCGATCACCCTGCCCGTGGTGCGCTACGCCGGCGAGGTGCTCCGTGGCGGGGCGGCCAGCGCCATCCTGCTGCTCGTGGCACTCGCCGTGTTCGTGCCGGCGGCGCTGCTGGCGGCGGTCACCCCGCTGGTGGTGAAGCTCCAGCTCGCCGACCTGCGCCGGACCGGCCAGGTGGTCGGCCGGCTGTCCGGCATCGGCACCCTGGGCGGCATCACCGCCACCCTGCTCACCGGCTTCGTGCTGGTCGCCGCGCTGCCCAGCACGGTCATCCTGCTGGCGCTGGCGATCTCCCTCGGCCTGGTCGGTATCGGTCTCGGCTGGTACCTGCGCCGTCAGACGCGTACCGACCTGCCGGGTCGGGCCCGGGCCCGCGCAGCGCTGGCCGTCCTCGGCCTGCTCGGGGCGGGACTGAGCACCATCGCGCCGAACCCGTGCGACATCGAGACGGCGTACCACTGCGCCCGTGTCACCACCGACCCGAACCGGCCCAGCGGCCGGATGCTGCTGCTCAACTCCGCCCAGCACTCGTACGTCGATCTGGCCGACCCGAGGCACCTGGAGTACGCGTACACGAAGTGGATCGGCGCGGTCGCCGACGTGGCCGCGCCGGCCGGGCAGCGGTTGGACGCCCTGCACCTGGGCGGCGGCGGCTTCACCGTGCCGACGTACCTGACCGCCACCCGGCCGGGCACCGACAACGTGGTGTTCGAGATCGACGGTGGCCTGGTCGAGCTGGGCGAACGGGAACTCGGCGTACGCCCGGGCCCAGGGCTGCGGACGGTCGTGGGCGACGCCCGGATGCTGGTCGCCGACGAGCCGGCGGACAGCCGCGACCTCGTCGTCGGCGACGCGTTCGGCCACCTGGTGGTGCCCTGGCACCTGGCGACCCGGGAGATGGCCGCCGAGATCCGGCGGGTGACCCGCCCCGGCGGGGTGTACGTGCAGAACGTCATCGACTACCCGCCGCTGCGGTTCATCCGCGCCGAGCTGGCGACGGTCGCCGCCGAGTTCACGAACATCGCGCTGATCGCCCCGCCGGAGGCGCTCGCCGAACAGCGGGGCAGCAACTTCCTCATCGTCGCCTCCGACGCGCCGCTGCCGCTGGCCGCCGTCCGCGCCCGCCTCGACGTGGTCGACGCGAGCGTCAGCCTGCTCTCCGGCGCGGACCTCACGGATTTCGTCGGCACGGCGATGGTGCTGACCGACGACTACGCGCCGGTGGACCAACTGCTGGCGACCGCCTGATCGGGTGATATTCCTGACCGATTCCGATCCTTCAGGTGTAGAGCGGTCCGTGGTGGGCAACAACGGCCACCATGGGCGGTGGGGACCGTAACGGCGCGCAACTCCTCGACGAGCGGTATCGGCTCGTCGAGCAGCTCGGCGCGGGTGGCATGTCGGTGGTCTGGCGCGGTTACGACGAGGTGCTGGGTCGCCAGGTCGCGGTGAAGGTGTTGGCGTCACGGCTGGCCACCGACCGGGCCTTCCGGCACCGCATCCGCGTCGAGGCGCAGGCCGCCGCGCGGCTCTGCCATCCCAACATCACCAACGTGTACGACTACGGCGAGTCCCACCAGGTCGGCCTGACCGTGCCGTACGTCGTGATGGAACTGGTCGACGGCGGTTCGCTGGCGACCCGGCTCGGCCGCGAACTGCGGCTGCCGTGGCGTGAGGCGGTGACGATCGGCGCGGAGGTCAGCTCCGCGCTGGCCACCGCGCACAGCCGTGGGGTCGTGCACCGCGACGTCACCCCGGGCAACGTCATGCTCACCCCGACCGGGGTGAAGGTGGTCGACTTCGGGATCTCCGCGCTGGTGGGCGAGAGCGAGAAGGGGCCGGACGGCGCGTTGCTGGGCACGCCCGCGTACCTCGCGCCGGAGCGGCTGGACAACGGCCAGGTGTCCCCGGCCACCGACGTGTACGCCGTGGGGCTGCTGCTCTACCGGATGCTCACCGGTCGGTTGCCGTGGGAGGCGACCACGACCACCCAGATGCTGCGGGCACACATGTACAACGACCCGGAGCCGATGCCGCCGGTGCCCGGGCTGCCCGACGAGGTGACCGACCTGGTCCGGCGCTGCCTCGCCAAGCGTCCCGCCGACCGGCCGGCCACCGCCGAGCTGGCCCGGACCCTCGCCGAGGCGGCCGGAATGCTGGCGGCGGTACCGGTCTCACCGGCGGGCGGTCCGCTGGACCCCGCCGCGCTGGCCAACGCGGGCACCACGATCCTGCCCTGGTCGGCGGAGACGGACGCTCTTCCGCTGTCGCGGACCCGGCGAGGCCGCATCCGGCAGGCGAACCGGCGTCGGCGGGTGGAGGCCGGGGTAGCAGCCGTCGGGTTGATCGCGGTCACCGGGGCGATGTGGGGGCTCACCTCCCGCAGCCCGGCCAGCGGCCAGGACCGGCCCACCACCGAGGCGCGGATGGGTCTGCCGGAGAAGGCGCCCTGCGAGGTGGCGTACGCGCTGCGCACCGACTCCGGCAAGGACTTCACCGCGGAACTGACCCTGACCAACACCGGCGACCGGGCGCTGAGCGACTGGACGATGAGCTTCACGTTCCCCGGCCAGCAGAAGGTGACCAAGGCCGAGCCCGCCCCGGCGCAGCAGCAGGGCGGCGCGGTGCAGATTCGCCCCGCGGCGCAGGGCAAGACGCTGGCGCCCGGCGCGGCCGAGAAGCTGACCCTGGCCGGTACGTACACCGGGGCGAACCCGCTGCCGGTGGAGTTCCGGCTCGGCGACGCGACCTGCGGGGTACGCGTCTCCGGGGTGGCCGGGTCGGTCCCGTCCACCGCCCCGGCCGTCAAGGTCGCCCCGACCAAGGCCGCACCGAAGAAGACGACGAAGACCACCACCAAGGTCGCTCCGAAGGCACCCGCGCCACCGAAGGCACCCGAGCAGCCGAAGGCGCCGAAGGCGAACAAGGGCAAGGGGCCGGGTGGTCCGGGAAAAGGGTGACAGCGCCTGAGGGGCACGCGCGCCACCCGAAGTGAGGTGTCAGCGCCGCCCCGCGAACCGCTGCACCTGGTCTATCCCGCCCTCCACGACAAGTACTCCGCCGTCCACGAGCGCCGTGTCGTCCGAGGCGTACCGGAAACGCTCGCCCGGCACCTTCGCGCCGATCACCCGGACCCCGTCGCGCTCGTGCGGACGCAGGTCGTGCAGTGTCCGACCGACCAGGGACGGCGGAACCCGGACGGTGGCGATCGCGAAGTCGTCGTCGAACTCGATGAAATCGAGCAGCCGACTGACGATCAGGTGCGCCACCCGGTCACCGGTCTCCGCCTCCGGGAAGATCACATGGTGCGCGCCGACGGACGACAGGATCTTGGCGTGCTTCTGCGACGTGGCGCGGGCCCAGATCTGCGGCAGACCCAGCTCGACAAGCGCCAGCACGGTGAGCACGCTCGCCTCCACCGACGCCCCGATGGCCACCACGGCCCGACCGAAACTCGCGACGCCGAGCTGCCGCAACGCCCCCTCCTCCGTCGCGTCCGCCTGCACCACCCGGTCGAGCTGGGCCGAGAAGCGCTGCACCTGGTCCGGATTGCGGTCGACGGCCAACACCTCGCGTTCCATCCGGGCGAGGGACCCGGCCAGGTGACAGCCGAACCGGCCCAGCCCGATCACGACGACGCCACCGCCGTCCGCTCGTCTCGTCGACACCTCGACCTCCTCGTCGCTAGCCGACAATCGGCTGTTCCTGGGGATAGCGGTAGAGCCGGCGTCGGGTGTTCAAGGCGATCGCCGACCCGAGGGTGAGCGGCCCGACCCGACCGATGAACATCAACACCGTCAGCACCACCTGACCACTGCTCGGCAGTTCGCCGGCCAGGCCGATGGTCAGCCCGGTGGTGCTGAACGCGGACGTGACCTCGAACAGCACCGCGACGAACCGCACGCCCTCGGTGAGCAGCAGCAGGAGCATCGTCCCGGCGGTGACCAGCGCGACGCTCAGCAGAGCGACGGTGACGGCCTGCCGTTGGCTGGCGGTGGCCACCCGGCGGTGCCCGACCGTCACATCGGGCTCCCCGCGCAGCTCCGCCCAGATGGTGAACGCCAGCAGGAAGAACGTGGACACCTTGATGCCGCCGGCCGTGCTGGCGCTCCCGCCACCGATGAACATCAGGACGATGAGCAGCGGGTAGCTCTCCTCCTGCAGGTCGGCGATGTGCAGGACACTGAACCCGCCCGTCCGGCTCAACGCGATCTGCGTGAACGACGCGAGCGTCTTCCCGGCGGCGTCGTACGGGCCGATGGTGCTGGCGTTGGTCCACTCGGCGGCGAGCAGACCGACGAAGCCGAGCAGCAGCAGCGCCACGCTGCCCCAGATCGTCAGCTTGGTCGCGACCGCCCAGCCCGCCGGCCTGCGCCACTCGCGCACCGCCTCGAACAGGGCGGGGAACCCGAGACCGCCGACGATGGCGCCGAACGCCAACGGCAGCGACACCCACGGATCACGGTCGAAGGCCAGCAGGCCGTCCGAGTAGAGCGCGAACCCACCGTTGTTGAACGCCTGGACGGAGTGGAACACCCCCGACCAGAGGGCCCGGCCGGGCGGGTAGTCGTACGCCCACCAGAGGCGGCCGGCGACCAGCGCCGTCATCACCGCCTCGCAGGCGAAGACGGTCGCCGCGATCCGGCTCAGCAGCCGGGTCACGTCTCCAACGCCGAACTCCGCCGTCTCGGCCTGCACCAGCAGCCGGTTGCGCAGGCCGAGCTGACGGGAGACCACCAGGATGACAAGCGCCGCGACGGTGAGGATGCCGAGACCGCCGAGCTGCGTGAGCAGGGTGATCACCAACAGGCCGCCGCCGGACCAGTAGTTCGGGGTGTCGGTGACCACCATGCCGGTGACGGACACCGCCGAGGTGGCGGTGAACAGCGCGGTGACCAGGGGCGGTCGCTGGTGCTGGACGGTCGACCAGCGCGTCATCAGCAGCCCGGTGCCGAGCAGGATCGGCACCAGGAACCCCAACGGCACGAGCCGCACGGGGTTGCGGAGTAACCGACGCACCAGACAATCTTCCTTTTCCGTACGACCGCCGGAGTCGGAACGCCCATTCCGGAGATTCACCTGCCGGCCAGACATCGACCAACTCCCGGCCAATCGCACCGGGTCTGCTGTCTGCGACACCCTCGATGACAGGAGACGGCGTTGCGACGTACCCTCTCGACCCTCGGTGTGGCCGGCGCGCTGCTCGCCGCCGCCGTGGCCGTGCCCACCATGGCCGCGGCCGGCCCCTCGTCCGACGCGGACCGCGCCCGGCCCACCGACCGGCCGATCGTCATCGGTCACCGTGGGGCCAGCGGTTACCGGCCGGAGCACACCCTTGAGGCGTACCGGCTGGCGATCCGGATGGGGGCCGACTACATCGAGCCGGACCTGGTGTCCACCTCCGACGGCGTGCTGGTCGCCCGGCACGAGAACGAAATCTCCGGCACCACCGACGTCGCGGCCCACCCGGAGTTCGCGGCCCGCAAGGCGACGAAAACCATCGACGGCGTCGCCGTGACCGGCTGGTTCACCGAGGACTTCACCCTCGCCGAGCTGAAGACGCTGCGAGCCAAGGAACGGCTGCCGCAGGTACGCGTGGCGAACACCGCCTTCGACGGCCGATTCGAGGTGCCAACCCTCCAGGAGGTCATCGACCTCGCCCGGACCGAGGGGCGGGCACGGGGCCGCACCATCGGCATCTACCCGGAGACCAAGCACCCGAGCTACTTCACGTCCATCGGCAAGCCGCTGGAGGAGCCGCTGCTGGCGGTGCTGCGGCAGAACAAGCTGGACCGGAAGAACTCGCCGGTCTTCATCCAGTCGTTCGAGACGGCCAACCTGCGCCGGCTGAGCCGGCTGACCGAGGTGAAGCTGATCCAGCTCCTCGACGCGACCGGCCGCCCGTACGACTTCACCGCCGCCGGTGACACCCGCACCTACCAGGACCTCGCCACGGCCGCCGGCCTGAAGTGGATCGCCGGGTACGCCGACGGCATCGGCGCGAACAAGAACCTGATCGTGCCCCGCGACGCCGCCGGCAACCTGCTCGCCCCGACGAACGTGGTCCGTGACGCGCACCGCGAGCGGCTGCTCGTGCACTCGTGGACGTTCCGCGCGGAGAACCAGTTCCTCCCCGTCGACTTCCGCATCGGCACCGACCCGAACGCGCGCGGCGACATCACGGCCGAGTACGAACTGTTCTTCGGCCTCGGTCTGGACGGCGTCTTCAGCGACCACCCGGACACGGCGGTCGCCGCCCGCGCCGGCCGCTGACCCCGCCGACACCGCCCCGGGCCGCTGATCCACCGCTGGTCCTCGGCCCGCCCGCTGGCCCGCCGCTGGTCCTCGGCCCGCCCGCTGGCCCGCCGCTGGTCCTCGGCCCGCCCGCTGGCCCGCCGCTGGTCCTCGGCCCGGAGCTGGCCCACCGCTGGTCCTCGGCCCACCCGCTGGCCCGCCGCTGGTCCTCGGCCCGGAGCTGGCCCACCGCTGGTCCTCGGCCCGGAGCTGACCCGCTCCGAGTCGACCACCGGGCCGATCACGCCCGGCCCACACGCTGGCCCGTCGTCCGTCACCCCGGACGCCGGGCCAGCGGCGTCTCGGGCGCTGGCGCAAGATCGTGCTCGATCCAGGAAATAGTGGCATCGCCTCGCCCCCGAGGCCACTACTTCAACGATCGAGCACGATCTTGATGGGGTGAGGCGGCATGGGGGCAGCAACTTCCCTGTTGTTGCTGCTTCCGCCGGCCCTGAAGCAGCAACAACAGGGAAGTTGCGCGGATCTTCGCCGCTCGACCTCGCCAGCCGCAGCGCCGGCCTCGGCGACGGCGGCCGGGGCGGGAGGGGCGACGCCGGGGGAGTGCGGAGGGTGGGCGGGGCGGAGGGTGGAGCGTCAGCGGTCGGGGTGCTCGGCGACGTAGGTGCCGCGCCCAGGCTGGCCGGTGATCAGCTCGCGGTCGTGCAGCAGGGAGAGCGCCCGCGACGCCGTGTTCATGTGCACGGCGTAGCTCTCGGCGAGTTCCCGAGTGGAGGGCAGCTTCTCGCCCGGCTTCAACTCGCCGCTCTTGATCTTCGCGGCGATCCCGCTGACCTGCCGGCGGCGTTGCGGTTCGCGCGGGCGATCACGCGCGCGCTGGGTTTCCTCGCCGACGTGGACCGGGCGGAGACGACGGTGTCGGAGGAGGATGCTCAGTGCGTACGACATCGGGTGTTCCGTGACCACCTGCTCGGCGGCCGGCGGCGGTGCCCGCGCCCGGCGGACCACGCCGGGCCGTGCGGCTGACGGCGGATGGCTCGGGGCGACACACCTGTCGATCCGTCCGTGGCGCTGCGGGCCATCGGGGGATCCGGGTCGGGGGTGGTAGTGCGGCCGGTTGTAACCCCGGGCCACCCCCCTGGCGTTACTTGTGTGTTTCCGCCACATAGCCCGTGGGTGACGTCACTTCTAGCGTGAGCCGACAACCAAGCATCCTGTCCTCACCTGGAGTCGCGATGACGGTCCGGCACACGCGGCGGGCGTTCCTCTCCGCCGCCACGATGATGGCCGCGGCGCTGGCCGCCACGGCCTGCGGTAGCCCGCAGGACACCGCCACCGGCGGCGGCGACAGTGCCGCCCCGGTCAAGGTCGGCCTGGTGTACTCCCAATCGGGAGCCCTGGCCAGCTACGGCAAGCAGTACATCGAGGGTTTCAAGGCGGGGCTCGACTTCGCCACCAAGGGCACCGGCAAGGTCGGTGACCGGAAGATCGAGTTGACCGAGGTCGACGACGCCGGTGACCCGGCCAAGGCGGTCTCCGCCGCGAAGGACCTGATCGGCAAGGGCACGAAGATCATTGCCGGCTCGACCGCGTCCGGGGTGGCGTTGCAGGTCGCGCCGATCGCGGCGCAGAACAAGGTTCTCTTCATCTCCGGCCCGGCCGCGACCGACGCGGTGACCGGGGCGAACAAGTACACGTTCCGGTCCGGTCGGCAGTCCTACCAGGACGTGGTGACGGCCAAGTCCTTCATCGGCGACCCGACCGGCAAGAAGGTCGTGGTCTTCGCCCAGGACGGCGCGTTCGGCGACGCCAACGAGGCGGCCGTCAAGACCGTCATCGGCGGCGCGGGCGCCACCGTGAGCAGTGTGCGGGCACCGGCCAGCGCCACCGAGTTCACGCCGTTCGCCAGCCAGATCAAGGCCGCCAAGCCGGACCTGCTCTTCGTCGCCTGGGCCGGCACGACCGCCCCGGCCATGTGGCAGACCCTCGACCAGCAGGGCGTGCTGTCGTCCACCACGGTCGTCACCGGCCTGGACATCCGCGCCTCCTGGCCCACCTTCGGGGCGGCCGGCGCGAAGATCTCCTTCCTGTCGCACTACTTCGACGGCGCGTCCGACACCGAGGCCAGCAAGGCGCTCAAGGCCAAGGTGAACACCATCGACCTGTTCCACCCGGACGGCTTCGCCGCCGCCCAGATGGTGGTGCGGGCCGTGCAGGAGGGTGGCGACGACGTCGAAAAGATGGTCAAGGCTCTCGAGGACTGGAGCTTCGACGGGGTCAAGGGCAAGATGACCATCCGCGCCGCCGACCACGCGCTGCTGCAGCCGATGTTCCAGGCCAAGCTCACCGGCAGCGGCACCGACTTCACGGCCACCGCGCAGAAGAGCCTCACCGGCGACGAGACCGCGCCACCGGCCGTGGCCATGAAGGGCTGAGAAATGCTCGCCACCCGCGGTCTGACCTGGCGGATCGGTGAGGTCGCCATCGTCGACAGCGTCTACCTCGACCTGGCGCCGGGAGAGTTCCTGGGCGTGATCGGGCCGAACGGCGCCGGCAAGACCTCACTGTTCAACCTGATCACCGGCCTGCGCCGGGCCACGGAGGGCCGGATCACCCTGGACGGGCAGGACATCGGAGGGCTCCCGCCGCACCGGCGGGCCCGCCTCGGTCTGGGCCGTACCTTCCAGGCGTCCTCGGTCTTCGGCTCGCTCAGCGTGCGGGAGAACGTCCGGCTCGCCGTGCAGGCGCACCGCGGGGGCTCGATGGCGTTGTGGCGGCGGGCGGCGGCCGACCGGGAGGTCGCCGCCGCCGCCGACGCGGCGCTCGACCGGGTCGGCCTCGCCCACCGGGGTACGGCGCTCGCCGGCACCCTGGCCCACGGCGAGAAGCGCAAGTTGGAGATCGCCCTGCTGCTCGCCGGTGAGCCACGGGTGATGCTGCTCGACGAGCCGATGGCCGGGGTCAGCGCCGAGGACGTGCCCGAGCTGGTGACGGTCATCAAGTCGTTGACCGGCGACAGCGGCCGGTCGGTGCTGATGGTCGAGCACCACATGGACGTCATCCTGGAGCTGGCCGACCGGATCGCCGTCATGCACCACGGCGCTCTGCTGGCCTGCGACACCCCGGAGACGGTGATGGCCAACCCCACCGTGCAAGAGGCCTACCTGGGGGAGTCGCTCTAGTGGAACCGATCCTCACTGTGGAGGACCTGTCGGTCCGGATCTCCGGGCTGCACATCCTTCAGGGCGTGTCCTTCACGGTCGCCCCGACCGGCGTGACCGTCCTGCTTGGCCGCAACGGCGTCGGCAAGACCACCACGCTGCGCGCGATCGTCGGCCTCACCCCACCCGCCGGGGAGGTGCGCGGCACCATCCGGATGGGCGCGCAGAGCCTGCTGGCCCGGCCCACCCACCGGCTGGTCCGCGGTGGGCTCGGCTACGTACCGGAGGACCGGTGCGTGTTCGCCGGCCTCACCGTCGCCGAGAACCTGCGGCTCGCCGAACGGCGCGGCACCACCCCGGCGTACGACAAGGTCTTCGCTCTCTTCCCGGAGCTGGACCGGCGCGGACGCCAACGGGCGGGCTCGCTCTCCGGCGGGCAGCAGCAGATGCTCGCGATCGGGCGGGTGCTGCTCAACGACAACCGGCTGCTGCTGGTCGACGAGCCGACCAAGGGGTTGGCGCCGAAGGTGGTGACCGAGGTGGCCGAGGTGTTGGAGCGGGTCGCGGAGTCGGTGCCGGTGCTGCTGGTCGAGCAGAACCTGGCCGTCGTACGCCGACTGGCCCGCGACGCCGTGGTGCTCTCCGCCGGCCGGGTCGCCTGGACGGGCGACGCCCAGGACCTGCTGCTGGAGACCGCGCTGACCAAGTCGCTGCTGGGTGTGGGTGCGGAGGTCAAGGCATGAGCACGGTAATCCTCCTGGCGCTGACCGGGCTGGGCCTGGCGGCGCTGTACTTCCTGGTCGCGTCGGGCCTGTCGCTGGTCTTCGGCCTCGCTGACGTGCTCAACTTCGCGCACGGGCTGTTCCTCGGCGTCGGCGCGTACGGCACCTGGTGGGCGGCGGGCAACCTGCCGGGCGCGGGCCCGGACGGGTTCGGCTTCGTGCTCGCGGTCGCCTTCGGGGTGGCCGCCGGCACGCTCGTCGCGGTCCTGGTCGAGCTGGTGCTGATCCGGCCGCTCTACTCCCGCACCATCGAGCAGGTGCTGGTCACCGTCGGACTGTCGCTGGCCGGGGTGGCGCTGCTCCAGGCCACCTGGGGTGCCGACGCCCGGCCGTTCCCGCGCCCCGACTGGACCCGACAGGTGACCGGGATCCTCGGCGCGCAGGTGCCGAACGGCGGCCTGCTGCTGATCATCGCGGCGGTGCTGGTGCTCGGCGCGATCCTGGCGTTCCTGCGCTGGACCCGGTACGGCCTGGTGATCCGGGCCGGGGTGGAGAACCGGGAGATGGTGACCGCGCTCGGCATCGACGTCCGCAAGGCGTTCACGCTGGTCTTCGCGATCGGTGGGGCGGCTGCCGCGCTCGCCGGAGCATTGGGTGGGGTCTACTTCGGCACCGTCTCACCCGGGCAGGGCGGCTCGTTGCTGATCTTCGCGTTCATCGTGGTGGTGATCGGCGGGATGGGCTCGGTGGTCGGCTCCGCGTACGCGGCGGTCGTGGTCGGGCTGGTACAGCAGTTCGTCAACTACTACGGCACGTCCGGGCTGGGCGACATCTGCGTGGTCGGGCTGCTGGCCGTGGTGCTGCTGCTGCGCCCGCAGGGCATCGCCGGAAAGGTGGCAACGGCATGACGCTCCTCGAGGCAACACCGGCACCGGCGCCCACCTCGCCGCGACCGGGCCGCGCGCACCGGGTCCGCCCGTTCCTGCCGCTGGTCGCGCTGGCGGTGATGGCGATCCTGCCGTACTCGACGATCTCGCTGCCGGGGATCTTCGAGGGACCGGTCAACTCACCGGGCACCTTGCAGATCCTCGCCATCTGCCTGATCTTCGGCGGGCTGGCGGCCGGCTACGACCTGCTCTTCGGCCGGACCGGGATGCTCTCGTTCGGGCACGCGCTCTACTTCGCGGCCGGCGTGTACGGCACCGACATCCTCGTCACCCGCGCCGGTCTGCCGCTGTGGCAGGCGGCGCTGCTGACCATCACCGGTGGCACGATCCTCGCGGCGCTGCTCGGCGCGGTGGCCCTGCGGACCGTGGGCATCGCGTTCGCCATGGTCACGTTGGCGTTCGCCCAGGTCGGGGCGATCCTGGTGGCCCGGGACTTCGGCGGGCTCACCGGTGGCGAGGAGGGTCTACCGCTGGACGTGTCCGGGCTGCCGGCCGGACTGGTCGGGGTGACCAACACGGTCAACCTGTACTGGCTGGCGCTCGCGTACCTGACCCTCGTGGTCTTCGTGGTGCACCGGGTCAGTGGGTCACCGACCGGTCGGGTGCTCGCCGGGCTGCGCGACGACGAGCGGCGGATCGGCGTGCTCGGGCTGGACCCGTACCGCTACAAGCTGGTGGCGTTCACCCTGGCCGGTGGGCTGGCGTCGGCCGGCGGGGTGGTCTACGTCCTGATCGTCGGCGGCGCGTCGCCGCACATCACGTCCTCCGAGCTGACCCTCTCGCTGCTGGTCATGGTGGTGCTCGGCGGACCGGGCACCCGGTGGGGACCGGTGCTCGGCGGCGTCCTCTACATGTACCTGGACCACCGGCTCACCGCGTTCGGCACGAGCGACGCGGTCGACAACCTGCCGGCCGTCCTCAGTCACCCGTTGAGCCAGCCCCTGTTCGTCCTCGGCACGGTCTTCATCCTGGCGGTGTACTTCTTCCCCGGCGGCCTGACCAGCCTGGCCCCCCGCCTGACCGCCCTGACCAAATCCCTCCGCCCCACTCCCCGTCGCTGACCGCCGGCCGTATCCCGGCGGCTGAACCAGGTCGATCATGGAGTTATCGTCACGACACGTCGTGCCGGATGGCGATAACTTCATGATCGATGGGTTCGGCGATGGGTTGGGATGGGGAGGTAGGGCATGGGATCGCGGCTTGCGGTGGTTAGCGGGGGTGGGACCGGGATCGGGGCGGCCATCGCGGGGTCGCTCGCTCGGGACGGGTACGACGTTCTTGTCGTCGGGCGGCGGGCGGACGTGTTGGCGGCGGCCGCCGAGCGCATCGGCGTCGACTGTGGACGGTCGGGCGCGGTCACCCCGGTGACCGCGGACCTGACCGACCCGGAGCAGCTCGACCGGGTCCTGGCTGCGGTCGACGGTCGGGCGGTCGACGCGGTGGTCAACAACGCGGGCGGCTACCTGGGCGGGGAGACCGACACGCTGGCTGGGACCGCCGCACACTGGCGGGCCAACCTGGACGCCAACGTGCTCACCGCGGTGCTGTTGACCGAGGCGTTGCGGCCGGCGCTGCGTCGACCCGGTGGGCGGGTGATCCTGGTCAGCTCGATCGCCGCGCAGCGGGGTGGCGGTGGCCCCTACTCAGCGGGCAAGGCGGCCCTGCACGGTTGGGCGTACGACCTGGCGGCGCAGCTCGGTCCGGAGCAGATCACGGTCAACGTGGTGAGCCCGGGCTACGTGGCCGAGACCGAGTTCTTCGGCGACCGAATGACCCCCGAGGGGCACGCGAAGCGGGTCGCGGAGACGCTCGTCAAGCGTCCCGGACTGCCGGACGACATCGCCGAGGCGGTCCGCTACCTCGCCAGCCCCGCCGCCGGCTACGTAACCGGCCAGGTCCTCGGCGTCAACGGCGGCTCAGTCCTAGGCCGCTAACCCCACCCCCCCCAACCCCCACCCCACCCCCCACCACCAACCGCGTTGATCAAGAGGTTCGCGTCAGAATCCGGCCGGATCCTGACGCGAACCTCTTGATCAACAGGGTTGGGGGTGGGGGTGGGGGAGGGGGACAGGGTGGGGTGGCGGCCCCCCGTGTGGCCGCCGCCCGTTGTGGATCAGCCGTTCAGTAGGTCGTACGCCATTGCCGGTGCCTTCACGGCGGCGGCGCCGGTCGGCGCGGTGATCTTCGGCGCGCTGCCGTAGTCGGCGTACTTGACGACGTAGTCGTACGCCTTGGTCTTACCGGCGGCCGGCATCTTGAGCGTCAGCGACGCCAGGTGCTTGTCCGCACCGACCACGGCCGTGAACGGCACCTTCTTGCCCGCCTCGCCGAGGGCCGCCGCCTCGCCGTCCTCCAGCGCCTTCGCCGCCTCCCCGGCGCTCACGTCGATGAAACCGACGTACTGGCCGGGGCTCTTCTCCTGCACCTCGGTGGCCGCCTGGATCAGCGGACCCGCGTTGCCCTGGTCCACACCGTCGAACGTCGGGATGCTCGCGGCGTCGGTCAGCTTCGCGCGGTCCAGCTTCATCCACTTGTCGGGGAACTTCGGCAGGCCGGGACGGCCGCTGAACTTCGCCTTCACCCAGTTCTGGTCCTTGATCACCAGGAACGACATCTTCACCACGACGCCGTCGTCCGGCGGCATGACCATGTTGATTTCGAATCCCTCGGACGCCGGGTCGATCCGACCGTCGATCGTGCTCGACGCGTCCTTGCCGCTGAACCGGAACGCCCCCTCGGTGCCGTCCGGGACGGCGGCGAGGAGCGCGTCCTTCGGACTGACGCTCGGGCTGGCGGACGGGCTGCTCGGTGGCGTCGCGGTGGGTTCGGTCTCCGCTCCGCAACCTGCGAGCAGGGTGGTCGCGGCCAGCACGGCGGCGACCGTACCGACCGTCCGTCGGATGGTGCCGGCGGTGCCCGTTGCCTGTGTCATCGCTTGTCTCTTTCTCGCTGCGTGGCTTCTGCCGACGAGGATGCTGCCGGCCGGCACGGCGGTTCGGCTGCCGATATGCTGCCGTCCGGCTGCCGGGCACTGCCGTCCGGCGGTCCCGGGGGTGTCAGGAGCGAGAACGCGCATGTCAGGCCAACTGCGTTTCGAGATTCTCGGGCCTCAGCGGGCCTGGTACGCCGACCGGGAGATCGACCTCGGTCCGGCCAAGCAGCGGGCGGTGCTCGCCGTACTGCTGCTCGCCGCCGGCCGCCCGGTGTCCACCGGGCAGATCGTCGACGCGGTCTGGCCGGAGGACCCGCCCGCGAACGGTCCCAACGTCGTGCAGAAGTACGTGGCCGGGCTGCGCCGGGTGCTGGAACCGGACCGGTCTCCCCGTACGCCGGGACAGGTGCTCAGCCTGACCGACGCCGGCTATTCGCTGCGGGTGGACCCCGAGGCGGTCGACGCGGTCCGCTTCGAACGGGGCGTACAGGCCGCCCGCCAGCGACACACGAGCGGGCGTACGGACGAGGCGCTTGCCGAACTGGCCGCCGCCTTGGATCTGTGGCAGGGGGAGCCGTTCACCGGCTTCGCTGGGCCGATCTTCGAGGCGGCCCGGCAGCGGCTGGTGGAGTTACGCGCCGTGGCGTTGGAGACCCGGTCCGAGTTGACGCTGGACCTCGGACGGCACCGCGAGACGATCGGTGAGCTGGTGGAGTTGGTGGCCGAGTTCCCCGTCCGGGAGCGGCTGCGACACCAACTCGTGCTCGCGCTCTATCGCAGCGGGCGGCAGGCGGAGGCGCTGGCCGCCTACCGGGAGTTCGGCGACCTGCTCCGCGAGGAGTACGGCATCGAGCCGGGCGAGGCGTTGCAGGAACTGCACCGGCGCATCCTGCGCTCCGACCCGACCCTGGCGGCGACCCCACACACCGCCGAACCACAGGCGCAGCGCCCCGTCCAACAACAGGCGCAGCGCACCGCCGCACCAGAGGCGCAGCGCGTCGCCGCACCAGAGGCGCAGCGCACCGCCGCACCGGAGACACCGCAGCCGGCAGCCCCGGTGCCCGGACCGGAGGCTTCGCGGCCGGCGGCCACGCTGCCCGGACCGGCAACGTCGGTGGTCGCCCCCGTCGGTCTCCTCCCCTCCCCGCCGGGCCCGGCATCGCCGTCCGCCCTGTCTGTGCCGCCTCCCCCCGCGCTCATGCCCCTGCCACCTCCGGCGGCCCCCACGAAGCCCGCTCGGCGGGAGACACCGCGTTGGGCGAGCAGGACGGTGACGATCCTCGGGACGGTGCTCGTCCTGCTCTCGTTCGGCTGCCTGACCTGGCTGGTGATCCTGGCCTACGCGGGGTGGCGGCGGAGTTGGCGGCTCGCGCTCGCGGGCCTCGGTTACCTGGCACTGCTCGTCGTCGAGGTGGTCATGCTCGACGTCGAGAGTCCGGAAGCCGAGGTGCCCGGACCGCAGGCGGTGACCTTCCTCGGCCTGGCCCTCATCACCTGGCTCGCGGGGGCCGTGCACGTGGTGCTGCTCAGCCGTGGACTCTGGGCGGCGATCACCGGACGACCGGACAGTGCCCGCGGTCGTGCCGACGAGGAGCGGCGCATCCGCCGGGAGCACGCCCGCTACCTGCTCTACCACTACCCGGCGGCCCGTGCCGAGTTGGGACTCGGGCGACCCGACCTGCCCGGCACCTTCGACGACGGCGGTCTGGTCGACGTCAACGGGGTCCCGGAGCAGGTGCTCACGGCCCTGCCCGGTCTGACGGCCGAGCAGGGCCGGCAGATCGTGGTGGACCGCTGGCTGCGCGGCCCGTACGCCTCGATGGAAGAGTTCGCGTCGCGCTGCCTGCTGCCTCCCAGCGCGACCGAGCCGCTGCGCGACCTGTTGCTCTTTCTGCCCCCGGCGTCCCGGCCCGATGAGGCGCGAACGCGCGGATCGTGACCGGCACCTCCCGCGCGGGCGGGGTTCTGACGTACGACGCTGGTAGAAATGCCGGATGGGCGACGAACGGGCGGCGGTACGGGAGCGGGCCGAGGCGGTGCTGCGTCGGCTGGCCGGTGAGCACGCCCGGCTGCGCGAGGACCAGTGGCGGGCCATCGAGGCGCTGGTCGTCGACCGACGCCGGGTGCTGTGCGTGCAGCGCACCGGTTGGGGCAAGTCGGCGGTCTACTTCGTGGCCACCGCGCTGCTCCGCGCCCGCGAGCAGAGTGGCGGGAGCGGCGAGCACGGTCCGACCGTCATCGTGTCGCCGCTGCTGGCTCTCATGCGCAACCAGGTGGAGGCGGCGGCCCGCGCCGGCATCCGGGCGCGCACGATCAACTCGGCGAACCTCGACGAGTGGGACGAGATCACCGCCGAAATCCAGGCCGGATCGGTGGACGTCCTGTTGATCAGTCCGGAACGCCTCAACAACCCGGACTTCCGCGACGGCGTGCTGCCGAAGCTGGCCGCGACGACCGGTCTGCTGGTGGTCGACGAGGCGCACTGCGTCTCCGACTGGGGGCACGACTTCCGGCCGGACTACCGGCGGCTGCGTACCTTCCTGGCCGAACTACCCGAGCGCACGCCGGTGCTGGCCACCACGGCCACCGCCAACGCGCGGGTCACCCAGGACGTCGCCGAGCAGTTGGGTGACGCGCTCGTCCTGCGCGGGACGCTGGACCGCGAGTCGCTGCGGCTCGGCGTCCTCGACCTGCCCAGCCCGGCGCACCGACTGGCGTGGCTCGCCGACCACCTGGACGAGTTGCCCGGCTCCGGCATCGTCTACACGCTGACCGTCGCGGCGGCGGGGGAGACCACCGAGTTCCTGCGCTCGCGGGGCTACCCGGTGGCGTCGTACACCGGCCAGGCCGAGGACGCCGACCGGCGCGCCGCCGAACAGGACCTGCTCGACAACAAGATCAAGGCGTTGGTCGCCACCAGCGCGCTCGGCATGGGCTTCGACAAACCCGACCTGGGCTTCGTCGTCCACCTCGGCGCACCGCCGTCGCCGATCGCGTACTACCAGCAGGTCGGCCGTGCCGGCCGCGCCGTCGAACACGCCGAGGTGCTGCTGCTGCCCGGCGTCGAGGACGCCGCCATCTGGCGCTACTTCGCCTCGCTGGCGTTCCCGCCGGAACAGCAGGTCCGTGCGGTGCTGGCCGCCCTGCACACCGACCGGCCGCTCTCCACCCAGGCCCTCGAACCCCTCGTCGACCTGCGCCGGGCCCGCCTGGAGCTGATGCTCAAGGTGCTCGACGTGGACGGCGCGGTTCGCCGGGTGCGCGGTGGCTGGCTCGCCACGGGCGAGCCCTGGGTCTACGACGAGGCCCGGTTGCGCCGCGTCGCCCAGGCGCGCACCGTCGAACAACAGGCCATGCGGGAGTACGCGTCGACGGGCGACTGCCGGATGCGATACCTACGGGAGCGCCTGGACGACACCGGGGCGACCGACTGCGGCCGGTGCGACAGGTGTGCCGGCCCGCTGTTCGCGGCGGACGTGTCGACGGCCGCGCTCGCCGCCGCGCAGACGTTCCTGGGCCGGCCCGGCGTCCAGATCGCGCCCAAAAAACTCTGGCCGACCGGGTTGGACGCGGTGGGCGTACCCCTCAAGGGCCGGATCGTCCCGGCGGACCAGGCGCTGCCCGGCCGCGCGGTCGGCCGCCTCTCCGACCTGGGGTGGGGCGGTCGGCTGCGGGACCTGGTCGGCCCGGAGTCGCCCGACGCGCCGGTGCCCGACGACGTGGCCGGCGCGGTGGTCGACGTGCTGAAGGCCTGGGCGCACGGCGACGACCCGTGGCCCCGCCGGCCGGTGGCGGTGGTCGCCGTCTCGTCCCGCCGGCGGCCCCGGCTGGTCGGCTCCCTGGCCGAGCGGATCGCCGCCGTGGGCCGGCTGCCGCTGCTCGGCGCGGTCACGGCGACCGGCCCGGACGGCCCCGGCGGGCCGCGCGGCAACAGCGCCCAGCGGGTACGCGCGCTGCACGACGCCTTCTCCGTACCGCCCGAACTTGCCGACGCGCTGGCCGCGCTGGACGGGCCGGTGCTGCTCGTCGACGACCTGGTCGACTCGGGCTGGACGATGGCGATGGTCGCCCGGGAACTCCGGCGGGCCGGCGCTCCCGACGTGCTCCCGCTCGCGCTCGCCGTGGCCGGCTGAGTCGTCCGCGAGCGCCGGTCAACGGCGGCGGGCGGAAAGTTCCCGGGCCGGGCGGATTGCGACGGCCGCCACGCTGCCCCGGCGTCGGCCGGAACCCACCGGGCACGGCGGTACGGTGTCGGGATGAGCTGGACGCCGGCGGTGCCTGACCAGGCGGGCGCGTCCCCGTCGGACGCGAGCGCCGTCGCCGCCGACCGGGCTGGCGCGCCCTCGTCGGACGGGAGCCCTGTCGCCGCCGACCGGGCGGGCGAGGCGTTGTCGGGCGGGTCGGCCGTCTCGGCTCCGGGTGTTGCCGGTGTGGCCGACCGGAGCACGGTCCGGTTGGCGCTGGTGGTGGGTGGTCTGGTGCTCGCCGTCCTGCTCGGCTTCGGCCTCGGTCGCCTGAACGGCGGCACCAACGTCAACGGCGGCACCGGCCTCGGCGGCGGCACCACCGGCGGTACGGCGCTGACCCCCGACCACACCCACCCGGCGGGCACCGCGGCCCACGACCACGGATCCGTCACGGGCGCCGGCCAGGGCGCTGCCACCGAGCCGGGCGGTCTGTCGGTCAGCTCGGGCGGATACACGCTCGTGCCACTGGGCACCGAATTTCGCGTCGGCCGCACCGGGCAACTGCGCTTCGAGGTACGCGACGCGCAACGTCGACCGGTCACCCGCTTCGCCGTCGTACACGACAAGCCGATGCACGTCATCGTGGTACGCCGGGACCTGACCGGCTACCAGCATCTGCACCCGACCATGACGCCGGACGGCATCTGGTCGGTGCCGGTGACCCTCCCGCAGCCCGGCGTCTGGCGGGCGTACGCGGACTTCACCGTGGTCGCCGACAACGGCGGCCAGAGCGCCGTGACCCTCGGCGTGGACCTGGTGGCGCCGGGCGCGTACCAGCCGCGTCCGCTGCCCGCGCCGGCCACCTCGACGACGGTTGACGGGTTCACGGTCGGCTACCAGGGCAGTCCGCAGGCCGGGGTGACGGTGCCGCTGACCTTCCGGATCGACGGTCCGAGCGGTGGCGCGGCCCTGGAGCGCTACCTCGGCGCGTACGGGCACCTGGTGGCGCTGCGCGAAGGCGACCTCGGCTACCTGCACGTGCATCCCGAACCGGAGTTGGCCGACGGCCAGGTCAAGTTCTGGCTGACCATCCCGAACCCCGGCCGTTACCGCCTCTACCTGGACTTCCAGGTAGCCACCAAGGTCCACACCGCCGAACTAACCCTGACCATCCCCTAACCCCCCGGCCCTCCTGGCCCCCTCCCGTCCCCGGCCCTCGCTGCGTCGATCATGAAGTTATTGCCACTCGCATCGGCGTGTCGTGGCAATAACTTCATGATCAACGCGGGGATCGGGGGGTTAGCCGGCTCGGCGGGTGGGGCGGCGGGCCAGGTAGCGGAGGAGGTCGCGGATGTGGTGCTTCTCCTCGGCCGGGACGGTGGGGTCGGCCAGCCGGTCCAGGATGGCGCGGACGTCGGCGTCGACCGGGCCGTCGTCGCTGCGGCGTCGGGGCGTCGGGCCCGCGTCAGGCAGTCCGAGGGCCCGGAACGCGGCCGCCACCGGTAGATCCAGAGCGGCACAGAAGCCGCGTACCTTCGCCAGTTCCGGATAGTCCTGCCAGTCACCGGCGAGCCAACGGAACACGGTGGAGCGGCCCACGCCCGTGTGCGCGGCGAGATCGGTCACGGTCCACCCGCGCTCTTCGCGGGCGTCGTCGATGGCCCGCCGGACGAAGCGGGCGAACGCCATCTGCGGTGTTACGTCTGCGGAACCCATCCGGTATGTCTTTCCCTCCCGGCCGAGCACTGGGAAGATGCGCCTCCGAGCGTAGTACGCCGAGGATCGGAAACCACTGACTGACCGCACAAACTGTCCCACGGATGAGACTCCACCTCGTGCAGTATTCGGACCGGTACCGAGCGATCATCATCGTTCTTCTACTAAGCTCGGTGCCCGTCCCGGCATGGCGCACGCGCGCCTGCCGCGTTCGCCCGGACCACCGCCGAGGAGCACCATGGCCGAATCGCGCCGTCCGCAGCCGTACCAGCCTGGTGCGGTGAGCCTCTTCTTCGTCGTCAAGGCCGGCGTCTTCGCCGCCGGGTGCTGGATCTGGCTGCTGGTCCTGGTGCTCCGCACCGACGCGGCGACCGGTGCCCACGTGCTGGCCGCCACCGGCGCGATCACCACCACGCTGGTCGCCGTGGTGCTGGGCGCCCGGATGGCGCTACAGCAGAACGCGGCCGTCCGGCACGCCGAGACGAAGAAGCTGCTCGTCGACATCTCCTGGAACGCGTTCACGGCCGCCGGCAACGCCGAGAGCTCGGGGAAGGTGGTGCCCTTCCCGAGCAGCCCGGTCGACGACGACCGCTCGACGCGCAACGGCGGAGACCGGGTGGCGGTCTTCGACCGATCCGGCAGCCGGGACCGGGGCGGCAACGCCGACCGCCGACGCTGACGCCGCTGCGAAGTCCCGGGCCTGCGGCAGGTCCAGCCGGCGAACCTAGCTGGCGGACCCCGTGTCGCCGGCCAGCAGGACCTCCAGCCGGGGCGTGACCTGCCACTGGTCGACCAGCTCGCGGTACTCCGTGTGCCGTGGGTCCGCGACACCGGTGTGGCGGGCGCGGATCAGCAGGTTGCGGGGGGTGTGCTGGGAGTCGACGAACTCCACCACCTCGGCCCGGTAACCGTGCGTCCGCAGCAACCCGGCGCGCAGCGCGTCGGTGAGCACGTCGGCGAAGCGCTCGCGCAGGATGCCCTGCCGGGTCAGCAACTCGTACGGCGCCGGGGTGGGCTGCGCGCGCAGCTGCTTGGCGAGGTCGTGGTGACAGCAGGGCGCGGCGAGTACCCAGCGGGCCTGCCAGCGCACCGCGCGGGCCAGCGCCTCGTCGGTGGCGGTGTCGCAGGCGTGCAGCGCCAGCACCAGGTCCGGGGCGGGTTCGACGACGGCCTCGGCGATCGTGCCGGCGACGAAGCTGACCTTGTCGGCCCAGCCCAGTCGCTGCGCCAGCTCGGTGTTGCGCCGGCGCTGGTCCTCCCGGACGTCCACGCCGACCAGCTCGACATCGAGCCCCCGACCCGTCAGGTAGCGGTAGGCGGCGAACGTCAGGTAGGCGTTGCCGCAGCCGAGGTCGACCACCCGCAGCGGACCGGTCAGGTCGTCGGGCAGGGTCGCGGCCAGGGCCCGCAGGAACGCGTCGACCTGGCGTCGTTTCGCCGCCGAGCCGCCGATCTCGGCGAAGATCGGGTCGCCGGGATCGAGCAGGTACTCCTTCGCCCGGTCGTTCCCAGCCGGTGTCGTCGCCGGTCGGGCCGTCGCCGCACGGTGTACCTGCGCCTCGCCGGACTTGGTCACCCGGAGCTGGAGGGTCGCGTCGGCGGTCTCCACGTGCCAGTTGCCGAAGGGCTCGGCCAGGAGCTCATCGACCGCCGCGTCGGCCTCGGGACCGGGAGCGACATTGCGGGTGTACGGGCGTACGCCGTCGGAGGTGGTGACCTGAAGTCGGGGCCCGGCCTTGAGCGTCACCGGCCGCAGTTCGGCCCGCTCGACCGTGGGGCGACGGCCGCGACGGCGTCCGGCGGCGACCGCCCGGGTCAGCGCGGGGTCGAGCAGCAGCGCCCGAACCTCGGTCAGGGCAGCGTCCAGTGGTTGCGGCATCGTTCCATCTTCAGCAGGTGGGGTGGGAAGAAGGGAACATCCCCCGCACCGCGTGAGGCGGTCCGGGGGATGTCGGATGGATCTCGCTGCGTCAGTCCGCGGTCGCCTCGGCCGGCGTACCCTCGCCGGAACCGCCACCACGACGGCGTCGGCGGCGGCGGGGCTTGGCGGCCTCGCCCTCGGCGGCGTCGACGGACTCGGCCGGCGCCGCGTCGGCCGCGATCACCGCGGTCGGCTCACCGGTCACCGTCTCGCCGGCCCGGCGGCGACGCCGGCGGCGCGGGGTGCGGGTGGCCTCGTCGCCAGCGGCGTCCGCAGGTGCTTCGGCGGCCGGCGGGCCGGCGTCGGCGCGGTCGCGGCGACCGTCACCCCGACCACGGCGCTCGCCCCGGGCCTCGCCACGACTCTCACCGCGTCGGCCGCCCCGGCCAGCGCTGTCGCCCCGGCGCGAGCGGGTGGTGCCGCCGAGGTCTTCCTCGATCTCGGCGGACAGCCCGGCGCGCGTCCGCTCGGCCGTGGGCAGCGTGCCGCTGACCTCGGTCGAGATGTGCAGGTCGGTGTAGAGGTGCGGGGAGGTGTGGTACGTCTCCGGCGGCTCGGGCATCTCCAGACCGAGGGTCTTGTCGATGATCCGCCAGCGCGGCATGTCGTCCCAGTCGACGAAGGTCACCGCGACGCCGGTCGCCCCGGCCCGACCGGTACGACCGATGCGGTGGGTGTAGGTGTCCTGATCTTCCGGGCAGTCGTAGTTGATGACGTGGGTGACACCGGTGACGTCCAGGCCCCGGGCCGCGACGTCGGTGGCGACCAGGATGTCGATCTTGCCGGCGCGGAAGGCCCGCAGGGCCCGCTCCCGGGCGCCCTGGCCGAGGTCACCGTGCACCGCGGCGACCGCGAACCCACGGAAGTCGAGATCCTCGGCGACCCGGTCGGCGGCCCGCTTGGTACGCGTGAAGATCATGGTCAGCCCACGACCCTCGGCCTGGAGGATGCGGGCCACCACCTCGACCTTGTTCATCGAGTGGGTGCGGTAGACCAGTTGCTGGGTCTGCGGCGACGGCCCGGTCTCGGCGGTGTGCCCGGCGTGGATCGTCATCGGCTGGCGCAGGAAGCGCCGGGACAGGGTGACGATCGGGTCCGGCATGGTCGCCGAGAAGAGCATCGTCTGCCGGTCTTCCGGAAGCATCGCCAGGATCTTCTCGACGTCGTCGAGGAAGCCCAGGTCGAGCATGCGGTCGGCCTCGTCCAGGACGAGCGCGCGTACCCGGTCGAGGCGGAGGTGCTTCTGCTTCTGCAGGTCCATCAGTCGACCCGGCGTGCCGACGAGGATCTCGACGCCCTTGCGCAGCGCGTCGATCTGCGGTTCGTACGCCACGCCGCCGTAGATCGGCAGCACCCGGACGCCGCGCGTCCGGCCGGCGGCGGCCAGGTCCTTGGCGACCTGGATGCCCAGCTCACGGGTCGGGACGACGACAAGCGCCTGGGGGACGCCGTCGCCACCCTCGCTCGGCGCGAAGACCCGCTCCAGCAACGGCACGCCGAAGCCGAGGGTCTTGCCGGTACCGGTGGGCGCCTGGCCGATGAGGTCGACGCCGCGCAGCGCGATCGGGATCGCGTACTCCTGAATGGCGAACGCGCGGGTGATGCCGGCCGCGGCCAGCGCCTCGACGGTCTCGTCGCGGGCGCCGAGGGCGGCGAAGGTGGGTGCCTCCGGTCGGACCGGGGCGGTGGGGGCCAGTTCCTGGCCGTCCATCAGATCTTGAGTCAGCTCGCTCATGTGGATGTGGGGGTGCCCTCTCGTGGGTGCGCCCCGTCATGTCCTCAGGGCGCGGTCGGTATGACGCGGGCCACACGGTCGGGGGCAGACTGCCGAGCCAGACCGGGCCGCACGCGCACCGCAGGCTGGACTTCGATCAGATCGGCGCCCACGGCAACTGCTCTATGCTACCCGAACAGGCAAGCTCACGTCCCGATTCCCGGTCGGCCAGCCGCCACGCGGGGGGATTGAATGTGAACTGCATCACACGCGGTAGCCTGCGCTCGTGTCCACCGCCGGTTCCGCCGTCCCCGACCTGCTCGGCCTGGTCGCCTTCGGTGAACTGCTCGCCTTCGAACGCATGGCCGCCGACGCGCGACTCGCGCCGGACCTGCGCCGGCGCGTCGAGCTGGACCAGATGGCCGCGGCCGAGATCGACAACTACCGCCGGCTCGCCGACCGGCTCGCCGCACTCGGTGTGCAACCGGAGGAGGCGATGGCGCCCTACGTGCGGCCGTTGCAGGCGTACCACGACTCCACCGAGCCGCGGGACTGGGCCGAGGCCGTCACCAAGGCGTACGTGGGCGACACCATCACCGACGACTTCATCAGGGAGATCGGCCACGCGCTGGACGGACCCGACCGGGCGCTGGTGCTCGACGTGCTGCACGACTCCCGGTACGCGGAATTCGCCGCCGCCGAGATCCGGCTGGCCGTCGCCGACGACCCACGGGTGGCCGGCCGGCTCTCCATGTGGGCCCGGCGACTGGTCGGCGAGGCCCTGTCCCAAGCCGGCCGCGTCGCCGCCGAACGCGCCACGCTCACCGTACTCATCATGCGGGCCGAGCGGATCGACGTGCCGGAACTCTTCGCGCGGCTCACCGCCGCGCACACCGCGCGAATGGCCGCCGTCGGACTGAACAACTGAGCGCCACTGGTCGGGCGCGTTCACGCGGTACCGGCCCGCGGCAGGTGGCGCGACGCCGACCTGCCGCGACGGCCGGACCGGTCAGCGGACGGTGAAACCGACCGCCCGGGGCGACGCCTCGGCGATCTCGACGTAGGCGACCTTCTCGACCGGAACGATGACCCGCCGGCCCTTCTCGTCGGTCAGGGAGAGCGTGCCGCCGTTGCCGGCGAAGGCGTCGGTCACGATCTGCTCGATCTCGGCCGGCGACTGCGCGCTGTCCACTACCAGCTCGCGTGGCGCGTACTGCACGCCGATCTTGACCTCCACTGTGCCTCCTCAACTGGGGCGAGAGAACCGCCCTGCGAAGGCTATCCGATCACGGGCCCGGCGGTCAGGCTGACTCACCTTGCAGCGGGAAGCTCGCGATGCCCCGCCACGACAGCGCGGCCACCAACGCCTCAGCTTCGGCCTTCGGCACCTGTCGGCCGCCGGCCAGCCAGAACTGCGCGGCCGTCTCCGCCGCGCCGACCAGCCCGGAGGCGAGCAACTCGGCATGCGACCGGCTCACGCCCGTGTCGGAGATGATGGTGTCGGTGATCGCCGCGATGCAGCCCTGCTCGACCCGCTCCACCCGCTGCCGCACCGCCGGGTCGTTACGCAGGTCCGACTCGAAGACGAGGCGGAACGCCTCGCTCTCGTGATCGACGAAGTCGAAGTACGCCCGGACCGACGCGCTGACCCGTTCCTTGTTGTCGCTGGTCCCCCGCATCGCCTCCTGCACCTGAGCGACGATGGCGTCACAGTGGGTGTCCAACAGCGCCAGGTAGAGGTCCATCTTCCCGGGGAAGTGTTGGTAGAGCACCGGCTTGGAGACCCCGGCCCGCTCGGCGATGTCGTCCATCGCCGCAGCGTGGTAGCCCTGCGCGACGAACACCTCCTGGGCCGCCGCGAGCAGCTGCTTACGACGCGCGGAGCGGGGCAGGCGCGTGGGCCTACCAGCGGTCTGTGCGCCGTTCCCCACAGCCGTCATGGGATCCTCCGAGTTCTTCGTACGAGCCGCCATTTTCCCCCCAGACCGGGGCGGCCCCCGACCGCGTCGTGGAATTGGCCCGCCGCTGTAACTTATCGCCACTCTCCCCACACGGTAGCCTCAGCGAGGGCGACCAAGGAGCGCGCGGTGAGTGAAACAGGGCAACCCGGAGCCGCCACCCCGGGAGAGCACGGTGACGGAGCGGGTCAGCACGACGACCCGGGTCGTTCCGGCAACGGGTGGGCGCCCTCGACGGGCGGGTGGTCACCGTCCGGCGAGAGCGAAGCGGCCGGGGAGCAGGCGCCACGATGGCAGCCCGACCCCGCGTCCGGCTGGCGCAGCACCTCGACGAGGCACGGTGACCTGCCCGCGCCTCTGCCCGGGCTGCCCGGCGCCGCCGAACGGCCGGCCCGGGTCAACGGCCACCACCTGAACGGCGTCCACCAGGCCGAGGCCGAGGGTGACGGCGTGGCCGACGGCGCCAACCACGGGGACGCCGAGATCAACGGCGTGGGTGCGTCGTCCGGTCGGCAGACACCGGTCAGCGCGCCACCCGGACGGACCGCCGAAGACCGGCCCGACCTGGGTGCCGGCCGCCTGGCGGTGCCCGCCCAGCGCCCCGCGCCCCCCGCCGACCAGGGGTCGGGCGAGGCCGACAGCGGTAGTGCCCGGCACCTGACCGCCGACCCCACCGCGCCGCGTGCCGCCCGCTGGGCCGAACCCGGTGTGCCCGGCACCGCGCCCATCCAGGTGCCGCCCGTCGGTACGGCCGCCTCGGGCTTCGAGGTACCACCCGGACTCCACGCGCCGACCGGCGACCGCTCGACCGCCGACGACCGGGAGGCCGGGTCGCGCGCCCGCCGGGAAGCGCTCGCGCCGGAGTCGTCGGCCGGGTCGGGACGCGGCGACGAGTCCGAGCCGGAACGCCCCGCCGCCGACACCCGGCGCGTGGGCGAGCCCTCCTCCGTCGAGCCGGACTGGTCCGGGCCCAGCTGGAACCGCCCGAGCTGGGGCAGCGGGTGGGCGCCACCCTGGTCCCGGCCGGACGGCGAACCCTCCGACCAGCCGACGCGAGACGAGTCCGCGCCGGGTTGGGTCGCCGAGCCCAGCGTGCCGTACGAGCCGGTGCGGGCCGAGCCGACGCGTCCGTATGAGCCACTGGCCGCCGAGCCGCCCCGCGCGTACGACGTCGCCACCGAGGCGGAGGCGGCCTCCGATCGCGGCCGGCCGTCGCGCCCGTCCTGGGCCGGCGAACGTCCGGCCACGACCCCGGCCAGCGTGCCGCCGGAGGCCCCCCGCTCCGAGCCGACCGAGCGCCCGGCCTGGGCCGGCGGGCCCACGTCCGAGCCGGCCGGTACGCCCGCCGTGCCTCGTCCGTCCTGGGCCGCGCCGATATCGAGCAGCGTGTCGACCGACCCGCCACCCCGCGCGAATGCCTCGGACCCCACCCCGACCAGCGGGCCCGGTGCGCCCGCGCCCGCCGCGTCGGCGGCGGCCGAGCGTCCGTCGTGGGGCGGGGGTTCCGTGCCGACCAGCGGTCCGCCGGCTGCCGAGCGTCCGTCGTGGGGTGGCGGTTCCGTGCCGACCAGCGGTCCGCCGGCTGCCGAGCGTCCGTCCTGGGCCGGGGGTTCCGTGCCGACCAGCGCCGCTCATGTGGAGCCGACCAGCGGTCCGCCGGCTGCTGACCGTCCGTCCTGGGCCGGTCCGGCATCGGCCCTCCCGCCGCCGCGTCCCTCGTGGGCCGGCGAGTCGGACCCGGCTCCGACCAGCTTCGGGGCGTCCCGCCCGTCCTGGGCCGGTGCTCAGGCCTCCGACGGCACGCCCGCGCGCCCAACCTGGGCCGGCCCCGCGCCGGTGGACCCGCCAGCGCCGGTCGACCCGCCACCGGCGCCCGCCGGCCCACCGGCGACGGTGGTGGATGCGCCGTCGCAGAGCACGCCGTCACCGGCGACGCCCGTCCGTCCGGCGGCCGAGCGTCCGTCCTGGGCAGGAAACTCGCCGACACCCGTGGCGAACACGGCCGCCGAACGACCGGACTGGTCCGAGGGGCGCATCCCGGCGGCCTCGCCGGGCGATCGTCCGTCCTGGCCGGTTAGCCGGCCGGCGAGCCCCGCTCGTGGCAGCGACGCGGGCGAGGCGGCCCAGCCGGTCCGACCAACCGGGCCGTTCCGGCTTCGGCCGGCGAGCCCCGAGCCACCCGACCCATCGACCGTCGGGCCGGCCCCCACCGCCTCGACGGCAACCGGTCCGGCCGCGGCCACCGCCGGGTCGGGGCGACACGACCGGCCATCCGCGTCCGCCGCTTCCTACGCGGCCCGCCGATCCGCCCCGGAACCGGCGTCGCCGGCCGACGCGGCCGCCAGCGGTCGACGGCCCGACACGCCGGCGGTACTGCCGCAGCGCGTCCCCGCGCAACCGGACGTGCCCGTCGTGCCGGAGCCGCCAGCCGTGGAACCACCCGCCGAAACCCCCGAACTCGCGCGCATCGCCACCCACCTGCGCCGTGACGACGAGCCCGCTCCGTTGCGGGAACGTCCCGAGGGATTCGACGTCAACGCCATCCTGGACGCCGTCCGGGAGGTAGCCGGTGTCCGGGACGCGGCGCTGCGTCGTACCCCGGCGGGTGCGCACAGCCTCCGGCTGGACCTGGCCGACGGCGCGGATCCGGCCGAGGTGAGCCGACAGGTCGCCCGGCTGCTCCAGGAACGGATGGGCCTCGCCGCCGCACCGCAGAACGTGCCCGGCCTGCCCACCACGCCGCCCCCACCGGTACGCCGCCGCGCCGCCGAGACACGACCTGCCGAGCCCCGCTCGGGTGGCGCGAAACCCGCCAACACGCGATCCGCCGAGGCCCGTCCCGCCGAGCCACGCAACAACGGCGCGGAAGCGCGTATCGCCGAGGGCGGCGGCCCGGCGGCGGCCGCGCCGACGAGCCCCGAGCAGCGGACCGGCCCGGACGCCGCGCTCCGGCGGCGGACGGGCGCCCCGCACCGGGGCCGCGCCACGGTCGAGGAGCCCGGCTCGGTCTCGGGTGTGCCCGCCGGCGGAGCCACCGGCAGCCCGGCGACGCTCGGTACGTCGTACTCCGGTGGTCAGGTGACCACGACGGAGTCGGCGCCCTCCCGCCCGCTGGACACCGGCGGCGCGCCGGGGCCGCGCGTGGTCATCGACCACGTGCAGGTCAGCACCTTCGGCCTGGACGCCAATGTGGAGGTACGGCTGCTCGCCGGCGACGGCACCGCGGCCGGGTACGCGACCGGGCCGGCGGTGGACGGCTACGTGCTGCGGCTCTGCGCGGTGGCCGCCGCCGCGGCCGTCGACGAGCTGCTGCGCGGCACCGAGAACGCCGAGCGTGGCCGCTGCTTCGTCGAGCACGCGGCGGTGGTGCCGTTCGGCAACTGCGAGGTGGCCACCGTGGTGGTGCTGCTGGTCTGCGAAGGCTGGGTCGAGCAGCTCGCCGGCTCGGCTCTGGTGGCCGGCGATCCGCGGCAGGCGGTGGTCCGAGCCACGCTGGCGGCGGTCAACCGCCGGCTGGAGGCACTACTCTCCTGAATGGTGCGAGGCAGACTGGAGGGATGAAGCGTGCCACCCTCTGGCCGGACCATCTCCTTGCCGACGCCGGTGTGCCGCCACCGTGGCCGGGCCGGGAGGTGCGCCTCGACGGCCAGGTCATGTACGTGCGGGACACCCCCGCGACGAGCGCGGACGCGGAGCCGGCGCTGTTCGTGCACGGGCTCGGCGGCTCGTCGCAGAACTGGACCGACCTGGCCGGGCTGCTCACCGACCGGTTGGACGGCCAGGCCATCGACCTGCCCGGGTTCGGTCGCAGCGAGCCGGGACGGCGCTACACGATTCCGGCCTTCGCCGACCTGGTCATCAGGTGGATCGAGCACTCCGGTCGGGGACCGGTGCACCTGTTCGGCAACTCGCTGGGCGGCGCGGTCTCGGTCCAGGTGGCGGGGCTGCGGCCGGACCTGGTCCGCACCCTCACCCTGATCTCTCCGGCGCTGCCGTTCCTGGATTTCCGACGGTCGTTGCAGGGCAGGATGCTGCCGGTGCTGGCCATTCCGGGGGGTGAGCGGCTGGTCGCCCGGCGGTTGACCCAGCTCGCCCCGGAGATCATGGCCGAGCAGGTGCTTGAGGCGTGTGTCGCCGATCTGAGCCGCATCTGTGTGCAGCGCCGGGAGGAGGCGTTGGAGGAGATCCGGGTGCGGTACGAGGCGGCGCACTACGCGGCCGCGTACGTCCGGACGTTCCGGGGTCTGGTCTCCAGCTTCCTGCGGGCGTACCTGCCGGGGTCCGGGTCGCTGTGGCGGCTCGCCGGGGCGGTCCGCGCGCCGACGCTCGTGGTGGGGGGTCGGCAGGACCGGCTGGTCGACGTCCGGGTCGCGCCGCAGACCGCCCGGGCCATCCCGGACAGCCGCCTGTTGATGCTCGACGGGGTCGGCCACGTGGCGCAGCTCGAGGTGCCCCGGCTGGTCGCCCGCGCGGTGGTGGGTCTGCTCACCGAAAAGGGGGAGCCCGTCCGGCCGTCCGATCTGGCAGGCTGACCGGGATGTTCAGGTCCGCTCACCGTCATCGACGCTTCGCGCTGATCGCCCAGTTGGTGGCGGTGGTGCTGGCGATCGGCGCGGCAGTGACCGTGGTCGCCGAGGAGCGGGGCGAGCCGTCCGACCGGCTGACCGCCGAGGAGGCCGCCGCCCCGCCGCTGGTGGCGAGGCCGCTGCCGGGGTCGGTGAGCCCGTCGCCGAGCGCCACGGTGGCGGCGTCGCCGAGCGCGTCGCCGGTGCTGCGGATGCCCGGAGCGGTCCCGAGCGCCGGGACGGGCCGCTTCGAACACGACGACCGCTCCGGCCCGGTCCTGGGCCGCGCGGGTGAGCTGCGTCGTTACCGGGTGGCGGTCGAGTCGGGCAGCGACGAGGACGTGGCCGCGTTCGCGCAGGCCGTCCAGGTGGCGCTCACCGGACCGGGCAGCTGGGTCGACAGCGGTCGGCTGCGGTTGCAGCAGGTGCCGGGGGACGCTCCCCGGGACTTCACCGTCTACCTGGCGACGGCCCGTACGGCGGGCCGGATGTGCGCCGCGGGTGGGGTGGACATCCGGATCGACGGGCGGCCGTACACCTCCTGCCGCGCGCCCGGTCAGGTGATCGTCAACCTGGACCGGTGGCGGTTGTCGGTGCCGCACTACGTCTCGGCGCGCGTGCCGCTGTCGGTGTACCGGACGTACGTGGTCAACCACGAGGTCGGTCACCAGCTCGGGCACCATCACGAGCGCTGCCCGGGCTCGGGGCGTCCGGCGCCGGTGATGATGCAGCAGACCCTCTTCCTCAACGGATGCCGGGCCAATCCGTGGCCGTACGTCGACGGTCGGCGCTACGCCGGGCCGGCACTCTGAGACGTATTGCGGCAATAGCAGCCAAAAGCGGAGAATTGCCCGAATAATCTGGCAGGCTTGGCGTCATGACGCCGTCGTCCCCTTACGGCCCGCCCGAGCCGCCCGACCCGCCGGCAGGGTCGGCGTACGAGGGCGCGCGTCCCAGTCTCGTGCGAATGCGCCGTCGCCGACGGCGCACTCTGCTGCTCGGTGTGCTCGTCCTCGCCACCGCCGGCGCCATCGGCGTGACCGTGGCGGGTGGCGGTGAGCCGCCGGCCGACGCGCCGCCCATCCCGACACCGGGCGGCATGGGCGTGGGCGGCGGGGAGGCCCATCCGGCGCCCAGCGACTACCCGTCGGTCGGCGCGGGACGGTTCACCGCCGCCGACTCCGAAACCGCGGTGCACGGCGAGGACGGACCGCTGCGCCGGTACCGCGTCGTGGTCGAGCGCGACAGCGGCCAGGACGCCGGCACGTTCGCGGCGCGGGTCGACGAGGTGCTGGCCGACCCGCGCAGCTGGATCGCCTCCGGCGAGCTGCGCGTGCAGCGGGTCGCCGACGCCCGGGCCGCCGACTTCACCATCTACCTCGCCACCCCGGTCACGTCAGAGCGGATGTGCGCCGAGGGCGGCCTGTCCACCGAGCGCTACACGTCCTGCCGGCTACCCGGCCGGGTGATCATCAACCTGGCCCGCTGGCAGGAGGCGGTGCCCGACTACGGCGCACCGCTGGAGACGTACCGCACCTACGTGATCAACCACGAGGTCGGCCACGAGCTCGGTGCCGAGCACGAGGCGTGCCCCGGTCCGGGCGAGCCCGCCCCGGTGATGCAGCAGCAGACGTACGGGCTGGAGGGCTGCTTGGCCAACGCCTGGCCCTACCTCGACGGCCGTCGCTACGCCGGCGACGCCATCCCCTGAGTTATTCCCGCTCCCGCATCGCGGACCACGTGTCCTCCCTCATGGCCGAGCGGGGCCCCGGCGAGCAACAATGGCGCGGTTCACACCGCCGATCCCGGGGAGTCCACCGTGTCGTTGCCCCCGCTCGTCGAGCCCGCCGGCGAGCTGACCGTTGACGAGATCCGCCGCTACTCACGCCACCTGATCATCCCGGACGTCGGGGTGGCCGGTCAGAAGCGGCTGAAGAACGCCCGGGTGCTCTGTGTCGGCGCCGGTGGCCTCGGCTCGCCGGCCCTGTTGTACCTGGCCGCTGCCGGGGTCGGCACGCTCGGCATCATCGACTTCGACACCGTCGACGAGTCCAACCTCCAGCGCCAGGTCATCCACGGCGTGTCCGATGTCGGCCGCTCGAAGGCCGAGTCCGCCGCCGCGTCGATCCGCGAGATCAACCCGCTGGTCAACGTGGAGATCCACAACACCGCGTTGGACCGGGAGAACGTCCGCGAGATCTTCGCCCAGTACGACCTGATCGTCGACGGCACCGACAACTTCGCCACCCGCTACATGGTCAACGACGCCGCGGTGCTGCTCGGCAAGCCGTACGTCTGGGGTTCGATCTACCGGTTCGACGGGCAGGCGTCGGTGTTCTGGGCCGAGCACGGCCCCTGCTACCGCTGCCTCTACCCGGAGCCGCCGCCGCCCGGCATGGTCCCCTCCTGCGCCGAGGGTGGCGTGCTCGGCGTGCTCTGCGCGTCGATCGGGTCGATCCAGGTGAACGAGGCGATCAAGCTGCTCACCGGCATCGGCGAGCCGCTGGTGGGCCGGCTCATGGTCTACGACGCCCTGGAGATGGAGTACCGCAAAATCAAGGTTCGGAAGGACCCGAACTGCGTGCTCTGCGGCGAGAACCCGACCGTCACCGACCTGCTGGAAGACTACGAGGACTTCTGCGGCGCGGTCTCGGTCGAGGCCCAGGAGGCGACGCTCGACTCGACCATCACCGCCCTGGAGCTCAAGGAGTGGCAGGACGCCGGCAAGGACATCTTCCTCGTCGACGTGCGCGAGCCGGCCGAGTACGAGATCGTGCGGATTCCCGGCGCCACGCTGATCCCCAAGGGCGACATCATCTCCGGTGAGGCCCTCGCGAAGCTGCCGCAGGACAAGCAGATCGTGCTGCACTGCAAGTCCGGCGTCCGCTCCGCGGAGGCGCTGGCCGCGCTCAAGGCCGCCGGCTTCAAGGACGCCGTCCACGTGCAGGGCGGCGTGCTCTCCTGGATCAAGCAGATCGACCCGTCGCTGCCCGCGTACTGACCGGTGAAGCCGGGGCGGCCCTGTCGTCCCGGCTCCGACCCGTCGCGTCAATCGACGCAGATAGCTCCGACCAGACCCGCGCACCGAGCGACGCAGCCATTTCCGGCTGGCCGATTCCCCGAGGCGGGATCGTGTCTGCGCAGGTAGCGTCTCCGCCGTGGTCGACTTGGAAGCCGCGATCGGGTTCGTCGTGGCGCACGGGGACGCGGTGGAACGCGCCCGCCTCTCCTGGCTGCGCAACGGCACGCCCGCCCCGCCGGAGCTGCTGGACGCGGCCGAGGTCGGCCAGTCACCCGACGGCGGCTGGCCGGCGACCTGGGGCGGTGAGGTGGCCTCGGTCGACGCCACCTGTTTCCGGCTCGGCGAGCTGGACGACCTCGGTGCGCTGGGTCGTCCCGCCGCCCGCCGGGCGCTCGACTGGTTGGCGTCCCGGCAGCAGCCCGACGGCGGTTGGGACGAGGACCTCTCCCTGGCCGGCTCGGCGCCCGAGTGGGCCCGACCCGGTGACCCCGAGGCCAAACTCTTCCTCACCGCCAACGCCGGCTTCTGGCTCACCGTCGCCGGCCTGGACGCCCGCGCCTCAGGTCCGCTCGATCACCGGGTCGGTGGGGCGTACGCCGGTGTGGTGCAGGCCGCGGCGCAGTCGATCGTCGCGCGGCTGCGCCCGGACGGGACCTGGCCGTCGTTCCTCGCCGCCGGCTGGCTGAGCGCGGCAGTACTGCACCGCCAGGACATGTTCCAGGAGTCGGCGCGGATCCAGGTGGTGCTCGCCGAACGGATGGCCACGATGTCAGCGGGCGACGTGGCATGGCTGGCGGCCACGCTGCGCCGCGTCGGCATCGACTCCCACGACTGGGTCATGGTGCGCGCCCTGCGGCGGCTCGGCGAGACCCAGCGCAGCGACGGTGGGTGGGAGAGCGACGACGGTCACCAGTTCGACGTGCACTCCACGCTGTCCGCGATCCGGGCCTGCCGGCCGGGCGATCAGCGCACGTGACCGTCGCCGGTGACGACGTACTTGGTGCTGGTCAACTCGGGCAGGCCCATCGGCCCCCGGGCGTGCAGCTTCTGCGTGGAGATGCCGATCTCCGCGCCGAAGCCGAACTCGCCCCCGTCGGTGAACCGGGTCGACGCGTTCACCATCACCGCCGCCGCGTCCACCCGGGCGACGAACTCGCGGGCGGCGGTCGTCGAGTCGGTGATGATCGCCTCGGTGTGTCCGGTGCCGAAGCGGCGGATGTGCGCGACCGCCGCGTCCAGCGAGTCGACCACCGCCACCGAGATGTCGGCCGACAGGTACTCCGTGGCGTGGTCCTCCTCGGTGGCCGGGACGACGGCCGCCGAGTGGGCGACCACCTCGGGGGAGCCGTGCACGGTCACGCCGGCCTCAGCGAACGCGGCCAGCATCGGCGGTAGGAACGCGTCGGCGACGTCCACGTGCACCAGCAGCGACTCGGCGGTGTTGCAGGTGGACAGGCGCTGCGTCTTGGCGTTCAACGTCACCGCGACGGCCTTGCCCAGGTCGGCGGCGGCGTCGACGTAGACGTGGCAGTTGCCCACCCCGGTCTCGATCACCGGCACTGTCGACTCCTCGACCACGGTGCGGATCAGCGACGCGCCACCGCGCGGGATGAGCACGTCGACCAGCCCGCGAGCCCGCATCAGCTCCTTGACCGAGTCGCGCGAACTGGCGTCGAGCAACTGCACCGCGTCCGCCGGCAGACCGGCCCCGGCGACCGCGTCGCGCAGCACCGCTACCAGCGCGGCGTTCGAGTGCGCGGCCGACGACGACCCGCGCAGCAGCGCCGCGTTACCGGACTTGAGGCAGATCCCGGCGGCGTCCACCGTTACGTTGGGCCGCGCCTCGTAGATGATGCCGACCACCCCGAACGGCACCCGGATCTGGCGCAGTTCCAGCCCGTTGGGCAGGGTCGATCCGCGGACCACCTCGCCGACCGGGTCGGGCAGCGCGGCCATCTCACGCAGCGCTCCGGCGATGCCGGCCACCCGGCCCTCGTCGAGGGCGAGCCGGTCCAGCACGGCCGCGCTCAGCCCGGCTTCGCGCCCGGCCGCCAGGTCCGCCTCGTTGGCGGCGAGGATCGCCGGGGTACGCGTCACCAGCGCGTCGGCCATCGCGACCAGCGCGGCATCCTTGACGGTACGGGTGGCCACGGCCAGTTCGGCAGCGGCGTCCCGCGCCCGCTTCGCCTGCTCGACGACGCTCATCGGTCACTCCTCGCGTTAGGAAGGGCCCCTTGTACAACGCTAGGCGTTAACAAGGTGCCCTTGCTTACAGCAGTACGAGGTCGTCGCGGTGGACGACCTCCCGTTCGTACGCCGGGCCGAGCGCCGCGGCGAGTTCGGAGGTGGAACGGCCGAGTAGGCCGGGCAGCTCCACCGCGTCGTAGTTGACCAGGCCACGGGCTACCGGCGCACCGGCGTCGTCGACCAGGTCCACGGGGTCGCCAGCGGTGAAGGTGCCGTCCACGGCGGTGATGCCGGCCGGCAGGAGCGACTTGCGCCGCTCCACGACGGCGGCCACCGCGCCCGGGTCCAGGTGCAGGCGTCCCCGGGGCGAGGTGGCGTGGGCCAGCCAGAACAGCCGGGCCGTCGGCCGTTGCCGCTGCGGGTGGAACAGCGTGCCGACCGGCTCGCCGGCCAGCGCCGGGGCGGCCAGGTCGGCGGAGGTGAGCACCACGGGGATACCGAAGCCGGTGGCGATCCGGGCCGCCTCGACCTTTGTCACCATGCCGCCGGTGCCGACGCCGGACCGGCCGGCGCCGCCGATGGAGATTCCGGCGAGGTCCTCCTCGTTACGGACCTCGGCGATCCGCACCGACTGTGGACGGGTCGGGTCGCCGGTCCAGAGCGCGTCCACGTCGGAGAGGAGCACCAGCAGGTCGGCGTGCACCAGGGCGGCCACCAGGGCGGCCAACCGGTCGTTGTCGCCGAACCGGATCTCCTCGGTGGCGACCGTGTCGTTCTCGTTGACGATCGGCACGGCCCGCAGGTCGAGGAGTTTGCGCAGGGTGCGGTACGCGTTGCGGTAGTGCGCCCGCCGGGTCACGTCGTCGACGGTGAGCAGCACCTGCCCGACGGTGCGGTCGTGCCGGGCGAAGCTGGCCGCGTACCTGCCGATCAGCAGGCCCTGGCCGACGCTGGCGGCGGCCTGCTGGGTGGCCAGGTCGCGCGGACGTCGGGTCAGGCCGAGCGGGGCGAGGCCGGCGGCGATCGCGCCGGAGGAGACCAGCACGACCTCGCGTCCCTCGGCGCCGAGCCGGCCCAGGGTGTCGACGAGCGCGTCGACCCGCTCGTCGGCGAGACCGCCGGTGGCGGTGGTCAACGAGGAGGACCCGATCTTGACGACGATCCGCCGAGCGGCCGTGACTGCGTCGCGCACCCGCCCATTCTGCGTGGTCACGCCCGCGTGGCCCGGTGGCGTTCCCATATGGTGGCGGATTGTGACTCCTGACGAGTACGTCGAGGCCGTGCTGGACCTCGTGGAGCGGATTCCCGAGGGCCGGGTGATGTCGTACGGCGCGGTCGCCGACGCGCTGGCCGAACGCTCGGGTCGCTCCTCCGCGCGCCTGGTGGGCGCCATCATGGCCCGGCACGGTGGCTCGGTGCCCTGGCATCGGGTGGTGACCGCGGGCGGCCGGTTGCCACCGGGGCACGAGCGCGAGGCGCGGGCCCGGCTGCGGGCCGAAGGGACGCCGTTGCGCGGCGCGGGGGTGGACATCGCGGCGGCGGGTTGGTCGCCCGGGGAGGGGATGTGACCCCCGCCATAACGTGAGTAACATTCGGCCCCATGAACCAGCCGCCGGGTGCTGCCGGCCTGCCCGCCACCGGACGGCTGCCCCGACCGGTGCACGTCGGATACGCGCTCGGCTCGCTGGCCACCGGCGCGTTCGGCACCGTGCCCGGCCTGCTGTTGCTGCCCTACCTGACCGACACGCTCGGCGTCGCCGCCGGGGTGGCCGCCCTGCTGGTGCTGCTGCCGAAGGCGTGGGACGTGCTGGTGAACCCGGTCGCCGGCCGGATCTCCGATCGCACCCGGTCACGCTGGGGCGCACGCCGCCCGTACCTGCTCGTCGCCGGTCTCGCGCTCGCCGCGCTCTTCGCGGCCATCTTCGCGGCGCCGTTCGACAAGGGGCCGGCCGCCGCGACGTACGTGGCGCTCGCCTTCCTGGCCACGGCCACCGCGTTCGCCTTCTTCCAGGTGCCGTACATGGCGATGCCCGCCGAGATGACCGACGACCACACCGAACGCACCCGGCTGATGACCTGGCGGATCGCTGTGCTGGCGCTGGCCATCCTGATCTCCGGCGCGGTCGCCCCGTTGGTGGTGACGGCCGGCGGCGACGGCGTGCCCGGACACCGCTGGATGGGCCTGTTCGTGGCGGCGCTCATCGGCGTCGGCGCGCTCGGCGCGTTTCTCGGCACCCGGTCCGCACCCGCTGGTGTGGTCGACGTCAGCGAACCGACGCTGCGTGCGCAGCTCGCCGTGGCCGGGGCCAACCGGCCGTTCCGGGCGCTGCTGATCTGCTTCGTGGTGCAGTCCGTGGGGGTGGCGACCATCCTCGCCGGGGTCAACTACTTCGCGGGGCAGATCCTGCGCGACGACCGGAACGGGCCGACGCTGCTCTTCGCCTGTTTCGTCGGGCCGGCGCTGCTGGTGATGCCGCTCTGGGCCCGGGTCGGCGCCCGGCTGGGCAAGCGGGCCGCCCTGGTCGTCGCCGGGCTGATCCTGGCCGCCGGGGCGTTCGCCCTGGTCGCCGCCCCGGTGCTGCCGCCGGTCGCCGTCTACCTGGTGGTCGCGGTGCTCGGCGTCGGGTACGCCGGGCAACAGGTGTTCGCGCTGGCCATGCTCCCCGACTGCATCGCGTACGAGACGGCACGCACCGGTCGACGGCAGGCGGGCGTCTTCACCGGCCTGTGGACCGCCGGGGAGACCTTCGGCCTGGCGCTCGGCCCCGGCATCTACGGCCTCGTGCTGCAGGTCTCCGGCTACGTCTCCTCCGACACCGGAACCGCCGCCGCCCAGTCCGACACGGCGAGGCTCGGCGTCCTGCTCGGCTTCACCCTGATCCCAGCCCTGCTGATAGCTCCCCCCATCCTCCTGCTCCGCCACTACACCCTCCCCACCCCTGCCCCCACCCTCGGGGTCGATCATGAAGTTGTGGTGGGAGACAAAAGCCGTTAGCCGTTACTAGAAGGGCACCATGACTCCATGATCGACGAGAACACGCTCGGGGCGGGCGCGTTGTCCCGCGACGGGGTCAGCGCGGAACAGGCGCTGGACGAGGTTCGGCGGCTGCGCGCCGGTGACCGGCCCACCCACGGTGGACGGCTGTTCGCCTACGTCTACGACCCGGCGGTGCCGGGACTCGACGACCTCACCGCCGCCGCGCACTCCGAGAGCGCCCACGTCAACGGTCTCGACCCGACCGCGTTCCCGTCCCTGCTGGCCATGGAGAACGCGCTCGTCGGCGCGGCCGGCCGGGTGCTCGGCGGCGGCCCGGGGACGACCGCGCCGGACGTGGTCGGCAGCGTCACCAGCGGCGGCACCGAGTCGCTGATCCTCGCCGTCAAGGCGGCCCGGGACGCGCACCCGGAGATCGCCGCGCCCCGGATCGTGGTGCCGTCGACCGCGCATGCCGCGTTCGCCAAGGCGGCGCACTATCTGCGGGTGGCGCTGGACGTGGTGCCGGTCTCGCCGGACACGCTGCGTCCCGAACCCGCCGCGATGGCCGCCGCGATCGGGCCGGACACGGTACTTGTCGCCTGCTCCGCGCCCTCGTACGCGCACGGGGTGGTGGACCCGGTCGCCGAGATCGCCGCCGTCGCCGCCGAGGCCGGAGTGCGCTGCCACGTCGACGCCTGCTTCGGTGGCTGGTCCCTGCCGTACCTGCGTCGCCTCGGCGAGCCGGTGCCGGCGTTCGACTTCACGGTCCCCGGCGTCACGTCCATCTCGGTCGACCTGCACAAGTACGCGTACGCGCCGAAGGGCGTGTCGGTGCTGCTGCACCGGGACGCCACCGGACGCGCGCCGCAGTACTTCGCGTACGCCGACTGGCCCGGCTACACGATGATCAACCCGGTGATCGCCTCGACCCGCTCGGGCGGGCCGATCGCCGCCGCGTACGCCACCCTGCGACATCTCGGCGACGCCGGCTACCTGCGGTTGGCCGCCACCACCCGGGACGCGGTCGCTGCCCTGGCCGACGCGGTCCGCGCCGTCGACGGGCTACGGCTGATGGCCGAGCCGGAGTCCACGGTGGTCTGCTTCACCGCCGCCGAGGGCGGCCCCGACCTGTTCGTCCTGGTCGACGAGTTGACCGCCCGTGGCTGGCACACCCAGCCCCAGCTGTCGTACGCCGATCTGCCGGCCAGTGTGCACCTCACGGTGACCGCCTCGGTCGCGCCCCGGGTGGCCGAGTTCGGCCCGGATCTGGCCGCCGCGGTGGCAGCGACCCATGCGAGCGGCCCGGTGCGGCTGCCCGCCGAGGTGGCTTCCCTGGTCGGCGTCCTCACCCCCGAGGCGCTGACGCCGGAGGTGGTGGCCGGCCTGGCGGCCGGGCTGGGCCTGGGCGGCGGCGACAGTTCCGGTCCGCTGCCGGATCGGATGGCGGTCGTGAACACGCTGCTCGACGCCGCCCCGTCGGCGCTGCGCGAGAGGTTGCTGGTCGAGTTCGTGGGCCTCCTGCAACGCCCCGACTGGAGTTCGGGCGAGTGAACCCCGGTGCCCCACCCCGACGGGATGGGGCACCGGACATCCTCCTCGTCAGAACACGCCGGGGAGTTGCACCTTGTTGTCCTTCTCGTTGCGGTCGCGCCACTGCCGGTCCTGCGCGTCGTAGTGGGTCACGAAGAAGAACCGGGTGGTCGCATCGGTGCCCGAGCGGCTCGGCACCCGCTGGACGAACGTGTAGCGTCGCGACTCGCCGGCCGGCACCCCCGGCACCAGACACGTCCGGTGGTCGTCGGCCGCCGCGGCCGCCGGGTCACACCTGGACCAGTCACCTGTCGTCGGCGCACCCACGTCGAGGCCCCTGAACTGGACCTGGGCCGCGTCGACCGATCCCGCGTTGGTGACGGTGAGGACGATGGTCAGCTCGCGACCACCGGTGACGTTTACCAGTGTGTGCGTCATGGACAGGCGCAGGTCGGTGAGCCGGGGATCCTTCCCGAACTTCGTGGGGCCGCCTGTCTGCACGAACCGGCCACCCTTGAACCGGTAGGTACGCGTCTGTTCCTGCTTCCAGTACGTCGGGGTGTCGCAGCACGGCTGCAGGTCGGCCACCCGCACGTCGACCGTGCCGGCCGCGGTGAGGGTCACCCCGAGGATGTCCTCGACACCGTCGGTGGTCCGGACGACCCGGCCGAGCGTCACGATGCGCCCGTCGTCATCCCGGTCGAAGGCGACGACCTGCTTCGCCAACGCCTCCCCGTACCGGCAGGCGACGACGGCAACCGTCTCCTGAGCGCCGTCACCGTCCAGGTCGGCGTGGTCCACGGACAGGTCGGTGAGCAACGGGACGAAGCTCTTGTTCGAGGTGGTCGCCAGCCGCACGTTCGTCGTGATGCAGGTGGACGGCGCGGTCTGCGGCCACGTCGGCAGGTCGACACGGGCGGCGAGCAACTGGGCCCGGCTGATCCGGCCGTCCGGGGCGCCCGGGTCGGCAGTGGGTGTGGAATCTGGTGATTGGCTGACCGACGGTGTGGGTGGTGGCGGGGTCGTCGTCGGCGGGGGTGTCGGGTCGACGGACTCCGCCGGTACCGGTGGCGTTCGGTCGCCCTTCAGCGCGGCGTTGGCGACGACCGGCGCCAACACCAGCACGACCGCAGCCGCCGCGACCGCCACGACCCTCGTCCGCCGGCGACGGCGCAGGGTACGTCGGGCCTGGTCGGGACCGGGGCCGACGGCCCGGGCGGTGACGTCCGCACGGTACGCGGTCAACCGTTCGCGCAGCCGCGGGTCGAGATCAGACATCGGACACCCCCTCGGTGTTCTCGTCCAGCAGTCCGGCCAGGGCGGTCCGGCCCCGGTGCAGCCAGGACTTCACGGTGCCCTCGGCCACTCCTTCCTGCAGGGCGATCTGACTGACCGACAGGTCGGCCAGGTAGTGCAGGATGACGGCCCGTCGATGGTTGGGCGGCAGTTGCGTGAGCGCCGCGTCGATGGCCACCCGATCCGGCGTGGGGCCGTCCACCTCGGCTTCGACGTGTCGCTGCCGCAGGAGGTGGTTGCGTGCCGTGCGGAGCCGACGCCAGCGGCTGCGGGCCAGGTTCCAGGCGACCCGGCGGACCCAGGCCACCGGATCGTCGTAGCGGACCAGGCGGTCCCAGCGTGCCAGCGCCCGGCAGAACGCCTCCTGGGCGAGGTCCTGCGCGTGGCCCAGATCCCCGGTGTACGCACACAGTTGGGCCGTGACGCTCCGGAAGTGCGCGTGGTAGAAGTCGTCGAAGGCGATCGCCGCCGCGTTCGACCCTCCGGACGTCAGCACCGCCGGCGGTTCGTTGGCGCGGGCCCCCATCGTTGCTGTCACTGCCCCTCCCCGTTTGCCCGCTGGGCCGGTGCCCCTGGGCGCCGGTAACACTCCGCCGCGAGGCACCTGGTTGCGGTCCGCCCAGCCGCGAATCCGACAGTCGACGAGCGGGCCGCGGCGGACGGGCAGGCCGACGACGGCCGCGCTCGGGTGAGCGCGGCCGCCTCGTCCAGTCGATCCGTGTCCGTGTCCGGGAAGGGTCAGCGATAGCCGAAGGTCGACTCGTTGTCATCGCTGTTGTTGTCCAGCCACGGGTCCATGTCCGGGTCCCGGGACCAGGTCCAGAGTGTCGCTTTTCCCGGGGCCAGGCTGGTACCGGCGGCGACCCGCAGTTCCAGGGTCCGCCGCATCTCGCCGTGCGCAGGCACGGCGCTTATGTGGCAGGACACCAGCACGGTGCTCCCCGTCCCGATGTCGCAGCCCGACCAGCCGTCCCCGACGGGCTGCAGCGCCTTCGGCAGCTCGATGGTGAAGAGCACCCCGGGCGGCGTCCGATCCGCGTCGTTGCGGATCCGCACGGTGACCGTGCCCGATCGGGAGTCGTCCGCCGCAGGGGTCAACACCAGGTCGGTGGCGGTGATCGACAGGTCGGCCGATCGCGGGTTGGGGCCGAAGGTGCTCGGCCCGGACACCTGGTCGAACGCGTCACCGGTCCAGCGGTAGCCGCGCCACTGCCGTTGGGAGTTCTTCATCGGCCAGCCGCCGCCGGGCGCGACGTCGAGCACCTCGACCCGAACCTCGCCGTCGTCGCGTACGTCCAGGGCGGTCACCCAACCCGGCGTGGGCGAAGCGGTGCCGGCCACGCGGCCGAGGGTGACGACCCGGCCGGACGCGTCCCGATCGAAGGCGACCACCTGGAACGGCCCGCGGGTGCCGAACAGGCAGCGCACGAGGGCGACCGTCTCCGTCGCCCCGTCGCCGTCCAGGTCGCCGTAGTCGAGCGCGACCAGCTCGTTGACGCCTTCGCGGGCCGGTTCGGCACCCAGCCGCACCCGCCCAGTGGGGCATTCCGCCGGGGTGGTCCAGGCGGGCAGCGACACCGTCGCGGCGAGCAACTGGGCCCGGCCGATGCGGCCGTTCGGGGCGGCGACGGTCGGGCTGGCGCCGCCGTTCGACGCCGTGGCAGACGGGCTGGCCGTCGCACTGGCGGTCGCGGTCGCCGACGGGCTGGCGGACGGCGCGGACGTGGGATCCACGGGCCCCGGCTCGCGATCGGGGCCGTTCATCGTCGCGTACCCGACGGCGGCCCCGCCGAACAGCGCGAGCACCGTCGCGGTGGTGGTGGCGAACCGGCGACGGCCGCGGCCTCGCGCCGTCCGCCGCACGGCGGCCGGCCCGGGCACCTCGACCTCCTCCAGCACGGTACGGCGGTAGTGGGCGAACTCTTCGGCGAGGTCGAGGATCTCCTGATCAGACATCTCGCACCTCCTCGGTGGTGTCGCGCAGGTGCGTCGCGAGGGCCGCCCGTCCCCGGTGCAGCCAGGACTTGACGGTTCCCTCGGCGACCCGTTCCTGGGCGGCGATCTCGGCGACCGTCAGGTCGGCGAGGTAGTGCAGTACGACAGCCCGGCGCTGCTTCGGCGGCAACTTGGCCAAGGCGGTGTCGAGGGCGACCCGGTCCGGGCTCGGCTCGGCGACGTGTGTCTCCCGTTGCCGCAGCAGCCAGGCCTGCGCGGTCCGCAGCCGCCGCCAGCGGTTGTGGCCGAGGTTCCAGGCGACCCGGCGTACCCAGGCCAGCGGATCGTCGTACCGGGCGAGCCGACCCCAGTGGGCGTACGCCCGGCAGAACGCCTCCTGAACCAGGTCCTGCGCCTGCCCACGGTCACCCGTGTACGCGGTGAGCTGCACCACCAGCGAGCGGAAGTGAGCGTGGTAGAAGTCGTCGAAGACCAGTTCGGCGGTCGCGGGGAGAGGACTTCCCGGCGGGTCGGGGGGCGGTCCGCCCACCCGTACTTCTCCTGTCACAAGCACTCGTCCTCCCCGTGGTGGCCGCAGGCGGCGTGTTCGCCAGCACCGGTCACACACTCTGCTGCGCCCGCCGGTTGCGGTCGGACCCGGTGGGGTTGCCTGTCCGGTCCGTGACAGCCGGCTGTGATTCACTGTGGGGTGAGGAGAGGGGACGTCCGTGCAGCTACCGGCAGTGCTCGGTGAGCCGATCCGGTTCGTGCTGAACTGGGGGCGCCGCTACTCGCTCTGGGTGTTCAACTTCGGCCTGGCCTGCTGTGCGATCGAGTTCATCGCCACCAGCATGGGCCGGCACGACTTCATCCGGCTCGGCGTGATCCCGTTCGCCCACGGCCCCCGACAGGCCGACCTCATGGTGGTCTCCGGCACGGTGACCGACAAGATGGCCCCGGCCATCAAGCGGCTCTACGACCAGATGCCCGAGCCGAAGTACGTCATCTCGTTCGGCGCGTGCTCGAACTGCGGCGGCCCCTACTGGGACTCGTACTCGGTGACCAAGGGCGTCGACCAGCTCATCCCGGTCGACGTCTACGTGCCCGGCTGCCCGCCCCGCCCGGAGGCGCTGCTGCACGGCATCCTGCGCCTTCAGGAGAAGATCGCCGCCGAGCAGTCCGGGATCGGCGGAGTGCCGCAGCGGGACCTGCTCGCCGCGCCCGCCGAGGCTAGCGCCCCACGCTCGGTCGACTCCCTCACCGCCCCACCCGTACGCCCACCCGACGCGGGCTGACGAACGCCGGGGCCGCCGCCCGGACGAGTCCGAGCGACGGCCCTGCCGTGTGGTGATCAGCTGGTGGCCGCGATGGCCAGCGTGGTCTGGGCGGTGTTGTCGCTGGGGTCGGCGTCTGGGCCCGACGGGAACCAGGTGGTCGTCAACGCCAGGGTGATGACGTCCTGAGCGTCGGCCGGGTCGGTCGGCGGGGTGATCACCAATCCGAAGCTACGCACCTCGCCGGGCATCATCCGTTGCCCCGGTACCCAGGAATGGTCCGTCAGGACCGGCCCTTCTGACGGGATGGTGTATTCGATGCGCGACCCGGCGGGCAGCGGACTGGCCTTGATGTCGAGGCCGACGTGCGGCGCGTCCCCCTTGTACCGCACGGTCACCGGCAGGTAGAGGCGGCCGGTGCCCTCCGGGTCGAGGGTCACCGGGCCCACCGAGTCGATGGCGGCGTCCGGCTGGGCGTCCTGGACGTACGGCCGGGGGCGGATCAGCGACCCGGTCGTGGACCGGAACAGCGCGGTGAGCGACCTCTCCGCGATCAGGCCACCGTTGATCGAGGAGACCGCGATCCGGCCTCCGGTCATGCTCATCGGGTACGCCCGCGGGGTGGTCAGCACGTGGAAGTCCAGCGTGACCGTGCGGCTCTCGCCCGGGGCGAGGTAGGCCCAGTTGTTCGAGAGGGAGCAGTCGAACACCCGCCGGTTCTCCTCCATCGCCCCGAACCAGTCGCAGCGGCTGTCCGTGTCCTGGAACGCGCCCGGGACCGGCTCGCGCAGCGTCAGGTAGAAGTAGTCGGTCTCGCTGCCGGTGTTGGTGACGGTCACCGGGAGGCTGTCCAGGTAGCCCCGCTCGGTCGGCTCCAGGATCAGTCTGCCCACCGACACGGTGCCTCCGGCGGCGTCCGCCGGTGCCGCGGCGGCCGGTCCGGCCCCACCGATCGTGGCGGTCAGGCCGAGCAGTGCGGCGGTGAGCAGGGTCCCCGTTTTGCGGAACATGTGTGTCCGGTCCTCCGTGGTCGACGCCCGGCGAGGGACCTGCTGCCGCCCATGGCAGCAGCGATCGGCCGACGTGACCGTGGTGTCCGGGCCCCCGCGCGTGACGCAGACAGCATGATCGATGGGTTCCTGTTCCGCCACCCCGTTCTGCCAGCCCGTGGTGGACCCGGCCGGCTAGCCTGCGGACCATGACCAGCTCAGGGGACCGGCGCTCGGACCACATCACCGAGGTGCTCAGCGCGGAGTTCGGCGCGTCGATGGCGATCGATCCGGCGGCCTTCCGGCGCAAGTTCCGCAAGATGGCCGCGTCGCCGTTCGCCTTCTACCGGGGCAGCGCCGCGCTGTTCTACGCCGACCAGCGCGGCGACTTCGCCGACGACCGTTTCCTCGACGAGCGGACCGGCCGGGTGTGGATCCACGGCGACCTGCACGCGGAGAACTTCGGCACGTACATGAACGCGTCCGGGCAACTGGTGTTCAACGTCAACGACTTCGACGAGGCGTACGTCGGTCCGTTCACCTGGGACCTGCGGCGGTTCGTGGCCAGCGTGGCGCTGCTCGGCTACAGCAAGGCCCTCTCCGACACGGTGATCGACGAGCTGGTGACCGGCTTCGCCCGCGCCTACCTGACCGAGTTGCGGGCGATCGCCGCCGGTGGGGACGACGCGATCGGCTCGATCACCCTGGACAACGCCGACGGGGTGCTGCGTCGGGTGCTCCAGCAGGCCCGCCTCAACACGAGGGTCGACCTGCTCGCCGCGCAGACCACCGTCGACAACTACGAGCGGCGGTTCTCCGTCACCGACGGCGTCTTCGAGGTCGACGCCACGACCCGGGACCGGGTGCTCGCCGCCTTCGAGGACTACCTGGAGACCCTGCCCGCGGCCACCGCCCGGCTGCGTCCAGGGGCCGCCCGGATCAAGGACGTGGTGCTGCGCAAGGGCGTGGGCATCGGCTCGGCCGGGCTGCCGTCGTACAACCTGCTGCTGGAGGGGCACACGCAGGCGCTGGAGAACGACGTGCTGATCTACATGAAGCAGGCGCAGGTCCCGGCGGTGGCCCGCTACAGCACCGACGAGTCGGTGGCCGGCTACTTCCGGCACCAGGGCCACCGGACCGCCGAGTCGCAGCGAGCGTTGCAGGCGCACGCCGACCCGTGGCTGGGCTACACCGAGCTGGACGGGGCGGGTCAACTGGTCGCCGAGGTCTCCCCGTACGCCGGCGATCTGGACTGGGCCGACGTGAACGAGCCGGACGAGCTGACCGGGGTGCTGGCCGACCTCGGCCGGGCGGTGGCCCGGATGCACTCGGTCGCCGACGACGAGTCCAGCCACGACCTCGTGGACTACTCCACCGAGGAGGCGATCGTCGCTGCCGTGGACGCCGACGAGTCGGGGTTCGTCACCCATCTGGTGGACTTCGCGCACGCGTACGGGGTGCGCGCCCGGCAGGACCACCAACTCTTCGTGGACCTGTTCCGCAACGGCCGGCTACCGGGGATCTGACCGGTTCACGAGGCGAACTCGAGCACGACCTTGATGTCGTCCGGCCCGGCGGTGTACGCGTCGGCGTACCTGTTCACCGGCACCCGCCGGGTGATCAGGGAGGAGAGCCAGACCTGGTCGGCGCGCGAAAGAGCCTGCGCTGCCGAGTTCCAGTGCCGCCGGTTGGCGTTCACCGAGCCGAACACCACGTTGTTCTCCAGCACCAGCGCCCGGTTGAGCGCCCCGGCGTCGAAGTCGATGCTCCGGCCGCCGCTGGACACCCCGGCCAGGCAGACGATCCCGTTCGGCGCGGCCTTGCACATGACGTCCAGGACCACCGTGGGCGCGCCGGTGCACTCGATCACCACGTCCGGCTCGAAGGGCAGGTCGTTGACCGGCACCGCGTGGTAGGTGGCGCCCAGCCCGGCGACCAACTCCGGCTTCGGCCCGTCGGTGGCCCGGTCCAGCACGTGGACGGTGAGCCCGCGCTGGGCGCCGAGCAGCGCCGCCAGCAGCCCGATCGGCCCGGCCCCGGTCACCAGCACGGTCTGCGGCTGCCACTCGGCCCGGTGCCCGATCCGTTCGATGTGGTCCCATGCCTTGGCCACCACGCTGGTCGGCTCCAACAGCACGCCGACCTGGGCCAGCGCGGGGTCGAGCTTGACCGCGAACTCCGGTTCGATCCGCCAACGGTCCCGGGCGAAACCGGGCAGCGCCTTGATGCCGTGCTCGGTGTACTGACCGTTGCGGCACATGTCCCACTCGCCGACCGCGCAGTTGGGGCAGGGCACCGGGTCGGGATGCCGGACGATGCCGGCCACCAGGTCGCCGGCTTGCAGGGTGCCGGTCGGGTCGTCGAGCACCCGGCCGAGCGACTCGTGCCCGATCACGAGCCGATCGGCGCCCGGCGGCGCCTCACCGTAGTCGCCCGCGATGATCTCGTGGTCGGTGCCGCAGATGCCCACGGCCAGGGCCTCGACCAGGACAGCGCCCTCCTCGGACGCCGGCTCCGGCTGATCCTCGACGAGGCTCAGCGAGTTGGCTTGCCCGGGTTTCACCGTCACAGCGCGCACGCCCTCATCTTTCCCCGTGGGCGGGACAACCGCCGGTAAAGCCACCAGATCACCGGAGGCCGGTCGCCGCCCGGACCTCGCCTCGGCTCGACCGCCCTCCTGAAACAGACCCTAGGATCAGCGGCATGACGTCAGAAGAGGTCGGCGCTCGGCTGGTCGCGTTGCTCGCGCCGGTCGAGGCGACCGCGTCGGTCTCCGGCGGGCAGCGGTTCGCCCGGGCCACCGTCGACGTACCGCCGGCGAGCTGGTCGGCCGCCGTCCGCGCCGCCCGCGACGACACCGAGCTGGCCTGCGACTTCTTCGACTGGCTGTCGGCGGTCGACGAGTTGACCGGGGGCTTCGACGTGGTCGCGCACCTCTGGTCGACGCGACTGCGGCACGGCGTGCTGCTGCGTACCCGGGTGCCCCGCGACGCGCCCTCGGTGGCCTCGGTGGTGGACCTCTACCCCGGTGCGGCCTGGCACGAGCGGGAGACCCACGAGATGTTCGGCATCGACTTCGCCGGGCACGGTGAGCTGCGACCGCTGCTGTTGCCCCCGGAGTTCGAGGGAAACCCGCTGCGCAAGGAGTTCGTGCTCGCATCGAGGGTGGCGAAGCCCTGGCCGGGCGCGAAGGAACCGGGTGAGTCGGAGGCCGGCGGTGGCCGCCGGCCGATCCGCCCGCCGGGCGTGCCCGCTCCGGGCGAGTGGGGGACGACGCCCACCCCGGCCGGCGCGGGTGGTGTGGGGGAGGGGCCGCGCGGCGGCACCCCGGCCCGACCGGCCGGTGACCGTCCGGCGCGGCCCGCGCCGGGGGCCCGTCCGGCGCGTACTCCCCGGGTTGCCGGCGCCGCCGACGGCCCGGCGGGGTCCGCGCGGCCCGAGCCGGTCGCGGACCCGGCGGCGCGCGACGACGGCGACGACGACGGGGGTACGCGCTGATGCCGCTCTGGGTGGAGCTGGTGCTCCGGATCGGCGGCGTGGTGGTCGCGTTCCTCACCCTGCCGCTGCTGGTCGGTCAGGCCGAGCACAAGGTGATGGCGCACATGCAGGGCCGGCTCGGCCCGATGTACGCGGGCGGCTTCCACGGTTGGGCGCAGCTCGTGGCGGACGGTGTGAAGTTTGTGCAGAAGGAGGACATCACCCCGCGCGAGGCGGACCGGGCGGTGTTCCGGCTGGCCCCCGCTGTGGCGCTGGTGCCCTACCTGCTGGTGCTGCTGGTCATTCCGCTCGGCCCGAACGACCTGGTCGGGCAGCCGTTGGACATCGGCCTGTTCTTCGTGCTGGCCGTCGTCGGCATCGGTGTGGTGGCGGTGCTCATGTCGGCGTGGGCGTCGGCCAACAAGTACAGCCTGCTCGGCGGGCTGCGCGGGGCCGCCCAGCTCCTCGGCTACGAGCTGCCGCTGGTGTTGGCCGCCGCGTCGGTGGCGATGGCGGCGGGCACGCTCAGCCTGTCCGGCATCGTCGAGGCGTGGCAGCCCTGGTGGCTGCTCTGGCAGGCGCCCGCGATGATCATCTTTTTCGTCGCCGGGCTGGCCGAGATCCGCCGCCCGCCGTTCGACATGCCGGTGGCCGACTCGGAGCTGGTGTTCGGTTACATGACCGAGTACACGGGTCTGCGGTTCGCGTTCTTCCTGCTGGCCGAGTACGTCGGCATCGTGGTCATCGCCGCGCTGACCACGGTGCTGTTCCTGGGCGGCTGGCAGGGACCGTTCGCCGACGACCAGCTCGGCTGGCTCTGGACCCTGCTCAAGATCGCCGCCGTGGCCTTCGTGATCATCTGGCTTCGGGTCTCCTACCCCCGCCTGCGCGAGGACCAACTCCAACGCCTCTGCTGGCTGGTCCTGGTCCCCGCCTCCCTGGCCCAACTGGTCCTGACCGCAGCAGTCCGAGTAGCCCTCTAACCCCGCCTCTGCCCCGCCCCGCCCCGCCCCCGCCTCTGCCCTGGCCTGCCCCCGCCCTGCCCGCCCTCGCCCCGCCTCGCCCCGCCTTGCCCTCGCCCCGGCCCCGCCCTCGCCCTCGCCCCGCCCTCGCCCCGCCCCCGCCCGTCGATCATGGAGCTGTGGTGGGTGACAAAGCGCCCGACAATCCCCAAAACCGGCACCACAACTCCATGATCGACGAGGCCGGGCGATGGTCACCCGCGATCTTGCACTTACTGCGGCGGCATAAGGGGCATCCCACTCACATCGACGACAGAAAGTGCAAGATCGGCGGGGCGCGGGGCGCGGGGCGCGGGCGCGGGGCGCGGGCGCGGGCGGGCGGGGGGTTAGCGGAGGGGGGTGTGGGTGGGGTCTACTGGTTCGGCCGGGGGTGGGGGTGGGGTGCCGTCGCCGAAGGGGCGGCCGCCCAGGGCGTCCCGGCCGTGCGGGGTGAGCCAGTTCGACAGGTCGGGGCCGAGCGGAACGATCCCCGTCGGGTTGATGTCGCGGTGCACCTGGTAGTAGTGCCGCTTGATGTGGTCGAAGTCGATGGTGTCGCCGAACCCGGGGGTCTGGAACAGATCCCGGGTGTACGCCCACAGCACCGGCATCTCGCTCAGCTTCTGCCGGTTGCACTTGAAGTGTCCGTGGTAGACGGGGTCGAAACGGGCCAGGGTGGTGAACAGCCGCACGTCGGCCTCGGTGATGGTGTCGCCGACCAGGTACCGCTGATTGGTCAGCCGCTCGGTCAACCAGTCCAGCCGGTCGAACAGCCGGTGGTACGCCTTGTCGTACGCCTCCTGGCTGCCGGCGAACCCGCACCGGTACACGCCGTTGTTGACGTCGCGGAACACCACGTCGTTGACCTCGTCGATCTGCTGGCGTAGGTGTTCGGGGTAGAGCTGCGGGGCGCCCTCGCGGTGGTACGGCTTCCACTCGGTGGACAGGTCCAGGCTCATCTGCGCGTAGTCGTTGGTCACCACCTGCCCGGTGGGCACGTCCACCATCGCCGGCACGGTGATGCCCCGCTCGTAGTCGGGGAAGCGCGCGAAGAACGCCTCCTGGAGGCGCTCGATGCCGAGCACCGGGTCGCGCCCACCCGGATCGAGGTCGAAGGTCCAGCTCCGGGCGTCGTGCGTCGGGCCGGCGATCGCCATCGAGATGGCGTCCTCCAGGCCGAGCAGCCGTCGCACGATGACGAGGCGGTTGGCCCACGGGCAGGCTCGGCTGACCGCCAGCCGGTACCGGCCGGGCTCCACCGGGTAACCGTCCCGCCCGTCCGCGGTGATCCGCGTGGCGATGTACCGCTGATCCCGGGTGAACTCGCCACCCGGCTCGACGTACTTCCCGCCTGTCTGCGCCACGTCGTCCGCCCTCCGGCTCCGGTTGCCCTCACCGCCCATCCTCGCCGAAATCCGGGCCCTCGGCGCGGTACGGGCCAACCTCGGCTGCTCCCGGCGCTGGGCCGCATCTTTTCTGGCTACCCTGCCGTCATGACGGATGTGGAGACGGCGGCCCGGCGGCTCATCGCCGACGTGTGGAACGCGCGTCGGGAGGAGTCGGCGTACGAGCTGATCGCCGGGGAGTGTCCGGGGCTGGGCGGGACGGGGCCGGATGCGACGCTGGCCTGGCACCGCGAGCGCCGGGAGGCCTTCCCGGACCTCCGCTACAAGATCGTCGACGTGGTCGCCGCGGGTGGGCGGGTGGCCGTGCACTGGCGGGCGGCGGGCACCCACGCCGGGCAGTTCGGGCCGGTGCCGCCGACCGGGCAGGTGGTCAGCTACTCGGGGGCGACGTTCCTGCGCTTCGACACCGCCGGCCGGATCATCGACGTGTGGAGCTGCAACGAGCTGCTCCAGCTCCTTCAGCAGCTCGGCGTCGAGATGGTGCCGCCGGCCGGCGGCCTCAGCGGCTCCGCGGCGTGATCCGGCTGATCGGCAGGTTGATCGGGAACGGCTCGCCGGTGTCGACGAACTTCGTCCACCGCCCGGTCTCGGCGTAGACCTCGTTCACCGCGTCGATCCGGTACGTCACGACCTCCAGGTCGCCATCCAGGGTCTCGATCCGCCAGTAGTAGGGGATGCCGGCCTGGGCGTACAGCGCCGGCTTGAGTACCCGGTCGATCGAACGGGTACTCGGCGAGACGATCTCGATGGCGACGACCACCTCGTGCGGCTCGTACCTCGACGGCTCGCGAGCTGCCGCGGCAGCCGTGGTGATCAGCACGTCGGGGATGAAGGAGCGGGTGCGGTTGATCCGTACCTCGACCGCCTGGGTCACGTCGTAGCCGTCGGGGCAGTCCTCGTCGAGCGCGGCCATGAGCCGGCCGGCGATGCTCTGGTGGGTGCGGGTGGGGTGAGGGGACATCAGTAGCATTCCATCGAGCAGTTCCCGGCGACGGCCATCCTCGGGCAGCGCGTCCAGATCGTCAGTCGTCCATCCGCTCTCGGGCGGGTAGTCGAACTGCAGCGCGGCGGTCATGGCGGGTCCTTCCAGGTGCGGTCGTCCTCCCCGCGGCCACGGTACCGCCGCGGACCTGTGGGTGGTGGTCGCGCGCGCCGGGGCCACAGGGCAGGATGGTCCACATGACCGATTTCAGCGAGCGCGGCGATCCGGCCGGCGGCGCCAGCGAGCGCGGCCTGCCCGGCGCCGGTCTGGTGAAGGGGCTGGCGGTCACCCTCAAGACGATGACCAGCCGCTCGACCACGCAGCAGTACCCGGACGTCGCTCCCGAGCTGCCGCCGCGCTCGCGTGGCGTGATCGCGCTGTCCGAGGAGAACTGCACGGTCTGCATGCTCTGCGCCCGCGAGTGCCCGGACTGGTGCATCTACATCGACTCGCACAAGGAGGAGGTGGCGGTGCCCGGCGCCGCCCGTCCCCGCCAGCGCAACGTGCTCGACCGGTTCGACATCGACTTCTCGCTCTGCATGTACTGCGGCATCTGCATCGAGGTCTGCCCCTTCGACGCGCTCTACTGGTCGCCGGAGTTCGAGTACGCCGAGTACGACATCAAGGACCTGCTGCACGACAAGGACCACCTGGGCCAGTGGATGGCGACGGTGCCGCCGCCGCCCGCGCACGATCCCAACGGCGAGCCGGCCAAGGAGGAGACCGCCGCCGCCCGCAAGGCCGCGCGGTCGATCGCACCGGCGGTACGCCCCGGCGACGAGGGCCCGACGTCGTGACCGCCCGAGCCGTGGGGACGGCCCGGTGACCGGCGCGGACCTGCTGCTGCTCGCGCTGGGCGCGGTGGCGGTCGGCGCCGGTGTGCTGGTGGTGACCACCAAGCATCTGGTCCGGGCGGGGCTCTACCTGGTGGTCTGCCTGGGCGCGCTGGCCGGCGACTATCTGGTGCTCGGCGCGGAGCTGGTCGCCTGGGTCCAGGTGCTGATCTACGTGGGCGCGGTGGTGGTGCTGCTGCTGTTCGCGGTGATGTTGACGCGGGCCCCGATCGGGGCGTCCGACGATCTGGACCGGCCCGGCTGGCCCGCCGCGCTGATCGGTGGCGGCGCCGGGCTGGGGCTGAGTGTGCTGTTGGTCGACGCCTACCGGTGGAGCGCCGTCGCGCTGCCCGGCGCGGGTACGGCGGAGCGGCTGGGGGAGCAGATCTTCTCCTCCTGGGTGCTGCCATTCGAGGTGCTCTCCGTCCTGTTGCTGTCCGCCCTGGTCGGCGCGGTCGTGCTGTCCCGGCCCGACATCGGCCGCCGTACCGAGGACAAGCCCGCGCCGGCAGCGGAACTGGCCTCCGGGGGGCGTCGGTGAGGCCGGTCATCCCGTACGTCACCGCCGCGCTGCTGTTCGGCCTCGGCGGGTACGGCGTGCTGCGTCGACGCAACGCCGTGCTGGTGCTCATGTCGGTCGAGTTGATGCTCAACGCGGTGAACCTGATCCTGGTCACCGCGGACGCCACGGTGCGCGCGGTTCTGCCGCACTCCGGGCAGGTGTTCGCGCTGTTCGTCATCGTGCTCGCCGCCGCCGAGATCGGGGTGGGGTTGGCGATCGTGCTCCAGATCTACCGCCTGCGGTCCACGGTGGCGGTGGACGACGTGGCGTTGACCGAACCGGCCGGGGCCGTCGGGCGGGACGCGGAGGCGACCCGGTGACCGGGCTGCTCGGGGCGGCGCTGCCCGCCGTACCGCTGCTCGCCGGTCTGGCCGGTCTGCTGCTGCCGCCTGCCCCACGGCATCCCGGGGGCGCGGTCGGCGGTGGCCGGGCCCGAACGGCGGCCGTGACGATCGGTGTGGCCGGCGCCGCCGGCGCGCTGGCGCTGGCCGTGGCCCTGTTGGTGACTGTCGACGGTCCGACGGAGACGTCGACGACGTGGGTCGACTTCGGCGGGTTGGCGGTGACCCTGGGGGTACGCCTGGACGGCGCCGCCGCGCTGGTCGCGGTGGCGGTCGCCGCGGTGGCCCTGGCCGTGCAGGTCTACTCGGTCGGCTACCTGCGGCGCGGCCCGCACGACGACGTCGACGGCGACCACCGCTATCCGCCGTACGCCGCCCAGATCAGTCTCTTTACGGGGGCGATGCTGCTGGTGGTGGTCGCCGGCGACCTGATCATGCTGCTGGTGGGGTGGGAGGTGATGGGCCTCTGCTCGTACCTGCTCATCGCCCATGACCGCCGGCTCGCGGGCGCGCCGGCCGCCGCCATGAAGGCGTTCCTGGTGACCCGGGTCGGTGACGTCGGCTTCCTGCTCGGCATCGCGTTGCTCGGGGTGTCGACGGGCAGTTTCCGGATCGCCGACGTGCTCGCGCACGATCATTCCGGCGCGACCCTGACCGCCGCCGGTCTGCTGCTGCTCGCCGGTGTGGCCGGTAAGAGCGCGCAGTTCCCGCTGCACACCTGGTTGCCGGACGCCATGGCCGGCCCGACGCCGATCTCCGCGCTGATCCACGCCGCGACGATGGTCGCCGCCGGGGTGTACGCGGTGACCCGGCTCTACCCGCTGTTCACTGCCGCTCCGGTGACGTTGACGGTGCTCGGGGTGCTCGCCGCGATCACCCTGCTGCTCGGGGCGCTCGCCGCCACCGCGCAGGACGACATCAAGCGGGTGCTGGCCTGGTCGACCGTCTCCCAACTGGGTTACATGACCGGCGCGCTGGCCGTCGGCTCGCCGTCGGCGGCGCTGTTCCACCTGCTCACCCACGCCGCGTTCAAGGCGCTGTTGTTCCTCGCCGCCGGTGCGGTGATCCACGCGGTGGGCACCACGCTGATGTCGGAGATGGGTGGGCTGCGCCGGGCCATGCCGGTGACGTTCTGGTGCACGGTGATCGGCCTCGGCGCGCTGGCCGGGGTGCCTCCGCTGGCCGGCTTCTGGAGCAAGGACGGCGTGCTGACGGTCGCCGAGTCGGCCGCGCTGGAGGGTACCGGCCCCGCGCCGTCGTGGGTGGGCTGGCTGGTCTGGCTGGCGGGGCTGCTCGGTGTGGCGATCACCGCCTGGTACGCCGGGCGACTGCTGCTGCGGGCCTTCTTCGGCGAGCCCCGGCTGCCGCTGGTCCACCCGCACGACCCGCCGGCGGTGTTGCGCTGGCCGGTGCTGCTGCTGGCCGTGCCGGCCGCGCTGCTGGGCCTGGCCGGGTTCGTCGGCGCGTTCGCCGACCGGCTGCGGTTCGCCACCGTGCCGGTCGCGGGCGCGGAGGACGGCCTGGTCCACGTGGGTCCGGGGCTGCTGCTGCCGCTGGCGTTGCTGCTGGTGGGGGCGGGGCTGGTGTGGGCGCGCTGGCGTCGGGACGCGGCCGCCGATCCGGCGACCGCGCTGGGTCCGCTGCGGCCGGTCTTCGCCCGCGCGTTCCGGCTCGACGACGTTCAGCACACCCTTGTCGTACGCCCCGTCCGGGCGCTGGCCCGCCTCGCGCGTACCGGCGACGAGGTGGTGGTGGACGGGGTCGTGGAGGGCAGCGGCCGGGCCGCCACGGGCCTGGGGGTCGGGCTGGCCGCGTTGCACCGGGCGGCGCTGCCCCGGGCCGCCGCCGGTGTGCTGGCCGGCGCGCTGCTGATCGGGCTGGCGGCGGCCGTCCTGGAGGCGGTCCGGTGAGCGCGAGGAGTGAGCCGGTTTTGCGAGCCCCGCAGTCGCGAAGAGAGGCGGTCCGATGACGTTCGGACAGGTGCTGCTCGTCGCCGTGCTGGTGGTGCCGGCGCTCGGCGCGGTCGCGGTGGCGGCGACACCCCGGGACCGGGTGGCGCGGATCGTCGGTACGGTCGCGGCGGCGCTGACCCTGCTGGCCGCCGTGGCGTTGGTGTCCGGTGGACGGGGCTGGTTCGCCTGGTCGGCCGGCACGCCGGCGGTGCGCCCCTGGCACGACGTGGACCTGCCCTGGGCGTCCGGCCTGGATCTGCGTTTCCACCTCGGCGTCGACGGCATCTCCTGGCCGCTGGTGGTGCTGACGGCGCTGCTCACGCTGCTCTGCTGCGCGTACTCGCTGTGGCGGGTGCCCGAGGGCGGAAGCGGCCGGGCGTTGGTGGCGCTGCTGCTGGTCGTCGAGGTGGGCATCCTCGGCACGTTCCTCGCGCTGAATCTGGTGCTGTTCTTCCTGTTCTTCGAGGTCGTCCTGCTGCCGATGTACGCGATCATCGCCGGCTGGGGCGGCGTCGACCGGCGTCGGGCGGCCCGCAAGTTCGTGCTGTACACCCTCGTCGGCTCGGTGCTGCTGCTGGTCGGCGTGTACGTCGTGGTCGCCGCCGCGGGCACCGCCGACATCGTGGCCCTGACCGGCGGGGCCGGGCTGTCCCGGAGCACCCAGTTGGCCGCGTTCACGCTGTTCGCGCTCGCGTTCGCGGTGAAGAGTCCACTCTGGCCGCTGCACTCCTGGCTACCCGACGCGCACACGCAGGCCCCGACGGTGGGCAGCGTGGTGCTGGCGGGGGTGCTGCTCAAGATGGGCACGTACGGGCTGATCCGGGTCGCGGTGGGGGTGGCCCCGGAGGGCGCCCGCTGGGCCGCCCCGGTGCTCGGGGTGCTGGCGGTCGCCGCGATCCTGGTCGGCTCGCTGGTCTGCCTGGCCCAGGTCGAGGTGAAGCGGCTCATCGCGTACTCGAGCGTGGGGCACATGGGCTTCGTCCTGCTGGGCGTCGCCACGTTGACCGCCACCGGCGTCCAGGCGGCCCTGATCGGCAACGTGGCCCACGGGGTGATCACCGGCCTGCTGTTCTTCCTGGCCGGGGCCGTGAAGGACCGCACCGGCACGGGCGCGCTCGCCGAGCTGTCCGGGCTTCGGGAGACCGCGCCCCGCCTCGCCGGTCTGCTGGCGTTCGCGGCCGTCGCGTCGCTGGGCCTACCCGGGCTGGCCGGCTTCTGGGGGGAGGCGTTCGCGGTGGTCGCGGCGATTCAGGTGGGCGGCCCGCTGTGGCTGACCCTCGGGGTGCTCGCGGCGGTCGGTGGCGCGCTCACGGCCGCGTACTTCCTGCGGTTGTTGCGCCAGGTCACCCACGGCCGGCCGAGCCCCGCGGTGGGCGGCGTCGGCGCGGGTCTGGCCGGCGCGGAGCTGACCGCGTGGGCGCCGCTGGTGCTGCTCGCGTTGGCGATCGGTCTGGTTCCGGCGCTGGTCCTCGGCGTCGCCGAGGCGCCCGTCGACGCCCTCATCGAGGTGATCCACAGGTGAGTACGAGAAGCGCGCCGCGACCGGAGGCGGCCCGATGAGCGTCGTGCAGAGCGTGGACAGCATCGCGTTGCTCCCGGCGTACCTGGCCGCCGGCACCGCCGTACTCGTGTTGGTGGTCGACCTCGTGCTGGCGCGGCCCCGCGCCACGGTCGCGGTGGCCGCGCTCGGGGCGCTCGGCACGGCCGTCTTCTCGGCGCTGGTGGGCGCGGGCGGCGAGCGGCGGACGTTCTGTGTCGGCGCGGACTGCTCGTGGGTCTTCGGTGGCCGGGCGGCCCTGGTCGGCGCGGTGGTGGCGTTGCTCACCCTGGGCGTGCTCGGGCTGTCCGTGCCGGCGCTGCGGGACGGTCGGTCACCGGTGGGGGAGTACGCCTTCCTGCTCGCCTGTTCGATGACCGGCGGCGTGGTGCTCGGCGCGGCCGGCGACCTGATCACCCTGATCGTGGCGTTGGAGACGCTGACCCTGCCGCTGTACGTGCTGGTGGGCCTGCGCCGGGGCAGCCTGGCCAGCGCCGAGGCGGCGGTGACGTTCTTCGTGGTCAGCGTGGTCGCCACCACGCTGACGCTGCTCGGCGCGGCGTTGCTGTACGCGGTGACCGGCGGGCTGCACCTCGATCGGGTGGGCGCGCTGCTGGCCGAGCGACCGGAGTTGCGCGACCTGCCGCTGACCACCGCCGCCGTGACGCTGCTGCTGCTCGGGCTGGCCTTCAAGGTGGCGGCGGTGCCGTTCCACGCCTGGGCGCCGGCCACCTACGACGGCGCTCCGCTGCCGGTGGCCGCGTACCTGTCGACGGCGTCGAAGCTGGGCGGCCTGGTGGCGGTGCTGGCCGTGGTGCAGCGGGCGCTGCCGGCGGACCGGACCGGACCGGTGCTCGCCCTGTTGGCGGTGCTCACGATGACCGTCGGCAATCTGGTGGCGCTGCGTCAGCGGCGTACCGTCCGCCTGCTCGCCTGGTCGTCGGTCGCGCAGGCCGGATACATCCTCGCCCCGCTGGGCGCGCTTGCGTTGGCCGCCGGCCGCACGGGCGAGGCGCGGTCGGCCGCGTACGCCGCCGCCGTGGCGTACGCCGTGTTCTTCGTGGTGCTGGAGTTGGCGGCGTTCGCCGGGGTGACCGCGCTGCGCCCGGCGGGGGCGGACGGCGGCACGCTTGACGACCTGCGCGGGGCCGCGCGCCGGCACCCGTGGCGCGGCGCCGCCCTCGGCCTCGCGCTGGTGGGTCTCGCGGGACTGCCACCGGGCCTGGCCGGGTTGTTCGCGAAGGTGACGGTGGTCCGGTCGCTGCTGGACGGCGGCGCGGCCTGGTTGGCGCTGGTGGTGGCGCTGAACGCGGTACTCGGGCTCGCCTACTACCTGCGGGTGACGGCCGGCCTGTGGACGCCGCGCCCCGCGCCGGGCGGAGACGGCGTGGTGGCCGTACCCCTGGTGGGTGTGGTGGCGGTGGTGCTGGCGGTGGCCACGGTGGCCGCCGTGGTGCTCGGCGTCGCCCCGCAGCTCGTGCTGGATCTCGCCGCCCGCTGAGCGGGTCTCAGTCAACTCTCAGCGTTCCGACGGATGGTTGACGGGTATCGGGTTGTTGTACCGGTCAGCGGATCGAGGCGATCCGCGCACCGAAGGAGAGATCGTGCACCACAACCGTCTGAAGACCGCCGCGCTGCTCGGCCTGCTCACCGCGCTGATCCTCGCGGTGGGCTACGGGTTCGGTGGCAGTGGCGGCCTGGTCATCGCCGTCCTCATCTCACTGGTCATGAACGGCATTTCCTACTTCTACTCCGACAAGATCGCGCTGCGTTCGATGCGGGCGCAACCGGTCAGCGAGGCACAGTTCCCCGAGCTGTACCGAATGGTGCGCGAACTGGCGACCGAGGCCCAACAGCCGATGCCGCGCCTGTACGTCAGCCCGACCGCCCAGCCGAACGCGTTCGCGACCGGGCGTAACCCGCAGCACGCGGCGGTCTGCGTGACCCAGGGCATCACCGAGATCCTGGACTACCGGGAGCTGCGCGGTGTGATCGGGCACGAGCTGTCCCACGTCTACAACCGGGACATCCTGATCTCCAGCGTCGCGGCCGGCCTGGCCGGCATCATCACGTTCCTGGCGAACATCGCCTGGTTCATCCCGCTGGGTGGCGGGGACGACGAGGACTCGCCGAACCCGGCCGTCCTGCTGCTGACCCTGATCCTCGGCCCGATCGCGGCCACCGTGATCCAGTTGGCGATCAGCCGCAGCCGCGAGTTCCAGGCGGACCAGTCCGGCGCCGAGCTGAGCCGCGACCCGCTGGCCCTGGCCAGCGCCCTGCGCAAGATCGATGCCGTGGCCCGGCGACGTCCGCTGCCGGCTCAGGGCACGCTCACCAGCAGCGCCCACCTGATGATCGCCAACCCGTTCGCCGGTGGCGCGGTGGCCGCCCTCTTCTCCACCCACCCGAAGATGGAGGACCGGGTCGCCCGCCTGGAGCGGATGGCCGCCAACTCGGGGCCGGTGCAGTTCCAGCGCTGACCCGCCGAACCCCGTACTCCGCCCGCGTCCGCTCACGGACGCGGGCGGAGTCGTTTCCAGGTCACTCCGGTGCGGGCGGCCGATCCAGACGGGTCAGCAGCACGACGGCGAGCAGGACGACGCCCGCCGTCAGGTACGACGCGCCGGGCGAGAGCACGGCGGCCACGCCACCCAGCAGGAAGATGCCGATCCCCGAGGTGACGATGTTCGCCGCGACGATCGTCGCCTCGACCTGCCCCATCCGTTCCGGTGGGGCCAACCGGGCGAACGTGGCCTGCGCCCCGATCAACCAACCGCCGCCCGCGCCGATCAACGCGTTGCCGACCGTCAGCGCCCCCAGCGGCGCGTCGACGGCGACCAGGACACCGGTCAGCAACAGCGCGCCGGCCAGCGCCGCGGCGACGGCCACCTGACCGGCCAACCGGCCCAACCACCGGGACCGGCCCACCACCAGCACGAAGATGGCACCTCCCAACGCCGACGCCGCCAGCACGGCGGGACGCCAGGCCCCGCCGGCCAGATCCGGGGCGAGGGTCTCCGGGAGCGCGCCGGACAGCACCGTGGCCAGGGTGAGCAGGGCGACGCCCCGCAGCACCGGATGGCGGGCGATGATGCGCACGCCTGCGGTCGCCGGTGGACGCGGCCCGCGTACCTGGTGGGGGCGCTTCGGCAGTCCGGCCAGGACGACCGCGGCGATCAGGAACGACCCGAGGTCGATCAGGAGCGCCACCCGGGAGCCGAGGGCCACCGTCAGACTGGCCCCCGCGAGCAGGCCGACCACCTGGCCCGCCTGGTTGGCGAAGGCGCTGAGGCCGAACAGCGGCAGCCGCAGCGGAGCGTCCACCGCCTCGGCGGCGACGGCCACGTTGACGCTCGCGTAGGCGGCCCGTACCGCGCCCAGCAGGCCCGCCGCCACGATCGCCGGCAGCGGCTCGGGGACCGCCGCGGGGACGGCGATCAGCGCGGCGCCGGCCACCGACAGCCAGACCAGCAGGGTGCGGCGGGCCGGCACGTCCAGCCAGCCGCTGAACACCGTGGCGACCAGCAGGGCCGGCAGGGTACGCGCGGCGTAGACCGCGGCCGGGCCGAGGACGGAGTTCGTCTGGTCGTACGCGAGCAGCAGCAGAGCGGCCAGGCCCACGAAGTCACCCAGCTCCGAGATGCCCCGGGCGATGACCAGACGGGAAGCGACCGGATGCCGGAACAGCGCTCGGTAACCGGGCGACGGCGTGAGCTGTGCGTCGGTGTCGGGCATCAGGTCGGCTGGTCCGCTTCCGCTACCCCGATCGGCTGGTAGGCGGCGTTCTCCCGGACCCGGCGGGCCTGTTCCCGGCGGTAGCTGCTGCGGATCTCCGGATCCTGGCGGCGGCGGCGCAGCGCCACGAAGTCCGACCAGACGTCCTCCGGCCACGCCGGCAGCCCTTCCCCGGTGACCAGTTCGGCCTGCCGGAAGGCCTCCAGTGTCGACCGGTGCACCGGTTGCAGGCACATGAGAGGGATGTTCCGGTAGAAGCGCACCACCTGCCCCACCTCGGTGAGCCGCAGGATGGTGGGCAGCAACGAGGTGTACCAGTCGGTCTCGACCACGCCCTCGTAAAGCTGCACGCCGCGCTGAGCGGGCCAGTTCGGCACGCCCCGGGCCATCAGGCACCAGCCGGGGGACGTACGCGCCACCACGCCGGCGACCAGCTCGATCGTGTTGGCGGCGCGCGGGTCGGCGTCGAGGAACGGGATGCTCGCGCCGTACCTGTCGAAGATGTCCAGGTCACCGTGGAACTGCTCGGGCGCCGCCTGCAACTGGCCGGCCGCGTCCGGCAGCTTGCCGTCGTAGCCACCGGCGAGCGAACGCCACTGGGCCGGCTCGTTCTCCGCCAGCAGCGTCCACTCGGTGTCCTGCCCGTCCCAGCGCAGCGCGAAGTCGGTTGGCGGGTAGACGTACCAGCCGAACCCCGAGGCGATGGCGACCGGCGGGCACTGTTGGACGGCCCGGGCGGGCAGGGAGCCGCGCAGGCTGGGCGAGGCGGCCTCACTGGGCTTCGCGTCGCCGTACAGCGAATAGATCTCGACTCGCAGAGGTGCGGTGGTAGTCCCGGACATCGGACCTCCTGCCTCATCGTGCGGTGCCGGCGTATGGACCCAATTCGATCAGCAACCTACCCCCTTTGTGACCGCTCGGTCAGTCCCGGCCTCCGCGCTGCTGTGAGCGGATCGACCATCCATGGCCTGACCTCGGACGTTAGGGTCGACAGGGCTTCTACCCGTTACCTGTCCCAGCGGAGGTACACCTCGTGGCCGCACTGCGCCAGTACCTGGGGGTCTGGCGGATCCCCGGTGCGCCGATCCTGCTGGTCACCGGCATCATCGGCCGGCTCGGCATCGGCATGACGCCGCTGGCGCTGCTGCTGGTGGTCGAGCAGGTGACCGGGCGCTACTCCCTGGCCGCCATCGCGGGCGGCATCTACGCCGTCGCCGGCGCCGCGCTCAGCCCGGTGGCCGGACGCATCGCCGACCGGGTCGGTCCGAGCCCGGTGCTGCTGGTCACCGCCGTGGCCCACCCGTTGGCGCTCACCGGGCTGCTGCTGGCCAGCCGCTCCGGCGACGACGCCCTCGCCGCCATCTACCTGACGGCCGGCGTCGCCGGCGCGACGTACCCGCCGCTGACCGCCGCCATCCGCGGCGCCTGGAACGAACTGACCAGCCCCGCCTCCGGCCGGTACGCCCTGCGCAACACCGCCCTCGCGGCGGAGACCTCGCTGTTCGAGATCGTGTTCGTGCTGGGCCCGCTGCTCGTGGCAGGGTTCGTGCTGGTCGCCGACGCGGCGGCCGCGCTGATCGGGGCGGCGGTCGTCACCCTGGTCGGCACCACCGCCGTCGCCCTCGGCCGGGTGATGCGCGACTGGCGGCCCCACCCGCGCGAACACCACGCCCGGGGACTCGGTCCGCTACGGGTCGCCGGCTTCCCGGCACTGCTGCTCTGCGTCGCCGGACTGGGCATCGCGTTCGGCGCCGCCGGTGTCATCGTCCCCGCGTACGCCGGCAACGCCACCACCGACGACCCGGAGAGCCTCGCCGGGCTGCTGCTGGCGGTCTGGGGGGTCGGCAGCGCCATCGGCGGCTTCTGGTTCGGCGTCCGCCGCCCCCCGCCGAACATGACCCGCCAGTTCGCCCTGCTGCTCGCCGCGCTGGCCGGCACGTTCGTGGTGTTCGCGCTCATGCCCACGCCGCTGGCGTTGGGCGTCGCGCTGGTCGTCGGTGGGGCCGTCATCGCTCCGGCGCTGACCCTGGAGAACACCCTGGTCGGCCGGATCGCCCCGGCGGGCATGCTGAACGAGGCGTACACCTGGGTGGTCACGGTGGCCGTGGCGGCGAGCGCCGCCGGCGGCGCGGTGGCCGGCCTGATCGTGGACCACGCCGGCGGCGTGCCGTGGGCCTTCGTCTTCGCGGGCGCGGCGGTGGCCGTCGCGGCCGCGGTCGCCGCGCTGCCCGCCGGGCCCATCGCCCGAGCGGAAAACCAGGCGGTACGCGCCGACGCGCCCGTCCCGATCTGACCTTCTCCGACGGTTTCCGGCGATGTCGGTGGGGTGCGCCAGACTGAGCGTCGACGAGAGGGGAACCATGGCCAAGCTGCTCTACTCGGCAACCGCGTCACTCGACGGCTACATCGCCGGCCCCGGCGGTGACATGTCCTGGCTCACCGAACACCTCAGCGGCGACAACCCGACCGCCGACCGTCTGCTGGCCAACATCGGCGCGATCCTCGCCGGCAACCGCACCTTCGGCGGCGACGACCCGAACCGTGGCACCGACAGCGAAGGCGCCTTCGGCGGCCGGTACCACGGGCCGGTGATCGTCCTGACCCACCGTCCACCCACCGAGCCGCCCGAAGGCGTCACCTTCGCCGACGACCTACACGTTGCCGTCGCGCAGGCCAAGGAGGCCGCCGGCGACAAGTACGTCAACGTGCTCGGCGCGGACGTCGCCAAGCAGTGCCTGCGGGCCGGTCTGCTCGACGAGATTCTGATCTTCTTCGCGCCGGTGCTGCTCGGCGACGGCGTACCCATCCTCGACGACCCGGGCGGCACCCGCGTCCGGCTGACGCCGATTCCCGGTGAGACCGCCCACTGGTACCGCGTCGACCGCTGACGGATCGACGCGGGTACGGGCGTTGCGGCCTCGCCACCGACCTTCGGTCGGTCACGGCCGACGTCGAGGGCTACGGCCTTCGGTCGGTGATCGCCGCCTCGATCCGTAGGCCGATGCCGGTCAGCACGAGGAGGAACGCGACGAAGTGCGGCGCCCGGCCGTCGTAGCCCGCTGACAGGGTGAGTAGCGAGGTCAGAAAGCCAACGACGAGCGACAGCGTGCCCAGTATTCGTCCGGTGTCCGCGCGCCGAGATCGAGGATCCACGATGCGACCGTAGCGGATGCGGCCAGGCCACCGCCCGCCCGTCGGGCGCTGAACAGCAGCGACCAAGGACGACCGTTGGCGACGACGTCCACCGAGGTCACAACAAGTGATCCACGATGGCACCGGCAGACGTGATCGGGTCTTACCGGTAGTTCGTGAACTGAAGGGCGACGCCGAAGTCCTCACCCTTGAGCAGCGAGATGACCGCCTGGAGGTCGTCCCGCTTCTTGCCGGTGACGCGCAGCTGGTCGCCCTGGATCTGCGCCTGAACGCCCTTCGGGCCCTCGTCGCGGATCTTCTTGCTGATCGCCTTGGCCTTGTCCGTCTCGATGCCCTGGATCACCTTGCAGTCGATCTTGAACACTTTGCCGGACGAGCGCGCCTCACCCGCGTCCAACGACTTCAACGAGATGTTCCGCTTGACCAACTTCTCCTTGAAGACGTCCAGAGCGGCGCGGACCCGCTCCTCGGTCTCCGCCTGAAGGCCGATCGCCTCCTCACCCGACCAGGAGATCTCCGCGCCCGTACCGCGGAAGTCGAACCGCGTCGCGAGCTCCTTCTCCGCCTGCCGGAGGGCGTTGTCGACCTCCTGGCGGTCGACCTTGCTCACGATGTCGAAAGACGGGTTCGCTGGCATGCTTCTGCTCCTGCTGTCCGGCGGTCTGGGACGTGCAGTCGGCCGCCCACCAGCGGCACGACCCCCTGACCGTACCCGGTTGCACCGGCCCCGGGGTGAGCCGCTATCCTTGCTTCCGCCGCCGCGTTGCGACGCGGTGGGGTGCCCTGGCGGGTTGCCCGAGCGGCCAATGGGAGCGGACTGTAAATCCGTCGCGAAAGCTACAGAGGTTCGAATCCTCTACCCGCCACCAGGTGCAGACACGGCCCCTGACCAGCAGAGATGCTGATCGGGGGCCGCTGTCGTTTGTCCGGCCGAGTCCGGGTGAGTCCAGGCGTTGACGACTGGTTGTGGGCAGATGGTGCGCAGGTCGATCTTGCCCGCTGAGGGTCCTCCTGGGGCTCTAAACGCTGCGGCTGGCGTCTGGTCCTCGCCTGGCGGAGTCCGTGCATGTGGCGATCGGCTGAGGGGTCTGCGGTGAGGTGTCGCCGGCGGCGGGAGAGGGACCGGGGGCAAGCCAGTCCCGGGGTTGGGCTGGCGCGGCAGTCGGAAGCCCTGATCTTCGACGAGGCCGACCCGCTCGGCTTCCGTACCGCCTGGCCGTGATCGTGTCGTCGGGCGGATCGACAGACTCGGGGCGGCGGTCCGGCGGCAGTCGGTGGCTCTCCGCCCCGGCGCCGGAGGCGGCCGGGGCGGCTTGCCGCCGGCCGGGTTACCGCCCCCGCGCCGCGCGGAGCGCGGCGCCTTGATCCAATACAGAAGGAATCGGTAGCAGCGTTGGGGGGCGGATCACACGCGGGACGAGACATCTCGCTTAGTCAAGTGTCAGCCGGTCGGCGCATCGATGCGCCAGGCCAGAGCAGGCCGATCAAGGTGCCGACCAGAGCGCCCCACGCTCGCCCAGTATCACTCCCAAACCAAGAAACTGACCTCTAAAACGCATATATCTCCCGCGAAGCGCTCGCGGTCCTTCTCCGACTCGAGGAATTTCTCGCACATGCTCAACTTCGTTACCACTAGCTTGCCGTGGCGGCCCTCGCTGCTGCGTACGCAGAATGAGGAGCCTGCTCGTAGCTGCGATGCCGTAGCTAGCGATGACCATGCGTTGTTGTCGATTTGAGCGCATTCTTGCAATGTCGGTTGCCGACTCGGCGGTGATGCGAAGATGGTTCCGTTGACTCCACCAAGGGAGCCTTCGTTAAGCGCGAGATCCGTGGTGCCGGCTGCGTTGTAGCGAATCTCGTTATCGTCCATATCCCAGTAGTCGGCATTCTGGAAATCATCATCTCCGTACTCGTTAAGGGTCTGGAGGCGGGGGCTGCCGCTGCTATGCACCACCTCTCGTTTCGGCTCCCCCGTTGAAGTGGGCGATGCATCACCGCTGCCCAGAGTCGCAGAAGACGTGGGTGTTCCCGTATTCGTGCTATGAGTGGAGGAGGGGCTCAGGCTGTTGGTTGGCATGGCGGATGGATTGGGAAGCGATGAGGCTCTCGGGTCATCCTTCACGGGGAACAGCCATGCAAGCAGGGCGACAAGAGCGCTAAGAAGCCCAACGACAGCTCCGATCCCGGCCCATTCCCCTCTGCCGAGATGCTGACGAAGGCGGTCCTGGGACGGCTTCTCACGATCGCTCACGTTCAACCTCACTCCACACGCGACAGATCACACAACTTAGCGTCGCGCGGCCGTTACCGGCGCCCCTCGCGGACCGGGTTCGAGTCGGACCGACGCATGAACCTGTTGGGTGCTGATCCTGCTCGCCATCGGGATCATGGCTGGTGCTGCGGCCTTCACCCATGTCCATGGCCTGACCGTCGCTCACGGCCAACCTGACTGGATCGGCTGGGCCAACGCCCGTAGCCGTCGAGCTGATGGCTATCTACCTCGGCCTGGAGATCCGCGCCCGCCGCCAAGACAGCCGACCCGTCGGCCTGGTCGGCGTACTCCTGATCGCGTTCGCGCTGCTCTCCCTCGCCGCCCAGGTCGCCGAAGCCGAGCCCTCCCTCTGGGGCTGGATCGTCGCGGCCGTGCCGTCGCTCGCCTTCCTCGCCCTGGTCAAGGTCGTCCTGTCCAGCGCACCCACCACCCCGCCGGCAACCGAGCCCGATCAGCCGCAGGGCGATTGATACGACGAGCCGCAGCCGCTCGAACCCGCGCCGCAAGCTCCGGTGATGCCGCCGGCATCAGTTGCGGTGCTGCCTCCAGCCGCTGTCGTCCAGCCCAATCGGCCCCAAGTCGTCGGGATCATCCGATGACGGCCACCCTCGCCGCCGGGTGGCGGCTACCGGAACTCGTGCACGACCTCGATCAGTCCGACGATGTGAGCGTTGAACTCGTCCAGATCCTCGGCCGGCACCCACAGCTCCAGAATGGTCTTTCCGCCGGCCTGGCGGATCGGGTACCGACTCAGGAACTCCGACTCGACCCGGAAGCGGGTCACGTAGCCGACGCCGGACGCGGGCACGTTCCAGTCCCGGGCGATCATTACCGCGTAGTCCTCGTTCAGGACCGGGTAGAAGATCGGCTGATCCGGCAGGCGCGGTGGCCATGCCTGCCATCCGGACTCGCGGACGAGATCCAGCTCTTCCGGCCCGGTTGGGCGCCACAGCACCGTCGTACCGTCATCGCTGTTCATCTCGACCTCGCCGTTCGGATTCTTGGTGAGCCCGGGACAGTACCGGCGGACCTGCGCCCGGGACCACCGCATTCGCCTCGCTGTGGGGGTGGGCCGATGACGGCTCCCACCCTGCCCGGTCTCGAATCCGCCCCGACCCCGGCTGCTCCTCGGCCGGGGTTGCCGTAGCCGGCGGTTCATCTTGGCGCACGGCGGGCACTTGTCTTCGCGGGTCGCCGAACGGGCAGCTTCGGGTCGGCCGCTCGGCGCTCGGTCGGTGGCTCGGTGACCTGGAGCAGGACGCCGCGTGAAGAGCTACGAGGTCCAGATCTGGGAGATCGCCAAGCGCCGACCGGAAGGCTCGGCCCTGGCGGGTCCGCTGGGCGGTGAGCGGCCAACGCTTCGAGGACATGTTCCGTACCAAAGCCCTGGCGCACTCGTTCCGCGCCGAGCTGGTCCAGGCGGCCAACGCGGGGGAGCCCTTCGACCCGGCCACCGGCCGCCCGGTCCCCGAGGCCAGAACCAAGAACCCCACTACCTGGTACGCGCACAGCCGCGCGTACGTCGAGATGAAGTGGCCCCGGGCGGCGGCCAAGACCCGGCGCTCGATCGTCGAAGCGCTGACCTCGATCACGGTGACCCTGACCCGCCCGACCAAGCGGGGTCGACCGACTGACGCTCTGCTCCGCGAGGCGCTGTACCTCTACGGCCTCAACCCGCGCCGCTGGTCCGACGAGATCCCGGCCGACCACGCGGCGGCGCTGGCCTGGCTGGAAACCGCGTCGCTCCCGGTCGTCGAGCTGGACTCGCCCGCCATGGTCCGCCGAGTCCTGGACAGCCTGTGCGTACGCCTCGACGGCAAGCCCGCGGCTGCCTCCACCGTCCAGCGGAAGCGGGCCACCTTCTACAACGTCCTTGGGTACGCCGTCGAGCTGGAGCTGATCGCCTCCAACCCGGTCGACCGGGTCCAGTGGACCGCCCCCGAGGTCGCGCAGTCCATCGACCGGCGGGTGGTGGCGAACCCGGCCCAGGTCGCCACGCTGCTGGAGGCGGTGAAATCTCTCGGCAAACGCGCCGACAAGGTCACCGCCTTCTTCGGCTGCCTCTACTACGCGGGGATGCGTCCATCGGAAGCCGCGGACCTACGACGGGAAGACTGTGACCTTGCCGGCCCGGTGCGCCGACTGCGGGGCCGACTTCGACGACCTGGCGGCGGTCAAGCCTTCCCGGTCCTGCGACCACGAGAAGATCGAATACCGCTGGGGCCGCCTGGTGCTCGCCGGCACCTCCCCGCGGGCCGGCTCGCACTGAACGATGACGGCGGCTCCCACGAGCGGCGCGGACTCAAGCACCGGGGGAGGGCGGAGACTCGGACGGTCCCGATCCCGCCTCGGCTCGTCGAGCTGCTGTGCGCGCACGTCGAGAATCACGGGGTTGGCCCGGACGGTCGGTTCTTCCGGGGCCTGCACGGTGGGCCGCTCTCCGAGTCGGTCTACGACCGGTGGTGGAAGCTCGCCCGCGAGAAGGCGCTGACCGAATCGCAGGTGGCCTCGCCGCTCGTCCGGCGTCCCTACGACCTGCGGCACGCGGCGGCCTCGCTCTGGCTGAATGCCGGCGTCCCGCCGACCGAGGTAGCCCGGCGCCTGGTTCACGGCGTCGCCGTCCTGCTCCGCGTCTACGCCAACTGCATCGACGGCGGCGACGACACCATGAACGATAAGATCGGCCATGCGCTCGAATGAGCGCTTCGAATATGAGCTTCCACTTCCTGCCTCGCCAATAATTCAATGGCCGTTACTCGACTTCTGTTCGATGCTCCACTCGCAAGACTTGATGCTGCGAGATTCTGATTACAGATTTACGAGGCTCGGGTTGCAGGGGCGTCATTGCTTCTGCAGGATCGCCTGCATCAAGATTGGCGGCGTTCCGCAAAACTTCATCGGCCTCTTGGCTAGTCATGGAGCGGGCGGAGAGGGCCAGGTCGTGCCGGTGGCTCTGCCACTCCATGATGAGCCGGACCACGCGCTCCAGCATGGCTAGGCCTGCCATGCCGTAGGCGAGAGGCGCATAGTTGGTCGCTGCCGTAGTGAGTGCTACCTCCAGTGGGCTATTGAGGCTAATTGAACGAACCAGGAGTTCTGGCCGGCCCCTCAAGCTTGACGACTGCGGACCCTTCTGACTGGAGGGCAACTCCAATAAGCCTTCTCGGAACTCCCATTTCCAAATTTCACCTACAGCGAAGAAGTATTCCTGGACCGTAGATAGTGAATCTTGGGTTAGGTGTGAGATCAGCAGTAACTCCGGCGCGGCGGTGGAAGTGAGCGATCTTTCTGCCATGTGGTGTATGGAACCACGAGCAAACATAGCTGGTCCAGATCTTGCCGCGAATAACCTGCTATCGTCGCAAGTGGATCATATTATTCAAAGCGTATCAAGGCAGGCTATGGAATTCCTGCGGATGCGACGCGACACGAGCCGGAGTCGAGCCCGGTTGGGGGTAGGCGAGTGCTACCACGGGTGGGCGGATGGTGGGCGGGAGCTCACTTCGTCTCCGATCAGAGTCGAGATTTAGCAGCTCATGGGCACGGAGGCGGTCAAGATCACGGGGCCCTGTAAATCCGTCGCGAAAGCTACAGAGGTTCGAATCCTCTACCCGCCACCAGGTGCAGACACGGCCCCTGACCAGCAGAGATGCTGATCAGGGGCCGTTGTCGTTGATCTAGCCGAGTCCGGCTGAGTCCAGCCATGTCGACAACGACAGGGTCGGCCCGGATGCGCGCTTCTTCCGGGGGCCTGCACGGCGGGCCGCCCTCCGAGTCGGTCTACGACCGGTGGAGGAAGCTCGCCCGAGAGAAGGCGCTGACCGAATCGCAGGTAGCCCCGCCGCCCGTCCGCCGTCTTTACGACCTGCGCCTCGCGATGGCGTCGCTCTGGCTGCATGCCGGCGCTCCGCCGACCGAGGTCGCCGGCGTCTGAGCCACGGCGTCGCCGTTCTGCTCCGCGTCTACGCCAACTGCGTCGACGAGGAGGCGACACCAGGAACGACAAGATCAGCCACGGTGCCCGTCGTGGCGCTCGGCTGGTCAGAATGTTCGAGTGATGACAGGAATGGTCGGCCTCGTGCTGCTGTTGGCGCTGGTCGCCGCTGCGCTCTTCGCCCTGGTGTACGTGGCGGCGCTGCTGTGGCGGGCGTTGAGGCGTGGGGTTACCTCTCTGCCGCGTGCTCTGAAGTCCCTGACGGTCGAGCCACCTCCGGGAGGGGCCCTGAACGACTCCCGGGATGTGTGGCCGATGCCGAAGGACGACTGATCGGAGACGCTGCCAAGCCTGGCGTCGCCTTTCGAGATACCGGCTCGTCGGGCGGAGGTGCCCGGTGGTTCGCCGACCGAGTTCGTCCGGCGGTGGTGTGTGGTGGGAGCGCCACCCTTCCAGAGAATGATGCGGGCGTGTCCTCGCCAGCACCGGACCGTGACCCACCTGCCGGAGACCACCTCATCAAGGTCTGGTTCAGGTTCGTGCCGCGGGAGGGCCGCCGGCGGCCGCGGATTTCCCGGCCATCAAGGCGACCCTGCGACGCGGCGCGGCGGAGGGTTGGTGGAGCTTCGAGGTCGGTTGCGCGAGCGACAAGTGGGATGCGGCCTGAACCCGCGGAGCCCGCGACTCCCCACGTCCTTTCTCTCGGACGTGCAGGACCCCTGGTTGTTGCTTCCTGGCCGGCTTGAGCTGCGGAAACGCGTCGCTTGAGGCGCTCGGACGTGCGTCGGGTCACCAGGATGGAATCCGACTCGGGGGCTGGCCTATTGGCGAAGACCCGGTATGGTGGTCGATGGCTGGACGCCGAACGCACGACGCGAACGCATCTCCTGGAGGCGTCACTCACAGTGACCAAGATGTCGGATCTGGTGCTCTGACGCGACAGCGCCGAATTTGTGGTGAAGGTCGTATTCGACGCTGTGTGAAGCGCTGACCTGCCCTGCACGGCCGTGATCTGCTCCGGTGCGGTGGGGGCGGTGGGCCGAACGGCGGGAAGTTACAGACGGTGGGGCCCATCGGGCTGTCCACCACTTCTCTGGCTGCCCGCACTGTGGCACGATCGTGGAACCTCCACCACCCCCACGACATTTTCCGACAGGAGCAATCATGTCTGGTCTTAGGTTGGGCCGGCTGCTTGGCTCACTTCTCACCCTCGCCGCACTCGTGAGCGGCATCGCCAGTGTTGATCTCGGCAGCAGCTCAGGGGGCGGCGCTCAGGCTGGCGACATCGTTTGGCAGACCGTGTCCACCGCCGACAAGCCCGTGCCGACGGCGCAGGCAGCTGACATCGTCTGGCAGTGAGGCGGTTGCCTCGGGGTGATCATCCTGTTTGCCCGTTCGGGTGGAAGGCACCATCGACGTAGTGACGGTATCGTGACCGCTCGGCGTCAATCCGAAGGAGCGCCATGAGCGGTCATGGTCAACCCCGGCGACGGTCATCCGAGGACGCGTGGATCATCACCGCGCCCCTCGCGCTGATCGCGGTCGTCTGTGCCACCGCCACCGGGTTGATCGCGAAGGAGCCCTTCGGCGACTGGCCCGAGGCAATGCTCCTTCTCGTCATCATGATCGTGGCGGGGTTGCCGCTGCTCAGTCTGGTGGTGCGGCGGCAGACGATCGGTGTCACGCTCACCGAGCTGCCGATGGTTCTCGCGCTGTACTTTCTGCCACCGCTGACGGTGGTGGTCATCTACACGTTGAGCTCCCTGATCACCCACACCAGGCAGCGGTTCTCGGCGCCGAAGGTGTGGTTCAACGTGGCGCGCGCCGCCGCGGGAACGTCGCTGGCTGTCCTGGTCCTCCAGGCGTTCCCTCCCATGGAGGGCGTCGGTCCGAGCACCTGGGGCAGCATCTTCGCCGCCGTGAGCATGGTGATCCTGATCAGCTACGCCAGCGTGGCGGCGGTACACACGTTGCTGCACGGTTGGCAGACCGGGCGCGGGACGTTGCGTACCGCCACGCCGGCGGTGCTCACCGCGGCGATCAACGTGTCGGTCGGCCTGATCGTGCTGATTCTGGTCCGTAGCACGTGGTGGTCGCTGCTCCTACTGGCAGCCCTCGGTGCCGGCCTTGCTCTGGTCTACCGGGCCTACGCCCAGTTCTTCCGCCAGCACCGCACCCTGACCGACCTGTACGACCTGACCCGCGCCGTGGTCGGCAGCGGGCACAGCGGCACGCTCGCCGACGCGCTGCTCGGCCGGGTCCGCGCGCTGATGCAGGTGGAGTACGCGACGCTGTGGCTGCCCGCCCAGGGAAGGCACCCCGAGACCCTGTTGACCGCGCGGGTGGACGACCCGGGCCTGCTCGACCTGGCGCTCACGCCGGCGATGATCCGCGAACGGGTCCAGGAGACCGGACGTACCGTTGCGGTGGGCCGTGGGGTGACGACCGACGGAGAGTTCCGCGCGGAGCTGGCCGAGCGGCGGATCAAGGACGCGGTGGTGGTGCCGCTGCGGTCGGGTGAGGTCGTCATCGGGACCCTTGAGGTTGCCAACCGGCTCGGCGACGGCAACAACTTCAGTTCTGCGGATATCGCGGTTTTCGAGACGGTGGCCGCGCATGCCGCAGTGGCGCTCGAGAATTCGCGTCTTGTCGACCGCCTGCGGCACGACGCGTACCACGACACCCTGACGCGGCTGCCCAACCGGCGGCGCATCACCGCCGCCCTGGACGAGTCAGTCAAGATCGGCGCGCCCGACGAGGTGGTGGCGTTGCTGCTGTTCGACGTCGACGGGTTGCAGCAGGTCAACGAGTCCCTCGGCCACGCTGCGGGGGACAAGGTGCTCGTCGAGGTCGCCAACCGACTGCGGGCGAGCGCTCCGTCGTCGGCTCTGGTCGGTCGTGCGGGCGGCGACGAGTTCCTGGTGACCCTTCGGTTGGAGAGCGCCGAGGCGGCACTCGAACTGGCCGAACAGCTGCGCGACCAGATCCGTGACGAGATGGTCTTCGACGCGCTCACCCTCGACGTGAACACCGCCGTGGGTGTGGCCGTACACCCGGAACATGGCAGCGATGCCGCGACCCTGCTGCTCCGGGTCGACCTGGCGGCGAACGCCGCCAAGTCGGTGCCGGGCAGCGTGCAGTTGTTCAACCCGGGCCTGGAGTCCCGGTCGTTGCGCCGGCTGGGTCTCGCCGGTGACCTGCGCCAGGCGTTGGACCAGGGCGAGCTGGAGGTCTACTTCCAGCCGAAGGTGACCTTGCGGGACCGGCGTCTGGTCGGTGTCGAGTGTCTGGCCCGCTGGGAGCATCCGACGCACGGCACCGTCGCTCCCGAGGACTTCGTGGCGGTGGCCGCGCACACCGGCCAGTTGAGTCGGCTCACCGAGGTGGTGCTCCGCGAAGGGCTGCGGCGCAGCCGGGACTGGGCCGAGGCGGACCAGCCGCTGCCCATCGCCGTGAACCTCGCCGCCCGCACGCTCACCGACCAGCACTTCCCGGACCGGGTGCAGGAGCTGCTGACCGAGTACCGGGTCCCGGCCCAACGCCTCACCCTGGAGATCACCGAGTCGGGGGTGCTGGACGGCACGGACCGGCCCATCCCGACGCTGCGTCGGCTCCGCGACCTCGGCGTCCGGCTGTCGGTGGACGACTTCGGCACCGGCGACTCCTCGCTGGCCCACCTGCGCCGGTTGCCGGTGCACGAGGTGAAGGTGGACCGCTCCTTCGTGCAGGGCATGGCCACCGACCCGGGGGACCTGGCGATCGTCAACGCGGTGGTGACGCTCTCCCAGCAGTTCGGTCTGGCCGTGGTCGCCGAGGGTGTGGAGAGCGAACTGACCCTGGAGCTTCTTCAGGACATCGGGTGCGAGATCGGTCAGGGCTTCCTGTTCAGTCGGCCGCTGCCGTACGAGCGACTGGCCGCCTGGTTCGGCGCTCAGGTGGACCCGGAGACGATCTCCGGCGGAGAGCTTCCACGCCTGCGTGTGGTGCCCTGAGCTGCGCAGATCCGGCCGCCGGGGATCCGATTTCACCTGCCGACCCCTGCCGTGTATTCTACTTCTGCGCGCCCCACGGGGAGATCGCGCAGGCCCCCTTAGCTCAGTCGGCAGAGCGTCTCCATGGTAAGGAGAAGGTCTACGGTTCGATTCCGTAAGGGGGCTCGAGGGTTCAGCTGGACCCACCGCGGCGGTGTAGCTCAGATGGCAGAGCAAGCGGCTCATAATCGCTGTGTCGCCGGTTCAAGTCCGGCCACCGCTACTCTCGTCTTCCGGGCTGGTTCCCGGTGGTCGTTGAGATGGGCGCCACTGGCGCCCACTTTGCATGTCCGCGCAGTCAGCGTCTAGGCTGACGCGTCGTAGTTGTTTCCGTTAGCGAGGAAGGCACTCCGCCGTGGCGAAGGCTACCGATGTCCGGCCGAAGATCACTTTGGCGTGTGTGGAGTGCAAGGAGCGCAACTACATCACGCGCAAGAATCGCCGGAACGACCCCGACCGCATCGAGATGAAGAAGTTCTGCCCGCGCGACGGCCGGCACACGGTTCACCGCGAGACCCGCTGACCGCCGGCCGGCACCGCCGGCCGTCGTCGAAGCCTTTCCAACCGCCGATCTGACCGGTCGGGCGCGGCATCGCCGCAGCCTGCCGACCAGATCGGCGGTTGTGCTTTCCGTGTAGGTTCGCGGCATGTCCCTGGACCCTTCCTTCGTCGGCCGCACGTACCCGCCGACCGCCCCCTACCAGGTGGGCCGAGAAAAGATCCGTGAGTTCGCCACGGCCATCGGCGCCACGGACGCGGCTCACCACGACCCGGCCGCGGCGCAGGCCCTGGGCCACCCGGACGTGGTCGCCCCGCCGACCTTCCCGGTGATCGTCACCATGGCCGCGACCCGTCAGATCATCGAGGACCCGGACCTGGGCGTCGACTACAGCCGGCTGGTCCACGGCGACCAGCGGTTCGCGTACAACCGGCCGGTGGTCGCGGGCGACGAGCTGGTCTGCGTCAACACCATCGAAGAGGTCAGCAACCGGGGCGGGCACGGCCTGCTCACCACCCGCACGGACGTGAGCACCGTCGCCGGGGAGCAGGTGGTCGCCGTCTGGGCCCGGTACGTCATCCGTGGAGAGGCCTGAGATGGAACTGCCAACCAAGACGTTCCGGGTGACCCGGGCGGACCTGATCCGCTACGCCGGCGCCTCGGGCGACTTCAACCCGATCCACTGGAGCGACCGGGTCGCCACGAAGGTGGGACTGCCCGGGGTCATCGCGCACGGCATGTTCACGATGGCGCTGGTCGGTCGGGCGGTCACCGAGTGGGCCGGCGCGCCCGACGCGGTGGTCGAGTACGGCGTCCGGTTCACCCGGCCGGTGGTGGTCCCCGACGACGACCAGGGGACCGAGATCGAGGTGACCGCGCGGGTCCGCGAGGTGACCGAGGACGGCCTCACCCGGCTGGACGTGACCGCGACCTGCCTGGGCGACAAAGTGCTGTCGCAGGCGCGCGCGCTCATCCGCACAGCGCGCTGAACCGAGGCCGGACGCACGCGAAATCACGGCGGCCCGGCCCGCTGAACCGGCGGCCGCGCGGCACGCTGGATCGGCTTCGCCACGCGTGGCGGGGAGACCGGTTGGGAAAGTCGGGCACCTACCCGTACACTGGTCCGCCGTGGGGCAAGTGACCCCTGCACGGTCGTCTGTGACCGCGTGGGGCGAGTGTTGCCGCACAGGGGTGTAGCTCAATTGGCAGAGCAGCGGTCTCCAAAACCGCAGGCTGCAGGTTCAAGTCCTGTCACCCCTGCGCCTCAGGCCTGACCGTTCCCGTGGGTCGCGCCGCCGACAAGGCGGCGTCCGGCCCGTGGTGGTGGCATCGGCGGGGTGGTTCCGAGGCAATCGGGGCTCCCGGTCGGACCACCGGCCGCGGCCCGTCGCGGGACGGTTGGGTTCGGCCGGCGTGACCAGCGCCGCGTACGCCGCCCGGCGTGCGACCCGAGATTCCGCGACGGAGGGCGAAGTGGCCGACAACAAGCGGCGCGGCGAGGACGCCGGCGACGATCGTCTCGACGATGAGATCGTCGACGACGTAGCCGACGACGACGCCACCGGCGCGGACGAGCCGGTCTCCCGGGGCGGCACCGCGACGCGGGCCCGCGCCCGGGCGGAATCGGCCGACAGCCGGCCGACCACGAGGTCGGAAACCGGTCGGGTGGGCGTGTTCGGCCGCATCGCCCGGTTCTTCCGCGAGGTCGTAGCCGAACTGCGTAAGGTCATCTGGCCGACCCGCAAGGAGTTGCTGACGTACACCGCCGTGGTGGTCACGTTCGTCGCGGTGATGCTGACGATCGTGGGCGTGCTGGACTACGGCTTCGCCAAGGCCGTGTTGTTCGTCTTCGGCAACTCGGACTGACCGGCTGTCTCCAGCCGATAGTGACGGAAGTGAGCGAGCGTGCCTGAGTACGACGAGACCGCCGGAGAAGTGGACGAGCAGTCCACGGTCGCGACGGCGGCTGGTGACGAGTCGGTTGAGGCCGCCAGCGAGCCGGAGTTCCCCACCACCGAGCCCGCGCCGGACGAGGACTACGACCCGGTCGCCGAGCTGCGGCAGAAGCTGCGTTACGCGCCGGGCGACTGGTACGTGGTGCACTCGTACGCCGGTTACGAGAACAAGGTGAAGACCAACCTCGAGACCCGGATCACGAGCCTCGACATGGAGGACTTCATCTACCAGGTCGAGGTGCCGACCCGGGAAGAGGTCGAGGTCAAGAACGGTAAGCGTTCGCAGGTCCAGGCCAAGGTCTTCCCCGGCTACATCCTGGTCCGGATGGAGCTGACCGCCGAGTCCTACTCGTGTGTCCGCAACACCCCGGGTGTGACCGGCTTCGTCGGTGCGACCGACCGGGCCGACCGGCCCGCGCCGCTGTCGCTCGACGAGGTGCTGAAGTGGCTGGCGCCGGCCGTCGAGACCGAGCAGAAGAAGGCGAAGCCGGAGATCAAGGTCCTCGACTTCGAGGTCGGCGACTCCGTTACCGTCACCGACGGCGCGTTCGCCTCGCTGCCGGCCACGATCAGTGAGATCAACGCCGACCAGCAGAAGCTCAAGGTGCTGGTGTCGATCTTCGGCCGGGAGACCCCGGTGGAGCTCAACTTCAACCAGGTCGCCAAGATCTGATGGTCGTGGGGGGGGGGGGCCGCCCCCCCCCCCCCGCGGCGGCCCCCCCCCCCCCCCCCCCCGGCGGCCCCCCGGGGGGGGGCGGGGGGGCCCGCCGAACCTAGCCCCCGGGGCCTCCCCCGGACCGGGCG
>NZ_JBITMW010000003.1:314108-586192 GCF_044466585.1 Micromonospora sp. NPDC049359 | reverse complement strand
GTCGACGACCAGGCTCGGGTCGGCCGGCCCTTCGAGCATCCCGGTGCGGTTGTCCGCCCAGCGGTGGGCATGCAGGTGGAAGGTGTGGAACAGGTCGCCGTGCTGCTGCACGTACAGGCTGGCCGGGTGCGCGTCGGTGAGCCCCTCGGTGACCACGAGAACCGTCGAACCCTGCCGCAGTGCCACCGACACGTGGTCCTCGTCGCGGCGCGAACCGACGACGGCGAAGCCGTACTGTGCGGCGAGCTCGCGTGCGGCCCAGACCGCGTCGGTCACATGGAATTCGACGTGGTGCACAGCCAGGTCGCTGAACACACTGCTGCCCACGCTCACTGATGTCCCCCCTACCGGGGCCGCACGGCCCCCTTGTGGTCAGAAGATGGGAGCCGCCGTCGGAGCGGACAGCTCACCGAGATACGGATGCCAGAGGTGTTCGGGGTCCTGCTCAACGGCCCGGATGACGTTCCGCATCTCGACGAGCGCCTTGGGCTCGGCCTCGTCGTACATGTTGCCCTGCAACATCTTCAGCACGTCGAGGCGATACCGCGGGTCCTGGACGAATGCGGTGAACAGGATGTTGAGCCGGTAGTAGGCCGAGATGAACTCGTACCAGTTGCGGACGCCGCGCCGCAGCAGCATCTCGTAGGTGGCGAACCGCTCGCGCTTGAAGTCGCCCGCCTCGGCGGCGGCGATGATGTCGTTACAGGCCAGCCGAGCGCTGTTGAGCGCGATGCTGACGCCGGTGGAGAAGATGGGATCCACGAAGCGGGCGGCGTCCCCGATCATGACGAAGTTGTCGCCGCAGATCTGCTTCATCGCGTAGCTGTAGTCGCCCTCGGCCTTGAACGGCCGCACCTGCTTCGAGCTGCGCAGGGCCGCCTCCAGCTCGGGCCGGCTGCCCACGCACTCCCAGAAGAATCCTTCGAGATCCTCCCGGGCCGCCTCGGCGAACCGGCTCTTTTGGGTGACGACGCCGATCGACGTGACCGTCTCGGTGATGGGGATCTGCCACACCCAGCTGTCGGTCAGCGGCAGGAAGTGGATGAAGATGAAGTCCGACTTCGCCTGCTCGGCCGAGAGCGCCTGTCGATCGAAGCCGTCGAACCAGGTGTGGATCGCGTACTGGTTGAAGACCGAGTCGGCCACCTTCACCTTGAGCTGGCTGCCCAACGTGGTGTTCCGGCCACTGGCGTCGATCACCATGCGCACCGGCACCTCGCGTTGCCCGTCCGCGGACCGGGTGTGCAGCACGGGGTGTTCGCCCTCGAAGTCGACGCGGTTGACCCGCACGCCGTGGTGGACCTCCGCGCCGAGACTCGCTGCGTTCTCCAGCAGGATCTGGTCGAACTTGCCCCGGTCGACGTGGAACGTGTAATCGCGGTCGACGCCGGCCTGATCCCGCTCGTTGAACATGACCTCGGCGAGCCGGAAGTCGTGGGTGAGGTTGGAGAAGCCCATGTGGCTCACCGGCCGCGACTCGGCCGACGTCCACGCCGCGCCGAACTTGCGCGGGAAGCCGGCCGCCTCGACGGCTGCCATCGCCCCGGTCTCCAACAGCACCGGCGTGGTTGCCGGGACCAACGACTCGCCCACGTGCTCGCGGGGGAAGTGGGCGCTCTCGAAGACCACGACGGACAGCCCCGCCTTGGCCAGGTAGGCGGCGGCCGTGGACCCGGCGGGTCCGCCTCCGATGATGCCGATGTCCCACTCTGCTGGCTTGGTGTTCATGGCGCCTCCTCGGCAGGCCTGTCAGGCGCGGGGCAACGACAGGATCAGATCGGTGATGGTGTCGAGACTCCGGAAGTGCCGTCCCGTGATGTGCGAAGGCGGCACGTCGACGTCGAGCTCCGCCCGGACGAACGCGATGAGCCGAGCTGTGTTCAGTGAGTTCAGAACGCCCCACTCCAGCAGTGGCGAGTCGGGGCGCAGGTCAACCCCGGTGACCGCCTCGTCCTGGTCGCCAATCAGCTCGTGGCGCACGTACACCATCAGTTGGCCGAGTATCTCGTCGCGTTGGTCTGTCGGCACAAACCCCTCCCAGGTCGCCGGACGTGGTCTCCCCCGTGGGGCGTCACCCGGGAGGCCGGGAAACCCACCGGCGCTTCCCCCTCTGATGACATCCCTGTTCGATGAATTCTAGAAGCCCACGCGGGTTCGTCAAGGGGGATGCCGCGCAGGGATCGACGTCGGCCACTGGCGCGACGACGGTGGAGCCCGCCCACCGAGGGCGGACCGATCAGGCCAGGACGCCCGTGAGGTAGGTCTGGATGGCCTTGCCCGTGCCCGCGGCCAGAGCGGCGGCGCTGAGCTCGGCGATCGCCGGGACGCGGAAGACGTACCGGGTGGTGGCGAGACCGATCAGGTGCGAGCCGACCATGGCGGCGCGCAGCTCCGGCTGGGAGTGACCCAGGGCCCGGGCCAGCGGGAGGATCACCTGGTCGCCGAGGAAGTTACGGACGGCGTCCGCCGCCATGTCGTTGGCCGTCATCGACCGGAGGATGCCGCCGAGTCGCGCCGCCGTGTCGGGCTCGTCCCAGTGACTGAAGAACAGCTCGACAGCACGTCGGCCGACCTGGCCACGAGGGCCCTTCATCGCCCGCTCCACCAGATCCGGCGGCTGCAGGGCGCCACGCACCGCCGCCTCGAACAGGCCTTCCTTGGTGAGGAAGAAGTGGTGCACCAGCGCGCTGTCGACGCCCGCCTCCTGGGCGATGGTGCGGACCGTGGTGCCCTCGTAGCCCCGCTCCGCGAACTGGCCACGAGCGATCTCGAGGATGAGCTGATGGCTCACCGTCGGCCCGACACGTCGCCCCGTCCGCCGTCGTGGAGCACCGTTCGGGGACACCTCCGCGCCCACAAGTTCACCTTTCCCAGTTCATCGCATGCCCTATTCATCGTATGGGGGCAAACGCCATAGTATCGCCTTCCTACGTGCGGAAATACGGAGGTTCTGCGGACAGGCAACGACAACAGTACGTAACGATGCCTTGACATGGTGCCCCGCACGCGCCGTAGCATGGCGCAGTGCTACGAACACGGGCCGTCGTCGGAAGTCTTGTCTTCTTTTGCGCCGCGCCGGGTGTGGTCGCCGGCTTCGGTCCATGGTGGATTTCCGACTGGGAGGTGGAAACACCGTTCGCCTACTACCAGCCGGTTCGAGTCCTCGGCGCGCTGATGCTGGTCGCCGCGGTGGCGTTTCTCCTACAGTCGTTCGTGCGCTTCGTCGTGGAGGGGCTGGGCACTCCGGCCCCGGTGGCGCCGACCGAACACCTGGTGATCGGCGGCCCCTACCGGTACGTCCGCAACCCGATGTACGTCGCGGTGGTGACGGCCATCCTCGGCCAGGCACTGATCTTCGGCCAGGCCTCGCTCCTGTGGTACGGGTTGGCCATCGCCCTCATCCAGGCCGCGTTCGTGCGGTTCTACGAGGAACCCGGTCTGCGCCGACGATACGGCGCCGCGTACGACACGTACCGCGCCGCGGTCCCGGCGTGGATTCCCCGCCTACGGCCGTGGCAGCAGGGGGCCAGCTCACCGCAGGCGTGATCCGATAGCCCGCCTCACCAGCCGTGCGGCCGATCTGACGAGCCGCTGACCCGCGAAGGGACTGCCATGTCGCCTACCCCCCAGGGCTGGCTGCCCTCCGCCCACGACGGAGGGCAGCCAGCCCGCTAGGCGACCCGCTGCCGGGTGGGCAGTTCCGCCTGCGTCACCGATGCCTGGCAACTGGCCGTCAACACCGGCAGCCGCCCGGAGACCTCGGCGATCAACTCCCCCCGCAACAGGTCCTCGCCGGCGGGTTCCCCCCAGATGACGAGCCGGCAGTTCACCTGCTCCGCGCGCACCGATGCCGAGGCCGTCCAGATAATGGGCATACGGTGTCGTGCCGCTCCCAGCAATTCCACCGTGACGAACTCGGGAGCCGTCTTGTCGGTGCCGTCGCACTGTTGGAAGCCGACGTGCGCCGTAATCTCACCAGTGCCCAGGTAACTTAATTGAAACATTACGCGGAACTCGTGCCCGCCTACGTCCGCCGGCAATAGTCCCGCTGTCAATAAAAGCCCTTCTGGCTCGTAGAAGAGTACCTGGACATCCGTAACCGCCAGTGCTGATGACTTCATATCCCTGGTGGCCCCATCCCCCATTAGCGTACCGCCAGTTCATCGATGGATGTTATCCTGCCGACGGCCGCGCTGTCCCCCCCTAAATGGGTGGGCGATCACGCGGCACCGGTCGGGTTGCAGACCGTTACGGCCCGAATAGGTCTCATCGGGCATCAGGCGCCGGGCAGAGATGTCGCACACGAATGCGAGCACGGCAATCGCCCGCCACCGGCCAACCCGGTTGACGTGCGCCAATGCCGATGTAGCCCGCCACGACCCTGCGGTCCGCGCCGTGACGTCCCGGACCGGGCACGTCGAGCCGGCGCCCGCCGCCTCCGCGACGCAACCAGCTCCCACCATCGCGCCTGCCGACATTGCGACACGAGCTACCGGTGGTCAGCCACCTCACCATCGATGGATTCGATCGCGCCAAGCCCCCCTGGCGCGATCGAGGCCCCGACCGCAGGGCCGGGGCCTCGATTCCCGTGGACCGCTCAGGTCGGGGCACCCGCCGCGAGGACCTCCTCCTCGTCCTCCTCGACCGCGTGGCCGTGACCCTGGGTGCGCAGGTGCGGAATGAACAGCGCGATGACCGCGCCCGCGGCAAGCGCACAGGCGGCCACCAGGTGGGCCTCCTCCAGGCCGTTGACGAACGTGGTCACGGACTCGTAGCCGCCGTTCGCGCCGAGGATCGCGCCACCCACCGACACGCCCATCACGGTGCCGGTCTGGCGGATCGCGTTGGACACACCGGACGCCACGCCCTCCAGCTCGGCGGGCGCGAACCCGAAGGCCAGGCGGCCGATCGGCGCGAGGAAGATGCCCAGGCCGAGCCCGGTGATGACGAACGGCACCACCAGCTTCGAGTACGTCAGGTCGCCGACGACCGAGCCGATCCAGCCCACGCCGATGGCCTGCATCGTCAGGCCCAGGATCACCAGCGGCTTACCGCCGATCTTGTCGGTCAGGATGCCCGAGATCGGTGCCGCGATCATCGGCATGGCCGTCCACGGCAGCGTGCGAACGCCAGCCTCCAGTGGCGAGTAGCCGAGGACGCTCTGCAGGTACTGGGTGCCGAGGAAGACGGCGCCGAAGACGCCGAACGGCATGATGATGGTCGCCACCATGGTGAGACTGAAGCCACGGCTGCGGAACAACGACAGCGGCACCATCGGCGTGCGTGCCCGCGACTGCCAGAAGATGAACACGAGCACGAGGAGACCGCCGACGATGAACCCCGCCAGGATGGAGGGGCTGTCCCAGCCGGCGCTGTTGCCCCGCACGAGGCTGGACACGATGCCGAGCATGCCGGCGGTGACCAGGACGACGCCCACCGGGTCCAGGCGACCGTAGCCGCCACGGCTCTCGCGGACCCGCGTCATCACCGGCAGCAGCAGCAGACCGATGGGCACGTTGACCCAGAAGATCCACTGCCAGGACCAGGCTTCGGTCACCGCGCCGCCGATGACCGGCCCGAGGGCGATACCGAGACCCACCATCGCGCCCCACAACCCGAACGCGTGGCCACGCTGACGTGCCGGCACCACACTGGCCAACAGCGTGAGGGTCAGCGGGAGGACGACCGCCGCGCCCAGGCCCTGCACCGCGCGTGCGGCGATCAGGAACTCGATGTTGTCGGCGAGGCCCGCCAGCCCGGACGCAATGGTGAAGACCAGCAGCGCGATGGTGAAGACCTTGCGCCGGCCGAAGCGGTCACCGAGCGCCGCGCCGGTCAACAGAAAGACGGCGAAGGTGAGCGTGTACGCGTTGACGATCCATTCAAGATCTTCAAGGCTCGCGCCGAGCTCGGTACGGATGACCGGTAGCGTCGTCGTGACGACGAGGGTGTCGATTGCGACCATGAACACCGCGACCAGGGCCGCGACCCATGTCCATGCGGCGCTGTGGGTCGCTGGTTGGTTCTTGTCCACTCTGTTTCCCTACTCGAGATGGATTGACTGGGAAGGATCGCTGGGACGCTGCCCGTTGCGCTCCTCTCGTCGGTAATGGGGGCGAGAGACCCGGACATATGTCCCGCGCCAATACCCCAGCGGGAATCGGTCCGGCGCCGTCGCCCCACCGACGAGACGGCCGAGCACGATGGCGTGATCACCAGCGGTGATCACGTCATGCAGCGCGCACTCGGTGAAGGCGACGGTCGGTTCCAGCCGTGGCATGCCGGCCACGTCGCCGGGACGCCAGGCCACATTGGCGAACTTGTCGCTGCTGTAGCTGGCGAACAGTTCGGAGACCTCGTGGCCGTCGGCGTCGAGGAAGTTGACGGCGAATCCGCCGGTCTCCCGGATGGCGTCCAGGGTCGAACTCACCTGCCGCACGCAGAACAGCAGCAGTGGCGGGTCCTTGGAGACGCTGCAGACCGACGACGAGGTCAGGCCGTGCGGCCGACCGGACGCGTCGATCGCGGTCACCACGCTGACGCCGCTGGCCAGCGAGCCCATGATCGCCAGGAACGCACTCGGTTCCACGTTGACTAGTTCGGTGCCAGTAATGGTCCACCTCCTTCGATCGCCGCCAGCAGCGCGGCTCGATCGGTCTTTCCGTTCGGGGTGAGCGGTAGGCTCGTGGCCGCCTGGACGGAGTCGACGATCATGTAGGTCGGCAGCTGTCCGGCGCACCAGCGCTTGATCTCCAGCAGGCCGGGCCGGCGGTCGCCCGCCGGCACCACGACCGCGTGCAGCCGCGCGGCGAGCCCGGCGCCGGCGACGACCACCGCGGCCGCCGCGACGTCCGGATGCGCGGCGAGGACGGCCTCGATCTCGCCGGGCTCCACCCGGTTGCCGCGCACCTTGGCCATGTCGTCGCGGCGGCCCAGGTATTCCAGCGTGCCGTCGGACGACATCCGCCCGAGATCACCCGTTCGGTACGGTCCACGCTGCGGCTCCCGCCCCCAGTAGCCGAGCATCACCGTGGGCCCGTCCGCCACGATCTCGCCCTCCGGGCAGTCGCCGCCACCAGCGGCACCTGCGCCGTCAAGGCTCGGCGGGACCAGGGTCAACACCGCGCCGCTGGCCGGTCGGCCGATCGGCAACGGGCGGTCGCGCCCCTCGTCGGCGTCGGTCACCTCGTACGACGCGCAGACGTTGGTCTCGGTGGGCCCGTACCAGTTGAGCAGCCGCACGCCCGGCCAGGCGGCACGGAGTTCGTGCACGTACCGGATCGGCATCACCTCACCGGCGAAGACGCAGGCCCGCAGGGCCGGCGGCGGCGGGCCGTCCAGCAACCCGCCGTCCCGGATCATCAGGGTCAACGCGGACGGCACGGAATACCAGATGGTGATGCCCTCGTCGCGCACGAACCGCGCCAGCTGCACCGGCGCGTAGGCCAGCTCGGCCGGGACCAGGTGCACCGACGCGCCCGCGCGGAACGCCGCGTAGAGGTCGAAGACCGACAGGTCGAAGTTGAACGGGGCGTGGTTGGCCAGCCGGTCCCGTGGCGACACGGCGAGCAGGTCACCGGCCCACTCGACGAACGCCGCCGCGTTGCGGTGGCTCAGGCTGACGCCCTTCGGGGCGCCCGTCGACCCGGAGGTGTAGAGGATGTACGCGGGCTCGTCCGGGGCCGGTCGGTGCACCGGCGGCAGGTCACTCTCGGCCCCCAACCGCTGCAACTCGTCCAGCGACACCAGCGGTGGCCCGTCCGGAACACCGCCTTCGCGGGCGACCCGGTCGGCGGCCGGACCGTCCGCCACGACGACGGTCGCCGCGCAGTCGGCCGCGATGCGCCACACCCGGGCGGGCGGGTTCGCCGCGGACACCGGGACGTACGGCGCCCCCAACGACAGCGCCGCCTGCATGACGGCCACCGCGTCGGCCCGTTTGTCGGACCACAGCACCACCCGGTCGCCCGGGGACACCCCCGCACGCGCCAGCCCCGCCGCCAGGCGCCGCGCGGCCGTCGCCAGCTCCGCGTACGTGAGCTGGCCGTCGTCCGCGATCACCGCCGGCGCGTCCGGTGTACGACGGGCCCACTCGGCCACGTAGCCGTGGATTCCCGCGCCACCCGGCGTGTCGGACTGGTCCACGTCCCGCACGGTCGACACCTCCCTGGTCAAGCCGCGGCCCTCACAGGCCCAGTTCGCGGGCGATGAGCAGACGCTGGACGTCCGACGTGCCGGAGAAGATCGTGCTGGGGACGGCGTCGCGCAGCATGGTCTCGATCCCGGTGTCGCGCAGGTATCCGAGTCCACCGAACAGGCGCACCGCGTCGAGCGCCCCGGCGACCGCCGCCTCCGAGACGGCCAGCTTCGACAACGCCACGTTGAGTTCCGAGCCGCCGCCGTTGTCCATCTCCCAGCAGCAGCGATAGAGCAGCAGCCGCGCCGACTCCGTCCGCAGCTTCATCTCGACGATCCGGTTCGCGACCGCCTGGAAGTCGCTGATGCGCCGGCCGAACTGGCGGCGCGAGGTCACGTGCTCGACGCAGCGCTCCACCAGGCGGTCCAGCAGGCCGACGTATCCGGCGAACAGGCAGGCCCGCTCCCAGCGCATCGAGTGCTGGAAGATCGCGGCACCCTGGCCCGGCTCGCCGAGCACCCGCTGCGCCGGCACGAGGCAGTCCTGAAAGGACACCCGGCCGGCCGGCGCCGACACGAGGCCCATCTTGTCGAACGGCTCGCTGACCGTCAGGCCGGGAGTGTCCCGGTCCAGCACGAACGCGGTGACACCGAGATGGGCGGCCGCCGGATCGGTGGTCGCGTAGGTCACCAGCACGTCGGCCACCGGTCCGTTGGTCACGAACGTCTTCTCGCCGTTGAGCAGGTAGCCGTCCGCCGTCTCCGTCGCGGTGACGGCGAGCCGCGAGACGTCGGAGCCCGCGCCCGCCTCGGTCATCGCGTTGCCGGCCACCACCTCGCCCGAGCAGATCCGCGGTAGGAGGCCCTTCTTCACCTCCGGTGTGCCGAACCCGGCGATCGGCACCGCGCACGCGAACTGGTGCGCGCTGGCCGCGAACACCAGACCGGTGTCCGCGCACCCCCGACCGAACGCCTCGACACGCAACGCGGTGTCCAGGGCGCCCAGCCCGCCGCCGCCGTACTCGGCGGGAATGCAGAGGCCGAGCAACCCCAACCGACCGAGACGCCGCCATGCCTCGCGGTCGTGCAGCCGGCTGGCGTCGGCGGTGGGCGGGAAAGCCCGCTCGGCGCTCGCGCGCACCTCGTCGTAAGCGTCCCGCTGTTCAGGCGTCCAGGCGAAGTCCACGGTGCCCCCTCGGCCGCGCGGTGAACCGGCGCGACGGAATGACCGGCTTGCAGGAGCAACCCGGACCGGACTGACATATCCTCAAAGGTCTAGACTCAGGCATTTGATCGGGCCGTGCGCTCGGGCGTACGGGAACTCGTAAGAGGTTGCCTTGACGACGCAGCAGGGATTCGACGGTGGCAGCGGCATCCGGCAGGCGATCCTCGACGTCACCCGGCGGGAGATCTCCGAGTGCGGCCTGACCGGGGTGAGCATCCGCAGCGTCGCCCGGCGCGTAGGTGTCGACCCGCGGCTCGTGCGGCACTACTACGGCTCCAAGGAGCAGCTCCTGCGGCACGCGGTGCAGGTCGACGGCAACCCCGTTGAGCTGGCCGAACAGCTGCTGGCCGGCAGCCGTCGCCGGCTGGGTCGGGCCACCGCGACGGCCCTGCTCACCCACTGGGACAGCCCTCGTACGACGATCTCCTACCGGGCCCGGCTGTCCGCCTCGCTGACCAGTGAGGAGATCGCCGAGCTGATGCGCGACGAGTTCGTACGGGCGTTCTTCGGCACGTTGGCCGAGGGCGTCAGCCCCGACCGACACGAGCTGCGGGCGGCGCTCGCCGCGTCCCAGGTGATCGGCCTGGCCCTGTGCCGCTACCTGATCGACGGCACCGAGCTGTCCCGGCACGACCGCGACGATCTGGCCCGGATGATGGGTCGCACAATCCAGCACTACCTCACCGCCGACCTGGCTGAGTGACGCCGGGCGCGTCGGCGGCCGAGCCGTCCGCGCGTTCGACGTCGTGGGCCGCCGCCCGCCCGTCGTCGACCGACGCCCGCCCCCGGGTCGGCGACGGCGCGTCATCCCGCCGGCCGGTCACGTTGTCCTTGGTGAGCAGCCGCTTGAAGTCCGCGGGCGCCACCGTCATGACCCAGGCCACCATGAGGAGCCGACGGGGCATCGTGAAGTGGTAGTACCGCGCGTTCGGGTCGCCGAACCGGTACAGCGGCGGCACGAACCGCGCCCGGCGCAGCTCGCGGAAGATCATGTCCGCCGCCTCGGACTGCCGCAGCCCACCGGCCCGGACCCGGGCGAACACCTCGAAGAACCAGTCCAACATCTGGCGCAGACCGTCCGGGGTGCGGAACCACAGCCCGCCGTCGGCGAACCGCTCGACCGGATCCCACGTCCCGGCGGCCAGGGCATCGTTGGTGGCCCGCTTCAACGACAGGTGGCCCAGGATCTGCCAGAGCAGCCAGACCCGGCTGTACGCGTTCCACAACGCGAAGCTGCCGGCGGCCGTGCGGGCAGCGGCCAGGATCTGGTCGTTGAACTCGATCAGGGCGTCCTGGAAGGCCGCCGCCTCGGCCAGCACGACGCCCGTCGCCGGCTCGTCGCGCAGCGCTCGCGGCAGCGCGGCCCCGAGCGCGTGGACCATCTCCGCCGTCATCGTCACGTCCCGGGACAGGAACTCGTCGGTACGGCAGGCCGACCGCTCCATGGCGAACCACCGTGGCCCGTGGGTCACCGCCGACCGGCGCTGCCAGTGGGGCGAGGTGGTCCAGCCGCCCTCTGCCGTGGCGGACGCGAACTGCTCCGCCAGGCTCGGGAAGGGCGCGACCAGTCCCCGGAACGCGGCGTCCGGATCCGCCGGCAGGTCGTCGAACCGGTCGTGGTCCAGCCCCACCGTCACGCTGCACAGGTCGCTGGCCGCGTCGTCGTGGTTGCGGAAGTCCACCACCTGGATCCAGCCGCCGTCGAAGAGGTGGTGCACGGTCCCCCGCGACCAGGTCGTCGCCCGGTGGTAGTCGGCGAGCCGGCTGCACTCCTCGAACGGCCGGACGCCGCGCAGGTGGGCGTGCATCATCTTCGACCGCAGCAACAGCGGTCTCGGATCACCCTCGGCGGTCGCCGCCCGCAGGGGCGACTCCTGGTCGCGGGCGTCCACCACGAACCGCGCGGTCACCGTCTGTCCGGAGCCGAAGGTCAGGTGTACGGCCTCCGGCGCCAGCCGGACCTCGGTGGTGGACGCCCGTTCCGGCAGCACCGACGCGCCGTACCGCACGGCCAGTTCCCGGGCGTACCCGTCGACGACCGGCCGGTAGAGGTGCCACTCGCTGTGCTCGCCCGGCACGTGGAACTGCACGGCGTGCGCCGGGTCGTGCCGGCGGCCCGCCGTGTGGTGCAGGAAGGCGAGGCTCTTCTTGATCCCGCTGGTCCGGCGCACCGCGTCCGGCAGGTCCTCGAAGTGCGCGAAGGAGGCGATCTCCGGCACGTCGAACCGCTCGGCCAGCAGGTGCAGCACAGCGGTCGTGTACGGCACGGTGCTGTCGCCGGACGGCAGCACCGTGTCGTCGGGCGAGCCGACGAGCAGGACCCGCAGGTCCTGCTTGGCCAGTACCGTGGCGAGCAGGCCGGTCGCCAGATGGCTGCCCAGGATCACGACGTCGTACGACACCGGGGCGTCGGGTTCGATGGTGGTCATCCGGTCTCCTAGAAGATCTTCCGGCCCATGAGCTGCTCCTTGCCGGCCTCGCGCAGGAAGCCGAGCATCAGCCGCCGCACGTCCGGCGGCGCCTTGGTCGCCGCCCAGAGCATCGTCCGGCCGATCTTGAGCGGGGTCGGGTTGATGAACCGCAGGTGGCGGTCCTTCCAGCCCCAGTGGTCCGGCACGAAGGGCGCCCGGTTGAGGTGGTCGTAGAGGGCATCCGCCGCCTCGTCGCCGGTGATCTTGCCGGCCTCGAAGTCACCGCACTGCTTGACCATGTCCTCGAACAGCTCGCCGTAGCCCTCGTGGTCGGACCAGTGCAGACCCGGGTTCTTCACCTCTTCCAGCTCGTTCAGATGCCGCTCGTCGCCGGTGGAGCGCCACCGGCGGTACGCCTCGTGGGCCCGGAACGTGCCGGCGTTCGAGCCCCACGCCCAGATCCGGAACACGGCCGTCCACAGCGAGTAGTGCTCGAACGAGGCGTACGCGGCGTTGACCAGCTTGTCGTTGCCGTCGAACAGCGCCTGCTGGCGGGTGTTCACCCCCTCGAACCGGTCGGCCGAGAAGTCGTCGTCACCCACCGCCCGCAGGATCCGCCAGGCCAGCACGTTGACCGCCTCGCAGGTGTTGGACAGACCACGGGAGAACAGCGGGTCGATGAACGCCGCGGCGTGGGCCAGCAGCACCCAGCGGTCGCCGACGGTGGTCTTGGACGAGTACTGCACCCGGTCCGTGCCCACCCACTCCCGCATCGGCCGGGCGCCCTCGAACTGCGCCGCCATGCCCGGGAACCGCTGCATGTGCTTCCAGAAGTCCTCCTCCGGCGACATGCCGGGAGTCTTCGGGTACATCCGCGGGTCCATCGTGAGGCCCACGCTGCACAGCGGGTTCTTCGAGTCCTTGTGGTTGTTGAACGCGATCACCCACGACCAGCCGCGCGGGAACAGGTGGTGGACGGTGCCCTCGTAGAACGGCACCGGCGGCTTGTCCGCGCCGGTGCGCTGGAACACCTCGTCGGTGGTCTTGAGGTCGATCATGTGGTTCCACACGGCCCGCGAGTGGTGCTTGTACCGGCAGGGGTCCTCGCGCAGCCCGAACTTCTCGGCCAGCGGCGAGCGGTAGCCGCTGGCGTCCACCACGTACCGGCTGCGGAACTGCTCGCCCCGGGTCGAACTGACCGTGACGCCGGAGTCGTCGAAGTCGACGTCGGCGATCGTGAAGTTCACCCGCGCCGTGCAGCCGTACTTGATCGCCGCGTGGAACAGGTACGCGTCGGTGTCCTGCCGGTACATGTGCGGCGTCTCGTGCAGCAGGCTCGGGAAGTTGAACATCGTGACCTGCTTCGGGTCCTGCGGCTTGCCCTCCTGGTGGTTGAGGAAGGCGAAGTGGTCCTTCTTGCCGTGCCAGGGCGAGATGATCTTCTGGCAGGCGGTCAGCGTCGCCAGGGTCATCAACTCCGGCACCTTGTACCGCTCGGACATGGTGCGCAGCGACACCAGCATGTTGGGGATGGTCGACTCACCGATGGCGAACTTCGGGTGCGCCTTGGCATCGACCAGCAGCACCTTCGCGCCGTTGCGGGCCAGGATCGCGCCGAGCATCGAGCCGGCGAAACCCGCGCCGAGAATGGCGACGTCATATGTGGCCTTCTCGGCCTCGATCAATTCACTCACCGTGCACTCCAATTCCTCGGGTTACTTCGGCTCGGGGACGCGCAGCCGGGAGCCGAGCACCGGCCAGCCAGCGAGTTTCTGTTTGATCTCCTCGACCGGCTCGAACTCGCCCCGGGCGAAGCGCTTGCGCATGAAGAGGGTCAGACCCTCGTAGGTGAGCTCACCGATCGCCGGCGGCGCGTCCCGCTTCGCCCAGCGCAGGGTGCCGAGCACCTTGGCCGCGGACGCGCCGGTGATCCGAATCGCCGGGTCGGCCAGGCCGAACGCCGGCGGCACGAAGCGCGCGCTGGCCAGCTGGTCGCGGATCTGCTTGGCGACGTCCTTCGGCTCCGCCTCCCCCGCGTCGACGGCGCGCATCATCCGGCTGACGCCGGCCAGGAACTCGAGCACCTCGGCGTGGTCCGGGTCGTCGACCTTGGACCGGTCGAACTCGCGCAGCTCCACCCGCCACCACGGCCGTTCCATCCGCCGCAGCACGGCGGGGTCGCGGGTCTTGGAGTAGAGCGCGTAGCCCCGGTTGATCTCGAAGGTGGAGAGGATCTGGGTCAGCGCCCACACCCGGAACCAGGCATCCCACAGGTCCCAGTCCCGGAACGCGATGTACGCGTTGTTGACCAGATCGTCGTTGAAGTCGAGCTGACCCTGCTCGAGCTCCTGCACGTACTCGAACCGCTCGACGGCGAAGTCGTCGTCCTTGAGCGCGTCCAGCAGCCGCTGGGTCAGCGCGTTGATGATCTCCATGGTGTTCGACAGGCCACGCGAGAACAGCGCGTCGACGAAGCCCGCCGCGTGCGACATCAGGCACCAGCGATAGCCCACCGTCTTCTTCGGCGAGTACTGCAGGCGGCCCGTGCGCACCCACTCGCGCACCGGGGTGGCGTTGGTGAACTGCTGCGCGATGCCCGGGTACCGGTCGAGGAACTGGCGGAACTCCTCCTCCGGCGAGCAGTCCGGCACCGGGTACCGGCGCGGGTCGAACTGCACGCCGACGCTGCACAGGTCATTGGTGGACCGGGGGTGGTTGTCGAACGGGATCACCCACATCCAGCCGCCCTCGAAGATGTGGTGCAGCGTTCCCTCGTGCCAGCGGGTCGGGTTGCCGTACGTCTCGCGCGGCGCGAAGTCGTCGTACGGCCGCACACCGACCATGTGCGTGAACAGCGAGCGGGAGTGGTGTTCGAGCCGGGTCGGCTCCTCCCGCAGGTCGAACTGCTCGGCCAGCGCCGAACGGAAGCCGCTGGCGTCCACCAGGTAGCGGGCCCGCACGGGCGCGCCGGGGCCGACGTCGAGCGTCACGCCGTCCTCGTCGACCTGCACACCCGCTATGCGCGTCTGCTGCCGGATCACGGCGCCGTACTTCGCCGCGACCGTGAGCATGAAGTTGTCGATGTCCTGCCGGAAGAAGTGGTTCTCGGTGTTCAGGATCTTCGGGATCTGGAACATGTTCGCTTCTTCGGGCCGCTGCTGCTCGCCCGGGCGCTGGTAGACGAAGCCGAAGTTCCTCTTCACCCCGCCGGTGGTGTTGATGTGCGCGTACACCGACTCGAAGGTGCTCAGGTACTTGATCTCCGGCACGCCGTACCGCTCGCTGATCAGCCGCATCGCCATCGACGTGTACGGGATCGTCGACTCGCCGACGGCGAAGCGGGGGTGCGTGCCGGCGTCGATCACCAGCGTGTACGCGCCGTTGGCGGCCAGGCACGCCGCCAGGGTGGAGCCCGCCAGCCCGGAGCCGATCACCACCACGTCGAACATCCCGTTGTGCGCGGCCGCACCTTCCATCATGGACTCCTTATCCATTGGATTCACTTCGGCGTCGGGACGCGGAGTCGCTTGCCGACCACCGGCCAGCGGGCGATGAGGTGCTTGAGTTCCTCGCCAACGGCGAACTCGCCGGGCGAGAAGCGCTTCTTCATGAAGAGCGTCAGGCCCTCGTACGTGAGGTCGCCGACGGCCTTCGGCGCCTTCTTGCGGGCCCAGCGCAGGGTCTTGCCGATCTCGAAGAAGTTGGCGTCGGTCCACTGGTTGTCCGGGTCGGCCAGGCCCCACGCGGGCGGCACGAAGTCCGCCTCACGCAGCAGCCGCAGCAGCTCGGCGGCCGTCTCCCCGGAGTCCGCCCGCCCCTCCTGCACGGCCCGGGTCATGTCGTTGACCTGCTGCAACAGGACCATGACCGCGCCGTACGGCGCGTCCTGCGGGATGACCCGTCCCCGCCACCACGGCCGCTCCAGCGGTGCCAGCACCGCCGGGTCGCGGGTGTCCAGGAAGCGGGCGTACGCCCGGTTCACCTCGAAGGTGGCGATGAACTGTCCGAGTGACCAGATGCGGAACCAGGCGTCCCACAGCCGCCAGTCGCCGAACGACGTGTACGCGTTGGCGACCAGGTCGTCGTTGAAGTCGAGCAGACCCTGCTCGAACTCCTGCATGTACTCGAACCGCTCGACCGAGAAGTCGTCGTCCTCGATCGCGGAGAGCAGCCGGTGCACCAGCGCGTGCATCGTCTCCAGCGAGTTCGACAGCCCCCGGGAGAACAGCGGGTCCAGGAAGCCGGCCGCGTGCGAGGTGAGGCACCAGCGGTAGCCGACCGTCTGCCGCGACGAGTACTGCAGCCGGCCGGTGCGGGTCCAGTCCCGCACCGAGCGGGCTTCGGCGAACTGCGGCTCGATGTCCGGGTACTGCGCGATGAACCGGCGGAACTCCTCCTCCGGGGAGCAGTCCGGCACCGGGTGGATCCGCGGGTCGAGCTGGAGGCCGACGCTGCACAGGTCGTTGGTGCCCCGCAGGTGGTTGTCGAACGGGATCACCCACATCCAGCCGCCACGGAACAGGTGGTGCAGCGTGCCGTCGTGCCAGGGGCTGGGATGCCCGTACCGGGACTTGGGGGCCAGCTCGTCGTACGGCCGGATGCCGACCATGTGGGTGAAGAGCGACCGCGACTGGTGTCGGAACCGGGTCGGCTCCTCGCGCAGGCCGAACTGCTCGGCCAGCACCGAGCGGAAGCCGCTGGCGTCGACCACGAACTTGGCCCGGAAGTGACCGCCGGTGTGCTTCAGCGTCGCACCGTCGTCGTCGATCTCCACGCCGGTGATCCGCACCTGCTGGCGCACGGTGGTGCCGTACTTGGCGGCGACCGTGAGCATCCAGTTGTCGATGTCCTGGCGGTAGAAGTGGCTCTCGGTGTGGGTGACCTTGGGAATCGGGAACATGTGGGTCTCGCGCGGGTCCTGGCGCTCGCCCGGCCGGTGGTAGACGAACCCGAAGTTGCGCTTGACCCCGGACGTCGTGTTGATCTTGGACTGGACGCCCTCGAAGGTGGACAGCCACTTGATCTCGGGAACCCCGTACCGCTCGCTGACCAGCCGCATCATCATCGACGTCGCCGGAATGGTCGACTCGCCGATGGCGAACCGCGGATGGGTCGTGCCGTCGACGATCAGCACTTTCGCGCCGTTGCGGGCCAGGCAGGCGGCCAGCATGGTGCCGGACAGGCCGGACCCGATGATCGCGACGTCGTACTCCGGCGTGCTGCGCGGATGATCAGTCATGTCGTTCAAGCTCCTTCATCAGCCGCTGTGGGAGCGGGCAGGTAGCCGGTCCGCACCATCCAGCGCAGGTAGATGTCGAGTAGGTCGTCGTCCAACGGCGGGCACCGGACGTCGGTGCCCCGCAGTTGTTCCTCGGTGTTGTCGACGCCGTAGTGGACGGCCTCCTCGCCGCCGACCACGAACTCCTGGACCACCGGCATGACCGGGTGCAGTTCGTTCGTGCCCACGGCGTAGGTCGCCTTGAGCGCCTGCCACCACTCCTCGACGGGTACGACCTCGACCGCGAAGCCGTGCCGACGCAGCGCGCGCACCACGTCCGCGAAGAGTGCCTTGTACGGGCTCACCAGGTGGTACGTGCCACCCAGGGCCGGGCCGTACCGGGAGATGTGCACCAGCGCGCTCGCCACGTAGTCGACGGGCGTCATCTCCACCTTGATGTCGATGTCCGGCGCCAACCCGAGCTGCACGCAGCCCTTCATGACCCGGGTGGTGAAGTGGGTGGTCAGGCTCGCGCCGGTGCGGGAGTCGCCCAGCACCCGACCCGGCCGGTAGATGTCGGCCGGCACGCCGCGCGCGCGGGCCAGCTCGACCAGCCGCTCCGCGGCCCACTTGGTCTGCACGTATCCGGTCACCAGTCGACCGGCCGAGGCGATGTCGTCGTCCTCGCCGACGACGTCGCGGCCGGGGGCCGGTAGGCCCCAGATGCCGTACGTCGAGACGTGGTGGACCGCGGTCGGCCGCCCACGCGCGGCCAACCGCAGCACCTCCTCGGTGCCCGTGATGTTGTCCGGTCGGAGCTGCTGGTAGTTGTAGCCGAAATGCACCCGGGCGCCGCAGTGGTAGATGCCGTCCAGCAGGTCGGCGAGTTCGTCGAACCGCTCGGCGGACAGGCCCAACCCGGGTCGGGCCAGGTCACCGGGCAGCACCGTGATCCGATCGACGGCGGTGGCCGGCAGGGGGAGGTAGCGCTCCATGTTGTCCAGCAGCCGCCGCAGGCCGGCCCCCTCGTCGGCGCACCGCACCAGGCACCACACCCGGGCCGTGGTCGATTCGAGCAGGGTGTGCAGCAGGTAGCCGCCCACGAAGCCGGTCGCGCCGGTCAGCAGAACGTGCCGGGGATCGCGCACCCGGGCCGGCGGATCACCGACCACCCGGATGTCCGGCGCGAGGGTCACCTCGCCGGCGATCCACGCCGGGTCACTGGCCGGGTCATCCGCCAGGTCTCCGCCGCCCTGGTCACCGGCGGGCGGCACGGCGTCGTCAGCGGACCCGTCGCCGGACCGGTCGGCCAGCAGCCCGGCGAACAGGTCGGCCCACTGTGCCGGGGTGGCGAGGGTGAGCAGGTCACCGGCGCGCACGGTGAGGCCGAGATCCCGCCGGCAACGCCGGACGGCGTCCATGACCATGAGCGAGTCCATGCCGCTGGCCAGCACGTCGCTCTCCTCGTCGAGCGCCCCCGAACCGGCGCCCAGGACGTCCGTCGCCAACTCGACCGCGTACGCGCCGAGCGTCGCCCGCACCCGGCGCGGGTCGCCCTCGGCGCGCAGGCCGGCCAGCAGCGGCGCCTCCGCGACATCGTCCGCGGCCGGTTCGTCGGCGGTGATGCCGCGCAGCATCGGCCGCTCCGTGCGGGCCTGCATGACCGGCTTGAACACCGACCAGTCCACCGCGCACACCACCCGCTGCGTGGCGTCGCCGGCCGCGAGCGCCGTCAGGATCCGGATGCTCTGCTCGGCCGGCAACGGCCGCAAGCCGGTGGCCTTCAGGAACGCCATCACCTCGTCGCCGAAGAGAGCGGACGGCAGGTCCCACGGGCCCCACGCGACGGACAGGGCCGGCAGGCCGGCGGCCTCGCGGTGCCCCGCCAGCGCGTCGAGGAACGCGTTGCCGGCCGCGTAGCTGGCCAGGTGCTGCGAGCCCCAGGTCGCGGCGATCGACGAGAAGCCGATGAAGAAATCCAGCTTCGCGCCGCGCGTGAGCTGGTGCAGCAGCCAGCCGCCGATCACCTTCGGTCGCCACACCCGCCGGTACGCGGCGTCGGTGGCCGTACGGGCGAACTCGGGCTCCGACACGCCGGCCGCGTGGACGACACCGCGCAGCGGCTGGGCGCCGTTCTCCAGCGCGGCGAACACGGCGGTCATCGCCGCCTCGTCGACCACGTCGGCGGCGACCACGTCGACGGTGGTCCCCAGCCGCTCCAGCCGCCGCACCGCGTCGATCCGCCGCGCGGCCTCCCCGGTCGCGTCGGCCCAACCGTCCCGCTCGGGCAACGCGGTGCGGGCGAGCAGCACCAGGCGGCCGGCGCCGGCGCGGGCCAGCCATTCCGCGACGGTCAGGCCGATCCCGCCGAACGCCCCAGTGATCAGGTACGTGGCCTCGCCGTGGACCGGCGGCCGACGGCGCAGCGCCTCGGCTGGCAGTGGGGGCGCGGGGGTCAGGCGCAGCGCGTACCGACGGTCCGCGCGCAGCGCCTGCTGGTCGTCGTAGCCGTCCTGTGCGTCGGCCGGGCCGACGCCGGACGGGTCGCCGGGGACCAACCCACCCGTGGTCAGCGCGGCCAGCAGCATCAGGTCCTCGCCGGGTCGGCGCCGCGGGTCCAGGTCGATCGCCCCTCCCCACCGGTCCGGGTGCTCCAGCGCCAGCACCCGGCCCAGGCCCCACAACGTGCCGGCGACCGGGGCGGCCGCGTCCGGGACGGCGGTCGCCGTGCTCACCCGCAGAGCGGCGCGGGTGACGAGGCTGAGCCGGGCGTCGGCGCACGCCGGGTCGTCGAGCATCGCGCGCAGGAGGGCGAGGGTCGTCAGGTCCGCGCGCCCGGCGTACTCCTGAAGGCTCGCGGCGTCGCAGTCCTTGGACCCCGGCGCGTCGAGCCCGGTCAGGACCACCGCGAGCCGGGGACGACCCGGGCCGGCGGACCAGGTGGCGACCAACTCCCGGACGGCGTCCGGGTCCGGACGGCAGTCCGACCCCTGGCCCACCACCGGCGGCGCCGCCACCGTGACGGCGGCGTCGCGCTCCCGCAGCAGCGCGGCCAGCCCGGTCACCAACGCGGCATCCGGACCCGTCGGGTCGGCCACCAGCAGGTAGCTCTGTCCGGCCAGGTCGGCCGGCGGCTGCGGGGACGGCCCGGGCAGGGGCACCCAGGTCTGCTCGTAGAGCAGGTCGGCCGGGACCTCCCAACGGGCCGGCGCGGGCACCGACGCGACTGTCACGTCCTGCGCGTACCCGATCGGGACGCCCCCGGCGTCGAGCAGGTCGACGGCCCCGGTCAGCACGTCGCCGACCGCCCGCACGGACCCGACGCGGACCCGCACCGCCCGTACGCCGCCCGGGGGCAGGACGTCACTCGACGTCGCGGCCGTGCCACCGAGCGCGCCGCAGCCGGCCAGCGTCGACCCGTTCTCCGACTCCGCCCCGCCCGCCACCGTGACCGCGACCCGCGCGGCGTCGAGCACCTCGGGCCAGCCCGCGCCGTCCGGCACCGGGACCTCCGGCGCGGTCTCGACGTCGTTGTCCCCGTCGGGGTACGGGCGGCCGGCCGGCCACCGGCGCCGCAGCACCCCGCTGGCGTGGCGGATCCACGGCGCGGCCAGCGCCTCCCGGGCCGCGGTGGCCCCGACCAGCTCCCAGTCGGCCGAGCCGTCGTCCCGCGCCGTGACCGTGAGCCGCAGGTGACCCCGCTCGCCGGTCGGGACCGACGTGTGGACGCTCAGATCCTCGGCGCACCGCCACCCGCCACCGAGGCAGTCCGTGGCGGCCCGGACCGCCACGTCCAACACCGCGCCGAGACCCGGCGACTCACCGGCCAGCGCCTCGGGCGTCACCTCGTACGCCGGCACGGGTCCGGGCAGGCGGCGGCCGACGCCCGGGATGTCGCCGGCCACGACGGCGGCCCCGGTCTCCTCGGCGGCGGCCGCGACCGGCGCGGCGACCGGCCCGACCTCGCGGAACCAGTAGTGCGCGCCGCGCCACGGTGTCGTCGGCAGCGGTACCGCGCGCACGTCCTCGCCCTCGTGGAAGGCCCGCCAGTCCGGACGTGCGCCCCGCAGGCTCACGTTGCCGACCGCGCCGAGCACCTCACGCAGGTCCTCACCGCCCCGCCGCAGGGTGGGCACGAACGCGCAATCCGGCTCGCCGGCGAGCGAGCGGGCCGCGAGGGCCGTCAGCACGGGCGCGGGCCCGAGCTCCACGAAGGTGCGCATGCCCGCGTCGTGCAACGCGCGCACCCCGTCGCGGAAGCGGACCGCGCCGGCCGCGTGCCGCAGCCAGTAGTCCGGGCCCAGGTCGTCGTCGCCGAACAGCCGACCGGTGACGTTGGACGCCAACGGAATGCGCGGCGGGCGGAACGACAGCCCGGCCAGCACCGACCGGAACGGCTCCAGCATGGGTCGGATCAGCGGCGAGTGGAACGCGTGCGACACGGCCAGCCGCCGGGTGCGGACGCCGTCGGTCGCCAGCCGCTCCAGGACGGTGGCCAGATGCGCGGCGTGACCCGAGATCGTGACGTCGCCCGGCCCGTTGACCGCGGCGACCGCGACCGTGCCCGCGTACCCGTCGATCGCCGCGACGGCGACCTCCTCCGCGCAGCCCGCGGCGGCCATCGCGCCGCCCGCCGGCAGCTCCGCCATCAACCGCGCCCGCGCGGCCACCAGCGTCGCGGCGGCGGGCAGGTCCAGCACACCGGCGACGCAGGCGGCGACCAGCTCGCCGACGCTGTGGCCGGCCACCGCGGACGGTCGCAGGCCCCAGGAGAGCCACATCTGGGCCAGGGCGTACTCGACCGCGAACAGCGCCGGCTGCGTGTACCGGGTGTCGTCGAGCGGCGTCGGACCGTCGGCCCACAGCACGTCCGCCAACCGGCGGGGCAGCTCGCTGTCGAAGAGCGCCGCGGCCTCCTCGAACGCGGCGCGGAAGGCGGCGTTCCCCAGCAGCCCGCGGGCCATGCCCGGGTACTGGGCGCCCTGGCCGGTGAACAGCCAGGCGACCTTGCGATCGCGGCGGCGGGGCAGGGCGGCGACCGTCAGCCCGCGCGGGTGGCGGCCCTGCGCGTACGCCGACAGGACGTCCGCCAGCTCGTCGGTGTCGGCGGCGGTGACCGCGAGGCCGTGCGTCTGGACCGCGCGGCCGACGTGCGTCGTGTAGCAGGCGTCGCCGAGGGACACCGCGTGCGGACCGCGGAGCCACCGCGCGTGCCGGTCGGCCAGCTCACGCAGCGCCTCCTCGGTACGCGCGGAGGCCAGGAACAACCCGTACGGCGGTTGGGCACCAGCCCGAGCGGCACCGGCCGGCGGCGCCGCCAGCACGACGTGCGCGTTCGTCCCGCTCGCCCCGAAGCTGCTCACTCCGCCGGTGCGCGGGTGGCCCCGATCCGGCCACGACGTACAGGTCACGGGCACCCGCACGTGCAAGGCGGACCAGTCCAGGTTCGGGTTGGGCTCGTTCAGGTGCAGGTGCGGTGGGATCTCGCCGTTCGACATGGCGAGCACGACCTTGAACAGGCCGGCCATGCCGGCGGCCGGCTCCAGGTGCCCGATGTTCGTCTTCACCGAGCCCACCAGCAGCGGGTCGTCGGGTCGGCGGTGCCGACCGATGACGGCTTCCAGCGAACGCAGCTCGATGGGATCGCCCAGCGAGGTGCCCGTCCCGTGCGCCTCGACGTAGTCCACGCCGTCCGGCCCGACGCCGGCCTGGCTCATGGCCGCGGCGACCACGTCCTGCTGCGCGAGCGGGTTCGGCACGGTGAGGCCGCTGGAGCGACCGTCGTGGTTGACCGCCGAGCCGCGGACGACCGCGACGATCGGGTCGTTGTCGGCCAGCGCGGCGGAGAGCCGCTTGAGCACCACGACACCGGCGCCCTCCCCGCGGGCGTAGCCGTCCGCCGACGCGTCGAAGGTCTTGCACCGCCCGTCGGCGGAGAGCCCGCGGAACTTGCTCATCATCACGAAGCCGTACGGGGACAGCAGCAGGTTCACCCCGCCGGCCAACGCCAGGTCGCACTCCCGCAGCCGCAGCGCCTGGCACGCCTCGTGCAGCGCGACCAGCGACGACGAGCAGGAGGTGTCGACGACCTTGCTCGGCCCCCGCAGTCCGAGCAGGTACGAGATGCGGCCGGCCAGGAAGCTGGGCTCGCCGGTGAGCTGGTAGAAGTCGACGTCGTCGATGTCGCCGACGCTCTGCCGGGCGCGTACGTAGTCGGTCGTGCTCAGTCCGAAGTAGACGCCGGTGCGCGAGCCGTCGAGCCGGTCGGGCGCGTAGCCGGCGCGCTCCAGCCCTTCCCAGCAGATCTCCAGCGCGATGCGGTGCTGCGGGTCCATGCCCAGCGCCTCGCGCGGGGAGATCCCGAACGCCTCCGGCTCGAACCGGTCGACCTGGTCGAGGAAGGCGCCCCGGATCGTGTACGCCTTGCCCGGCGCCTCCGGGTCCGGGTCGTGGTACGCGCCGGCGTCGGCGCGCTCCGCCGGGAACTCCGAGGTCGTGTCCACCCCGTTGCGCAGCAGGGTCCAGAACTCCTCCGGCGAGTGCGCGCCGCCGGGGAACCGGCAGGCCATCCCGACGATGGCGATCGGTTCGTCCAACCAACCGTCCCGACTGTCGGCAAGGCGGCGGCGCAGATCCTCGATGGTGCGCAGCGCGTCGGCCATGAGCCGGCGGCTGTCCGGTGTACGCGAAGCGGTCGTCGACATCTCAGCCCCCCTCCGCGAGCGCGGCCGACAGCCGCGCGATCAGCTCGTCCTCGGACATCGCCGCCAGGTCGTCGTCGGCGTCGTCGGGCACGCCGGTCGCCGTGGTGGCGGGCGTGGTGGCCGGCGTGCTCGACCGGGCCGGGTCGGCGGCCGGATCGAGCAGCGTCAGCAGGTGGTCGGTGAGCGCCGCCGCGTTGGGAAACTCGAACGTGAGCGTCGCCGGCAGGTCCACCCCCAGCCCGCGTTCCAACCAGCCGCGCAGGCTCAGCGACATCACCGAGTCCATGCCGAGGTCGAAGAAGCCCTGATGGGCCAGCACGTCCACCCCGGACGCCTCGCCCAACACCTCGGCCACCGCGTCGAGCACCGCCTCCAACAGACGCTCGGCCCGCTGCTCGGCCGGCAGCGCCAGCACGACGGCAGCCAGCGGTGCGACCGACCTGCCGGCCTCCTGCGATCGGCCGTCGCTCGCCACGGACTCGACGCCCACCTCGGCCAGGAACGCGCGGTCGGCCCGCTCCCGGCACACCCGCGCGTACCGGGGCGCGTCCACGTCCGCCACCGTGACCTGGGTCAGGCCCGCCCGGAGCGCCACCTCGAAGGCCTCGCCCAGCTCCGCGCCGGCCAGCGGCCGCAGGCCGCTGTCGACCATCACCATCCGGTCCCGGCGGGACAGCTCGGCCGGGTCGTCGACGGGCATGAACCGCACCACCTGGACGGGTAGACCGGCCCGCTCCCGCGCCGTGGTCACCGCGTCGACCGCGCCCTCGGCGGCGGCCCGCGCGGCCATCCCGGTGGCCCCCCAGACCGCGGCCGCCGCGCCGGTCACGCAGAACAGCGGCGGCGCGAGGTCCCGGGTCGCCAGGTCCAGCCGGTGTACGACCTCAGCCCAGCGCACGGCCGACGACACCGCGCCCTCGTCGAGGGTGTCGAGCGGGGCGGCCGGCGCGGGCTTGCCGACCAGCAGCACGCCACCGAGCGGGGCGCCCAACGCGTCCGGCGTCAGGTCGGCCGCGAGATCCGCCGCGCGGTCTGCCGCCGATCGTTCGTCCGCCCCACGGTCTGCCGCCGTGAGGTCGATCCGTCGCACCTCCACGCCGGCCGCTGTCAGCTCGGCGAGCCGTACGTGCCCCGGGGACGCACCGTCGGACGGCGTGACGTCGGGCGGGGTGGCGTGGGACGGCGCATCGTCGGGCGGGGTGGCTTCCCCGACGATCAGCCGACGCAGGCCACGGCGTACGAGCACGTCCACGAACGGTCGGCTGGCCGGGTGCAGCGCGTCGGTCACCAGGTACCAGGCGTCCGGATCACAGTCGAACTCGGGCAGCGCGGTCGGCAGCGGGTCCGCCGTGGACAACCGTCCGGCGTACCAGGCTCCTTCGCGCAGGAGCAGCTCGTCCTCGGCCGGGTCGGTAGCGGACCCACGCGGGGCCGTCAGCGCACCGGCGAGTCCGGCAGCGTCGCCGGGAGTCCAGCCGACGTCCTGCTGGCCCGGCTCGCCGCCCGCCTGGCCCGGCTCGCCGCCTGCCTGACGTGGCGCGGTGCCGAGCAGGCGCGGGTCGACGTCGACCAGACCGCCCCACCCGGGCGCGGCCTCCATGGCGAGCACCCGCCCGGCCGCCCACACCGCCGCCTGCGCCGGGTCCGCCTCGCCGGCACCGGTCGGCTGGTACGCCCCGGCGGTGACGACGCGCAACCGCCCGGACGGCACGTCGAGTCCGGCGCGAAGCTGACGGGCTGCCCGCACGACACCCGCTACCAGGACCTCGACCGGCACACTGCCGGGTGCGGCCGCCGCGACCAGCACGATCCCGTGGTCCGGCGGAACATCGGCCCACGGCGGCAGGTCGCCCTCCCCCACGCCGGCGGTCGGCCTACCGCCCCGGTCGTCGTCGGGGCCCGCGCCGACGGACGGTGGCCGCCAGGTCACCTCGACGCCGGCGAGCCGCAGACCATCGACCACCCGCTGACCCGCCTCAACGGACGCGCCCGTGAGCGGGACGACGAGCCACCGCCCGGCCGCCGCCTCCGGGGCGGGCGGCAGGACGCGACGCCACCGGACGGTGAACGTACGCGCGGCGCAGCGGTCCCGGACATCGTCGGGCAGGGTGGTGCCGGTGAGCGCCGGAGTGGTCGGGACAGCCGGCGTCGTGGTCACGGAGCCCGACCGCTGGGCGACGGCCGCCGAACCGGTCGCCGGGTCCGACGTATCCGCCCAGTGCCGGCGTCGCTGCCACGGGTAGCGCGGCAGCACCGCCCGGTACGGGCGGCGGCCGAACAGCCTCTCCCAGTGGATGCCGACACCGACCACGTGGAGCTGGGCGATGACGTCGAGGAATCCCTCCGGACGGCCCAGGTCCGCACCGACCGCCAGGAGGCTCGCCTCCCCACCCGCGGCGACAGCCGCGGCGTCCGACCCGCCGTCGACCGCGAGCCACACCCGCTCCCCCGCCGCCGCGAGCGACGCGGCCAGCGCGTCCCAGCCCGACGCCGGTGACCGGGCGGACACCGGGTGCGGACCGGACACCGGACCGCCCGCCGAGGCCAGCCACAGCACGGGCGTCGAGGAGGTGTCGGTGGGTGCCGCCACGGTGACGGTCGTGCCGTCGAGCGCCGCGCCGATCGCCCGCGCCCGGTCGAGCGCACCCGCCGCGCACGCCGCTGCCAACTCACCGACGCCACGTCCGACGACCGCGTCGGGCCGTACCCCGTATGCCTCCCAGACGGCGGTGAGCGCGAGTTGTACGGCCAGCACGGCGGCCGGCTCGCCCCGATCCGCGTCGCCGGCGGTAAGCGCCGTACGCAGCGCGCCGCTGTCGTCGAGCGCGTCCAACGTGGCCCGGAAGGCGGGCTCGTCGCGATCGAGGGCACGCCAGTCGACCGACGCGCGGTCCCCGTACACGAGGACCAGGCGCTCGGACTCGTCGGACACCGCGCCCTGGTGCGCGCCGTCGCCACCGGACAGCCCGGCGGCGAGGTCGGCGATCCCGCGACCGACCACCGCCAGCCGGTGCTCCAGGTGAGCGCGCCGGGTCGCCGCTGCGTGGCAGATGTCGGCGATGTCCGCGCCGCCCTGCGCGGACAGCACGTCCGCGAAGCTCTCCCGGGCGGCGGCCAGGGCGCCGTCCCCGGCGGCCGACAGAACCAGGAGGTGAGCCCGGCCGGAAATGATCGCGCCGGCCCTGGCGGACGCGGCGACGCCCGGTGTCCGGTGCCCGTTCGGCGACGCCGGGGTGGCCGGCCCGCTGAGCACCACGTGGGCGTTGGTCCCGGTGAATCCGAACGCGCTCACCCCGGCGACCCGGGGTCGCCCGCCGGTGGCCGGCCACGCCGTCGTGGACGTGGTGATCCGGACCGGCAGCCGCGCCCAGTCCACCTGGGAGGTGGGACGGGTGACGTGCAGGTGCGCGGGCAGCTCGCCGTGTCGCAGCGCCAGCGCGGTCTTGATCAGCCCGGCGATACCAGCGGCCGCCTCCAGGTGGCCGATGTTGGTCTTGACGGACCCGACCAGCAGCGGCCGGTCCGGCTGCCGCCCGCCGCCGAGCGCACGCGCGATCGCCCGCAGCTCCACGGCGTCCCCGAGTACCGTGCCGGTGCCGTGCGCCTCCAGGTAGTCCACGTCCGACGCGGCGACACCACCGGCGGCGAGCGCCGTGCGGATCAGCTCCTCCTGCGCCTCGCCGCCGGGCACGGTCAGGCCGCCGCTCGCGCCGTTGTGGTTGACCGCGCTGCCACGGATCACGGCGTAGACCCGGTCGCCGTCGCGCTCGGCCTGCGCGAGTGTCTTGAGCACCACCACCCCGGCACCCTCACCGCGCCCGTAGCCATCGGCGCTGGCGTCGAAGGTCTTGCAGCGACCGTCGGGCGACAGCGCGCCCGCGGCCGACATCGCCAGGTGCACGGTGGGCCTCACCATCACGTTCACCCCGCCGGCGAGCGCGACGTCGGCCTCCCCGGCGCGCAGGCTCTGCACGGCCAGGTGCACCGCGACCAGCGACGACGAGCAGGCCGTGTCGATCGCCAGACTGGGGCCGCGAACGTCCAGGAAGTACGACAACCGGCCGGCCGTGCCGCTGAAGGAGTTGCCCGTGCCGTAGTAGAGGTCGACGTCCCGGGCCCGCCGGGTGAGCAGTTGCTGGTAGTCGGTGGTGTTCATGCCGACGAAAACGCCGACCCGGGCGGATCGCCGGTGCTCCCGCGTGACCCCGGCGTCCTCGAGCGCTTCCCAGGCCACCTCCAGGAAGAGGCGCTGCTGCGGGTCCATGGCCCGGGCCTCCCGGGCCGAGATCCGGAAGAACGCGTTGTCGAACAGGTCGACCCGGTCCAGGAAACCACCACGGCGGGTGACCACGGTGCCGGGGGCGCCGGGACCGGCGCCGAGCAGCGCCTCGGCGTCCCACCGGTCCGCCGGCACGTCGCCGGTGGCGTCGACCCCGTCGGACAGCAGCCGCCAGAACTGCTCGGGACCGTCGGCCCGCGGCAGCCGGCAACCGATGCCCACGATGGCCACCGGCTCGGCCGGCCCGCGTACGACCGACGCGACCGGAACAGCCGCCGCCGCGGCGATCGGCGGTGACGCAGCCTGGCGGGGCGGCTCAACCGGGCGCGCCGGCTCTGTTGACTCGGCGGGAGGCGGCGGCCCGGCCGGGAGTGCCTCGGCGACAAGGTGGTCGGTGAGAGCGTCGATGGTCGGGTGCTCGATGCCGACGGCAGCCCCGAGGACAGCGCCCAGCTCGCGTTCGAGCCGGCTGACGAGCGCGACCAGGGCTAGCGAGTCCATGCCCAGCTCAAAGAAGCCGCGCCCGCGCGCCAGACGGCGGCCGGGCTCGTAGCCGAGGGCCTCGGCGACGGCATCGTTGACCAGGGCGGCGATCCGCTCCCGCTCCACCGGGGTGCGAGCGCGGGCGCCGGCCCCGTTGGTGCCGTCACGGCCGCCGATGCCGCTCCCGCCACCGCCGACACCCGCGCCCGCGGCATCCGTACCGCCGGCAGTCGCGCCGTTGGCAGTCGCGCCGTTGGCCGTCGCGCCGTTGGCCGTCGCGCCGCCGACACCGCCCCCGCCGGCGACACCGTTGACGGTCGTACCGCCGACACCGGCGCCGTTGGCGGCCGCACCGGTGCCGCGTCGCTCGCCGACACCCTCGCCACCCCGGCCACCGGCACCGTTGGGCGCGGCGGTCGTCGGCACACCGACACCGGCCAACGTCTGCACGACGGTGCCGTCCGGCGCGATGAGGCGCACCTCGGCCCGCAGCTCGCCCAGCGCCACGCCGGCGACGCCGTGCGCGGAGCCGACGGGATCCGTCCCCACCGCCTGCGGTGCGGGCAGGGCGACGGACTCGGGGGTCGGCAGCCAGTACCGCTCCTCGGAGAGCCGGACCGGCGGCAGCGGCCGGTACCGCCGACCCTCGCCGTACACCGCTGCCCAGTCCACCGCGACACCGGCGGTGTACGCCTCGGCGAGGGCTCGGGTCAGGGTCTCCACCGGCGGTCGGCCCCGCGCCAGGCTGCCGATCGCCGCGCCACGACGGGAGCGGGCCACGAGTGACGCCGCCAGCGGCCCGGTCAGGACCGGATGCGGACCCAGCTCCACGAAGACCGCCGGCCGCCGGGACAGCAGCCGGTCGATCGCCGGCCAGAACAGCACGGGCTCGCGCACGTTGCGGCCCCAGTAGGCCGGCCCGAACTCCGGTACGACGCCGCTCGGGTCGACGCTGGACAGCATCGGCACACGCGGCTCGGCCGGTGTCAGGCCGTCGAGCCGGCGCTCCAACTCGTCGCCGTACGCCGCGACCGCCGGACTGTGGAACGCGTAGTCGCCGGCCAGCGGCACGCACCGCACCCCGGCGGCGGTCAGGTCGGCCAGCAGCCGGTCCACGGCGACCGTCGGGCCGGCGACCACGACCGAGCGAGGCCCGTTGACCGCGGCGATCACCACCTCGGCGTACCGGCCGATGGTGGCGGTGACCTCGTCGGCGGAGAGCGCGATGGCGGCCATCCGTCCGCTGCCGGACGCCGGCTGCAACAGCTCTCCCCGCAGCACGATGACCCGCAGCGCGTCTTCCAGCGGCAGCGCGCCGGCCGCGCAGGCCGCGGCGACCTCCCCCATGCTGTGGCCGACGACCGAGTCCGGCGGAACACCCCACCGGGCCCAGAGCCGGGAGAGCCCGATCTGGATCGCGAAGATCGCCGGTTGGGCGAACCGGGTCTCGGACAACCGGCTGCCGGTGCGGCGACCCAGCTCCTCCAGCAGCGACCATCCGGCGATCCGCCGGGTCAACGCGTCGCATTCGTCGAGCGTGGCGCGCATCGTCGGGTCGGCGCGGTAGAGGTCGAGACCCATGCCGGGGTACTGCGAGCCCTGGCCGGAGAACACCTGCACCACGTACGCCGGACCGTCGTGCAGCAGTTCGCCGCTGACCGCGTTGGCGGACCTCTCGCCGGCCTGGTGACCGGCCAACGCGCCGCGCAGGTCGGCGGCGCTCCCGCCGGTCAGAGCGAGCCGGTGCGTGTGGTGGCTACGCCGGGCACCGATGCTGAACAACAGGTCGCCGAGCTGGTCCGGCTCCGCCGTCGCGGGGTCGTCGAGCAGTGCCGCGTGCCGGGTGACCTGGTCGGCCAGCGCCGACCCGGAGGGGCCGGACAGCACCAGCACCGGCCACGACACGGGCGCCGGCGGCTGCGCGGCGCGCTCCTTTGGGGGCGCGGCGAGCACGACGTGCACGTTGCTGCCGGACAGACCGAACGCGCTGACGCCGGTGAGGCGGTGGGGTGCGTGGGGCAACACCGTGCGGGTGGTGGGGACCGCCAACCCGGAACCGGACCAGCCGAACCGTGGCGTCGGCTGCGCCAGCTTGATCTGCGGCGGCACCACCCCGGTACGCGCGACCAGCAGGCCCTTGAGCAGGCCGAGGATGCCGGCGGCGGAGTCGAGGTGGCCGAAGTTGGCCTTGTGCGAGCCGACGAGCAGCGGGCGCTCCGGCGCACGTTCGGGACCGAAGACCGCTGCCAACGCGCTGAGCTCGATCGGGTCACCCAGCGGCGTGCCGGTGCTGTGCGCCTCGACGTACTCGATGTCGGCGGGCGACACGTCGGCGTCGCGGAGCGCGTTGCGCAGCAACTGCTCCTGGGCCAGGGCGTTGGGCGCGGTCAGGCCGGCGCTGCGGCCGTCGTGGTTCGTCGCGCTTCCCTTGATCACGCCCCAGATCTGGTCGCCGTCGGCGACGGCGTCCGCGTACCTCTTGAGGACGACGACCGCGCCGCCCTCGCCGCGCACCACGCCGTCGGCGTCCGCGTCGAACGGGCGGCAGAGCCCCTGCGGTGACAGCGCCTGGATACGTCGCATGTAGAGGGTCAGCTCCGGACCGACCATCAGGTTGACCCCACCGGCCAGCGCGGTGTCGCAGTCGCCCGCCGCCAGGGCACGCGCGGCGAGGTGCACCGCCAGCAGCGACGACGCGCAGGCGGCGGTCAGGGTCATGCACGGCCCGTTCAGACCGAACGTGTACGCCACCCGGCCTGACCCGAAGCTGAACTCCTTGCCGCTGGCGTAGTGCGCCCCCACGTGGTCGACGCCGAGGGTGCGGGCGTGCAGGACGGCGTAGTCCATCGCCAGGATGCCGAAGTAGACCCCGGTGTTGCTGCCCGCCCAGGCTGACAGCGGCACACCGCTGTGCTCCATGGCACGCCAGGCGAGCGTCAGCAGGAGCCGCTGCTGCGGGTCCATCTCGCGCGCCTCGTGGGGTGAGACGCCGAAGAACTCGGCGTCGAACAGGTCGATGTCGGGCAGGAACCCGCCGGTGCCGACCGTGTCGAGCGAGGCGGCGCCGGGTCGCCCGGCCGGGACGGGGCCGGTGACGTCACGCCCCTCGTCCAGGACGCGCCACAGCGAGTCGAGGTCGTCCACTCCGCCGGGGAACCGGCAACCGACGCCTACCACCGCGATGTCGGTGGCACCTGCCCTGGCGGCTGAGCGACGGTCGCGGCGCATCCCCACGGCACCCCCCACGCGCATCCGTTCGGTGAACTGTAGCGGCCATTCCCCGCCTGATGATTTCCCTGTACGTTGAAGTACATCGGACGAGAAGCGAGATGTCAATGCTGATAGATCACGTCCTGGTTGCCGAAGAAGCACGGAATAACGGGCGTTCAGGTCCACCGTCGTTGACGGTGTTCGGCTTCCCGGCCGCCGGTGGCTCAGCGTCGCATTTCACCAGGTGGAGGCGGTGGCTGCCGGCCGGAGTGGTCGTCGAGCCGGTGGAGCTGCCCGGCCACGGCACCCGCCGACAGGAGCCGGCGATCGACGACTGGCCCCGGCTGGTGACCGCCGCGTGCGACGCGGTGCGCGGCCGCCTGTCGGGTCCGTACGCCCTGGCCGGGCAGAGCTTCGGCGCGCTGCTGGCGTACGAGGTGGCGGCGACGCTGGCGCGCACCGGCCCGGGCCCCGAGCTGGTGATCGTCGCGGGGCGCAACGGGCCCGCCGCCGGTCTCGCCCACCGCCCTCTGCACGGGTTGGACGACGACCGGCTGATCGAATCGCTGGGACGTCTCGGCGGCACCCCGGCCGAGGTCCTCGCCGAACCGGCGCTGATACGGCTCGCCCTGCCGGTGCTGCGGACCGACCTGCGGCTGGCGGAGACCTACGCCCGCCCACCCCGGACGGCGTTGGGGTGTCCGATCGCCGCCCTGGTGGGCCGCCACGATCGGATGGCCGACGCGGCGGGCGCGCTGGCCTGGCAGCAGGAGACGGCGGAACGCTTCGACCTGACCGTCGTGGACGGCGGGCACTTCATCCTCGACCACCCGCAGGTCGTCGACGCCGTTACGGCGCGGATGACCGAGCTGCTTCGGCGGGTGGGTCGATCCGGGGCCGGTACCACCAGCGGTTGACCCGCCCGGCCACCACCACGGCCAGCACCGCGAGAACTGTCCCGGCCAGCAGGTCGACGGCGTAGTGCTTGCGTAGGTACAACGTGGACAGCAGCAACCCCAGGCCGATCGGCAGGTACCACCAGAACAGGCGACGGGCGTCGCGCCACAGATACACCATCAGCACCACCGTCATGGCGGTGTGCAGGCTGGGAAAGAGATCCCGCGCCGGACCCTGGACGGCGGTGATGGCGTCCAGCGCGCCGCCGATCGATCCCTCGTGACCGGGGAGCGGGTCGGCGTAGACGTCGGTCTGGTAGATGTGCGGACCCACCCCCGGCACCAGCACGTAGCCGGAGTAGCCGACCACCGCGGTGATGGAGATCGCGAGCGCGAAGTCGTGGTACTCGCGCACATGGCCCCGCACGTACGAAAAGATGGCGTACGCCCCCTGGGAGAGGCCGTAGCTCAGGTAGCAGATCGCCATGAACAGCGTCAACGCGGGTGAGCCGAGGGTGTCGTTGAGCCAACGGCTGACGTCGCCGCCGAAGACCGCGCGGTCGAACTCGATCAACGCGGGATCGACGAGCGGAAAGTCCAGCTCCGGGGTGATGTCGCGCAGACTTGAGTAGATCACCAGGCAGGACAGGAACGGCACCGCCGTCCGGGCGACCCCGCCGACGAACCTGGCCACCCTCGCCGGGCCGCCCACCCGCGCGTCGAGCACCGCCGGCCCCGACGCGGCGGCGCGGCGGCGCCGGGACAGCGCGAACCCGGCGATCAGCGCGCCGACCAGCACGGTCGACGCGGCGATCATCGCCCAGGAGACCGCGCCGGTGACGAGGGCGAGCGCGGCGACGAGGGTGAGGGCCACCGCGAAGAGGCACTCCTCCGGCCACAGCAGCGGATCGCGCCGGCTGTCGCCCCGGTCCCGTGCGACTGCCACGGGCCGGGGCGTGCCAACGGTCATGCCGTCTCGCTCTGCGGGTTCGAGGAGCGCCAGAGAACCGGGCAGAACTGCGGGTCGCTGTAGTCGGGCAGACCCGCCTCGTCACGGCGTACCAGGGAATCGTGGTTGTAGACGACGAGGTCGCCGTCGGAGCGGTGGAACCGCCGGTAGCGGTTGTCGCCGTCCTGCAGGTGCAGAGAGATGGCGCGCCGGGCGCGCGGACTCCGGTTGGCCCCACTGCCGTGGTACGTACGGCAGTGGTGGAAGCTCATGTGGCCCTTGGGGATGTGCATCGGGATCTTGTTGACCTGCGCGCCGTTGTACTCGGCGTTGTTGACGAGCAGATCCTCCAGCTCGGAACGGTCGCGCTCGGCGAAGTGCCGCGTGGTCTTGTCGTCGCCCCCGACCTCCTTCCAGGTGTGGCTGCCGTCGACCATCGTGATCGTGCCCATCTCCTCGGTGCACTCGTGCATCGGGATGAAGGCGGTCAGCATCCGCTCGGAGGTGCAGGTCTGCCAGTAGTGACGGTCGAAGTGCCAGGGCACGATGTTGGTCGGCTCGCCGGGGCTCGGCGGCTTGAGGATCAAGGTGCTCTGGAACACCCGGATCTCGGCCGCCTCCGCCAGCCGCGCCGCGACCGCGCCGATGATCGGCTTGCGCAGGATCGCGGCGACCTCGTCGCTCTCGTAGTGCACGTAGTCGTTGTGTCGCTGCACGTCGCCGTGTTCCGGCTCCCAGTAGGCCAGCTTCGCCGGCCGCCGGGGCAACCGCCGGTCGCGGTGACCCGCGTAGAACCGCTCGGTGGCCTCGACGAGCGTGTCCACCTCGTCGTCGGTGAGCAGCTTCTGGCTGAGGTACCAGCCCCGCTCGGCGTACGACCGGACGTCCTCGTCGGTGGGCAGCGCGGCCCGCTCCTCGTCGGTCAGCGTGAATTCCGTCGTTGTCATCGCGCTCCTCTCATCGTTGATCCGTGGTGGTGACCGCCGCCGCCGGGTCCGCCTCCCGGACCCGCGCCGTGGAGGGCGGACCGAACATCAGGCTGACGTTGTGTCCGCCGAACGCGAAGGAGTTGGACAGGACCGCGCGGGGCCGGACCGGACGCGCCTGACCCCGCACGTGGTCGAGGTCGCAGGCCGGGTCCGGATCGTCCAGGTTGTTGGTCGGCGGCAGCATCCCGTAGGTGACCGCCAGGGCCGTCGCCGCCGCCTCGACGGCTCCGGCGCTGCCCAGCAGGTGCCCGGTCACGCCCTTGGTGGAGCTGACCGCCGGGGCGTGCGTACCGAATGCGCTGTGGACGGCGCGGGTCTCGGCCAGGTCGCCCCGTTTGGTGCTCGTGCCGTGGGCGTTGATGTAGTCGACGTCGGTGGGCGCGACGCCGGCGTCGGCGACCGCCCGGCGCATGCTCTGCGCGGCGCCGGCGCCGTCCGCCCGCGGCGACGTGGGGTGGAAGGCGTCGGTGGTGGCGCCCCACCCGATGATGTCGGCGTAGCCGGCAACCCCGCGCGCGTCCGCGTGCTCGGCGCGCTCGACGACCAGGATCCCGGCGCCCTCGCCGAGCACGAAGCCGTTGCGTCGCCGGTCGAACGGGCGGCTCGCCTGCGTCGGGTCGGACCAGCCGGTGGCGAGCGCCCGCGCGTTGGCGAAACCGGCGGTGCCGGTCGGCCCGAGCGGTGACTCCGCCCCACCGCACACGACCACGTCCGCGTCGCCGGACCGGATGAGTCGCAGCGCCTCCGCCACGGCGTGCGCGCTGGCCGCGCAGGCGGTCGCGATGCACGAGCTGTAGCCCTGGATGCCGTACCTGATGGCAATGCGCGCGGCGGCCATGTTGGGGAGGAAACCCGGATAGAGGTACGCGCTCACGGCGGTGCGGCCGCGCTCCACGCGGGCCTTGGCCTGCGCCTCGTAGGTGGTGAGGCCACCCGCGCCACTGGAGACGACCACGGCGACCCGCAGTGGGTCGACGTCGCGGCCGACCTCCAGGCCGGCGTCACGCATCGCGTCGTCGGCGGCGGCCAGACCCATGATCAGGAACCGGTCGGCGGCCAGCACCTCGTTGGGCGGCAACACGGTGGTGGGGTCGATGTCCGGGGCGATCCCGACCACCTCCGTGGCGGCGGCCGCGCCGTGCCCCTCGGGCGGGCGCACCAGCCCGGAGCGCCCGTTGCAGATCGCCGCGAAGAAGTCCGTTACCCCCCGCCCGACGGGCGTCACCAGCCCCATACCGGTGATGGTGGCCGAGGGTCGGGTCGATCCGGTCATGTCAACCGCCTTGTCCGCCGCCGGTCGGCGGCCTGGTCATCTCGTGGTCCGGCGTGAGCAGCAGGGCCGTCGCGCCGGTGGGCTGGGCCGGGTCGGTGTCGTGCTCGACGACGATCACCAGCGCCTCCGCCGCGTCCCCGTCGGCGAACAGGCCCTCCGCCACCGCCCGGCCCTCGCCGAACGGATCGCCGCTCGGGCTGAGCGACACGACCGGTCCGGTCAGGGCCCACTCGGTGGCGACGTGGCCGAGGACCGAGTTCGGCACGGATTGGAAGAAGTACATCGGCGACACCCGCCGGCCACCGTCCACCTCCCCGGCGATGGCCGCCGCGGTGGCCTGGTCGGCGTACGCGCTGACCAGGACGACGGCGGTCGGCCCGTGGGCACCCGCGCCGGCGCGCCGTCGCAGGCAGCGGCTGGCGACGGCCACGACGAGCGGGGGGAACGGCGAGGCGACGAACCCGCGGACCGCGGGTGGCCGGCCGGCGTCGCCGGGCTCGGGCCACGCCGCGCGGGCCAGCTCACGGACCGCGCCTGAAGCGGTGTCGAGGCCGGTCACACCGCCCCCAGCACCAGAGCGGTGTTGGCGCCACCGAACGCGAAGTTGCAGCTCAGGGCGTACCGGCCGACCATCGGGCCGGGCTCGCGCACCACCCGTACCGGGCACTGCGGGTCCGCCTCGATGAAGCCGGCATTGACCGGCAACCGGCCGGCGTCGAGGGCCAGCGCGGTGACCGCGAACTCCAGCAGGCCGGACGCCTCCAGGGCATGCCCGTGCACGGACTTGGTCGAGCTCACCGCCACCGACTCGACCGCCGTGCCGAGGCCGACGCGCAACGCGCTGCTCTCGGCCGCGTCGGCACGTGTCGTGCCGGTGCCGTTGGCGTTAACGTACGCCAACTCCTGCGGCGTCACGCCGGCCCGGGCCAGGCCGGCGCGGATGGCCGAGCCCATCCCGGCGCCACCCGGATCGGGCTGGCAGACGTGGTAGGCGTCGCCGGCCCGGGCCCAGCCGGCCAGCCGGGACCGCACCCGACCGCCCCGTCCCTGGGCGGCGGCCGCCGACTCCAGCACCACGGCGACGACCGCGTCGCCCAGCAGCATGCCGCGCCGGCCGTTGCTGAACGGGCGGACGGCGCCGTCGTCGGCCAGGGCCCGGCCGGCGTCGAAGAGGGCCTGGTGGTCGGCGTCGACGAGGAAGCCCCCGGCGACCACGGCCCGCTCGCACCGACCCCGGGCGATCATCGAGGCGGCCTCGGCCAGCGCGGTGCTGCCCGCCACACACGCCGACGTGTAGACCCGCGCGACGCCGCCGAGGCCGGTTCGCCGGGCCACGGTGGCGGCCAACACGGCCGGCCCGTTGCCCGATCCTCCGGCGCGGACCACGCTGGTGCCCGTGCCGGTGGCGAAGTACAGCGCGCACTCGCCGCGCCGGTGTGCCAACCCGGCGTCGTCGCAGGCGTCCGCCACGACGGCGACCACCTCGGCGGCCAGGTCTTCGGTGTCGGCGAGGGTGGCCGCCGCTCGTACCCGGCTACGGCCCGGGTCGAAGCGACGGACCTCGCCGAACGCGGGCTTCCCGGCCAGCACCGCCGCCAGCAGCGGCGCGGGGCCGCGGCCGTGGGCCGTCAGGAGGCCCAGTCCGGTGACCACGACAGTCGAGCGGGTCACTCCGACTCCGCCGCCGTCAGGGTAAGACGACTGAGGATCTCCGCCGCACCGGTCACCGTGGACATCGCCGCCAGCTCGTCGTCGTCGAGGTCGAGGTCGAGGCCGTAGCGCCGCTCTATCTCGTAGACCAGCCGGGCGAGCTCCAGCGAGTCGATGCGCTCACGCGAGGCGTCGACACTCCGGTAGCCCACGTCGGCGAGGATCGACAGGATCTCGTCGCGGCGATCGCTGTCGCCCACCCTCACTCCGCCGAGGTGGCCGGTGCGACGGGGGCGCTCCGCGCTGGCTCCGCGCGCCCGGCCACCTCGGCGGCGAACCGGTCGAGCGTGTAGTCGGCCAGCTTCTCCAACTCCTCGTCGGTGAACTTGACGCCGAAGGTGTCCTCGACGCGGACCGCGAGTTCGGCGACGGCCAGCGACTCCAGGTCCAGCCCGGCGGGGCCGAGCACCGTGTCGCCGGTGACGTCGTCGACGTCGTAGTTCATCTGGGCCAGCGCATCGACGATGGACTGGCGAACCTCATCTGACATTGCTTGACTCCTCCCATGGAATGGGTCGTGGTGCGGATTGCGACGATCACCGGCGACCCCAGGGGCCGGGCGTCGGAGCATCTGGTCAGCACCGCTGCCGACCTGCTCGGCGTGCCGGCCGCCAACGTTGGCGTGGCACGGGACCAGACCGGCCGGCCGAGGCTCACCGGCGCGGCACGCGGGCTGCACGCGAGCATCAGCCACGGGCGCGGCGTGGTGGCGGTGGCTGTCTCCGCGGTGACTCCGGTCGGCGTGGACGTCGAGCGCGAACGCGCGCTGCCCGGCGCGGCGTTGGCTCGACGCTGGATGGCGCCGGCCGACGCCGACTGGCTGACCGACCAGCCGGAGGCGCTGCACACCAGCGCGTTCCTCTGGCTGTGGACCCAGAAGGAGGCCATCGGCAAGGCGCGCGGCACCGGCCTGCGCGGCGGCGGCCTGCGGCAGCCGCTGGTGCTGCCGCCAGTCTGGCCGGATCCGCCGGGGTCGCTGCCGTTGCGCCCCGTGCCCGGTAGCCGGGCCGAGGTGGCCTGCGGCCTCCTCCCCGAGGGCCTGGTGCTGGCCGTCGCCGGACAGGACCGACCGGACCAGGGCGACACCGGTGGCATCGGACTGCTCGTCGACCCACCGGAGGCGCCCGCGTCATGACGGCCGGTCGGCCGCCGCGCCACCCACGTCCCGTCCCGGGGCATCATGACGACGTCGGCTCGGCCGACGCCCGACGCAACACGGCGACGTCGCGGACCAGCTTGCCGCTGGACGTACGCGGCAGCCGTTCCAGGATCTGCCACCGCAGCGGTCGCTTGTACGGGGCCAGGACGTCCTCCAACGCGGCGTCCAGCTCACGGCCGGTCAACGGCTGGTCGACGGCCGTGTACGCCTCGATGGCGCCGCCGTCGAACGTCACGACCACCTCGGTGACGCCGGGCAGGTCGAGGATGGCCTGTTCGACTTCGGTGAGGTCGACCTTGAGGCCCCCGATGGACACCTGCGAGTCGAGGCGACCGCGGATCGTGACCAGCCCCGTGGCGGGGTCGAGCGTGGCGGCGTCACGGGTGCGTAGCCAGCCGTCGGACCAGCGACTCTCGTCGACGAGCCCCACGTACGGGGTGACCGGCCGACGGACCTGCAGCTCACCGTCGACGACCCGTACGTCGATCCCGGGCGCCGGGCGTACGCCGGGCCGGTGCGCGCCGAACAGGTCGGTGGCGATGACGCCGACCTCGGTCATCCCGTACATGTTGCCCAACACGGTGTCGTAGCACTCCGCGAAGCGCTCGGGAACGCCGGGCCGGACCAGCTCGCCCGCCGTGGTCATCCGTACGAACTGCGGCAACGGCCCGGCGGGACGGCCGGCCATCAGCATTTCGAGGTGGACGGGCACGCCGATCACCGTGGTCGGCGTGGAGTCCCCCGCGATGACGCCCAGCACGCCGCCCACCGTCATCCGCTCCGGCAGCGTGAGCGTGACGCGGGCGTGCAGGGCGTAGAGCAGGCCGCCGACCAGGCCGAGCACGTGCGCCATCGACGCGAGCAGCACGAGCCGCTCGCCGGGGCGGGGCACGCCGTCGGTGAGCGTGTAGCGCTCGATCTCGGCGACGAGGTCGTCGACGGTGCGGCCGATGACCTTCGACGGGCCGGTGGACCCGGAGCTCAGCTGGATGAGGGCGTGCGGCGTCGACGCCGGCCGACCGGCCGGGCGTGCGATGACCGTCTCGTCGACGGTCACGAAGCCGCGCAGGGGCGGGAGCACGGCGTCGACGGGTTGGACGAGGAACTGCGCGCCGACCCGTTCGAGCGCCCGCTCGACCTCGCCGCGCGAGAGCCGGTGGTCGAGCAGCGTCACCTGGGCCCCGATCCGCCAGGCGGCGAGCAGGTTGGCCACGTACGCCAGCGAGGAGGGCAGTCGCAGCGCTATCGCGCCGCCCGGACGCAGCCCGGCGTCGGTGAGCCGGGCCTGCCGGGAGGCCACCTCGGCGCGCAGCTGCGCCCGCGTGATCGGCATGCCGAGGACGAGGCAGGTCTCGTTGCCCGGCCCGGCCAGCAGGACGTCGTCGACCCAGCCCGTGCCGTGCGCGGGCAGATCGTGCCGGACAGCCGCCAGCGGCGAATCTATAGTGGACACAAGGCCTCCACGCTGCTCGAACGGCGGGCCGGCTCGACTCGACGGGTATGTACGTGCCGAACGGAGGAGTTTCCTCATCTGATGACATCCCGGTTCGATGAATTATATCGGCGCGGTCTCCACCGTCAAGCGCCCACCGGACGGTGGCCCCGACGGTGACGCCCCAGGTGTCGCCGTCCAGGGCCAGGGCCGTCCTCGTCACGCTCTCCCTGGCCGCGTTCGCGTTCGTCACGACCGAGCTGCTGCCGGTCGGCCTGCTGACCCACATCGCGGTCGACCTCGACCGGTCCCACTCGCGGGTGGGTCTGCTGGTCAGCGGGTACGCCGTCGTGGTCGTGCTGGCGTCCGTCCCGCTGGCCCGGCTGACCCGGCGAATCCCCCGTCGACACCTGCTCGGCGTGACGATGTTCCTGTTCGCCGCCGCGAACGGCACCGCCGCGCTCGCGCACACGTACGCCATGCTGGCCGGCGCCCGGCTCGTGACCGCTGTGGCCCAGGCGCTGTTCTGGTCCATCGCCACGGCGACGGTGATCGGGCCCTTCCCCCTCGCGGTGCGGGGCCGGGTGGTGGCGCTGTTCGGGGCCGGAGTGACGCTCGCGCCGGTGCTCGGCGTACCCCTCGGCACCTGGATCGGTCAGCAGGCAGGTTGGCGCGCGTCGTTCGCGGCGCTGGCGGGGATCGGTCTGGTGATCGCCACCGCGGTGCTCGTCCTGGTGCCCACGTACCCGCCGGAGGCTGGCGGCGCGGCCCGGGGCACCGCACCGGACGGGCGGCGCTTCGCCGTGCTACTGACCGCCACCGCCCTCGGCGTCGGCGGCTTCCTGACCCTGCAGACCTACATCGCACCGTTCCTGCTGGACGTCAGCGGCTTCACCGACGCGGCCCTGACGCCGCTGCTGTTCACCGCCGGTGTCGCGGCCGTCGTCGGCACCCTGCTCTCGGCCCGGACCCTGGACGCCCGGCCGATCGCCTCGCTGCTGACGCCGCTGGGCATCGGTACGGCCGCGCTGTTCGGCATGTACGGACTCGGCGTGCTCCGACCCGGCGCGGTCGCGTTCCTCGCCGGGCTCGGCCTCGCCTACGCGGCGTTCGCGTCCGCCGTGCAGAACCGGATGCTGCACCTGGCTCCCGGCAGCACCGACATCGCGTCGGCCGGCGTCAGCACCGCCTTCAACGTCGGCATCGCCGGCGGATCGCTGCTCGGCGGCGCCCTCCTGCCCACGTCGGGAGCGCGCGTGCTCGCGCTCGTCGGTGGACTGCTGACGCTGGCCGCGCTCCTGCTGCTCGCCCAGGACGCGAGGACATCCGCCCGGTCCGACAAACGTCAGAAACTGTCAACTGGCTGACGTCAGGATGTCCGCGCACGACATCCCTGCGCGAGGACAAGGCTCCATGACCACGTCAGAGAACAGCACCCGGCTCCAGCCGGCGCATCCCGACGTCCACGGCGATCCGGACGAACCCCAGCAGAACGCTCCAGCGCAGCGGGCTACCGCCGCTCGGCCCGGTCCCCGCCCGGCACTGACCCTCCTCGCGCTGGCGCTGGGCACCTTCGCCATCGGCACCGGCGAGTTCGGCAGCAACGGGATCCTGCAACTCTTCGCCGCGGACCTGGGCGCGTCCATCCCGGTCGCGACGTACGCGATCAGCGCCTACGCCTTCGGCGTCATGATCGGCTCACCGGCGATCACGCTTCTCGCGGCGCGCGCCAACCGCCGTACCCTCCTGCTGGGTCTGATCACGTTGTTCCTGGTCGGCAACGTCCTGTCCGGCCTGGCCCCGAACATCGCGACCCTCGTCGTCTTCCGCTTCATCACGGGAAGCGTGCAGGGCGCGTTCTTCGGCGCGGGGGCGGTCGTCGCCGCGTACGTCTACGGTCCCGGCAAGGGTGGCCGGGCCTTCGCCACCGTGATGGGCGGCCTGACGGTGGCCACCATCCTCGGCTCGCCGCTCGGCACCCTCGTCGGCCAGCAGGCCGGGTGGCGGGCGACCTACTGGACCGTGGTCGGCCTGGGGCTGCTGGCCGGCGCGGCGCTCCTGGGGTGGCTGCCGCGCACCGACGACCTGCACGGCGGCGCGGTGGCGCACGAACTCGCCGCCCTCCGGCGACGCGAGGTCTGGCTCATGGTCGCGGTCGCGGCGCTCGGCATCTCCAGCATCTTCGCCGTCTACACCTTCATCGGGCCGTTCGTCACCGACGCGGCACGGGAGAGCACGTCGCTGATTCCGGTCGCCCTGGCCGTCTTCGGCCTCGGCATGGCGTTCGGGAACTACTTCGGCGGTCGCGCCGCCGACCACGACGGCAGCCGACCGCTGATCTACGGGTTCAGCTACGTCCTCGTGCTGCTCGTGGCCATCGGGCTCGCCGGCCGGGAGATTCTGATCCTCATGCCGGCGCTGTTCGGCGTCGGCGCGACCATGATGTTCGCCATTCCCGCCATCCAGGTACGGCTGACCCAGTTCGCACCCGACGCGCCGACCCTCATGGGCGCGCTCAACCTGGCCGCCCTCAACCTCGCCAACTCGCTCGGCGCGATCGGCGGCGCGATCGCCCTCGGCGTCGGCTGGGGAACCCTCTCCACGGTGTGGGCGGGATTCGTCCTCACCAGCGCCGGCCTGGTCCTCTACCTCACCACCGTCGGTCGGCCCCGGCGAACCGTCGCGGCTGCGGCGCCCCGGCCATGAACACGGCCCGAGGTGAGTGACACGACGCGGCGAACTCAGTGCCGATCCACTCCTCGTCAACACGGGGCACCTACCGTTCGACTGTGAGCACCCGAGACGCCGACGGTCCTGTCCTCGACGCGGAGCAGTTCGACCGCCTCGCCAGCTACGGCGCCGAGGAGGAGGTGCGTCAGGGCCAACATCTGTACGCCGCCGGGGACAGCACCTACGATTTCTTCCTGCTGCGTACGGCGACTGCCGAGGCGGTCCGCAACGCGACGGCGCTGGAGCCCGAACGGCTGATCTACCGGCGTGGACCGGGCGAGTTCCTCGGCGAACTGAGCCTGCTGACCGGGCAGCAGGTGTTCCTCACGGTCCGCGTCGTGACGGCCGGGACGGTCGTCCGGATCACCGCCCCCGAGCTGCGCCGAGTGCTCGCCGACCAGGTCGACATCGCCGACGTGCTGATCGAGACCTTCCGGGCCCGGCGCGAGCTCATGCGCGGCGTGGCCGGCAACGCCCTGGAGATCGTCGGTCGGCCGCACGTGGCCGAGTCGCTGGAGCTGCGGACGTACGTGAACCAGATGCTCCTCCCGCACACCTGGCTCGACGCGGCGTCGCTGCCCGGGCGGGCGCTCCTGCGGGCGGAGGACGTCGGCGCGGACGACCTTCCGGTCGCGGTCACCAGCAACCGCGTACTGCGTCGCGCCACTCCCGGCACGGTCGCCGAGGCCCTCGGTCTGACCTACGTCGCCACGGCGCGCGACCCCGACCTGGTCGTGGTCGGCGCCGGGCCGGCCGGGCTGGCCGCGGCGGTGTACGCCGCCTCCGAGGGTCTCGTCACGGCGCTGCTGGACGGCACCGGCCTGGGCGGCCAGGCGGCCAAGAGCGCGCGCATCGAGAACTACCTCGGCTTCCCCGAGGGGGTCAGCGGCGAGCAGTTGGCCCGGCTGGCGATGCTCCAGGCGCTGAAGTTCGGCGTTCAGATCTACGCGCCGTGCGCGGTGGTCGGCCTCGACGTCTCCGACCAGAGGCGTCCGGTCGTGGAATTGGCGGACGGCACCCGGATCGGGACGTCCGCGGTCATCGCGGCCACCGGAGCGCGGTACCGACGCCTCGACATCGAGCGGTGGGCGGAGTTCGAGCAGAGCGGCTGCGTCCGGTACGCGGCTACCGAACTGGACGTGCGTGGGTACGAGTCCCAGCCGGTCGCCGTGCTGGGCGGCGCCAATTCGGCCGGGCAGGCCGCGCTCTCCCTGGCCGCGCGCGGCTGCTCCGTACACCTGGTGGTGCGCGCGGCCGACCTCGGAGCCAAGATGTCGGCGTACCTGACCGACCGGATCCGGGCCGATCCCAGGATCACCGTCCACACCGGCAGCACCCTGCGGGAGCTGCACGGAGAGGACACCCTGACGGCGATCGTCGTGGCGAAGGAGGGTGATCCCACGCGGTTGGACTGTCGAGGGCTGTTCTGCTTCATCGGCGCCGAACCGGAGTCCGGATGGATGACGGGCATCGCGACGGACGACAGCGGTTTCGTGCTGACCGACAGCCGACTGCCTCCCGGCACGCACGACGCGCCGCTGCCGTTCCAGACCAGCTCCGCGCGCGTCTTCGCGGTGGGCGACATCCGCTCCGGCTCCACCAAGCGGGTGGCGACCGCCGTCGGGGAGGGGGCCGGTGCGGTCTCCGCGGTGCACACCGTGCGGTCCCGCTGACTTCGCCGGCGGCGTTGCCACCCGACGACGCCGTCCGGCGGGCGGTGGCACCCGCCGGACGGAGGTCACGGCTGCTACCCGTCGCTACGGCCCACCAGGGACATCAACTGATCCGCCGCCGGCCCTGAGGACGCCGGGTTCTGGCCCGTGACGAGCAACCCGTCGCTCACCACGTACGGCTCGAAGTTGCCCGCCCCGGAGAAGTCGGCGCCCTTCGCGACCAGCTCGTCCTCGACGAGGAAGGGCACGACCTTCGTCAGGCCCATGTACTCCTCCTCGCTGTCGGTGAAGCCGGTGACCCGCCGGCCGGCCACCAGAGGCTCGCCGTCGGGCGTCACGCAGTGCCGCAACACCCCCGGGGCGTGGCACACCAGCGCGATCGGCTTGCCCGCCGCGACGACCTGCTCGATCAGCCTGATCGACGTGTCGTCCTCGGCGAGGTCCCACAGGGGTCCGTGGCCGCCCGGGTAGAAGACGGTGTCGTAGTCCGCGACGGCGACCGAGTCGAGCCGTACCGTCGCCCCCAGCTGGCGTTCCGCCTCGGCGTCCGCGGTGAACCGGCGGGTCTGGTCGGTCTGGAAGTCCGGCTCGTCGCTCTTCGGGTCCAGCGGCGCCCGTCCGCCCTGCGGCGAGGCGAGCGTCACCTCCCAGCCGGCGTCCCGGAAGCGGTAGTAGGGCGTGGCCAGCTCCTCCAGCCAGAACCCGGTCTTGCGGCCGGTGTCACCGAGCTGGTCGTGCGAGGTCAACACCATCAGAACCTTGGTCATGTTCCACTCCTTGAATCATCGGGCCGGCACCGCCCCGTCCGTCGCGTCGGCGGTCATACCCACGGTCCGGCGGCTCAGACGCCGAAGGCGACAACTTCGAGCTGGATGTTGTCGATGTCCCGGAAGACGACGGTCGAGTAGCGGAACGGCTCCCTCGCGGTCTGGATGCCGGAGTGCGCGACGCCCAGGCTGTCGAGCCAGGCGGACCAGGCCTCAAGCCCCTCGCGCGTCTCGACGTTGAGGGAGAAATGGTCGAGGCCGGTACGGACCTCGTTGAACTCCTCGCCCCGGTTGCCCTCGTTGTGGTGCAGACCGATGGAGAAGCCGGTACGCGGATCGATGACCAGCTCGGCGTACCCGGTCCACTCCCGCCCGTAGTGCGGGAGCTTGCCGTCCGCGGGCGTGGCCTGGAAGACCTTCTGGTACCAGGCCACGCTGGCCTCGAGGTTTCGGACGGTGAAAGCGACGTGGTGCACGCCGCTGAACGACGGTGGGGTGACGTCGGCCATGAGGGCTCCTTTGTGCGGTGCGAAAAACGCTGCACCTGGAGTTGTAGGCAACGCCAGTTGAGGAGCACTTGACAGGAGCTGGACAACCGCCGGGCGAACCGCCGACCCGCACCGGCTCAGACGTCGGCCTGCGCGTCGCAGAGCACGTCGATGTGCACGATCCTGGACGTGCCGTCGCGCACCGCCTGCTGTTGGCTGCTGTTCAGGTCGTCATCGAGGTAGGCCACCGCCTTGGTCCGGTCCCGGATCTCGTACACCGTCACCCGACAGGCACCGGTGTCCGCGTCGCTGCCCTCGCCGGTGGCCAGGTAGTCGTAGAACAGGTACGACAGGTCCGTACCACCCGGGCTCAGGGTGAGGCCGGGCGCGGTGACCACCGGAACCTCGTCGCCGGCCGGCCCGAGATAGGACTGACCCTCGCCGTTCGAGTACGTGGTCTTGACCAGCGTGAATCCCTCGACCCGTATGTGGTCGGCGTATCGCTGCGTCTCATTGCCGTCGCCACAACCGGCAGCCGTGACGGCCACCAACGCGGCCGTCAGCGCGTACCGGGCCCGGCGGGACACCGACGTCAGGAACACGTGCACACTCCCGGGTGAGGACCGGCCGATCGGCCGTCCGATGATAGCGCCCGACGACCGTGGCGCAGGTCGTCGCGACGGCACGCACCCCCGGCTCCGGTCGACAGCTCGGAGCCGGGGGTGCTGCCGGGTGGGTTGTCAGACGGTCGTCCGCGTCCACTGTTGGTTGGTGCCGTTGTTGCAGGTGTATTGCTTGATGATGGTGCCGTCGGTGGTCGAGGCGGCGGGGACGTCGAGGCATTTGCCGCTGTGGCGGGCGCGGAGTTGGAAGTAGCTGCCGTTGGTGATCATCTGGAATTGTTGGTTGGTGCCGGTGCCGCAGGTGTACTGGATCAGGTCGGCGTTGTCGGCGGTGGAGGCGCCGACGATGTCGAGGCATTTACCGCTGTTTTTGCTGACGATGCGCCAGTAGCCGCTGCCGGCGTCCTGGAACTGCCACTGTTGCGCGGGGCTGCCCGTGTAGGGGTATTGGGCGATGCGGGTGCCGTTGTCGGCGGCCGGCGCTTGGACGGTCATCGTCTTGCCGCTGTGTCGGGCGTCGAGGCGGTAGGTGGTGCCGGTGCTCGGTGGTGGCGTGGTGGGATCGCCACCGACGGTGTCGCCCCAGGCGTAGCGCAGCCGGTCGGCGCCGGAGGTGTTGCGAACGGTGAGGTTGAGGTCGGTGCCGCCGCCGCTGAGCGCGTACATCGAGTACCAGTCGTAGCCGATGCTGCCGGGTTTGCCGCCCAGGGCGGGCCAGTAGGTGCCGCCCATCTGGTTGTCCCGCATGACCTGGGCCATGGCCCGGATGTACCGCACGAAGTTGTCGGTGCTGTTCGGGTCGGCGTAGTTACGGCCGTCGTTCATGGGCGCGCCGAACTCGGTCGCGACCGCCCGGGAGGCGCAGGAGCCCAGGCGGGTCTGGATGTGGCTGCGGAACGCGTCGTACGTCATCGCGCCGTAGAAGAACGCGTAGTAGTGGAACGACAGCAGCGTGCCGCTGAACCGACTGTCGGTACACAGATCCCGCAGATCCTGACTGAACCCGGTACCCCCGATCAGCACCCGCCCGGGCGGGGCCGCCGAGTGCGCGGTGAGCCAGTTCGCCGCCACGGTCCGCCACTCGGCCGAGGAGTAGCCGTGCGGCTCGTTCATCGGCTCGAAGTACACGTTCGGATTCGATGCGTACGCCGTGATCACCGTGGACCACATCGCGTTCCACGCCCCCAGGTTCGTGATCCGCCCGCCCGAGGCCGCCCCGTCCTCCCAATACGCCAGGATCACCTTGAACCCCCGAGCGGTCGCCGCGTCGATCGCCCCCCGGTACGCCTCCCACCACGCGGTGCCGACGGTGTGCGTGTTGACCGGCAACCGAACGGTGTTCACCCCCAACGTGGCGGCCATGTCGTCATACAACGAGGTGGCCTTGGCCCGCACCGTCGCGTTGCTGTCCGACATACTCAGACCCTGCACCACCAACGGACCGGTGCTGAAGTTGTCCCCCAACACCGCCCAGTTCATCCCCCGAAACTGACTCGTCGCGGCGGCGGCCGGCGCGGACACCACCACCACCCCACCCACCAGCGCCGTCAACGCGGCCACCAGCGCGACCAGGAGTCGGCGCGGCGACCGGGTGCTCCGCGATACGTGGCCGTGGAACAGTCTGCTCCGCTTCATGACGTGTCCAATCAACGTGGGAAGAGAATCGGCGTTTTCCATCGCTACAGGCCCAAGCTGCGCAGGGTCGGTACGGTCTGGCCCACCCAGGCGAGCGCGGCGTCTTCGCGGGCGCCCTGGGTGCGCTGGGTGCCGGCCAGGAACCACAGGAAATAGGTGGTGTAGCCGGGCGCGCTGACCACGGTGTGGTACCCCTCGGGCATCATCTGCATCACGTGCTCGCGGATGGTGACGTTCTCCTCGTACCCGTCGTCGGTATAGACCCGGCTGATACCGAACCCGTCCGCCGGGTTGACGCGGTAGTAGTACATCTCCTCGTGCGCGGCCTCGGCGGGCAGGTCGTCGATTCTGTGCCGGTGCGGCGGGTAGGTGCTCCAGTTGCCCGAGGGCGTGTAGGTCTCGCCGACGATGAGCCGGCGGGCGGGCAGGTCCGGCTGGGAGATCTCGGTGAGGATCTGGTGGTAGGTGCGGCCGAAGTTGGCCGCTCCCCAGCGTCCGCTGACGACCTGTTCCGGCGCGATGACATAGGGGTCGGTGCTCAGGTCGCTGGGGGCGCTGGGGAGGGCGATCTCCACGTCGGTGACCGCCTCGACTGTCACCGAGGAGCCGGCCGGGAGGTAGACCGAGTGCGGCTTGCCGGAGAAGACGTCCGGACGCCCACCGACCTGTGGGAAGTGGCGGCCGGCGACGGTGAAGCTGGCCGTGCCACCGAGGATGACGGCCAGGATCTCCCGGTCACCGGACTCGCCGGTCCAGGACTCGCCGGCCGACAGCCGCAGCAGGGTGAAGTCCAGCAGCCGGCAGGGATTGAAGGGCAGCGTGTTCCGGCCGTCGACGGCGGGGATGGCGCAGTGGTAGCGGTAGTCCATGGTCACCTTTCGAAGGATGCGGACGGTGCGGGTCGATCGCGGTGGTCACCAGGGGCTGGTCCAGCCAGGGATCGTGGCGCGGGTGAGGGCTTCCAGGTAGAAGTAGTCGCCCCACAGGGTTCCCTCGTCGACGCCGATGCCCTTGGGTTTGTCGTACACGCCGTGCAGGATCAGCGCGTTCGAGACCGGGTGGCCGCCGGTGGAGTAGCGGGCGATGAGCGAGCGCAGGATCTCCGCGGCGGCGGTCCGGTACCGGTCGGCGCTGGCCGTGTCGGTGACGCCGTCGGCGAGTTCGACCAGGCCGCAGGCGGCGATGGCCGCGGCCGAGCTGTCCCGCTCCTGGCCGCTGCCGTCGCCGAACTCCAGATCCCAGTACGCGACGTGGTCGTCGGGCAGGTGGGCGAGGAAGCGGTCGGCGCAGGTCCTCGCGGCGGCAAGCAGCGCCGGGTCGCCGATGTGCCGGTGGTTGAGGCTGAACCCGTAGATGCCCCATGCCTGCCCACGCGCCCAGCAGGAGTGGTCGGAGTGGCCCTGTTCGGTTTCCCCGCGGAGCGGCACACCGCTGTCCGGGTCCCAGTAGAAGGTGTGGAAGGTGGTGCCGTCCGGACGCAGGATGTGCTGGCGCAGCTGGGCGGTGTGCCGGCGGGCCGCTGCGGCGTAGCGGTCGTCGCCGGTGGTCTGGCTGGCCCAGAAGAGCAGCGGCGTGTTCATGAGGCTGTCGATGATCGTGCGGCCACGTTGGCGGGGGTCGTTCAGGTCGCCCCAGGCCTGGATGATTCCGGCGGGTTCGAGGACGCGCGTCATCAGGTGGTCGGCGGCGGCGAGGGCCGCGCCTCGGGCCCGCGGGTCACCGGTACGGCGGGCCGGGGTGACGCAGGCGAGGGTGTAGAGGAACCCGAGGTCGTGGGTGTCCAGGTCGATGCCGCGGGTGATCCGGGCCGCGAAACTGTCCACGTGGGAGAGCGCGGCCCGCTGGTGGCGCTCCGCTCCGGTCAGGTCATGTGCCAGCCAGAGCATCCCGGGCCAGAAGCTGGTGGTCCAGCCGACGTTGGCGCCCTCGGGCTGGCCTCCGCTCGCTGGCCGCAGCGGGTAGCGGTTGGCGGCGGTGGTGTCGGCGGGGTACCGGTCGCCGAAGGCGGCGATGTTCGCGTCGACCGTGCGGATCGCGGCGGCCACCGCGGCCGCCGTGGCTTCTGCGTCGGAGTTGGGACGGACGTCGGTCGCCGTCATGGATGCTGTTCTCCCTCGTGGGTACGGTCCGGTGCCGGGCAGGTGCGGTTGTCGGCGTCCCGGCGCGGTGGCCGGAACGCGGTGCTCAGGTGCTCTGCGGTGCGGTCGCCGGTGGGTCGAGGGCGGCGCGCAGGGTGAAGCGGCTGTTGGCCCACACGACGTAGAGCAGTGGCGCGGCGGCGAGGCCGAGCGCGATCGCGGGGCGGGCGGCCAGGATCCGTGCGAGCAGCACGAGGACGAGCAGAGACACGGCGGTGAGGTACCACCGGCGCACCGCCAGATACCCGCAGGCGCGGGCCACCTCACGCAACCGCGCGGTGGGTCGCTCGGCGACGGTCACCAACCCCAGCAGCGTGGTGGCGACGGTGAGGACGATCAGGGTCGCCAGCACCGGCAGGGCGAGTGCCCCGACCCGGTGGCCCCAGGCGGCGCGGGCGTCGACGACGAGCACGACCAGGGCCGCCATGGCTGCCGCCGTCCAGAGCATCGCCGGCCGGGCGGTGGCCCGCCAGGCGCGGCCGTAGGTGCGCAGCACGCCGCCGGTGTCGCCAGCCGAATAGGCGGACATGACCGCGAAGACCGCACAAAGCCCGGGCGCGCAGAGCGGGGCGGTCAGCGCGTACAGCGGCCAGGAGCGCGCCGCCTCGGTGGTGAACGCGAGCGTCACCAGGGGCAGGCAACCGAGCACCAGCAGCAGGTTGCTGACGAGCGCGACGTAGACCCCGTCGAAGACGGCGGTGAGGGTGTGGTGGCGCGAACGCATGGGCCTCAACCCTTCAGTCCGGTCGTGGCGATGCCCTCGATGAAGTAGCGCTGGCCGAGCAGGAAGATGACCGCGACGGGCAACACGGACAGCACCGAGCCCGTCATGATCAGCGCGTACTCGGCGTTGTACTGGGAAATGAAGGTGTTCAGACCCAACTGGATGGTGCGCAGCTCCGGACTGCGCAGGTAGATCAGCGGGCCGAGGTAGTCGTTCCAGGTGGTCACGAACGTCAGCAGGGCCAGGCTGGCCAGCGCCGGTCGGGACAGCGGCAGCATGATCCGTCGGTAGATGCCGAACTCGCCGAGCCCGTCCACCCGCGCCGACTCGCTCAGCTCCTCGGGGATCGTCTCGTAGAACTGCTTCATCAGGAACACGCCGAACGCGCCGAACGCCTGTAACGCGACGATCGACCACAGCGTGTTCGACAACTGCAACTTCGACATGAGGATGAACTGCGGAATCATGTACGACTGCCAGGGCACCGCGATCGTCCCGACGTACGCCAGGAAGAGCGCGTTACGGCCGGGAAAGCGGACCCGGGCGAAGCCGTAGGCGGCGAAGCTGCCGGTCACCACCTGCAGGAGGCTGACGACCACCGACAGCAGCAGCGTGTTTCCCAACCAGGTCGTCATGTCCGAGCGCTGCCAGATGTCGAGGTAGTTTCGCCACACCACGGGATCGGGGAGCCAGGTGATCGGGATGGTGAAGACGTCGCTGTTGGTCTTCAACGACGCCACCACCATCCAGTAGAACGGAAGCAGCAGCGCGGCCGCCGCGAGCACGAGGGCGGCGTACCCGACGAGCCGCCAGCCCCGGGACCGGACCGGCCGGCCGGGCGCGCTGCGGTTGCCGGGCGCGGCGACGGCCGGGGTGGGCAGGGAGAGGTCGGTCGCGGTCATCAGCTGTTCCTCCGCTTGTTGACCATGAACTGGATGACCGTGATGCCGAAGCAGATGGCGAACAGGACGATGGAGACCGCCGAGGCGTAGCCGAACTGGTTCTCCTCGAAGCCCTTCTGGTAGATGTACTGCGAGAGCACCAGTGTCGACTGGCCCGGTCCGCCGCCGGTCATCACGAGGATGAGGTCGAAGACCTTGAAACTTTCGATGGTGAGCAGCACGGTGACGAAGAAGGTGGTGTGTCGTAACCCGGGGAGGGTCACGTGCACGAACCGCTGCCACGGTGTGGCGCCGTCGGTCTCGGCCGCCTCGTAGAGCTGGGCCGGGATGGTCTGCAGGCCGGCCAGGAACAGCAGCATGTAGTAACCCATGTACCGCCAGGTGCCGACGATGATGACCGCCGGCATCGACCAGGTCGACGACGTGGTCCAGCCCGGCGCACTGTCCACCCCGAGGGCGCCGAGCAGCGCGTTGATCGGGCCGTACTCCGGGCTGAACAGCTGGTTCCAGACGATCGCGATCGCCACGATCGAGGTGATGTAGGGGAAGAAGGCGACGGTGCGGAAGAACCGTACGCCGCGCAGTTTGCGGTTGAGCAGCAGCGCCAGCCCGAGTGCCGCCGCGAGGGTCAGCGGGATGTGGAAGACGGTGTAGTAGACGGTGTTGCGCAGCGCGGTCCAGAAGCTCGCGTCGCCCCACATTCGCCGGAAGTTGGCGGTGCCGGTCCACTCGGCCGCCCCGAAGACGTTCCAGCTGGTGAAGGCCACGTAGAACAGCACGACGACGGGTAGCAGGGTGAGCACGGCGAAGCCGACGAAGTTGGGCAGGATGAACGACCAGCCAGCGACCGTGTTGCGCGACACCAGCCGCCGGTTCCTGGGTCTCGTGCGCGGCAATGTTGCCATAGGGAGTCTCCGGAAGCGTTCGGCATGGTGGCGGGACCGGCGTACGACGCAGGCGCGCCGGGCCCGCCATCAGCTCACTGGTTGAGGACCTCGTTCTTGGCACGGGTCTGCGCCTTGCTCAGCTCCGCGTCGACGCCCTTGCCGTCGGAGAGGATCGCCGAGTGCGTCTCGTTGAGGAGGTTCTGCAGGCCGGCGGTGTGCTTCGACACCGGGTTCTCCGGCTTGACCGTGTGCTTCGCGTAGGCGAACTTCGACAGGTCGTCCTGCGGTACACCGTCCAGCCCGAACAGCGTCGCGGTGACCGCGTCGGTGACCTGGGCCGGGGTGATGCCGATCCCGGCCAGCGCCTTGGCGGCATCCGGACCGGCCGCGTACTGGAGGAAGGCCTTGGCCGCGGCGGTCTTGGACTTGCTGATCTTCGGGTTGATCCCCAGGCCGGTCGGGTCACCGAAGGTGACCGGCGTGGCGGAGGTGCCGGTGGTGGACTTGTCGAACTGCGGCGCCGGGGCGATCCCCCACTGGAACGTGTCGGCGTCACCGCTCTTGCGCTGGTTGAGCAGCGTGGCCACGTACCAGGTGCCCATCAGCAGCATCGCCGACTGCTGCTTGCCGAACTGCGCCTGGTAGGTGAGCTTGTTGGTCTTCGCGGTGCCGAAGGTCGGCTGCGCGCCGGCCGCCTGCAGGTCCAGTGACCGCTCGTAGTACGGCTTCAGGTAGCCGAAGTTCCCGGAGAGCAGGTCCGCGTTGGGGGTCTGGGCGAGCGCGAATCCCTGCACCGTCGACTGGAAGGTGTGCTGGTACGCGCCGGTCGCGTTCGAGCCGGCCCCCTTCAGCCCGGTGTGCAGCCGCTTCGCCGCGTCGGTGTAGTCGTCCCAGGTCCAACTGCCGTCCGGCGGCGCCACCTTCGCCTTCGCGAACAGGTCCTTGTTGTAGAACAGCACCCACGCGTCCTGCCGGTACGGCATCGCGTACGCCTTGCCGTCCACCTGGTACGACGCGAGCGCCGGGCTCGAGCCGAGACCGGAGGTGGCGTCGGAGACGTCGAGCAGCTGACCACCGCTCTGGTATGTGTAGAAGTTCTTGAGGCTCTTCATGACGTAGACGTCCGGGGCGGTGCCGGCGGCCAGATCCGTGATCATCTGGGTGTCGTAGTCGTTGCCCGGGGCGTACTCCTTGAGCTCCACCGTCACGTTCGGGTGGGTCGCCTTGAAGCCGTCGGCGAGCGTCTTGAACTCGGGCGTGGACGACAGGGTCCAGCCGGCCAGGGTGATCGTCACCGGGGCGTTGGGGTCGACTGGCTCGTCTCCGCCGCCGCAACCGGCGAGAACAAGCGTCAGGGCCGCCGCGACGCTGATGACGGCCGGTATCGCACGCTTCATCCCTTTCTCCTTAGGTTAAGGGGCCCGGACGGGCCCGCACTGCTACCAGGCACCCGGGCGGGCCCGGCATGCTCCGTGTCCAGACGGGTCGACGTGCTGATCCCGTCGGGCCAGTCGACCGCCAGGTGGAGGCCGTCGGCGTTCTCGTCGGCCACGACCCGGCCCGCCTGCCCGACAGTGGCTGCCGACACCCCGGACAGCTCGATGAAGGCGGCGACCCAGCAGCCGGGCCGGACGGGGTGGTCCAGCCAGGGCACCACCAGCCCGCCGGCCAGCGGTCCGCCGTGCGGAACGGCGCTGGCGCCGGCCGTTCCGTCCCCGCGAACGCTGTCGAGCCGGCTGGTCAGGCCGGCCCCGGTCACGGTCACCGCCCGCTCGCCGACGGTCGCCGTCGCGTCCCCGGCAATGGCCCAGCCGCCGATCCGCAGCCGCAGCGCGGCCGCCTCGACACCGTCGGCGAGGTCGTCGACGCGGGTCAGACGTAGCTCCCAGGGGCCACGGACCAGGGAGTACACCGTGAGGTGCCCGGCCGGTCGGGACGAGCCGAGATGGCCGCCGCCGTGATCGCGCTGACCTGGATCCGGGTCGACCCAGTGGGCGAGGGCACGTGATCCGGCCACCCCCACGCCGTCGCTGTCGACGTGCACGGTCAGCTGACGCATGCCGGCGCGGTGGGTGACCCGGCCGGCGTCGTCGACGAGAGTGACCGACTGGTCGAGCGGACTGGCCCAGCCGCTGTCGTCGAGGACGGGGCTGGTGGCGGTGGAGTAGCCCAGTCGCGCGTAGAGCGGGGAATCTCCGACGGTGGCGCCCTCGACGGCGTGGTCGGTGCCGTGGTTGACGACGCGGACGATGCCGTCGGCGCGGGTGCCGGAGACGAGCCAGCCCGGCGCGTGTATCGCCCGCACCGTATTCCGCTCCTCGACCGGCAGCGGCTCCTCAGAAGCGGTCCACACCGGATGGTCGGTGGGTAGCGCGATGCCGAGCAGGCCCTTGCTGGCCCAGTACGGCGAGCCCGGACCGGAGTACGACTGGGCCAGTCGCGGCCACGGCCGGTGCCAGCCGAGGGTGAGCAGACCTCGTTCGTCCAGAGCCCCGTTGGCGACGAAGTGGCGCACGATGCGGGTGGCCGCGCCGCGCAGCCGGCCGAGGCTGACCGAGGGCACGCCGGCGATCGCGCCGACCCAGAACGGCGCCGCCGCGGCGAAGCGGTAGATCAGGCTTCGTCCCTGGATCAGCGGTGACCCGTCGGTGCCCACGAGCGCCACCGCGTCGCTCAGGAAGCGGTCGAGGCTGGCCAGGTCCCGATCGCGGCGCTGCTCGGCCAGGTCCGCGGCGCCGGCCATTCGGGCCCACAGCGTCGGATACAGGTGCAGGGCCCAGCCCACGTAGTGGTCGTACGCCCGGTGCGGCCCGTCGGACATCCAGCCGTCCGCGCGGGCGAAGCTGTCGTGCGTGCGCAGGTCCGCGGCCATCTCGTCGAGCGAGTGCGGCCCACCCACCGAACGCAGGAACGTCTGTACGACCAGCCGGAACCAGACCCAGTTGATCTGTGGATACGTGTCGTCGCCGACCGCCGGGCGCAGGTAGTCGACTACCCGCTCGTGCACCGCGGACGGCATCCGGTCCCAGATCCACGGGCGGGTCATGTCCAGGACCAGCGCGATGGAAGCGGCTTCCACCTTCGCCTGGGGGTGCTCGTCCAAGCGCACCCAGCGGTCCGGGGAGGTCGGGTCGGTGCCGGCGGCGATACCGGCCGCGTACCGGTCGGCCAGCTCGTCCAGGCCCACTCCCCTGGCCCCCGCGAGGCGGAAGCCGGCCAGCAGGAAGGTGCGGGCGAAACCCTCAAGGCCGTCGACGGCCCGCCCGTAACCGCCCTCGGCACCGGGAAGGTTGACGAGAGCGTGGCCGGGCGACGCGAACGGCCGGACCGCGGCGAGCATCCGGTCGGCGAGGGCCAGCCAGTCGTCCCGGCTCCAGGTCGCGGCATCCGAGGCCGTCCCCGGCGTTGACCGGCCGGCCGTCCCGGACGTCATCGCAGATCCTGTCGCATCGGTCCGTCTCCATGGAGGGTGGCGAGCGGGGCGTTGCCGGGAATGTGACGCTCCGGCTTCCGCAGGGTTTCCGAAGTAAAACGCTCACATCAGATCAAGTCAATGCTGTTCTCAAACCAGACGAACACATACGATCAAAAGGACACACGCTGTCACCCGGATCGACTGCGGCCGGAGCTGTCGATGCCCTGCCCCCAGCGCGCACATATGCCTCAATCCTGCAGTCTTCGATCGTTCCGCCGGCTTGCGGTCGCCGCCGTACAGCGACTCAGCGGCGTCTTCAACGCCATAACTGATCTGATACGATCAGAACCGCTCACAGCCGCTCGGGCAGCCGAGGGCCATGGCCGTCGCGCGCCGCCGCGTTCAGCCCGGTTGGCAAGCTCGTCGTCACGGCGCGATACCTTTCGCCGCACGAAGCGTTCCTCGGAGGTCCCCAATGACCAAGGACAGTCCTGTCGTCGCCACGGCGGAGACTTCCCGCGCGCCGCTTCAGGTCGCCCGCCGCCAGCAACTGTTGGCAGCGCTGCAGCGCGACGGCTCGATGCGCATCTCCGACCTGTCGCACGTGCTGGGCGCCGCGCCGGTCACCATCCGGCGCGACATCGCGGAGCTCGCCGCCGAAGGGTTGGTTCGCCGGGTCCACGGTGGAGTCGCCCTGATCCTGCCGGACGACGTCCCGGCAACCGAGGAGCCGCCCGACGCGGGCCTGAACCCGCTCGTCGGGCGCGCGGTCGGCATGCTCGTGCCCTCGTTGGACTACTACTGGCCGGACGTGGCGCGCGGTGTCGAGGGCGCCGCCCGCGAGCTGGACATGCGCGTGGTGCTGCGCGGCTCCTCGTACGACACCGAGGACGACCAGCCACAACTGGCCCGCCTGGTGGGGCGGATGGACGTGGACGCGCTGATCATCGCGCCGAGCATGGACGCGCCGACCGCCGAACGCACCATCGAGTGGCTCGACCAGGTCGGCGTCCCGGTCGTCCTGCTGGAACGCACCGCCACGGTGGGCAGCCATCACGCTGTCATGGAGTCGGTGGTCACCGACCACGCGCTCGGTGCGGCCATGGCCGTACGCCACCTCACCTCGCTCGGGCACCGCAAGGTCGGCCTGGTGCTCGACGCCAACAGTCCCACCAGCCAGCACGTGCGGCGTGGCTGGCTCGACGCCACGACCGAGTGCGGCCTCGATCCGAATGCGACAGTGGTGGCCGTGGCACCCGATACCCGGTCACCGGAGCGGGACACGGTCCTCGACGACGTGCTCGACCGGTGCCGGGCGACCGGAACGACGGCGCTGCTGGTGCACGCCGACGCCGAGGCGATCGCTCTGGTGCAGCACTGCGAGGAGCGGCAGCTGTCCGTTCCCGGCGACCTCTCCATCGTGGCGTACGACGACGAGGTCGCCGGTCTCTTCAGCCCGCCGCTGACCGCGATCCGACCGCCGCGACGCTCGATCGGACGCGCTGCCGTGCGTCTCGTCGCCGACCGGCTCGCCGACCCCGACCGCCCCACCCACCGGGTCGTCATCAGTCCGTCGCTGCGGGTCCGGGGGTCGACCGCGCCGCCACCCGCGTAACGGGTCTTCCCGTCCCGCCCGGGGACCACGACCGACGGTCCGCCTACGACCACCACGGCGACTGACCGGCGACGTGGCGCGGTGGGCGGTGGCCCCAGCACGGCGGCCACGCGCCGTTCGGGCGATCCGTAACAAGCCCGAAACTACCGGTTGAAAATGCTGGAACTTTCTGCGAGCCTGAGAGCCATCGATGGCTGTGAACGTTAACACGATCCACTCAGCTCCGGAGGCGCCGCACGCGACCGTCAGGCCTACCTGTCCGCCCGGCGGCCAGGTCCACCACCAGGAGATACCACCGCACCGCCACCACCGGGCGGACCGACCGCGAACGTTCTCCAGTTCCGGAACTGTCGCGATAATTGTCGCCCTGGTGGTGTCGCTGCTGCCCGACCTGGCCCGGGTGGCCGAGGCGTTCGCCCAGCTTCGGCGGCGACTACGGCCTCCCGCCGTACCGGCCGGCAGGCTGACGCTGCAACGCTGACAATTCGGACACCGCCGGGGCGATCGGGGCTCCGCACGGGACGATCCCGACCGCCCCTCACTCCCCCACCACCAGGAGGTACCGACAGTGCGAGGATCCGCAGACCACTCCCCGCCCGCGGGGAACACCCATGCCGACCGGAGGTCGCCCGGCCTCCGGGGACGTCTGTTCACAGTGGCCGCAGCCGGGATCGCCGCCGCGGTCGGGCTGCTCACCATCACCCTGGCGACCGGGTCGGCGTCAGCGGCCGACAACCCGTACCAACGGGGCCCGGACCCGACCCGGACCAGCGTCACCGCCGTGAACGGCCCCTTCGCCAACACGTCGGTCGCCGTCCCGACCGGGTACGGCTTCAACGGCGGCCGGATCTACTACCCGACCGACACCAGCCAGGGCACCTTCGGGGCCATCGCGATCTCACCGGGCTACACCGCGTTGTTCTCCGCCGAACTGGCCTGGATGGGACCGTGGCTGGCGTCGCACGGCTTCGTCGTGATCGGCATCGAGACCAACAGCCGCAACGACTTCGACACGGCGCGCGGCACCCAACTCCTCGCCGCGCTGGACTACCTGACGCAGCAGAGCCCGGTACGCGACCGCGTCGACCCGAACCGGTTGGCCGTCGCGGGCCACTCCATGGGCGGCGGTGGGGCGCTCAATGCCGCCATGCGGCGTCCGTCGCTCAAGGCCGTGGTCGGCATCGCGCCGTACTCGCCGTCGTCGAACCTGGCCACCGACCGGGTACCCACCATGATCTTCGCTGGCCAGGCGGACACGGTGGTCACCCCGTCCTACGCCACCGGTCTCTACAACAGCATCCCGAGCACCACCGAGAGCGTCTACCTGGAGGTCGCCGGCGCGGACCACGGCTTCATGGTCGGACGGTCGAACCCGGTGATGGTCCGGACCATGTTGCCGTTCGTCAAGATGTTCATCGACAACGACGCCCGGTACAGCCAGTTCCTCTGCCCGCTGCTGGACAACAGCGGTGTGGTGGCGTACCGCAGCACCTGTCCGCTGCTGCCGTCGACGCCAACCACCCCGACGCCGACCACCACCCCGACGAGCAGCCCGACGCCGACGCCGACCACCTCACCCACCACTGGGCCGCCGAGCTCGGCGAGCCAGATCATCGGCGCGCAGTCGGGCCGATGCGTCGACGTACCGAACGCCTCGCGCACCAACGGCACCCGGGTCACCCTCTACGACTGCAACCGGCAGATCAACCAGTCCTGGACCTACACCTCGGGCAAACAACTACAGGTGTACGGCAACATGTGTCTCGACGCCGCAGGCAGCGGCAACGGCGCGGCCGTGCAGATCTACAGCTGCCACGGTCAGACCAACCAGCAGTGGAACATCAACGCCAACGGCACCATCAGCAGCGTCCAGTCCGGACGCTGCCTCGACGTCTGGAGCACCGCCAACGGCGCCCAGATCCAGCTCTACGACTGCCACGGCCAGACCAACCAGCAGTTCCGGCTCGCTGCCCTGACGTGAGCGCACCCGGGCGGGCTCGGCATCACGCCGGGCCCGCCCCGCCGTGCGGCGGCGCCGTGCTCTCACGCACCACGAGCGACGGTACGACCAACGGCAGGGGCCGCGGCACCGTGTCGTCGATGGCCTGGGTGACCGCCGTGATGGCCCGTCGACCGACCGCGTCGAAGTCCTGCTGGATCGTGGTCAACGGCGGAATCAGGTACGCCGCCTCGGGCACGTCGTCGAACCCGATGACCGAGACATCCTGCGGCACGCGCCGACCACGCTCGTGCAGCGCGCGCAGCACGCCGAGGGCCATCTGGTCGTTGGCGGCGAAGACCGCGGTGGTGCCGCGCAGCTCGCAGATCCGCAGCCCGGCGAGGTAGCCGCTGTGCGCCATCCAGTCACCCTCGACGGGCTCGGGTGGGCGTACGCCCGCGGCCACCATCGCCGTACGCCAGCCGTCGCGGCGGGCGCGCGCCTCGGCCCAGTTGAGCGGACCGGACACGTGCACGATCTCGGTGTGTCCGAGGCCGAGCAGATGTTCGGTCGCCATCCGGGCGCCGAGCACCTGGTCGACGCCGACGGTGACGCTCGCCCTGGACAGGTCGCCCTCCACCACCACGAAGGGCACCCCGGACCGGGTCATCCGCACCACTTCGAGAGCCTCGTCGTTGCCGGCGATCATCACGACGCCCTCCACGCCGACGCGCATGAGGTGTTCGGTGGCGTCGCTGAGCGCCCGTACCGTCACCTCCGAGAGGCTGACCGAGGTGGCGAAGTAGCCGGCGGCGCGGGCGGCGTCCTCGACGCTGCGGTGGATGCTCGTCGGACCGAACAGCGTCCGGGCCGTGCCGATGATGCCGATCATTCCGGAGCGTCCCCGGACCAGCGCCCGGGCGGCGGTGTTGGGGCGATAGTCGAGTCGCCGGATCGCCTCGAGGACCCGCTCCCGCGTCTCGCGCCGGATCGCGGGCGCTCCGTTGATCACCCGGGACACCGTCTGGTGGGACACGCCCGCCAGGCGGGCGACGTCCGCCATGACCGCTGGCCGGTGGGCGGTCGTCACCGCTTCCTCCGCGTGAACTCGCACTGGCGGGCCGTCCGTTCTTCCATGAGTCGGGTTCCTCGTCCGTCAGTGTGAGTGACGGGGCACGTCACTGCCGCTGCCACCGACCAGGAAGTCGAGGTCGGCCCCACTGTCGGCCTGGAGGACGTGTTCGCTGTACAGCCGTGCCCAACCCCGCTCGGCCACCGGCGGCGGCGGCTTCCAGGCGGAGCGACGCTCGGCGAGTTCCGCCTCGTCGACCAGGAGGTCGAGGCGGCGGGTGGCGACGTCGAGCTGGACCAGGTCGCCGGTGCGCATCAGCGCGAGAGGACCGCCCACGGACGCCTCCGGCGCCACATGCAGGACGCACGTGCCGTAGCCGGTGCCGCTCATGCGCGCGTCGGAGATCCGCACCATGTCCGTGATGCCGTCGGTGAGCAGTCGGCGGGGCATGGGCACGTTGCCCACCTCCGGGAAGCCGGGGTAGCCGCGCGGACCGGCGTTGCGAACGACGATCACCGTGTCCGGTGTGACGTCCAGGTCCGGGTCGTCGGCGGCGACGACGTACTCCTCGATCCGGTCGAAGACGAGCGCCGGGCCGGTGTGCGTGAGGAGGTGGGGGGTGGCGGCGGAGACCTTCAGCACCGCTCCGGACGGCGCCAGTGACCCGCGCAGCACCACGGTGCCGGAGCCGGCGGCCTGGAACGGCTCCTTCATGGTGGCGATGACCTCGGAGTTCCAGCACTGCGCGCCGTCGACGTTCTCGGCCACGCTCCGGCCGCTGACCGTGACGTGCTCGGTGTGCAGCAGCGGCGCGAGCTCCTTCATCACCACCGGGAGGCCGCCCGCGTAGGCGAAGTCCTCCATCAGGTACGCCCCGGACGGCATGAGGTTCACCAGCAGCGGAACGTCGGCGGTGAGGGTGTCGAAGTCCTCCAGCGACAGGGGCACGCCGAGGCGTCCGGCGATGGCGAGCAGGTGCACGACGGCGTTCGTGGAGCCACCGATCGCGGCGTTGACCCGGATGGCGTTCTCGAACGCCTCGCGGGTGAGCACCGAGGACAGCCGTTGGTCCTCGCCCACCATGGCGACGATCCGCCGTCCGGCGGCCTGCGCGAGCGCGTACCGCCGGGAGTCGACGGCGGGTACGGCGGCGGCCCCCGGTAGCTGCACGCCCAGCGCCTCGGTCACGCAGGCCATGGTGGAGGCGGTCCCCATGGTCATGCAGTGGCCCCGGCTGCGGGACATGCCGACCTCCGCCTCGGCGCAGTCGGCGGCGCTCATCCGGCCGGCCCGCATCTCCTCGGTGAAACGCCAGACGACCGTGCCCGAGCCGATGTCCTGGCCCCGGAACTTGCCGTTGAGCATCGGCCCGCCGGTCAGCATCAGCGTCGGCAGGTCCACGCTCGCCGCCCCCATCAGCAGGCCCGGGGTGGTCTTGTCACAGCCGGAGAGCAGGACCACCCCGTCGAGGGGATTGGCGCGGACCGACTCCTCCAGCTCCATCGCGAGCAGGTTGCGGTAGAGCATGGTCGTGGGACGCATGAGTGGCTCGCCCAGGCTCATGGCCGGGAACTCCAGCGGCAGGCCGCCGCTCTCCCACACGCCGCGCTTCACCGACTCGGCCAGGTCGCGCAGGTGGGCGTTGCAGGGGGTCAGCTCCGACCAGGTGGTGGCGATGCCGATCACCGGGCGACCGTCGAAGACGTCGTCCGCGAATCCCTGGTTGCGCATCCAGGACCGGTGGATGAACCCGTTGCGGCCCTCGGCGCCGAACCACTGCGCGCTGCGCAGCGGTCGATCTGTCGTCGACATCAGCACACCTCTCTGTCATGCCTCAAGGTCGCTCGGCGCGACCTAGCGAAGGCCTCCGACGGACAGGCCGCCGCGCCAGTGCCGTTGGAGGCTGAAGAACGCGATGACCAGTGGGATCACGGACACCAGTGAGCCCAGGATGATGAGGCTCCACAGCGAGGTGCCGCCCGAGTTGTTCGCCGAGGCGATCCCCTGCCAGAGGCCGAGACCGACGGTCACCGGGAAGAGCCGGTTGTCCGAGAGCATGGCCAGCGGCAGGAAGTAGTTGTTCCAGGACGCCACGGCGGACAGCAGCAGCACGGTGACCACCGCGGGACGCATCAGCGGAAGCGCGATCTGCAGGAACGTGCGCACCTCCCCCGCGCCGTCCACGCGCGCCGCGTCGAGCAGCTCGTCCGGCACCGCGTCGCGCGCGTACACGTGCATCAGGTAGACGCCGAACGGGTTGAGCAGCGACGGCAGGATCACCGCCCAGACGGTGTTCGTCAGGCCGAGCCGGGAGAACATGATGAAGGTCGGGATGACCAGGGCGGTGGCTGGCACCATGAGCGCGCCCAGCACGACGGCGAAGCTGAAGCGCCGCGCGGCGAACCGGTACTTGGCGAACCCGTAGCCGGCCATCACCGCCAGGACCGTGGCGCCGACTCCGCCGGCGATGGCGTACAGCGTGGAGTTGAGGATCCACCGCAGGTAGATGCCACCGTCGTAGGTGAAGAGCTGCCGGAGGTTGCCGACGTAGTCGATCTGGTCGGAGAACCACAGGGTGTTGCCGCCCCCGAACAGGCCCGGCGCGTCCTTGGAGCTGTTGACGATGACCCACCAGAACGGGACCAGGAAGTAGATCACCAGGAAGCCGAGGAGGATCTGCAGGGGAAGGTAGCGCTGCGGCCGGCGGACGCCGGCGCGGACGCTGGTGTGGTCGGCCATCTAGAGGAAGCTCCTCCGCTTGCGGGTGAAGAACAGGAAGGCGTACACGCAGATGAAGACGATGCCGCCGAGCGCGAACGAGATCGCCGACCCGTAGTTGAAGTTGGCCAGCGAGAACGCCTGCTGGTACGCGTACATGTTGGGGGTGAAGTCGGCCCCGATCGTGCCCGCGGCGAGGTAACGCAGGATCTGCGGCTCGTTGAAGAACTGCAGGGTGCCGATGAGCGAGAAGACCAGGATCAGGATCAGCGCGGGCGCGATCAGCGGGATCTTGATACGCGTCGCGATCTGCCACCGTCCGGCGCCGTCCATCCGGGCGGCCTCGTAGAGCGTCGGGTCGACGCCCTGCAACGCCGCGTACAGGATGATCATGTAGTAGCCGGCCCACTGCCAGGTGACGACGTTGAGCAGGCCGTAGAAGATCAGGTCGCTGCCCAGGAAGTCGGGCGCGGTGGCGCCGAACAGCCCGAAGATGTCGGTGAGCGGGCCGAAGCCCTTGCTGTAGAGGAACCCCCACATCACCGCCCCGATGACGGTGGGGATCGCGTACGGAAGAAAGATCATGAGGCGGGAGAAGCGCGCGAACAGCGTCGTCACGGCGTCCAGGATGAGAGCCATCACGAGCGCCAGGACGATCTGCAGCGGGATCGAGACGAGCGAGAAGCGGATGACGAACCAGGCTCCGGACAGGAAGCTCGGGTCGGTGAACGCCTTCACGTAGTTGTCGAAGAGGACGAAACTGGTGCCGCCGATCAGCTTCTTCTGAAAGAGGCTGAGGTACAGCGCGTACGCCAACGGCGCGATGAGGAACGCCAGGAAGACGATCGCGAAGGGCCCGACGAAGAGCCACCCCATCAGGTGCTCGCGGAGGTGCACCTTGCCACGGATCTTGCGCGTCTCGCTCGGCGGACGCGGTGTGCGCTTCTCGGTCAGGACTGTCATCTGTGGTCTCCGAAGGGCGTGGACGCGGGGGGTCGTGGGTGGGCCGGCCGGCCACCGCCGGCGCGACCCACCCGGAGCGGTCACTGAACGGTGAAGCCCTGCTCCTTGGCGTACTTCGCCACGTCGTCCTGGAGCTTGTCGGCAGCCTGGGAGCCGGTGGTCGAGCCCTTGATGACCTCGCTGATCTGCTTCGTCATGGCGTCCAGGTAGTACTGGCCGAAGGGCGCGTAGGACACCCCCTTGTAGGCCTCGGCGGCGGGCAGGTAGACCTCCTTGTTCGCCTGCTGGCCGCTGAAGAACGCCACCTTCAGGTCGACGAACGCGGGATCCTTCAGCGCGGTGAGGTTCAGCGGGAAGATGATCTGGTTGGTCCAGCCGTCGGTGAGCGACTCCTTGTCGGCGTAGAGCCCGTAGGCGACCTTCGCCGCCAGCTCCGGCTTCTTCGCCTGCTTGGTCACCGAGAAGGCCGACCCACCCCAGTTCACCTGCACCGGGTTGGCCGAATCCCACTGCGGCAGTGGCGCGACCGCGAACTTGCCGGTGTCCTGGCCCTTACCGACGCCCGCCCCGGTGAGGTAGCCCGGCGCCCACGCCGCCGAGATGTACGTCGCGTAGTTCCCGTTGATCACACCGGAGATGTACTCCGGGGTGAACTGGTCCTGCGTACCGACCAGGCCCTTCTTGGCGAGGCCACCCCAGTAGTCCAGCACGTCCTTGGACGCCTGGTCGTTGAGCTTCACCCCGATCGACTTCGGCTGGGCCGGATCGAAGGTGAAGGGCGACGCGCCCTTCTGGATCTGCAGCGCCATCATCACGGCCGGCACGTTCGCGCCGAGGTCCCCGAACAACGGGCCGCCGGCGTCCTTGACCTTCTGCGCGGCCTGCTCGTACTCGGCCCAGGTCTTCGGCGGGGTGATCTGGTACTTGTCGAAGATGTCCTTGCGGTAGATCATGCCCATCGGGCCACCGTCGACCGGGACGCCGTAGACCGCGTCGCCCACCGACACGTCCTTCCAGGCGCCCTCGCCGTAGTTGGCCTTGACCGCGTCGTAGCCGTACTGCTTGATGTCGACGAGCGCGCCCTGGATCTGGAAGGTCGGGATCCGGTCCGCCTCGACCATGATCACGTCGGGCGCCCCGGTGCCCGCCGAGATGGCCGTCTGGAACTTGTCGTACTCGTCGCCGCCCTGACCGACGTTGGTCCAGCAGACCTGCACGTCGTCGTGCAGCTTGTTGAAGTTGTCGACGACAAGCTGGGTGTTGGGGTACCAGCCCCACATCGTCACGACCGGCACGTTCTGCTTGGTGATGGTGTTCGTGCAGTTGCTCGCGTCGCTGCCGCCGTCGTCCGAGGAGCAGGCGACCAGGCCGCTCCCGGCCGCGAGCATGGCCACCGTGGCGAGTATGCGTCTTCTCTTCATTGAGATGGTTCCCTTCAAAGGTGGCGGTGCACGGACATCCATGCGCCGGCGGCGCCACCGGAGGCGCTGGGGCCTCGCTCCCGGTGGCGTCGCCTGGGCAGGCTCCTAGCGCTTGAACAGACGGGGCGCCAGGTCGATGAGGTTCTTCTGCCACACGTCCCAGCCGTGTGGCCCGGGGGTGACCCCGTCGAACTCGTAGCGGATACCGAGGGCGTCCATCGTGGTCAGCGAGGCCATGAAGCTCGGGTACACGAAGTCGGTCTGGTCACCGACGTACAGCCGCAGCATCCTGGTGCCGTTGTTGATGGCCGCGACATCGACGCCGGTGCCGCTGCCGAAGCCGGCCGAGAACGCCGCGACGTAGGCGAACTGGCCCGGGTAGGCCTTCAGCACGCCGAACGCCTGCCCTCCACCCATCGACAGCCCGGCGAGGGCCTGCTGGGAGGGGTCGCTGGAGACGTGGTACCGGGACCGGGCCGTCGGCACGATGTTCTCCAACAACTCCCGGTTGAAGTTCGACGAGTTGCCGTTGCCCATCACGACGACCATGGGTGTCAGGTCCCCGTCGAGGAACTGGTGGTCGAGGATCTGCTTGGCCCGGCCCATCTCGACCCAGTCCGTGTAGTTCTGCCCGCCACCGTGTTGGAGGTAGAGGACGGGATAGGGCTGTGCTCGCTGCGGGTCGTACCCGGGCGGGGTCCAGACCAGCGCGGTGCGGTCCTGGCCGGCCACCGTGCTGCTGTAGGTCATGCTCTCGACCGTGCCGCCCTGGCCCGCCGGCACGTCGGTCAGCAGTCGGGCCGCAGGACCCGGGACGAGGAAGGTGCTCCACATCGGCTCCGTGGTCACCTTCGTCGGGTTGGAGACGTCCTTGAACGGCACCCGGTCGACGATCAGGCGGTAGTAGTAGAACCAGGGCTTCAGCGGCCCCACGGTCGCCCGCCACCGGTCGCCGTCACGCGTCAGCGGCACGCGCAGCCAACTGCCGCCCGGCGCGATGTTGGCCCACACGGTGACGTGCTGGGCGTCCGCGAAGTCGGTGGTGGTCTCGAAGGTGACGAACCCGTCCGCGGTGACGAAGGGCGTCGGGGTGGTGCCGGCCGGCGGAGGCGAGAACTCGCCCGTGAACCGGCCGTGGCCCGGGCTCGGCCCGTGGTCCGCCACGTGCCGGAACAGCCGTGGCACGAAGTCGACGAGGTTCTCCTGCCAGGTGGTCCAGTTCCCGCCGCCGTCCGGGTTGACCCCGTCGAACTCGAACCGGACGTCGGCCCGGCCCAGCGCCTTCGTCAGCCGGTAGGTGGTGTTGTAGGCCGGGTCGGTCACGTTCCCGGTGTAGAGGCGCAGCAGCTTGAGGTGGTTGAGCGCCGTGGCGTCCCGGCGGTCGATCGTCGGGGTCGACGTGCCCGAGAACCAGCCGACGGAGCCGAACTGACCGGGCTTGGCGAGGGCCGCGCGGACCGCCCGCGCCGCGCCGTCGGTGACACCGGCGATGGCCTGGTGGGCCGGATCGCGAAGGACCCGGTAGTTGTCGCCGACCGCCTTCCGGAGATCCTTCAACTCCCGGTCGTCCGTGCTGTCGGCGATCACCACGACCATCGGCTGCATCGCGCCCGCCGCCGAGAGGTTGTCGAGGATCTGCTTCGTGCGACCGAGGTCGAGCCAGTCGGTGGCGGCCACGCCGCCCCCCGACTCCAGGAAGAGCGTCGGATAGCCCTTCGGCTTCTTCGCCGCGTACCCGGGTGGCGTCCAGACCAGGGCCGAGCGCTGCTCGGCGCGGACCCGGTAGGTCAGCGTCCCGACCGTGCCGCCGCTGCCGGCGGGCGCGTCGGCCAGCCAGCGCACCGACTCGCCCGGGATCAGGAAGGTGCTCAGGAGCGGGTCGGACGCCACTCCCGCGCTGTTGGTCGGATCCTTGATGGTCTTGTTGTCGTCGGCGGTCACCTGGTAGCGGTACAGCCCGGGCGTCAGCGCGCCGAGCACCCCGGACCACACGTCACCGCGGCGGGTCAGACCGAACTCCGCCCAGGTGGCGGACGGGCCGAAGTTGCCCTCGACGACCACCTGCGAGACGGTGCCGAGGCGCTCCTGGACGTACGCGGCCGGCACGCTGAACGAGGCGTAGCGGTCCGGGGAGACGTCCAGCCACGGCGTGTCCGCCGCCGCTGCCGGTTGCGGCGCGAGCAGGGCCGCCGCCAGGGCGACGACTCCGGCGCTGAACACCGCCGCGAGCCGGCGTACGCCGAGGCGGCGTCGGCGCCCGTGATAATGTTCGGTTGTCACGCTCCACTCCTTTCCTGTGCCGGCAGCGGATGCGACCCGCTGACCAGCTCAACCCATCGGTGGATCTCGCCGTGCGGTAGCGCTCACCTCCTTCGGTCCCTCGCCGGTGCTGCGGTCGAGCCACGGACCACGAGGTTGGTCGGCAGGACTATCTGGTGCGGCTCGTCCCACTCGCCGGTCACCAGTGACTTGAGCATTCGCGCGGCTTCGTACCCGAGCTGGTACATCGACTGGTCGACCGTGGTCAGACCCGGAACGGTCGACGCCGACTCGGGGATGTTGTCGAAGCCGACGACGGACAGGTCCTGCGGGACGGAGAGCCCCAGTTCCCTGGCGACCTCAAGGACCTTAAGCGCCATCCCGTCGCTCGCCGCGAAGATCGCCGACGGCCGGTCCGCCCGTTGCAACAGGGCGCGCGCCAACGGAACGGCCGACTCGGGATTGAAGTCCCCCCGGCCGATCAACGTCGGGTCGACCGGGATACCGGCGGCGACGAGCGCCGCCCGGTAGCCCTCCTCCCGGGACCATGCCGAGGCGAGGCTGTCGCGACCGGCGATGAAGCCGACGCGTCGGTGGCCCAGGTCGAGCAGATGCTCGACAGCGGTGGTGGCGCCGGCGAGGTTGTCGGCCATGACCGAGGGCGCCGTCGCGCCGCGCACCGGGTCGATGGCCACGACCGGCGTACGGCTGCGCATCTCACCCCAGGGCGTGACGACGATGCACCCGTCGGTGAGGGTGCCCGACAGGCGGGTCAGGTGCCGCTGCTCCCAACCCTCCGAGTAGGACCCGTAGAGGTCGCTGTTGGCGTAGATGATGAGGTCGAAGCCGGAGCGGCTGAGCGCCTTCATGACCCCCTTGAGCACCTCTGCCGTGTACGACTGGAAGCTGTGCGCCACGAGGCCGAGGACGTTGGTGCGGCTGCGCCGCAGGCTCGAGGCCACCAGGCTCGACTCGTAGCCGAGCTGTTCGATGGCGGTGCGGACCTGAGCGATCGTGCGGGCGCTGACGCCGTAGTGCCCGTTGACGACGCGCGAAACGGTGGCGGTGGAAACGCCGGCGATCCGGGCGACATCACTCATTGTTACCGGCGCATTGGCTTCGATCATGCCGCTCTCTCTGGACTGCAATCGTTATCGGTTACGTTTCCAGGATGTTGCCAACGTAACCGACCACGATTGCGAACACAAGACCTCTTCATCCTCGCGCGAGCGCCGGCAGCGGGTCCTAACGGGATTGTGCAAGGTGGACTTCCCGGGGTGCAAAGCCGCGCCATTTCGCGCACGGGATCTACCCGTTGACAACGGGACGGCACGCTCTGTCAGGCGCCATTCCGGAACGCGGTGTTCCCTCCGGGGAGCATGATCGGTAACGTTTACATCGATCGCGAACGTAATCGATGATCATGGCGATGTCCAGAGCTCGCACCGACCCACCACCCCGGGTCCCCGGCGCCGCGACACGGATCCCGACGTCGGAGGCCTCCTCCGAGAGGAGCCCGCCCTGAACACCCACCTCGACGCAGCGCCGCACCCACTCCCCCACCGCGCCGCCTCGCCCGTCCAGCCTCGTCCGGGCCAGCCGGGACGGCTGTCGTGAACACCGCACGCCTGCTCCTGGACCCGCGGCGACGTGTCGCACCGGTGCCGCGCCGGATCTTCGGCTCGTTCGTGGAGCACCTGGGCCGCTGTGTCTACGGCGGAATCTACGAGCCCGACCACCCCAGCGCCGACGCGGACGGCTTCCGGGGCGACGTCCTCGCGCTCGTCCGCGAGCTGGGCGTCACGACCGTCCGCTACCCGGGCGGCAACTTCGTCTCCTCCTACCGCTGGGAGGACGGCGTCGGCCCGGTCGAGAAACGACCGGCCCGGCTCGACCTCGCCTGGCACAGCCTGGAGACCAACGCCTTCGGGCTGGACGAGTTCATGCGCTGGGTCGGCAAGGCGGGCGTCGATCCCATCATGGCGGTGAACCTCGGCACCCGGGGCACCGCCGAGGCTGTCGACCTGCTGGAATACGCCAACCACCGGGCGGGGAGCCACCTCGCCGACCAGCGCCGCGACAACGGCGCCGCCGACCCGTACGGGATCCGGCTGTGGTGCCTGGGCAACGAGATGGACGGCCCGTGGCAGGTGGGCCAGCGAAGCGCGACCGAGTACGGGCGACTCGCGGCGCAGACCGCGAAGGCGATGCGCCGCTTCGATCCCGACCTCGAACTGGTCGCCTGCGGCTCGTCCCATCTCGGCATGCCGACCTTCGGGAGCTGGGAGCGCGACGTGCTGACCGAGGCGTACGACGACGTCGACCTGATCTCGCTGCACGCCTACTACCAGCCGGTCGACGATGACCTGCCCAGCTTCCTCGCCTCGGCCGAGGACATGGACAGGTACATCGACGCCGTCACGGCCATCGCGGACTCGGTGGGCGCGATCCGCCGATCCACCAGGAAGATCATGATCGCGTTCGACGAGTGGAACGTGTGGTACCAGTCCGCCGCGCCGTCCACCCCGCCCAGCGGCGAGGACTGGCCGGTCGCGCCGCCGCTGCTGGAGGACCACTACAGCGTGGCCGACGCCGTCGTCGTCGGTGGCCTGCTCATCAGCCTGCTGCGGCACAGCGACCGGGTGACCGCGGCGTGCCAGGCCCAACTGGTCAACGTCATCGCGCCGATCATGACCGAACCGGGAGGCTCGGCCTGGCGGCAGACCATCTTCCACCCGTTCGCCCGCACGGCCCGGCACGCCCGGGGGGTCGTGCTGGACGTACTGCGCGACGGCAGCACCACGACCACCGACCGCTACGGCGTCATCGACGCGGTCGACGCGGTCTCCACCTGGGACGACACCGCCGCCGAGATGACCGTGTTCCTCGTCAACCGGGTCGTCGACACCCCCGCCGAGGTGACCGTCGACCTCGCCGGCGCCCAGGTGGGCGAGATCATCGAATGCGTCACCGTGGGCGGCGCCGACCTCGATGCCAAGAACACGGCCGACGGCCCGGACCACGCCGAGCCGCGCCCCAACGACACGGTCCAGGCGAGCGACCTCGGCGTCCGCCTGACTCTCGCGCCCGCGTCGTGGACCATGCTGCGGCTGCACGTCACCGACGTGACCCCGTAGCACACCCCGGCCGCGCAGCCCCGGCTTTCACCAGGGGGTGCGCGGCCGGGGATTCCCCACCACAGGGAGTACGGAGAATCGCGTCGACGGTCCGGCCAGGACCGACACAATTGCGGCCGAGGAAAACGCGGTGAGCGCCTGTCGAATTGGCGTGCGGAATCTCGGTCCGCTCTATTTCGCGACGGAATCCACGCGTCAGCGGCGGGTGTCGTAAGAATGCACCCGAGAGACCGTCGACGCAATTATTCGACCGCTGGCGTCAACCTCCCGTCGATCCGCCGCACAATCGCGGTGTACTCGTCGCGCAACTCCTCGGGAAGCACCCAGGCCGGCGCGTCCTGCCATGCCAGCGGCCGGAGGAACCGTCGGATCGACGTCGCGCCCACCGACGTGTGCACGGCGTTCGTCGACGGCCAGGGCCCACCGTGGTGCTGGGCCCAGGACACCCGGACACCGGTGGGATAGCCGTCGAAGACGATGCGACCCGCGCGGGCGGAGAGCACGTCGACCAACCCACGGACCACGTCGGCGTCGTCCTGCGGGCCACGGTGGACGGAGCCGGTCAGCGACGGCGGGACGGCGTGCAGCGCGGCGTCGAGGTCGGCGGTGTCGTCGTACCGGATGACGATCATGAGCGGCCCGAAACACTCGTCGGCGATCTCGGCGGTCAGCCCCGGCAGGTCGACCTCCAGAAGCCTCGGCGCGACGGCGAAGCCCGCGCCGTTCTCGACCCGCGGCTGCGCCGAGACGCGGACGCCGGCCCGCTCGAACTCGGCCGCCCGGATCTCGTACGCGTCCCGGATGCGCTCGTTGAGCAGGATCGCGCCGCCGGAGCCGGCGACCCTCTCGCGCAGACCGTCGACGAGCTGGTCACCGCCCCCACCGGTCGGCACGAACGCCAGGCCCGGCTTGGTGCAGAGCTGGCCGCCGGAGGCGGTGAAGGAGGCGAACAGTCCCTCGGCGATCCCCTCGGCCCGGTCGGCGGCCGCGCCCGGCAGCACGACGATCGGGTTCACGCTGCTCAGTTCGGCGTACAGGGGAATGGGATCGGGTCGCTCGTCGATGGCCGCCTGGATGGCACGGGCGGCGTTGACCGAGCCCGTGAGGGCGGCCGCACGGATCGCGGGGTGCCGCACCAGCCAGCGACCGGCCCGCTCCCCGTACACGACGCCGATGACGCCATCGGGCCCGCCGAGGTCGCGGACGGCCGCCTCGATCGCGGCGGCGGACGCGTGCGAGGTCAGCGGATGCGACGGATGGGCCTTCAGGACCGTGGGGCAGCCGGCGGCGAGCGCGGCGGCCGTGTCCCCGCCCGCGACCGAGAAGGCGAACGGGAAGTTGCTGGCGCCGAAGACGGCGACCGGCCCGAGGGGTACGAGCATCCGCCGCACGTCCGGACCGGGTCCGAGTGGGGTGTCGGCGGCGTGGTCGATGGCGGCCTCGACGTACGCGCCGTCGCGGAGCACGTCGCCGAACATCCGGAACTGGACCGCGGCCCGGGTGAGCTCGGAGTCCAGCCGCGCGTGGGCCAGCCCGGTCTCCGCCTCGGCGGCCGCGACCAGGTCCTTCCGACGGGATTCCAGGGACGCGGCGATGGCGTCCAGCAGCTCCGCCCGGCCGTGCCTTCCCAGGTCGGCCAACCAGCGCGTCGCCCGGGACGCCTGGCCGGCGACCACGTCCACCCCTGACTCGTCGGTCTCGGTGAGATCCGTCGCGCGGCGCTGGCCGTCGCGCGGATCGACCGTGCTGACCACGTTCACAGCAGTCCCCTCCTTGCCAGATTGCCCATGAGGTCGCGGATGCCGAAGTGCCAGGGCTCGCACTCCTGGGCGTGCCGCACCCGGTTGACCAGGGTGCCGAGCGCCGGGCAGCTGATCCGTACCACGTCGTCGACCTGGTGGGTGAAGCCCTCACCGGGGCTACCCCGGTCCTGGATGGGCGCGAACATGGTGCCGAGCATCAGGGCCGCGCCGTCGGGATAGTGGTGGTGCGGGCCGATGAGCTGCCGCACCAGGTCCTCCGGGTCGCGCGACATCCGCGTCATCTCCGATACCGCCTCGAGCCGGAAGTCGTCCGCGCCGTGGACTTCCAGGCGGACCTCGAGTTCGCGCACCCGTTCCAGGCCGAACCGGTCGTCGAAGAGCCGGATCAGGGGGCCCAGGGCGCAGGAGGCGTTGTTGTCCTTCGCCAGGGGAAGCAGCAGCGCCGAGCGGCCCTCGATGTCGCGCAGGTTCACGTCGTTGCCCAGGGTGGCGCCGACGATCCGGCCGCTGGACTGGACGATGAGCGTGATCTCGGGTTCCGGGTTGTTCCAGGTCGACGCGGCGAGCACGCCCACGTCGACGGCGGTGCCGACGGCGGAGAGGATCTGCCCCTTGGTGAAGATCTCGGCGTCCGGACCGATCCCCACCTCCAGGTACTGGCTCCACATGCCCTCGGCGACCAGCAGGCTCTTGAGTCGATCGGCCTCGGCCGAGCCCGGTTCCAGGTGGTGCAGGTCGACGCCGATGTCGGCGAACATCCGTTGCCGGATGTCCGCCGCGAGCGCCAGGTCGCCGCGGGCCCGCTCCTCGATGACGCGCTCGATCATCGAGATGGGAAAGGTCACGCCGGCGGCCTTGAGCGCGTGCAGGTCGACCGGGGTCAGCAGCCAGGGCCGGTCGCGGTCGCGGGTCGTGACCGCCGTGTTGGCCAGGATCTCCCCGAAGTCCCCCACCCGCGCCCCGTCGAGCCCGACCACGGTCGCGGCGGGGTCGGGCAGCTCGCAGATGTCCCGGACGGTCGCAAACCGGTGGCTCAGGTCGAGGACCTCACCGTCGCGGACGACCACGGGTGTGGGGCCGCTGACGGACGGATCCCAGATCCGGCCGATCAGGACGCTGCCCGCGTCGTCCGGCAACGCCTCGGCGGCGGTGCCGACCCAGTCCTCGCGTCGGGGTTCGTCGGCGGTCCCGGAACGCGAGGGCCTGTCGGTCGTCGTCAATTCGTCGCCCCGGCGAAGCCGATCCGAGCGCACCACTTACCCATCGTCGCTCCACCGTTACAAGTCGGAGTCAAGCTCATAAATTGCAACGATCGTAGCGACATGTGCAACGTTGTCAAGTGGCGGTTGCGCATCGCGTCATCTACATTGCACATGATGCAACGGAAGCGGCGACGCCGCGCCGTGCGAGGGGAGACACAGCCTTGGCGCAATCGATCCGCCGCGCGATCGACCTCATCCGTCGATCGGCCGAACGTCCGCTGTCCCTGACGGAGGCCGCGGACGTGCTCGGCGTGCACAAGTCGACCGCCCTACGGATTCTGCACACCCTGGAGTCCGCGCGCTTCGTGCGCCGTACCGGCGCGGGCGCCTACGTGCTCGGCAGCGGGCTGATCGAGCTGGCGGACCTCGCGCTCGGCTCGATGGACCTGCGCCAGCCGGCCGCCGCGCACCTGCGTGCGCTACAACGCGAGACCGGCCACACCGTGCACCTCGCGCAGCAGACCGGCGACGAGATCATCTATATCGACAAGGTGGACAGCCCGGCGTTCGACGCCGTCAAGCTCCCCTCCCGGGTCGGGCGCGCGGTGTCGATCTACGCGAGCGCCGTCGGCAAGACCATCCTGGCGTACCTGCCCCCTGAGGATCGCGAGCGGCTGCTCTCGCATGTCGTCTTCGAGAGGTTCACCGACACCACCTTCGCCGACCGCGGCGCGCTCGACGCCGAACTCGCCGCCATCCAGGAACGCGGCTGGGCCGTGGACAACGGTGAGCACGACACCTACGTGATGTGCGTGGCCGCACCGATCAGGGATTCCCGAGGGCAGGTCATCGCCGCCGTCTCGATCACCGCGATCGAGGTCATCGCGAGCCTCGACGAGCTGCGGAGCAATCTGCCGCTACTGCTGGAGACCGCCGACCAGATCTCGTACGAGATCGGCTACCCGCGGCCCTCCGCGACCTGACCGCGCCCCCGCCGTCCGGTGTCGCCACTGCGGAGGCGGCCCACCTCAGGGTAGGTCGCTGAGCGTGGACCGGACCTCGGCGGCGAAGAGGCCCGCCGGGTCGAACGGCATGCCGGTGAAGTGCCCGGCGACCTCCAAGCTGATCACCCCGTGCACGCGGGTCCAGAAGGTCAGCGACCGGCGCATCGACTGATCTTCACCCGCGTGCGCGAAGGCATCTCGCACCGGGGCGAAGATGCGGCGGGCGAGTTCGGTGGCCTCGGCCGGAGCGGCGTAGCCCGGCACCGGTGTCCCGTACAGCAGTAGGTAGCGGTGCGGATCGCTTCGGGCCCAGTCACGGATCACCGTGGCGATCGCGGTCAGCCGGTCGCGTGGGGTCGCGCCGGCGCCGGCCGCGGCCTCGACCACGTGTGCCAGGTCGCGGTAGGCGGCAAGGATCAACTCGGTGAGCAGGTCGTCGCGACTGGCGAAGTACCGGTAGAGAGCCGGTGCGGTCATCCCCATCTGCTTGGCGATGGCCTTGAGCGACAGCCCCGCCGCGCCGGCCTCGGCGAGTTGCTTCCACGCGTGTGCGCGTACCTCGGCCTGCACCTGCCGCCGATAGCGCTCGCGCGGCCCGACAAGCGACTCCGCCGACTGCTCACCGGCCGTACGGGTCTGGTCCGCCATGCCATACCTCCCCTTCGCGTTGACATCAGGTTACTGCAGTTATATGGTGTAACGGAAGCGAACGACTGTTACCCACCTGAGGAGTCACCGTGAAGCATCTCCCCGCAGCCACCATCGCCACCCTCCTGATCGGCGGCTCGGCGCTCGCCAGCGGCGCCGTACCCGCTCTGGCCGGCGGCACGGCCTTCGCCCACCAGCAGCCCGACGAGCACGGCACCGCCGGTCAGGCGCGGCAGGTGACCCGCGCCTGGGTTCAGCTCTGGAACGGCGACTACACACAGGCCGAGCGCATCATCTCCCCGGACGTCCGGGTGAGGGCCGCGCTGCTCGACGGCGGCGACGGCAGCGCCGTCAAGGGTCCGCACGGCATGGCCGACCTGGTCGGCCAGATCCGGTCCGCCTTCCCCGACCTGCGCTTCACCGTCGAGGTCGGCCCGATCATCGACGGTGACCACGTGGTCGTGCGATGGGTCGCCAACGGCACGTACGGCGGAGGCTTCCCCGGCGCGACCGCCGCGCCCGGCACCCGGGTCCGCTTCACCGGCACGGACACGCTGCGCATCAGGCGTGGCCTCATCACCGACTACTGGCTCAACGCCGACACTCTGCTGCTCGTCACGCAACTCAAGGTCACGGCGGCTCCCGAGCGGTAGGTCACCGGTCCGCATCCGTGCGGGCGGGACACCGACGGTGCGCGCTGCGATCGACCGCAGCGCGCACCCGGCTACCCGCGGCCGTCCGCGGACCCGGAGAGCGACGGCCGTTCACCGGCCTGACCGCGTGCCCGCTGCGCGGTGTCGCCACCACGGAGGCGGTCCAACTCGGCGAGGTACATCGCCTGCATGCGGTCGTAGTGCCGGACCAGCAGCGCGACCTCCTCGACGCTGTAGCCCTCGACGAGTCGTTCGGCCCCCTCGGCGAACCGCTGGTACGGCCGCGTCAACTCGGCCATCCGCTCCGGGCGCAGGGTGACGATCACCCGCCGCCGGTCCGCCGGGTCACGCTCGGCCGTCACGTAACCCGCCTGCTGAAGGCGGCGCAACATGCTGGTCACCGCTCCGGTGGTGAGGTTGGTCCGCTCGGCGACCTGCCCCGCGGTAGCGGACCCGACGTCCGCCAGGTAGTCCAGGCACTCCAGGTCACTCACGGTCAGGCCCAGCCGGTCCGCGATGGCGTACCGGAACACCATGGAGAGCCGGGACATCTCCCGCCCGGCGCGCATGAGGTCGGCGATCGCGGACGCGCGGGCCGGCACCTGGGACATGCCGCAATCATGCCTCCGGCACGGTCACCCGGTGCAGCCGAGGTAACAGGCGGGTCAGCACCCAGTGTGGTGCGGTCGCGCCCCCGGTGAGACGGCGCATCAGCCGGCCGGCGGTGTCGACGGCGCGGAAGGCGTAGGGCACCATCTCGTCCTGGTAGGCGGCGATCGCCTCCTCCACCGCCCGACCGGTCGCCCGGGCCTCGAGCAGCCGGCGGCCGAGCAGGGCCGCGTCGCGGAGCGCGGTGTTACCACCGTGGGCGCCGAACGGTGGCATGACGTGTACGGCGTCGCCCATCATCGTCGCCCGGGGCACCGCCCACCGCTGCGGGCGTCGGCCGGTGGCGAAGAGGTTGAGCACAGTGGCGTCCAACTCGGCCGTGGCGACCACCCGTCGGATGAGCGGGTGGAAGCCCGTGCTCATCCCGGCGGCCAGTCGCCAGAGCGCCAGCAGGTCGCCGCGGACGCCGATGGGCACCTCCTCCTGCGGTAGCAGCAGTCCCCACATCACGTAGTCGTCGCCGGTGGGCGCGTAGCTGCCCGGGGCCAGCCGCGCGAACGCCTCCCGTGGCCTCTCGCCGAACCGCATGGAGGTGAAGAAGAAGGCGAGGCCGGGTCGATCGGCGATGGCCAGGACGCCGCTGTCGCGCAGCGCGTCCGGGATCATGCTCTCCCCGTTGCGGCGCAGGGGCGACCGGCCGTAGATGCCCGCCATCGGCGCGCTCGCCGGGGCCGCGTCGGGCATGAGCTGCGCCCGCAGCGCCGAGCCCACGCCGTCCGCGCCCACGACGACGGTCGCCGCGACGGCCGCACCGTCGGAGAACCGCAGTCGCGGCCCGGCCGGGCCGCCGCTGTCCACCGCGACGGCCTCCTTGCCGTAGTGGATCCGCCCGTCGAGCCCGGTCTGCAGGATCGAGCGCAGCGTCAACCGATCGACCTGGCGGGTCGCATACGGCTCGTCCTTGAAGGCGATGGTGAACGCGTCCCGGAGTCGACTGTCGGTGAAGCGGAGGTGTCCGCCGGGCTCGTCGCCGGTGGCCAGCGCCAGGTTGTACAGCGGACGGGGCAGGCTCTCGCGCAACGCCGCCAACCCGTACCGGTCGAGGATGATCCGGTAGCCCTGCCGCCGGACGAAGGGGCCGGGGTCCCGCTCGTAGACGTGCGCGTCGATGCCGGCTCGCGTCAGGTACTGGGCGAGGCAGAGACCGGAGAGGCCGCCGCCGGCGATAGCCACCGAGAAGTCCGTCGATATGCCCATGCCGTTATCTTAATAACTAAGATGATTTCCGCAAGGTCGCCCGGGACCACCGGCGGCGATGGTCTTGTGTCCACGCGCCGAAAAGCGAGATCATCACGCATGCTCGACGCCTCAAACGAGGACGACGGGATCGCGCCAACCGTCGCCACCCCGCGCTTCGTGGGTCGTGACCGGGAGCTGGCGGCACTCCGGGGCGCCCTGGCCCGGCCACCGGCGATCGTGCTGGTGGAGGGCGAGGCGGGCATCGGCAAGAGCCGGCTGCTACGCGAGTGGCACTCCGCCCCGGCCCGGCGCACCGCCCTGGTGTCGGTGTGCCCACCGCTGCGCGAGTCGCTCACGTTGGGGCCGATCGTCGACGCGTTCCGGGGGATCGACAGTCCGGTGTCGCGGCTGCGGCTCACCGCGCTCGCGGGCGCGCTCCGGCCCCTGTTCCCCGAATGGTCCGCGAGCCTGCCGCCCGCGCTGCCGCCCCTGGACGACGCGAAGGCGGCCCGGCATCGACTGTTCCGCGCCCTGGAAGAGCTGCTGCGGGCGCTGCGGGTCGACGTCCTCGTCCTCGAGGACGCGCACTGGGCCGACGAGGTGACGCTGGAGTTCCTGCTGTTCGTCATCTCCCGACAGCACTCGGACGGTCCGAGCCTCGTCATCTCCTACCGGCCCGAGGAGGTCGACGACGGATCGCTGTTGCTGCGGCTGACGTCCCGGCTGCCCGCTGGCGTGACGCAGCTGAGGATCGCCCTCGCGCCCATGCGACCCGACGACACGGCGGCGCTGGTCTCCTCCATGCTGGACGGCAATCCGATCTCGCAGGAGTTCACGGCGTTCATGCACGAACGGACCGGCGGCGTCCCGCTGGCCCTGGAAGAGTCGGTCCGTCTCATGTGCGATCGGGCCGATCTCGTCTTCCGCGACGGCCAGTGGGTCCGACTGAAGCTGCGCGAGCTACAGGTGCCGCCGACGGTGCGCGACTCCACCCGGGAGCGGGTGAGCCGCCTGTCGCCCACGGCGCAGCAGGCGTTGCGCGCCGCGGCGACGTTGGCGGAACGGTCCTCCGCGGCGACGATCGCGATGACCGCGGGCCTGTCGCCGGCCGCGTGCCGGGCCGCCATCGCGGAGGCGGCCAACGCCGGTGTCCTGGACGGAGACGACCGCGGCAGGTGGCGCTTCCGGCATGTGCTGGCCGCCACCGCGGTCTACGAGTCGATTCCGCTGACCGACCGCAGACACGTTCACCTGCTGGCCGGGCGCGCCCTGGAGCACCTCCACCCGCCGCCCGTGGCGCGCCTCGCCCACCACTTCCGAGAGGCCGGCGAGACCCCGTCCTGGGCGCGGTACGCCGAACAGGGCGCCGAGTTGGCCATCGCCTCGGGCGACCACACCAAGGCGGTCGACCTGCTTGTCGACCTGCTGTCGTGGGCCGTGCTGCCGCCGGTGGACCGGGCGCGGGTCGCCCGTATCGCCGGAGTCGCCGCCCTGGGCCGCCGGGAAGAGGTCGACCAGGTCCACCACCGGGTGATCCGTACCCTGCGCTCGGTGCTGGAGACCCCCGGCCTCTCCGCCCGGCAGCAGGCCGAGATCCGCAACCCCCTGGGTCGGCTTCTCATCACCGGGGGTGAGGCGCAGGCGGCCCTGCGCGAGCTGGAGCAGGCGGTCGCCAACCTCGACCACGACCCGGTCGAGGCGGCTCGGGCGATGACCTACCTCGGCTGGGCCTACGCGGGACCGTGGCCGGCGTCCACCCATCGGCGATGGCTCGATCGCGCCGCCGATCTCACCGCCCAGATCGACTCCCCCGCCGAGAGGCTGAACCTGGCCGGGAACCGCGCCGCGGCGTTGCTCATGCTGGGCGAGGAGGAGGCGTGGGAGGTCGTCGCCGACCTGCCCCTCGGTGGCTCGACCTCGGCAGAGCGTCTCGACGTGGCCCGCATCCACACGAATGTCGGTACCGGCGCGCTGATCTGGGGCCGGTACGCCGACGCCGAGCAACACCTCGACGTGGCCATGAGTCTCGCCGAGGTCGAGCAGGCGTCCCGGTTGCAGCACAACGTCCGACTCGAACAGGCCAACCTGGCGTGGCTCACCGGTCGGTGGGACGGCCTGGCGGAGGCGAGCGCGGCACTCGCCGAGGCCGACCGGGACCGGCCGGCGCACTACCTGGGCAGCGTTCGCCTCGCCGCCCGCCTGGCGGCCGCAGCCGGACGGCGGCGGGTCGCCGAGGAGCAGTTCCGACTCGTCCTCGAGGAGTCCGCCCGTCTCGGCGCGGCCGACGACACGATGGAGGCCGCCGCGGCGCTGGCCAGGTTGTGGCTGACGGACGGCAACAGCGGCCGAGCCCTGCGAATCACGAACGAGCCGATGGAGACCGTCCGGCGAAAGGGCGTCTGGGTCTGGGCGACCGACCTCGTCCCCGCCCGGATCGAGGCGCACCTCGCCGCCGGTGACCTGACGGCCGCGACCCGCCTGACCGACCAGTTCGCCAGGGGACTGCGCGGTCGTACGGCGCCCGCGCCGCGCGCCGCGCTCACCGTGTGTCGTGCCCTGCTGCTCGCCGCGACCGGGGAGCACGCCCGCGCGGCGACGGCGTACGACCGCGCGGCGCGCGCCTGGAGCGCGTTGCCGCGTCCGTACGACGCGCTGCGCGCCCGCGAGCGCCAAGCCGAAGCGATCATCGCGCAGGGCCGGACCGAGCAGGGCGGCGAGCTGCTGGCGGCACAGTACGAGCGGCTGTTCCGGCTCGGCGCCCGCGGAGACGCGGACCGTGTCGCACAGCGGCTTCGCGAACACGGCGCCGAGGTCCCGCGACTGTGGCGCGGCGGCCGACGCGGGTACGGGGACCAGCTCTCACCCCGCGAGCTCGACGTGGTCCAACTGGTCGTCGCGGGCAAGACGAACCGGGAGATCAGCCGGATCCTGGCCAAGTCGCCGGCCACGGTGGACCAGCAGCTACGCGCGGCGATGCGCAAGCTGAAGGTGAGCAGCCGGACCGCGCTCGCGGTCAAGGCGGTGGAGGCCGGTGTGTTCGCCGAGGACGAATCCCTCGACAACGCATCGTGAATTTTGACGTATCCGCCGGATAGCTAAGGCCACCCGGCTCACCGAGCATGAGTCCATGATCCATAGCCCATGGGCGATGAATGCCTGAGCGTCCCGTCGTGCCTGACGACTCCGCCCTCGAACACCAGCCGCCACCCGAGCGGCTCGGCGAATCGCGCGTCACCCCGCGCGACGCCTCCGACGTACGCGACGCCGACGGTGCCGTCGACCACGAGAGCCACGACCCCTACCAACCCCTGTAGGCGAAGGACCCCGATGAGATTCAAAGCCCTCGCGGCAACGCTGGCCGCAGCGGTCGGCCTGAGCATGCTCCAGCCGATACTGGCGTCCGCCGCCGAGCCGGATCCCGGCACGGCGGCCAGGAAGATCGCGCCGACCCTGAAGGACCGCTTCCGCACGCAGCCGGCCTCCGACTTCTGGATCACGTTCGACACGAAGCCCGACCTCGGGCCGGCGAAGAAGATCGCCGACTGGACGGCCCGTGGTCAGTTCGTCTACGACGCACTGGCCACGGCGTCAAAGAGCTCCCTGGCCTCCGTCTCCACCGAACTCGACCGGGCCGGGGTCAAGTACACCCCCTACCCGATCGCCAACGCCGTACTCGTCAAGGGCGGCACCGAGAAGCTCGCTCTCGACGTGGCCGCGCGGGTGCAGGTCGCCGAGATCCACGCCACGCCGCAGGTCGCCCTGGTACAGCCCGTGGAGCAGAAGCTCCCCGCTGACCAGGCGGCCCGACCCGCGGCCCCGAAGGCCGGCGCGGACGACACCGTCACGTGGGGTCTCGAGGCCATCCACGCCCCGCAGGCGTGGGCCATGGGCGCCACCGGCGCGGGTATCACCGTCTCCAACCTCGACTCGGGCGTCCAGTTCGACCACCCCGCCCTGTCGCGTCAGTACCGTGGCGCGAAGCCGGACGGCACCGTCGACCACAACTACAACTGGATGGCCACCCGGGGATCGTGCTCGGCCGCGCCGTGCGACGACAACGGACACGGCACGCACACCATGGGCACCATGGTCGGCGTCGACGGCACCGACCACGTCGGCGTCGCCCCGGACGCGCAGTGGATCGCGACGAACGGCTGCTGCGAGAGGACCGGTGTCGAGTCGCTGCTGCGCTCCGGCTGGTGGCTGCTCGCCCCGACCGACCTTGAGGGCAACAACCCCGACCCGTCCAAGCGCCCCCACGTCGTCAACAACTCGTGGGGCCAGGACGTCGAACACAACTTCGACGACTTCTTCCAGGCCATCGACGAGGCCTGGACCGCCGCGGGCATCTTCAGCACCTGGTCGTCGGGGAACACCGTGCCGTACGCGGCCTGTGACACGGTCTCCTCGCCGGGCTCGGCGGCGACCGCCTACTCCGTCGGCGCCTACTCGGAGGACGGCACGCTCGCGGCGTTCTCCCGCAAGGGCGCGGGTGAGGGCGGTCGGATCAAGCCCGAGATCTCCGCGCCGGGTGTCAACGTCCGCTCGTCCTATCCGAACAACAGCTACGTCGAGATGGCCGGTACGTCGATGGCGGCACCGCACGTCGCCGGCGCGGTCGCGGCGCTCTGGAGCTACGACCCGACCCTGATCGGGCAGGTCGACGAGACCCGTCGCCTGCTCGCCGAGTCGGCGACCGACGTCGACGACACCGAGTGCGGCGGCACCGCCGAGCTCAACAACAAGTACGGCGAGGGCCGGCTCGACCTCGTCCGCCTACTCAAGCTCGCGCCCCGCAAGGGTGGCACCCTCACCGGTGTCGTGACCGCCAACGGCGCCCCGGTCCCCGCCGCGGAGGTGACGATCAGCGGGCCGTTCAGCCGGTCGATCGGCACCGACAAGGACGGCCGCTTCACGACGAACCTGCCGGTCGGCGACTACCAGCTCACCACCAGGGTGTTCGGGTACCTGACCGCGACCGCCACCGTCGCTGTCACCCTCGGCCAGGACACCTCCGTCACGCTGCCGCTCACGGCCGCCGCGAAGCACGACATCGGCGGCCGGGTCGTGGACGACAGGAAGCGGCCCGTGCCGAACGCGGACGTCGCGATCCGGGACACGCCGCTGAAGCCGGTACGCACGGACGCCAACGGCGCGTTCACGATCAGCGGTGTCCCCGAGGGCGCGTACAAGCTGGCCGTCACGCCCAACTCGTGCTTCTCGCCGAAGACGCTCCCGCTGACCGTGGGAGCACAGAACGAGTCGCCCGAGATCCCGGTCGGGCTCGTCGTCGACAAGGGCGGCTACAGCTGCGCCGTCACCGAGGGCGAGTACCTGCGCGGCACCGAGCAGGTCACCTTCGGCAGCGGTGTGTGGGCGACGGTGAAGCTGCCGTTCCCGATCGCGCTCTACAACGGCAGCCACGACACCCTCGGCGTCGGCCTGCGTGGCGTGATCGCCCCGGACGGCAGCACCGGTCCCGGCTACGGCGGCGCGGGCGCCTTCCCGTTCTACATGGAGAGCCCCGCCGAGTTCGCCCCCGGCGGCGGTGTCTTCACGGCCGCCACCAAGGTCAACGGTGAGGACGCGTTCGTCGTCGAGTACCGCAACACCAAAATCTGGGCCTACCCGACCCGGTCGGAGTACACCGAACCGGTCAACTTCTCGGCCACCTTCACCCGATCGGGCACGATGATCTTCGGGTACGGCGACGGCGTCGGAACCGACGACCCGGTGACCGCCGGCGCGAACGCCGTCACCGGCATCCAGGGCTGGGCCGGCGTCGACGGCATCCGGTTCTCCGATCACGCCCCGGTGCTGCGCGACGGGATGATCGTCACCTACGACCTGCCGGACTTCGGGTACCTCGACGCGACCGTCGTGGACAAGAACGACGGGTTGCCGGTGGCCGGCGCCAAGGTCTCCTTCAGCACCAAGGACGGGCTCGTCGAGGCCGTCACGACCAACGGAACCGGTCTCGTGCACCGCCAGCTTCCGCTGGGCGACTACACCATGACGGTCGAGGCGCCGAACTACACGACCGGGTCGTACCCGTTCTCGCTCGACAAGCTCTACGCGCAGGCCAAGATCGACGCGCGTCTGACCACGGGTGTCGCCGGTCTGAAGGCCGACGGCCTCGAGACGCTGTTGGGTACCGACCAGAACGGCGTCGGCTCGCTGACGCTGACCAACACCGGCTCGGCCCCGCTCATGTACGACCTGGGCGAGGCCGCGCGGCACCCCGAGCTCGACGCCACCGGCGCCACCGCGCGTACCGGCACGGGCGCGGCAAGCACGATCGACCTCGCCGGCTGGAAGGCCGGCGCGAGCGGCATGAAGCCGTCAAACGTCGACGGCAAGCCCGCCACGCCGAGCCTCGCGGAGGCCCAGGCGGCAGCCAGGGTCGGCGCGACCTCCGGCGGAGACGTCATCACCCGGATCGCCATTCCCGGCACGATCGCCGAGAAGGAGCCCTCCGGCATCGGGTACGACGGCGACGTCTGGGTCCACGACTACAACGCGCGGACCAACACCGCCTACACGGTGACCGGCAAGAAGACGTCGAAGGTCTTCGACGCGTCGTGGAACCCCGCGTACCGGGCCTTCGACATGGCGCTCGACACCAAGACCGGTGACATGTGCCAGATGGAGGACAGCCCGGCCAGCTACATCCACTGCTTCAGCCGGGAGACCGGCAAGGAGACGCGGCAGATCAAGGGTGACTGGTCCACGCTCCAGCTCACCGGCCTCGCCTACAACCCGGCCCGGGACGTGTTCTACGTCGGTGGCCGGGCGAACGGCATGATCGGGACGGTCGCCGGCACCTCGCACGACAACCCGGGCGCGCTGCTGTCCTTCTGCACGCCGCCGCTGCCCGAGGTGATGGGCCTGGCCTACAACCAGGCGTCCGACACCATCTGGTACACCGACCTCACCTCGAACCGGCCCACCCGGCTGTTGCAGGTCGACCCCGACGACTGCTCGCTGGTGAACGCGTGGTGGTTCCCGGGCCAGAAGGTGGGCCAGGGCGGCGGCCTCGAGACCGACTCCACCGGCGCGCTGTGGGCGGCGGACCAGATCGCCGACGACGTCGTCCTCGTCGACGTCGAGGACGACCTGCTCACCGACCTGCCGTGGCTGTCGCTCTCCTCGACCGGCGGCACCCTCGCGCCGGGTCAGTCGACGACCGTCCAGGTCTCGATCTCGTCGAAGGACGCCAAGCCGGGTGTTCTCGGCGCGAACATCGTCGTGCGGTCCGACTCCGGACGCCAGTCCAAGACGTACGTGCCGGTAACGCTCACGACCACGAAGTACCAGGTCGGCGTCAACGCGGGCGGCGCTAAGCTCACCGACGGCACCGGCTACACCTGGTCCGCCGACCAGCCGACGAGCAAGAAGTCGTGGGGCTACGAGGGCAAGACGAAGGTCACCTCCACGAAGGCCGGGATCGCCGGCACGACGGACGACCTCCTGTTCCAGTCGCAGCGCACCACGCCGGAGAAGCAGTTGTTCTACCGCTTCCCGGACGCGCCCAAGGGCACCTACGCGATCGACTTCGGCTTCGCCGAGATCGAGAAGGCGCCGAAGGGCAAGCGGGTGTTCGACGTCCTCGTGGACGGGACGCTGACGAACTACGCGTACGACCCGACCGCCGCCGTGGGACCGAACACCGTCGACTGGCGTACCGCGGTCGTGCAGCACGACGGCGGTCCGCTGACGGTGGAACTGCGGGGCTCGAAGGGCCTGAAGGCCCCGAGCATCGCCGCGCTGCGGGTGACGCTCGACCCGCGGGCGGACGCGGCGGAGCCGGATCCCCAGCCCGAACAGCCGGACCCCGGCCCGGTACCGGTGGCCCCCGCCGGTCGCTCGTACTCGATGAAGGTGACCGAGGGGCTCTACCGCCAGGGCACCCAGGAGTCCGGGTGGCTGGGCGACGACCTCTGTGGCCCGTTGTGGTTCAGCTCCGACTACCTGCAGCCGTTCTACGACACGGCCTGGGACGGCGTGTGCGTCACGACGAACGGCACGCTCGTCTTCGACCGCGCCGCCACGTCGGGCAGCAACACGGCGCTGCCGTCGCCGTACCCGATTGACGCGATCTACCCGTTCTGGGACGACCTTGTCGTCGACGACGAGGCGGGTATCTACTTCGGCACGACCGAGGTGGACGGAGTGGCGGCGCAGGTCATCGAATGGCGCAACGTCACCTTCTTCGCTGACCCGAGCGCCCGGGTGAGCTTCTCGGTCACCCTGATCGCCGACGGACGGATCCAGATCGGGTACGGCGAGGGCGTCGGCGGCGACAACCCCCTCACCAAGGGTTCGTCGGCGACGGTCGGTGTGGAGAGCCTGAACCGCAACCCCGCGGGCCAGTACTCCTTCAACGAGCCGGTCCTGAAGGCCGGCCTGGGGCTGGAGTACACGCTCCCGGCCGCGGGCACGATCGAGGGCACGGTCACCGACAGGAACGACGGCAAGCCGATCGAGGGCGCGGTCGTCACGCTCAAGGGGCCGGCCGGTGAACGGGTCATCACCACCGACGTGAAGGGCCGGTGGAAGGCCCAGGCGCTGGTCGGCGGAAACACGGTGCAGGTGGAGGCGCCGAACTACGTCACCGCCAGCCACCCCGTGACCATCGCCAAGAAGGACCAGGCCGAGGTGGTCGACACGGCGCTGACCACGGGCATCGCCACCGTCGCCGCAACTGACCTCGACTGGCTCCTCGACAAGGGCCAGCAGGCGACGGCCGACGTGACCGTCACCAACACCGGTTCCGCGCCGCTTCAGGTGCGGGTCAGCGAGCAGAAGCGGACCGACGACGGTGGGCACGAGGCCGCCGACCTGCCGTGGCTGACCCTCACGGGCCCGGCCGCGACCGGCCCGGTCACGCTCGCGGCCGGCACGTCGACCACGGTCACGGTGACGGCCGACAACGCCGGCATCAAGCCCGGCGTACTCGTCGGGGACGTGCTCGTGGCGTCCAACGCCGGCAAGGGTGAGAGCCAGCTCAAGCCGGTCCGCCTGGCGACGTCGGCCTACTGGAAGGGCGTCGACGCGGGCGGGTCCGGGTACGTCGACGCCTCGGGCTTCTTCTGGGCGCCCGACCAGGCGCTCGGCTCGCGGCAGTGGGGCTACGTGGGCGGTAAGGCGCACACCACCAAGGCCGACATCGCCGGTACGACGGACGACGCGCTGTTCCGCACCCAGCGGACCGGCGACACGTTCAGCTACGTGTTCAAGAACGCCCCCGCCGGCACGTACCGGATCGGCCTCGACTTCGCGGAGCTCGAGAAGGTCAAGGCCGGCAAGCGCGCCTTCGACGTGCTCGCCGACGGCAAGGTCGTGCTGTACGACCACGACGTGCAGGCGAAGGTGGGCGCGCTGACCGTCGATGCGAACACGGTCACGGTCGAGCACCCCGGTGGCGATCTGACGATCCAGTTCACCCGGGAGAAGGGCGAGGGCGATCCGATCCTCAACGCCCTGAAGGTGCAGGAGGACCCGCGCCTGAAGAGATAGCCGCGCACTGGTCAGAGCCTCCCCGGCGACGTCGCCGGGGAGGCTCTGCCGTTTCCGCACGCGCTGCGGCGATCCCTACGCCCTTGACGGGAAGCCGGCCTTCTGCTGAACTTTATCTATGCAGATAACACCGGAGGTCGATCGAAAGACGCAGATTCTGGAGGCGTTCGTCGAGCTGCTGGCCGAGCACGGCTACGCGGGGGCGACGTTCGCGCGGATCGTCGAGACGGCGCGACTCAGCAGCACCCGGCTCATCACGTACCACTACGACACCAAGCAGGAGTTGGTCGCCGCGGCGTTGCGCCACATCGTCGACCGGGCGCAACAGGTCATGGTCCCGGCGATCGAGGCTGAGTCGACGGCACGTGGCAAGCTCGCCGCGTACCTACGCTCGAACTTCCGCTTTCTGGGCGAACGACCGGCGTACGCCCGCGCGGCCGTCGAGATCGTCCGCAACCTGCCCAGGGACACGGCGGATGCGGATGCTCGCGAGGACGTACCCGTGATGCTGCTGGCGCACCTCTTCGTCGCCGGCCAGGAGTCCGGGGAACTGCGCACGTTCGATCCGGTGGTGATGGCGGTGACGGTCCGCGCCGCCGTCGACGCCGCCGTCGAGCGGTTCGCCAGCGGTGGCGGATTGGACCTGGCCGCCTACGCGGAGGAGTTGTGCGCGCTCTTCGACCGCGCGATCGCCGCCGAGCCGGCCACGAGGGATCGCGGGGAGGTGCTTCGGTGAGGCCGGTCAGGAACGACACCCAGCCGACGCCGACTGCCGCCGGGCGTACGAGCGAGCGCGCGCGCCGCGCTCTGGTCGGACGAATCGTCGTCGACGTGGTCCTGCCCCTGCTCGTCTACTACGCGCTTCGCGCCTTGGGCGCCGGCGTGCTGGCCGCCACCCTGGCCGCGGGGGCGGTCCCCGCGGCGAACGCCGCCCTGGTCGCCGCCCGCAGCCGGCGGATCGACGTCGCGGGCCTCGTCGTCGTCAGCCTCTTCCTGGCGGGGGGCGCGCTGAGCGTGGTCACCGGGGACGCGCGGCTGCTGTACATCAAGGACGGCTGGCTCACCGGCCTGCTCGGCGCCTGGGTGCTGCTGTCGCTGGCCATGAAGCGGCCGTTCATGCTCCACCTCGGCACGGCCATCGCCACCGCGAAGGTCGGTGATGAGGGCGCCGCGGCGTGGCAGCGACGCTGGACCGACGATCCCGTCTTCCGGCGCCGCCTGCGCCTGGTGAGCGTGGTGGTCGGCGTCGTGCTGATGCTGGACGCCGTGGTCCGCGTCGCCATCGCGTCAGTGATCGACCTCGACGCGGTCGCGACGGTCACCAACGTGCAGTACGTCGTCATGCTCGCCGGCCTGCTGTCCTGGTTCTTCTGGTACACCGCCCGACACGGGCTGCGCGCATGAGCACGAAGGCCAGTGCGCACGTCGCCGTCCTCGCCGTCGGGGCCACTGGTCACCTGCTGCCCGTCCTCGACGTCATCGAGGAGTTGCGGGCCCGCGGGCACCGGGTCACCTGTTTCGCCCCGGACGGCGCCGCACCCGCCGCGCGACGTGCCGGCGCGCACGTCGTGACGTACGAGTCCACGCTTGTCACGCGCCCGTCGTCGACGGTGCCGCCGGCTGATTTCGCGGTCTGGCTCCCGTTCGTGCTCCTGGCGGAAGCAGCCGCCGTCGTCCCCCAGATCATCCCCGTGCTGCGCGGCGACGTCCCCGACGTCCTGCTCTACGATCGGGCCGCGCATCCGGCCGGCCGCGCGCTGGCGCAGTTGCTGAACCGGCCGGCGGTGGCGATGTTTCCGTCCTTCGCACAGGGGCCGGCGTGGTCCTTGGCCGCGGCCACCGGGCAGGCGAGCGTCCTGGACCCCGCACATCCCGCCTTCGCCCCGTTGCAGGACCATCTCGACCAGTTCTCCGCGCGCTGGGGACTGGAGCGCGGCACCGTACGCGACCTGGCCGAGGCACGCGAGCGGCGATCGATCGCGTTCCTCCCGCGGTGGTTTCAGTGCAACGGAGAGGGCTTCGGCCCGGACCACCACTTCGTCGGACCGTGCCTGCGCTCGCGGCTCGGCACCGGACCGGCAGTGCGCGAGCGCCTCGTGTACGTGAGCGCGGGCACCGCGGCGGCCGAGCCCGAGGCGCTACGGCCACTGATCCGAGCGGCGGCCGCCGCGGCGCCCAACCGCCGGGTGCTCGTGTCCACCGGCGGGCTCCCGATCGCCGCTCTCGGGACGCTGCCCGACCGGGTCGAAGCCCACGAGCACGTCGACCAGCTCGCCGCGTTGGCGCAGGCCGACCTGTTCGTCACGCACGCCGGGATGGGCAGCGTCATGGAGTCCCTCTGGTTCGGCGTTCCGATGGTCTGCGCGCCGCGTACCAGCGAACAGCACGTCGTCGCGGCACGGGTCGAGGCTCTCGGTCTCGGGGTGAACCTGTCGAACGGTGCTGGTCCGAACAGCGACGTCGAGGCCCGCATCCGCGACCTCCCGCACGATCCGACGATCCGTGAGCGCCTGCGTACCGCATCCGCGACGGTGCGGGCGGCGGGCGGACGTCGAGCGGCCGCGGACGCGGTGCAGGGGGCCATCGCGTCCGACGGGGATCAGGTCCGCGCGTGAGCGCAGGCGAGTCCTACGTTGAGCTTGCCCCGCTGCCAGGGCTGGTCGACCACCTTCGGACCGTTTGGGTGCAGACCACCGGGGCGGCGCCCTACCTGCAGCGGCACCTGCCCACCGGTGGCGCGGAGCTGCACTGGCCGCTCGGCGGAGAGCCACGCCTGCTCGGCCCGTTGACCGGACCCCGGGTCGAGGTGATCCCCGCGTCGACGATCCTGCTGGGCGTCCGATTCCATCCGGGGGCACCCGTTCTGATACCTGGTGGCGTCGGGGACCTGCTCGACCGGCAGGTCGCGCTGGACGAGGTCGGTCACCGGTGGGTGGACCGGCTCGGCGAGGCCATTGCCACCGCCGTCACACCTCGGGCGGGGCTGCTCGTCCTGCAGGAATTCCTGCTGCGCCGCACGCGGACCGCCGGCGGGGATCCCCTCGTTCGCGCGGCGGTGCGCATGCTCATGCCCTGGGCGCCGCGTGAGATCGGCGTCGTCGCCGACCACCTCGGACTGTCGGTCAGCCAGTTCCGTCGCCGCTGTGTGTGGGCGGTGGGAACGGGTCCGAAGTCGTTGCAGCGGACGCTGCGGTTCCAGGGTTTCCTGGCGTTGGCGCAGTCGGGCACCATGGCGGCCGGACGACGCGGGGCCGACGGAATGGTGGGACTCGCGGTCGATGCGGGGTACGCGGATCAGGCCCACCTGAGTCGAGAGGTGCGGCGTCTGAGCGGGCTGACGCCGGCCGGACTGCTCGGCGCACAGGTCGACCGGTGCTCGTGCGGGCACGACCACACCGCGTCGTACGCGCCGTTCCTCGCGGCTCGATCGCCCGAGAAAGTCCAGGTCGGTGGAGACGCAGACCACGTGACGGTGCGCGATTCGTTCAAGACCGGTAAGCGCGTCGCTCGATAACGTCCCCCCGTGGCAGGCCGGCACCTACCTGGTCCCGCGACGAGTGAGAGGCGATACATGAGCAAGGTCCTCGCAGCCCTGTCGGTCTCGGTCGACGGATACATCACCGGTCGTGACCCGGGACCCCGACGCGGCCTCGGTGACGGCGGCATGCTGTTCGACTGGTATTTCGACGGCGACACCCCGAGCGCGGTGTTCGACGGTTTCCGGCTGAGCGCTCCCAGCGCCCGCGTGTTCGACACGGCCGCGGCCAGGGTGGGAGCGAGCCTGGCCGGGCGCAACACCTACGACGACTCCGGCTGGGACAGCGGCGGCACCCCTCACCCCGACGCGCCGCTCGTGGTGCTCAGCCACCGATCGCTGCCCGCCGAGCATCCGCGCCAGATTCTGGTGACCAGTGGCATCGAGGAGGCCGTCGACACGGCCCGCCGCCTGGCCGGCGACAAGGACGTGGCCCTCATGGGGGGCGGAGTGACCACCGCCGCGCTGGCCGCGGGTCTGGTCGACGAGCTGATCCTGCACCAGCGGCCGGTGCTGCTGGGCGCCGGCCGGCCGTACTTCCAGGCCCTGTCCGCACCCGTCGAACTCCGCCTGATCGAGGCCGTCGCCGCGCCGGCCGTGACCCACCTGCACTACGAGGTGGTCCGGTGATCCTCGTGACGGGCGGCCTCGGCATGATCGGCGCCCAGACCGCGCGCGCCCTGACGGACCTCGGGCACACCGTCGTCGCGACCGCCCACCGGCGAACCGAGCGCCCGTCGTTCCTGCCCGACGACGTCATCGTCGAACAACTCGACGTCACCGACGCCGCCGCGGTGTCCACCCTCGGCGACCGGTACCGGATCACCGACATCGTCCACCTGGCCGGCAGCATCCCCGGCGAGGATCGAGTCGCGTACTTCCGGGCCGACACCGCCGGGCTGCTCACCATGCTCGACGCCGCACGCAGCTGGCGCGTGCGGCGTTTCGCCGTCGCCGGCAGTCTCGGCTCCTACCTGGGCAGCAGTGCGATCACTTGGCACGAAGACCTGCCCCTACCTGCGGTGGCCGTACCGCACCCGATCATCGCCTTCAAGAAGGCTGTCGAACCGCTCACCACGAATGCGCTGCGGGACACCGGGATTCAGGCGCTCGTGCTCCGCATCGGCAGCACCTGGGGACCGCTCATGGACCCGGCCACTCCCTTCAACGCGGTCCCGCCCTACATCAGCTCCGTGCTACGCGGGGAACGCCCCACCGCCCTGCACGCCCACGACGGGGGCGACTTCTGCTACGCCCCCGACGCTGGACGCGCAATCGCCCTGCTCATCACGGCAGACGCCCTCGGCCACGAGATCTACAACATCTCGAGCGGACAGCCCTTCACCAACGGGCAGCTGATCGACGCCGTACGCGCGGCCATTCCGGACGCGCGGCTCGACGTGCTCGACGGTCGCAGTGGCGGACCGGGGCGCGATCCCTACCTCGACATCTCCCGCCTCACCACCGACACCGGCTTCGAACCGGCGTTCGACCTCACGGCCGCCGTCGCCGACTACATCAGCTGGCGTGCCCATCACGCCCGATGACCACCACACCACCGGAGGGACCACCGTGCTGCGTCTCGACATCCGCCGTGTGCTCGACGGGTCACCGATCGCCCACCTTGCCACCGTCCTGCCGGACGGCGCACCGCACGCCACCCCTGTCTACGTCGGAACGCACGGCGAACACATCGTCATATTCACCGGGCCCGGCAAGCGCAAAGCGCGCAACCTGCGCCGCGACCCGCGCCTGGCGTTGTCCATCGCGCCGGCCGACGATCCGTTCACTCCGATTGTCGTACGCGGCCGTGTCGTCAGCTGGCTCGACGGCGACGCCGCGTGGTCGATCATCGACCGCATCGTCGCCAAGTACACCGACGGGACGTACCCGCGCGACGACGAACGCGTCGTCGCCGTCATCGAACCCGAGCACCAGAGCATCGGCATCCGCTGACGCGCAGCCCGTCCCCGCACACTGGCAGCGGTCGCCCAGGTCTGTCTCGTCTCGGTCGTCGCCGCCCAAGACATTGACACCCCTAATTGCTTGATCTAGCGTCGAGTCGAATCGGTTCGACCCTCGGATCTGGTGCTCCGGCATCCTCCGACGGCCGGGCGCGTGGTGTTCGGGCGAACGTTGTGGGCCACCGACGATTCGACGACCATCCGGTCCCGCACGGGCCGCAGGACCGGTGGCGTCCAGCCGGCCCTCGTCATGGGCACGTCCCGCGCCGCGCGTGGATCACCTCGTACCGAACAGACGAGGCGTCGTGCGGCAGGCCGACGTTCCTTTTCGCACAAGGAGATTCAACTGTGCCACTTCGCAGACTGTCCGCCCCCTGGATCGGGGCAGCCATGGCGGTCCTGGTCCTGATCGCCGTCGGAACCTACATCGTCACCAGCGTCACTCCGGCAGCCGCGGCCAGCACCGCCGGCTGCGGCAAGGCGCCGGGCTTGAACAGCGGCACCCACACCATCCAGAGCGGCGGGAAGAGCCGGAGCTTCATCCTTCGGCTACCCGACAGCTACAACAACACCTACGCCCACCGGCTGGCCTTCGGTTTCCACTGGTTGGGCGGCACCGCCAGCCAGGTCGCGTCGGGCGGCACCGACGGCGCGCCGTGGGCCTACTACGGCATGCTCTCCCAGGCGAACAACACCACGATCTTCGTCGCCCCGCAGGGACTCAACAACGGCTGGGGCAACGCCAACGGTGAGGACGTCACCTTCACCGACGACATGGTCCGCGTGATCGAGAACGCCCTCTGCGTCGACACGACGCAACTCTTCTCCGTCGGGTTCAGCTACGGCGGAGCGATGAGCTACTCGCTGGCGTGTTCCCGGCCGACGGTGTTCCGCGCGGTCGCGGCCATCGCGGCCCCGGGAGCGATCAGCGGATGCAGCGGCGGCACCCAACCCGTGGCGTACCTGGGGATCCACGGCATCAACGACAACATCGCGAACGGCCGGGCGTTGCGTGACAGGTTCGTCCGCAACAACGGATGCGCCGCGCAGAACCCGCCCGAGCCCGCGGCCGGCAGCCGGACCCACATCACCACCGCCTACTCCTGCCAGCCCGGATATCCGGTGCTCTGGGCCGCGTTCGACGGCGGACACCAGCAGGGCCCGGTGGACGGGTGTGCGGGCTGCGAGAGCGGCGCGCGGAGCTGGGTCAAGCAGGAGGTGTGGAACTTCTTCGCGCAGTTCGGCGGCGGCGCGCCGCCCACCACTCCCCCGCCGTCGACTCCCCCGCCGACGACCCCGCCACCCAGCCAGCAGAGCGTGCTGATCGTCGGGAGCCAGTCCGGCAGGTGCGTCGACGTCCCCAACTCCAGCACGGCCAACGGCGCGCGCCCGCAGCTCTGGGACTGCCACGGTGGCGCCAACCAGCGTTGGACCCGGACCGCCAACCGCACGCTGACCGTCTACGGCAACAAGTGCCTGGACGCCAGCGGCAGCGGCAGCAGCAACGGCACCGCGGTCATCATCTGGGACTGCAACGGCCAGTCGAACCAGCAGTGGAACGTCAACTCCAACGGCACCATCACCTCCGCGCAGTCGGGGCTCTGCCTCGACGCCGTCAGTTCCGGCACGGCCAACGGGACACAGCTGCACCTCTGGGCCTGCCACGGCGGCGCCAACCAGCAGTGGAGCACGCGCACCTAGGGCATCGCCCACCACCTGTCAGAGACGCGCCGCCCGGGTTCTGTCCCGGGCGGCGCGTGTCGTTCGGGTCCGATCGAACGGCCGAACGAGTAGCCGCCGGATGCTCGTACACCGGGTTCCGCGGTGCTGACGCCCGTTGCAGAATGCGCTGCATGGCGGACATCGACCCACGACGGCGCTGGCGCGAGCAGCGGCGGGCGGAGCTGCGCGGACGGTTCCACCCGGATGTCGCCCAGGGTGGCCTCGAGGGATTCGCGTTGGTGCGTCCGGACGGCACGCTGACGGCCGAGGTCGTCCATGTGCAATGGCTGGACAACCACCCGGCCGGGCCCGACACCCACGTCACGGTCTCCTTCGCGGACGGCACCAGCGTGCAGTTCACCTTCGACACGCGGGTCGTCAAGGGGCGAGCGGCCGATCTGGGGGTGCTGAGTCGAGACGAGCTTCGTCTGGCAGCGCCGTCCGGATGGGGAGCGAACGTCGGACACTGGGACCAGCGCTGACTCGGGTCCCGCGACACGCGAACCGCGTGCCGACGCGCAGACCGGGGAGCGTCAGAGACGAGGGCGATCGGCCAGTTCTCGGCGTGAGGTGATGTCGAGTTTGCGAAAGATCTTGCGGAGGTGATAGTCCACCGTGCTCGGGCTGATGAACAGTTGTGCCGCCACCTCCCGGTTGGACGCGCCGTCCGAGACCCGGCGAGCGATGTCGCGCTCCTGACTGGTCAGGCGACGGCTCTGGGCGAAGCGATCGGTCGTGCGGTGGCTCAACCTCCCGCGCAGTTCGCGGCGGGATGCGACGTTCAGCCGGTGGAACACTCCGCGCAGATGGTGTTTGACGGTGTGGGGGCTGATGACCAGGTGTCTCGCGATCTCGATGTTGGTGGAGCCGGCCGCCACCAGCAGGGCGATCTGTTCCTGTCGGGGGGTCAGTGCCGCACCCGGATGAACGCGGGAAGAGTCGGCTGGGGGGCAGTGCATGGTGCTCCTCGGGCGCGGGTTCGGGGTCTCGACGACCATCCGAACGCACCGCTGTGCGCGACGAGTGCAAACTGAGTGCTCGCGCCCTAGCCGCTCACGACGCGTCGCTCATCAGACTCAGCCGGGCCCGGACGTACGCGACCATGGTTCGGTACGTCTCGGCGTCCTCGATGCCGGCGAACTCGATGAGTTCCCGGAAGCCGTTGTCGGCGATCAGGCCCTCGAACCGCTGGCAGCCCTGTTCCGCGCGCGCCTGGTCGCCCAGGTCGAACGCGGCACGCGCGAGGATCGCCGCGACGGCGCAGCGGGGACCGTTCGACTCACTGACGCCTTCGGCCAATCCCCACTCCGAGATCGTCACCGCTCGCTCAAGCTGACCGAGTTTCCAGGACGATTCCGCGAGGAGTTGCGCGTAGCGGACGTTCAGGTGATCAAGGTGCTGCACCATCGCGATGGCCAACCCCTCGTCCGCGATCCGTACGCCGTCGTCGAACCGACCCGAACCGAGCCGCGCTCTCGCGAGTGTCAGCAGCGAGACGGCGAGCGGTTCCTGACGCTCCGTCTGCCGAGCGAGAGCCACCGAGCGTTCGCCGTACGCGTTGGCGGCGTCGTGGTCGCCACGCGCCGACGAGAGCACGGCCAGGTTTCGCAGGACGTCGGCCTGCCCGGCGAGGTCGCCGGCGCCGGCGAAGATGGACAGGGCTCGACGGAGGTATTCGTCGGCCGGTGGCAGCGGGGCGAAGACCTCACCGATGGTACGAAGAAGCTCGGCCTCCATCAGCGGCTCGCCGAGCGCGCCGGCCAGGTCGAGGATCGCGAGGACGGTCGGTGTCCGGCCCGCGGGGATGGAGTTGCTGCCCGGCGCCGAGGCCGCGAGGACCATTGCCGCCGCATCGCGCGCCAGGCCGTGGGCGAGGGCCAGCTCGATCGTCGCCCACAGCGCTGGCCGTTCCCGTGCGTACCAGGCGGCAGCCTGGGACACGCTGTCGAACGACTCGGGCGTGACGTCCGGTGGCGTCCCGGTGGCGGTGCCGACCGGCTGCCGGTGGTGTCTCGCGTACGCGGCCCGGGCCGAGTGCAGGTAGTGCATGACGAGACGCCGCTCGTACTCCGGTCGCTCTCGATCCTCGTCGAGAAGCTCACCCGCGTAGGCCCGCAGCAGGTCATGCAGGAAGTACCGCCCGGACTGCGCCTCGTCGAGCAGGTTCGCGGTCACCAGTTCCGTGAGCAGCGTGCGCGCCCTCGTCCGACTGACCCCGGCGACGCTCGCCATCGACTCCAGCGAGACCCCCGGACCCGGGTGGACGGCGAGAGCGCGGAACACCTGCGCTGCCGATGGATCGAGAGCGCGGTACGACCACGAGAACACCGACCGGACATCGTCTGACGGGTCCGCGCTGGACAACGCGTCGAGTCTGGCTGACGGGGCCGAGACGGCGCTGACGACAGCGCTCAATGGCAGGGCCGGATTGAGCGCCACGCGGGCGGCGACGATCGCCAGTGCGAGCGGCAGCCCGGCACAGAGGCTGATGACCTTGTCGAGCGAGGCCGGGTCCATGGTGGCGCGGCGGGTGCCGAGACGGTTGATCAGTAGCTGCCGGGACTCGGCCCCGGTCAGCCGGTCGACCTGCAGGTAACGTGCCCCCTCCCGGGTGACCAGGCTCGTCATCCGGTGGCGGCTGGTCACGATGACCAGACAGCCTCGGGAGGCCGGCAGCAGCGGACGGACCTGATCGGAGTCGCGGGCGTTGTCGAGGAGGATCAGAACGCGACGACCGGCGAGGCGACTGCGATAACGAGCCGCCTGAGCGTCGACGGTCTCCTGCGGTGACGAGACCGCCGGCTCGCCCAGTGACGCGAGCAGCGTGGCGAGCGCCTCCTGCGGTGACATGACCCGTCCGTCCGGGTCCAGGCCCCTCAGGTCGAGGAACAACTGACCATCGGGAAACTCGTTGGCGATCTGGTGGGCCCAGTGCACGGCGAGGGCGGTCTTACCGATGCCACCCATACCGCCGAGCACGGTGATCACGATCGTCGCGTCGCTGAACGCGTCGGAGAGTAGGCCGTCGAGCACTGCGGCCAGGTCGTTCCGTCGGACGAAGCCCGCGACCGGCGGCGGCAGCTGCGCGGGCCGGGGAGCCTCCAGCGGACGCAGCTCGTCCGGCGAGCTTCCGCCGCTGGCGAGCAGCTCCCGGTACGCCTCCCGCAGTTCGGGCCCCGCATCCACCCCCAGTTCCTCGGCGAGACGTTGGCGCGTCCGCTCGAATACCTGCACCGCTTCCGCCCGGTGGCCGGTGGCCACGTACGCGCGCATCAGGCACGCCTGCAGCGCCTCGTCCAGCGGCGCCGCGGCGGCCACGCTCACCAGCGGGGTCAGGGCGGCGTCGGCCATGCCATGGGCCAGCGCGGCTTCGCTGGCCGCGAGCGCCACCGCGACGCGCTCCCGTTCGATGGCCACGAACTCCGGCGAACGCAACGCCCCGGGCGGCAGGTCGGTGAACGCGGGGCTGCGGCCGAGTTCCAGGGCGGTCAGGTAAGCCCGCACGCCGGACACGGCATCCCCGCCCGCCAGCGCCTCGCGGGCCCGCCGGACCAGCTCGCGATACATGGCCAGATCGGATGCCTCGGTCGCGAGGATCAGCCGGTAGCCCGTACCGGCCGGTAGGAGGTAACGACCGGTCTCGCGGACGTCCAGGTCCGGTTCCAGAATCCGGCGGAGGTTCCCGACGTGCCGGTGGATCTGGTTGGCGGCGCTGGCCGGAGGTCGGTCGTCCCACACGCTGTCGACGATGCTGTCGAGGCTGACCGCGTCACCGCCGGCCGCGAGGAGCTTGGCGAGGATGACCCGCTGGCGGACCGGGCCGAGATCGACGTCCGAGCCATCCCGCCGGCAGCCCATACCGCCGAAGACCTTGAACTCGCAGTGCGACGGCGGCCCGTCCGAGAGCCTGCGGTCGGGCATGGTCACGATTGACATCCTAGAGACGAAGGGGTGGCGGCTTCGCTTTTCGGCCCAAGCCTGCGACTCCTGCCGGGCCCGCCGCATCGCCCATCGCTCGTTGTCTTTCGGGCGGCCGACGACGCCGGGGACTACGTGATTCGGGTGATTCCGAAACGCCGCCACCTCCGTACCTTCGGCAGGGTTCCCAGCGTGGAACGCAAGCCCAAGGAGTACGCATGCCCCATGTCAGCGTTGGCTCAGAGGGAGCCAACCCGATCGACATCCACTACGAGGACCACGGCGCCGGCACGCCGGTCGTGCTCAGCCACGGCTACCCGCTCAGCGGGCAGGCCTGGGAGAAGCAGGTCGCCGCACTGCTCGCCGCCGGGTACCGCGTTATCACGTACGACCGGCGCGGTTGGGGCGATTCCAGCCAGCCCGCGGGTGGATACGACTACGACACGTTCGCCAGCGATCTGAACGTGCTCCTCACGACACTGGACGTACGCGACGCCATTCTCGTGGGCCACTCGATGGGGACCGGTGACGTCGCCCGGTACCTGGGTCGCTACGGCACCGAACGCGTCGCGAAGGCCGTGCTGATGTCGCCGATTCCGCCGTTCCTCCTGAAGACGGACGACAATCCCGAAGGCGCGCCGCAGGCGTTGTTCGATGGGTTCATCCAGGCCGCGCGGGCCGACCGGAACGGGTGGCTCAAGCAGTTCCTGGAGAACTTCTACAACCTCGACGTGTACGGCGGATCGCTGGTCGGCGACGAGGCGTTCCAGGCCAGTCTGGCCGTGGCCGAGGCCGGGTCCCCGGTCGCCGCGGTGGCGTGTATCCCCACCTGGCTCACCGACTTCCGCGAGGACCTGGCCAAGGTTGACGTGCCGGTGCTCGTGATCCAGGGCGACCAGGACCGTGTGCTGCCCATCGGGGTGACCGGCCAGCGGGTTGCCACCTTCGTCGGGGATTCCCGGTTGCTCGTCATCGAGGGCGGGCCGCACGCCATTGCCTGGACCCACGCCGATCAGGTCAACGCCGCCCTGCTCGATTTCGTGCAGCAGTAAGGAGAAACCGTGAAATTGTCCTTCAAGCGCCGCCTCGTCTCGGTAGGCGTGGCCATCGGTGCCCTCACCCTGACCGGTGTCGGTGTCGGCACCGCGCAGGCCTCGGCGACTCACGTCACGCAGTCGCGCCCCGCCGCGACCAAGCCGACGGTCGTGCTCGTGCACGGCGCGTGGGCGGACGGGTCGAGTTGGGACAAGGTGACCGCCAAGCTCCAGCACGACGGCTACCGGGTGGTCACCCCGCCGAACCTGCTGTCGGGCGTGGCGAACGACGCCGCGAGTCTCCGCGCGTACCTGGACACCATCACCGGGCCGATCGTCCTCGTCGGGCACTCGTACGGCGGCATGGTGATCACGAACGCCGCCCTGGGCAACGAGCGGGTCAAGGCCCTGGTGTACGTCGACGCGTACATCCCGGACCAGCACGACACCGTCTTCTCGCTGACCTCGGCCGTGCCGGGCTCGGTCTTCGGGGGCGACACGTCCGCCGTCTTCGACCAGGTCGCGATCCCCGGTGAGACCGGCAACGTCAACCTGTACGTGAAGCCGTCGGTCTTCGGTACGGCGTTCGCCGGCAGGAGCATTCCCGCCAAGGACGTGGCGGTGCTGGCCGCCCGGCAGCGTCCGCTGGCCTTCAGCGCTCTGGTCGAGGAGTCCGGCGCGCCGGCGTGGAAGACGATCCCCTCGTGGTCGGTGATCGGCAAGCAGGACGCCGTCATCCCTGCCGCCGAGCAGGTCGTCATGTCCGAGCGGGCCAAGGCGCACAGCGTCCAGATCAACGCACCCCACCTGTCCATGGTCACCGACTCGGGTGCGGTCACCAACCAGATCGAGGCCGCCGCCAAGGCGACCAACTGACACGGCGGCCGGCCGTGGCACCGCACAGCGCGATGCCACGGCCGGTCGGGAGGTGGCCGCGTGGGCTGGTCCAGCCCACGCGGCCACTGCTGCCGATGTCACGAGACCTCGTCAGGCGGTCGTCCGGGCCGCCTCCAGAATGACCCTGGTGACCTGGTCCGGGTGCGAGATCAGGCCCAGGTGACCGGCGTCGATCCGGGTGATGTCGGCCCCCGCCCGCTTCATCATCTCCTCCTGGCGGGCCGGCGGAATGACCAGGTCCTCGGTGCCGACCACCGCCCACGCGGGGATCGTCTTCCACGCCGGCTCCGTGGCCGGCTCGCCCAGCGCGTTGGTGGCCAGGGCGGTCTGGGTCACGGCGAGCACCTCCGCCTGCCGCCGGGGCAGACCGTTGGCGAAGCCGGGGATGAACACCTTCGGCAGGACGTACGCGTCGGCCGCGCCCTCCGGGGCACCGGGGAACGGCACGAGCCGGAAGACGCTCGTGGGGTCGGTCAGGGCCGGCTCGAGGATCGAGCCGGAGCCCGCGGTGAGCTCCTCCACGGTCTCCCCCTTGTCCGGCGCGAAGGCGTCCACGAACACGAGCGCCTTGACGTTCTTGTTGCCGGTGGCGGCGTCGCTGATCACGAAGCCACCGTACGAGTGGCCGGCGAGCACGATGGGACCTTCGATGGTGGACAGGAAGTCCTTCAGGTAGCCGCTGTCGATCGACGGCCCTCGGCCGGGTTGCGGCGCGACCTGGACGTCGAAACCGCGCGCCTGGAGTCTGCGGATCTCCCCATTCCAGCTTGAGCCGTCGGCCCAGGCGCCGTGCACGAGGACGATCGTCGGTCTGCTGCGGTGCCCCTCGTCGGGGGTTGGTCGCACACCGCCGTCCGCGAACACGCTTGGGGTGCTTGAGCCGAGCACCGTCACCAGAGTTGCGGCGGCGAGCGCTGCGGCGATCACCTTCGGCCGACGTAGCGAGATTCTGAGCATGTCTGTTCCCCCTCGTTGGTCAGTGGATGCCGAACGCGGGCAGATGCGGGTGGCCGCCAACGCTGCCCGGTCGGAGCCGCGACCGGTCGGGTCCACCGCCGAGCGGTGCGTCGACCGGTGACGGGCCGGCCTCCGACGCCTCGGTGACTGCACGATCGCCCGACTTCACGGTACTCACAATGAGTCGGAATAATGGACGAAACAGGAGAAGTGCTCAGATTTGCTATCTTCCGAGGAAACCCGCCAAACGGGTTGCTTCCCCAGTCGCCGCGTGTGCTCGGAGCCGACCGCCCCCACCGGCCCAGCGCCGGGAAACGCCCTCCACGGAGGTGCGAGACGTCCCTTAGGTTTCGGCAATGCAGATCATCGAAGGGGCGGGCCGGTGGACCACACCCGGCGGAGCCGTCAACGACTGGATCGAACACCTGAGGGTTCCGGACCTGTCGGTGGGAACGTACTGCATCCCGGCGGGAGGTCTCGACGATCAGAGCCCGCACACCGAGGATGAGATCTACGTGGTCACCGCCGGCCGGGCCCGGATCGTGACCCCGGACGGCACAGCCGAGGTGGCCCCAGGTTCGGTGGTCTTCGTGCCGGCCGGCGAGGAGCACCATTTCGACGAGGTGACCGAGGACCTGACGCTGCTGGTGGTGTTCGGTCCGGCGTACGGCTCGCGCGCTCCAGATCGGCGAGCCGACCAGTTCGGCCGGGGTACGGCAGCAGAGCCGCACCCCGGCAGGAACGTCGATCGCGACTGACATCACGACCACCGGCGTCGAACGCCCCCGCGCACCTGCGGGGGCGTCAGCTCAGCAGCCGAGCCGCTTGGTCGACAGGGCGATGTCGTCGATCCAGAGGTCGAACTCACCCGGCGTCGTGCCGCCCTGGTAGAGCTGCCAGCCGATCTTCACCGTGTCGACGCTCGGCAGGACGAAGGGAACGTCATTACCGCCGTGGTCGTTCGTGGAGGCGGTCAGCTCCGGGTTCGCCACGCCGTCGATCCACACGGCGACGCTGTTGTCCGCCCCGTCGATCTTCCACTCGAAACACTGCCAGGTGTCCTCGACGACCGGGGCGGACTCCCGCCAGTTGGTCCAGTCGCCGGTGGGACCGCCGTCGGCCCCGATGCCCCAGAACGTGCCGGGCACGGTGGGGGCGTACTGGCCACCGATCGGACGCACGACCTCCGCGCTACCGCTACCGGTCGCCTCGACCAGCGTGAAGTGCGCCCAGTCCGGGGCGGTGGGGAAGGCGTCGACGCGCAGGCGCATCCGGCCGTAGAAGCGGTTGCCCGGCGCGGCGAAGTCGTCGACGCGCAGGAAGGCACGTCCGTTGTCGACCGTGTGGACGTGCAGCACCTGGTTGCCCCGGCGAGCACGTTCGACGGTGAGCGTGCCGTGGCGGGTGTCGACGCCCCAGTTCACCGTGCTGGCCCCGCCGGCGGGCAGTCGCTCGAAGTCCTCACAGAAGAGCAGGCCACGGGGGCACGAGGGCCGGGACGCGCCCGACGCCCCGGCCGGAGCGCTGCCGACCGTGGTGCCGAGGATCAGGGCGGCGCTGAACACCGCGAGAAGTCTGCGCATGGTCGTTCTCCCTATCGACGAGGTGCGGTACGCGAGGACGGTCACTTCGGTCGCGTACCGGTCCGACCACGACGGCGCCCGGGCCCGGAGCGGGTGGCTCCGGGCCCGGTCAGCGTCCCGACGCGGAGGGACCGGTACGCGTCGTCGCGCGTCAACTGGTGCAGGAGAGACCGCTCGGTGCGGTAGTACTGCTGCCGTTGACCAGGAAACCGAAGGTGGTCGAGGCGTTCGCGCCGAGAGACCCGTTGTAGTCGGCGTTACGGACGCTGACCGTTCCGCTGGTGCCGGTGTTGATGCCATTCCAGACATTGGCGATGCTCTGCCCGCTGGCCAGCGTCAGCCGTACGGTCCAGCCGCTGAGGGTGGCGGAGCCGTTGTTGGCCACCGTGACCTCGCCCTGGTAGCCACCGTTCCAGCTGTTGACCATCCGGTACGTCGCGCTACAGGCACCCGGCGGCGGCGTGGTCGGCGGAGGAGTGGTCGGCGGAGGAGTGGTCGGCGGAGGGGTCGTCGGCGGAGGAGTGGTCGGCGGAGGGGTCGTCGGCGCAGGGGTCGTCGGCGGAGGGGTCGTCGGCGGCGTTCCCGGCACGGTGGTGGAGGCGGCGTTGAGCGCGTTGAGGACGGCGGTGTACGCCGCCTTCGGGTTGCTGTTGCGGTCGAAGAGCAGCGGGTTCTCGCTGCCGCGCCACGAGTCGCTGTCCCGAATGCCCCACGTCGTGATGCCAACGCAGCGGGGGACGTTCATGCAGGCCTGGGTGAGGCCCTGGTACTGGCTGGTCGAGGCGTTGGTGACGTCGGCCTCGGTCAACGCCACGTCGACCCCGAGGGCGGCGAAGCTGGACAGGGTCTGCTGGAAGTTGCCGGGCAGCGAACTGCCGCCGGTGAAGTGGGTCTGCAGGCCCACGCAGTCGACCGGCACGCCCCGGGACTTGAAGTCCCTGATCATGTTGTAGACGCCCTGCGTCTTGGCGTACGTCCAGTTCTCGATGTTGTAGTCGTTGTAGCACAGCTTCACGCTCGGGTCGGCGGCGCGCGCGGTCCGGAACGCGACCTCGATCCAGTCGTTGCCGGTGGACTGCAGGTTCGACGACCGCCGACTGCCGTTCTCGGCGAAGGCCTCGTTAACCACGTCCCAGTACGCGAACTTGCCCTTGTAGTGGGCCATGACCCCGTTGATGTGGCTGATCATCGCGTTCCGCAGGGCGGTGCCGCTCAGGCTCCCCCAGAACCTCGGCTGCTGGGCGTGCCACGCCAGGGTGTGACCACGGAACCGCATGCCGCGCTGGGTGGCCCAGTTGTAGATCGCGTCACCGCGATCAAAGTTGAACTGGCCGGGGTTGGGCTCGGTCGCGTCGGGCTTCATCTCGTTGACGGCCGTCATCATGTCGAACTCACGGCTCGCGATGGTCAGGAAGCCCGAGTCGTTGAGGCGGTCCGCCCCCATGGCGGCGCCGAAGTACCGGCCGCTGCGCTCGGCGGCGGCCTTCAGGGTGGTCCCGGGCGATCCGGGGAGGTCGGCGCGGGCGAAGGTCGCCACGGCCATCGAGGACACGGTGATCGCCAGGGCGCAGGCCCCACCCAGGAGCAGCCTGGCGGCCCCCCTGGTTCGGCGCTTCGGTCGAGCGGGTACGTCGTTCATCTGTGCACTTCTCCTCGGTGTTTCGTCTGGTCCGTTGCCGACTCGAGGCACGGAACCGAGGAGCACCGCACGGCCGACGACCGGAGCACCGCGCTCGCCACTGGACCAGCACGCCGCAGGTGACGCCGAGCCGGCGTCAACCCCGCCGCGCCCGAAATCGGTGGCCACCGCCGGCTGCCCGGCCCGCCCGGTGGATGGCGAACACTCCGCGCCGCACGCCCCTGCGGAGTAACACTGCCCTGCCGCGATGCTATATCGAATCAGCTCGATCTGGACAGCCGGCGACCGACAACGGTGGCGCGCACGGCGGAGGACCAGCCGGTTTGGCATCGACTTAGATCGATGTAGTGTGGAAACGCTCCCACACCACCACCACCCACCTGATTGAGGAGCCGAACATGCAGCGACGGCGACAACGTCCGGCCACCATGCTGGCCGGCCTGCTCATCCTGACCCTGTCCGTGCTTCTGTCACCACCCGCGTCGGTGGCCAGCACCGCGGCGACCGGCACATCCCACGCCCGCGCGACGCCACTCACCGAGCTGACCGTGGTGTCCGAGCGGGTGGCGTTCGGACTGCAGCGCCCGATCGCGATCACCGGCCTGCCGGACGGTCGAATGTTGATCGCGGAGAAGAACGGCACCGTCCGCGCGTACCACCCCGCCACCGGCCTGGCGGCCGATCCGGTGCTCGACCTGACCGCCCGGATCGACACGTCCGACAACGAGCGCGGCCTTCTCGGCATCACGCCCGCACCGAACTTCGCGCGCACCGGGATCCTCTACGTGGCCTACACGAGCCTGCCGGCCGGAGCGCTGACCCTGGCGCGGGTGCCGCTCGGCGCTCCCGACCGGCTACAGGTGCTGCTCACCCAGGAGCACGCCGAGTTCGGCAACCACAACGGCGGACAGGTGGCCTTCGGCCGCGACGGCTACCTCTACTGGTCCACCGGCGACGGCGGAAACGCGAACGACCCGTTCAAGAGCGGCCAGAACCTCGGCACCCTGCTCGGCAAGATCGTACGGATCGACGTCAACCGCGGCTGCGGGGGCAAGCCCTACTGCGTACCCCTGGACAACCCCTTCGTCCGCACGGCGGGCGCGCGGCCGGAGATCTGGGTCTACGGGCTGCGCAACCCGTGGAAGTTCTCCATCGACCCGGTCGACAACTCGCTCTGGATCGGCGACGTCGGCCAGGGCCTGATCGAGGAGATCAACCACATCCGCCCGTCGCAGCGTGGCGCGAACCTCGGCTGGTCCTGCAAGGAGGGCACGCCGGTCTTCGACCAGACGCAGTGCCGGCCGGGCGTACGGCTCACCGACCCGGTCGCCGAGTACGAGCACTACCTGACGGACAACTGCTCCATCATCGGCGGCCTGGTGTACCGGGGGTCCGTCACCCCGGAGGCGCGGGGGACCTACATCGCGAGCGACTACTGCTCGACCCGCGCGTTCGCCGTGCGTCCCACGTCCACGGGTGGCTACGAGTCCGCCGAGATCGGCACCTTCCCCACCCAGCCGACGGCGTTCGGCGCGGACGTGAACGGGGAACTATACGTGCTCAGCGACCTCCCGGGCTGGCTGAGCAAGGTCCGGTTCGAGCGGGTCCAGCCCACCCCGACCGCCGGGGTGGCCAACCGCTGAGCCTCGGCGGAAACCGGCACCGGTGACACCGCGGTGGACTGCCACGCACCCGTGGCGGTCCACCGCGGCACGGGGCCAACCACGTCGTCGGTCCTGGTTGGCCGCCGCCGGCTCACGGGCCGGGGAGGACGACGCGTTCCCGGCCGGGGAGCTGATTCCGCGCGTAGTTGCCGTAGGTCTCGGCCACACGCCTCGACAGGAACGCCTGCCGGGACGCTACCCAACCACCGACCCGCACGCGCCACCGTTTCCCGGCGGACCGGGCCGACGGTCGTTCCCGACCAGTGGTACGTCATCGCCAGCAGCGGCCGAACGAGCGCGACCCGGCAGGCCCACGATGTCATCCAGTTCACCGACCACATCGCCCGGAGGCGGTCACCCAACGCGAACATGGTCCACACTCTGGGCGACGGCTATGGTTGGGGCATGCACGACAGACGCGGCCCCCGGCGCGTCGGCGAGCGGACGCCGCAGCCGACATTGCTGCTGCTCGCCGTGCTCCTGCTGGTGCTCTCAGCCACCCGCTCGATCGGGTTGTGCATCGTGTTCCGTTCCGCACGGCGGGCGACCCCCGGTTGCGTGCCCGCCTGGTCAGCGGATCGCGCTCCCCCGCGCCACGCGCTGCGCCTCGCCTGATCCACCCGCCCCGGCTCGCGCCGACCCATGGTGTGTCCAGTTCGCCGCCATGACCGGCCGTGCCACCACCACGCCCACCGCACTTCGCCCGGCCACGCTCGCCGGCCTGCGCGCCGCCGAGCCGCTACGCGGATGCGCCGCCCTGCCCGCTGGAGTCCCCATGATTGTCGAACTGACCCCGCTGCCCGGTATCGGGGTACGCCGCATGTTCACCACCGCTGACGGTCGTCGAGTGGGCGTGGTCACGCACCACCCGGGCGGGCGACGAGATCTCGTCTACGAGTCCCCCGACGACCCCGACGCCACCTGCTCGCTCACCCTGACGCGCTCCGAGGCCGTGACGCTTGCCGGACTTCTGGGCATCCTCGACATCGTCACCGTGACGGAGCCATCTCCCGCGTGACGGCCGGTGTGGCTGCCGTACCGCTGCGGCACGGCAGCCACACCGCCGGTCAGCCGTTCTGCTTCGCCTGGCAGGACACGCAGAACTGCGCATGCGGAAGGATTTCGAGCCGCTCGGCCGGGATGTTCTGGCGGCACTTCGCGCAGGTCCCGTAGGTACCGGCGCTGATGCGGCTCAGCGCACCGGTGATCTGCTCGATGTTGCGCCGGGTGGCCACCAGCAGCGCGGCCCGGTTGTGGGCCTCGCTCGGGTCGCCGGTGTCCGCGTTGAGCTCGGTGAGTTCCCGCAGCCGAGCCGTCTGCGTGGCGAAGTCTTCCGCCAGCGAGGCTCGCAGATCAGCCAGCCAACGCTGGTCGACAGCTCGTTGATCGACGCTCATGGTCCTACCTCTGCTTCCGAAGGGTAAAAAGAAAAGGGCCGAAGCTGGATAGCTTCGCCCTGGCGGTCGTTCCGTGATGCAACGGTTCCGCTGGGGGGCCTCGGCCGGTTCGCGCCGGGCTGGTCAGCCACGAGATGGGCGCGATGCGCGGCACGCGGACAACCGGTACCCGCATATCGACCGTCCGGCACGCGGCCATCGCCACATGGGCAGCCCCGATCGCCGCCACGCCGGTGACGGCAGGAGAGCGGAACGTAACCGAGGACATGTCTCCACCATAGGCGGCGACCACGGCGATGCCAACGCCGGAGGAACGGCCGGCCTCACGCGCGGCGTGGGTGACGGGTCACTCCTCCGGGGCGATCAGCCGGTCGTCCGTGACGTCCCGGACGATGATCGCCTCCACCGGGCACGAGTTGGCGGCGTCGAGGACGACCTCGGCCGGGGAGACGACGCCGGCCAACGGCGCGGACACACCGTCGACCAGGCGAAAATGCTCGGGCGCGGTGCCGGCGCAGATGCTCGTGCCGATGCAACGAGCCGGGTCCACCCCGACCCGCCAGGCGGTGCTCACCACGCCACCGGCATGCTGAGCAGGCCCCGTACCAACATGCCGCGCTTCCACTTCAGCTCGGCCTCCGGTACGGCGAGCCGCAGGCCGGGCAGACGGGTGACGAAGGTGCTGACGGCTACCTGCAACTCCATGCGGGCCAACTGCGCGCCGACGCAGTGGTGTACGCCGTGTCCGAAGCCCAGGTGCGGTTTCTGCTCGCGATCGAAGTCCAGCCGGTCCGGGTCGGCGAAGACCGTGCCGTCCCGATTCGCCGACGACAGTGAGCCGAGAACCGGTTCACCGGCCCGGACCAGCACCCCGCCGACCTCGACGTCCTCCTTGGCGTACCGGGCGAAGGAGGAACCGACGCCGAGCGGCACGTACCGCAGAAGTTCCTCGACCGCGGCCGGCACCAGCGACGGATCGGACCGCAGCCGCGCGAGCTGGTCCGGATTGTGCAGCAGGACGTAGACGAAGTTGGGGATCTGGGTCACCGTCGTCTCGTGACCGGCCGCGAGGAGCCCCGCGGCCAGCTCCACCAGTTCGGTCTCGCTGAGCCGGTCCTGGTTCTCGTCGCGGGCCCGCACCAGCGCGCCGAGCAGGTCGTCGATCCCCGGGTCGCGGCGACGCTCGGCGACCAGGCCACCGATGTAGCCCCAGAGATTGTTCAGGTACTCCTGGATCGTCTCCAGCGGCAGTGAGGTGGTCGAGACGATCGCCTCGGACCAGACGTGGAAACGGTCGCGGTCGGCGTACGGGACGCCGAGCAGCTCACAGATCACCTGGATCGGCAGTGGCGTGGCGACGTGCTCCACCAGGTCGGCCGGGGGACCGAGCCGGAGCATGTCGTCGACCAGCGTGTCGGCGATCTCCTGGGTGCGAGGTCGCAGCGCCTCCACTCGACGTGCCGTGAACGCCTTGGCCACCAGCCGGCGCAGCCGGGTGTGATCGGGCGGATCCATGGTCAGCATGCCGCTGTACTGCTGGCGCGGGGTGAGCCGGGGCTCGTCACGGTCGACGGCTGGCGCGCGGCCGAACCGCACGTCGCCGAGGACCGTACGGACGTCCTCGTACCGGGTGGCGAGCCACGCCTCCTCCCCGTAGGGGAGCTGCACCCGGGTCATCGGCTCGTGCTCGCGCAGCTCGCCGTAGGTCGGATCGACGACGAGGCGGTCGGGCACACTGAACGGGTACGACCGCACGGGCGGAACGGTTCGGCTCTCGGTGCTCTGCGCGCTCTCGGTCATCCGGCTTCCCTTCGTCGAGACGGCGTGATCCGCAGGCCGGCGCCACCTTCACAGCGGCTTCAGATCGCCCACGCCCAGGGCGTGGATCAACACACCCCTACGCATCGTGACGTTTCAATGTCGGATCGTAGCGAGGGACGTCGATGATCGCCATGGAAACCGATCCGCGTCCCGTACGGGACAGCCGTGCTCCCAGCGGATCGCTCGCGGCAGGATTGAGCTTCTCGCACGGACTGCGGACCGTAGCGGCGACCGGGGCGGGTGTCAGTGACCTCGGTCCTGGCCGAGGAAGCACGACAGCAGTTGCTGGAACTCGCGCGGGTGTTCGACCGCCGGCACGTGCCCGCATCGACCGAACACGTGCAGACGCACGTCGGCCAGGTGTTCGAGCAGGGGTCGGGTGGCTGCCTCGATCGGGGTGACGCGGTCCTGGGCGCCGTGCACGAGCAGCACGGGCGCGTGGATCGCTGCCAGCCGCTGCGCGGTGAGGGTGAGGTCGTCGACCCATCGTGCCCTCGGTGCGGGGAACAACGACGCGTACGCGGACGCCCCATCCCGCATCGCCGCCGCCCGCGCCTCGACGGCCGCGTCGGTGACGAGAGCCTGGTCGAGGAGGAGGCGGCTCAGCATGTCCCGCGCCCCGAGCGGGCCGGCGGGGGCGGCCCAGACCGCGTCGAGATCGACGGACAGCGGCGCCCCCGGAGCGCCCATCGTGGAGACCGCCACGACCCGGGTCACCCGCTCAGGGCGGGCCGCCGCCAGTGCCAGCGCCACGGCGCCGCCCATGGAGTGACCCACCACGGCGTAGGACTCGATACCGAGAGCATCCATCAGGCCCGCCGCCTGCTCCGTCCACAGCCGGAGTCCGCTCGGGGAGCCGGCCGGCACGGGCGTACGGCCGAACCCCGCCTGGTCAGGAGCCACCACGTGCCAGGACGTGCCCAGCGCCTGCGCCGTCGATGCCCAGGCGCCGGACCCGGTCGTGCCGGGTCCGGAGCCGTGCAGCATCAACACCGCGGGCCCGGCGCCGCTCTCCAGAACGTGGACGGGTGAACCGTCGACCGCGACGGTCCGAAGTGCTGTCACCGGGGCAGGCCGGGCGTGCTCACGCCGAGGCGGAGCTGACGGACTTCGAGAAGACCTCCATCATCGCCCTGCCGAACTGCGGCATGTCGGGCCATCCCCGGCAGGAGACGAGGTTGCCGTCCACGACGTCGGGTGCGTCGATGACCGTCGCGCCCGCGTTCTCCATGTCCCCCGTGATGGGCGGGAAGCACGCCGTCTTCCGACCCTTCAGGAGCCCGTACACCGCTGGCACCTGCGCGCCGTGGCACACCAGAGCGATGGGGAGGTTGCGCGCGAAGAAGTGCTCGGTGATGCGCCTGACGTCGGCGTCGACCCGGATCCACTCGGGGGCGCGTCCGCCGGGGATGATGAGGGCGTCGTAGCGCTCGACGTCGACCTCGGCCCAGGGCACGTCGACCGGCAGCTTGCGCCCGTTCTTCTCCACGTAGGCGTCGGAGTTGGGGTCGAACTCGTGGATGACCAACTGCACGTCACGCAGCGTCCGTGACGAGACGTCGACGTCCCAGCCGCCCTCCTGCACGCGGTAGTAGGGATACATGGTGTCGAGTTCCTCGGCGGCGTCGCCGGTCAGGAGCAGCGCTCTGGGCACCTGCTTCTCCTCGCGTCTGGTGGCGGGTGGTGGAGATCCAATCCGATCCGATCCGGTGGCGATAGCATTCCTCGACCCAGCCCACCCGTCAAGCCTCTACCGCCATCGATTCCGCGTCCGTGACCTCGTCGAACAATCGCCGGAACCGGTCGCCGGAGCGCAGGATGTGCCGACGCATCGCGTAGGCGGCGGCGTCGGGGTCACGCGCGGCGATCGCGGCCACCACGTCCTCGTGCTCGGCCATGGCCAGGTGGGTGACCTGGGCGTCGTGGTGCAGCCGGAAGAGGTGCACGTGGCTGTGCAGACGGGCGAGCGCCTCCCGGATCACCTGGTTCTCCGCGCTGCGGGCGACCAGGTCGTGAAACGCGGCGTCGCGGAGCCCGAAGGCGCCGTACGCCGCGGGCCCCTTGCCCCCCTCCAGCTCGGCCATCTCCTCCAGCATCCGTCGCAGGCCGGTCACCTGTTCCACCGAGGCGCGTTCGGCGGACCGGCGCGCCGCCGCGGGCTCGAGCAGCAGGCGGACCTCGAGCATGTCCTCGAATCGGTGGCGGGTGATCTGGGGAGGGATGCGGTAACCGGCGTGGGGCACCCGCACGACCAGCCCCTCGGCCTCCATGCGGTTCAGGGCGTCCCGGATCGGCGTCTGGGAGACTCCCAGCTCTCGCGCCAGGACGTCGATCGTGACGCGGGAACCGGGTTCGATCCGTAGCGACATCAGCTGCCCGAGCAGCGTGTCGTACACCTCGTCGGCGAGCCGGCCGCCCGATCTTCCCACCGACATTCCTCCCGTCACGGCCTTGCGGCCCCGCGCGATCATCGCTCCGTCGTCCATCGTGACGTGAGGTCCCTTCTTGCGCCGTTGCGGCCTGTTGACATCAGTCACAGCGCTGCGGCATGCTGACGCCCCCACCAGATCGTATAGGAAAAGTGGCGGATGATCTTCATTCTCCACCTCGCGGCGCAGTTCTGACGCCGGCCCTCACGACGGCCCGGCGCCACGCCCAGAAAACCCAGCAACCGCTCGGCGAAGCACATAGCGAGGCCTAGAAGTCCCCATCCAGAAAGCAGGCATAACATGCGCGCTCAGAAGCGAATAGGACGAATGCCCGTTCCCGGTCGCAAGGCACGGCTGGCGACGGCGGCCATGCTGCTGGTGGCCACGACCCTGGCGGCGTGCGGCGGCGACAAGGACGACGACGCGAAGGCGAGCGCCCCCAAGGCGCCGGCGGCCGTCCCGGAGCTCAGCAAGGACCCGCTGACCCTCAGCTTCATCTGGTTCGACTGGCCGCCCGCCCAAGCGCTGGAAGCCTTCGCCAACGCGGAGTACAAGAAAGAGCGGCCGAACGCGACCATCAAGGTCAACACTGTGCCGAACGCGAACTGGCACGACGCGATGTTCACCCAGTTCGCCGCGCGCAAGACCGACTTCGACATCGCGATCCTGGACTCGCAGCACATCGGCGAGGCCGTGACGAACGGCAACATCCTCGACCTCACGGACTTCGTCAAGAACAACATCGAGGTGCAGGCCTACGACCCGTACCTCCTGGCGGCCTACGGTCAGTTCCCCCAGGCGGAGACCGGCAAACGCGACGAGAACGCCAGCCTCTACGGGCTGCCGCTGCTCGGCGACACCTGGACGATGATCTACCGCAAGGACCTGATCGGCGACAAGCCGCCGCAGACCTGGGACGAGATGATCTCGGTCGCCGGGAAGTGCCAGGCGGAGCACCCCGGCGTGAGCGGACTGGCCTTCCACCAGGCCAACGGCTCCGACGCCGCGGCCGTCACCTACAACACCGTGAACGGCGTCTACGGCGGCAACCTCTGGGACCCGAAGGCACGCAAGATCCAGGGCGTCCTCAACGACGCGGCCGGCCAGGAGGCGATGGACGTCCTGGTCAACAAGATGAAGCCGCTGACCGCCAAGGGCTCCGGCAACTGGTTCATCGACGAGACGAACGCGGCCGTCGCCCAGGGCAAGGCGTGCATCGCGTTCAACTGGATCGCGGCGAGCGGCGGCCTGCTCGACCCGAAGCAGTCGACGCTCGGCACCACGCGCGAGCAGATCCTCGACAAGTTGGGCTTCGCCACCCTGCCGACCCAGAAGACCAACCTCGTCCCGCTCGGCGGCATGGGCATGCACATCTCGGCCTACTCCGGCGCGGCGAACCAGGCGGAAGCCCTGAACTTCATGAAGTGGTTCGAGCGGGCTGACGTCCAGAAGAAGTGGGCCGCCGCCGGTGGCGTGCCATCGCGTACCGACGCGATCCAGTCACCCGAGTTCCTCAACGCCGGGCCGTTCAACAAGGTGTACGCCGACTCGGTCCCGCGCATGCGGGACATGTGGAACGTGCCCGAGTACGCGCGCCTCGTCGACATCGAGAACACCAACGTGAACGCGGCCCTCAACGGCGCGAAGAGCCCGAAGGACGCGCTCGACGACATCGCCAAGGAGCAGCAGAGCGTGCTCGACTCGAGCAACCGCAAGGGCGGCGGCGGGCTGTGAGCGACGCCCCTCTGACGACCGAACACCCCGGGCAGGTGGCGTCCGCGACGCCACCTGCGCCGGGTCGGTCCCGCCGGTTGAGCGACCGTGGGCTCGCCGTGGCCTTCATCTCCCCCTCGCTCCTGCTGTTGCTCGCCATGTCGGTCTTCCCGTTGCTGTGGTCGTTGTACCTGTCCTTCACCGACTACTCGGCCACGCGCGGGGGTCCCGCCGAGTTCGTCGGGTTCGGGAACTACACCGCCATCCTGACGTCGGCCCAGGTCCACACGAGGGCCCTGACGACTCTGGTCTATGTGATCGGCGCGGTCTCCCTGCAGACCGTGCTCGGGTTCGGCATCGCCTACCTGATCTCCCGGCGCACGCGCGGGCGCGGCGCGCTGACCACCCTGTTCCTGGTCCCGATGATGCTGTCGCCGGTCGTGGTCGGGTTGTTCTGGCGCTTCATGCTCGACGCGCAGTTCGGCGTGGTCAACAGCATGCTCGGCTCGGTCGGCCTCGGGCAGGTGGAGTGGCTCACCCGGCAGCGGACGGCCCTGATCTCGCTGATCGTGGTCGACACCTGGCAGTGGACGCCGTTCATCATGCTCATCGCGCTCGCGGGCCTCAGCGCGGTGCCCAAGTACCTCTACGAGGCCGCCTCGATCGACCGCGCGTCCGAGTGGTTCAAGTTCCGCACCATCACCCTGCCGCTGGTGTGGCCGCTGCTGCTCATCGCCGTGATGTTCCGGGCCATCGAGGCGTTCCGGCTGTTCGACCTCGTCTACATCCTCACCAACGGAGGCCCGGGGGTCTCCACCGAGACGTTGTCGTTCCACATCTACAAGGTCGCGTTCCTGGGCTTCAACACCGGAACCGCGTCAGCGTACGGAATCCTCATGGTCCTCGTCGTCATCGTCCTCACGCAGCTCTACCTGCGTTATCTGAACAAGCTCAAGGAGGACTGATGGCCGTCTCCGTCGACGAGGCCGTGTCCACCGGTCCGGCCGGGGACCACACACCTCCCGCGCGCCGCCCCGGCGGCCGGGGCCGCTCCGCGGTGGAGGTGGTGCTGCTGACCGTGCTGGCCGCCGTGATGCTCTTTCCGGTGCTGTGGATGATCGAGACGTCGATCAAGGAGAACCGGGACGTCTACGCCATCCCGGCCAAGTTCTTCGACTTCGCCGTCACGTTGCAGCATTACAAGGACGTGTTCGTCGCCCAGGGCGACGGCCGCACGCCCGTGTCCGTCAGCTTCCTCAACTCCTTCTTGGTCGCCGGCGCCTCCACGGTGCTGGCCACCGTGCTGGGAGTCCCGGCGGCCTGGGCCTACTCACGATTCGCCGTGAAGGCCAAGAAGGACCAACTGTTCTTCATCCTGTCCACCCGCTTCATGCCGCCCGTGGTGGTGGTGATCCCGATCTTCCTCATGTACCGCCAGGTCGGACTCATCGACAACAAGATCGGCCTGATCCTCATCTACGCCGCGTTCAACGTGCCGTTCACGATCTGGATGATGAAGGGGTTCGTCGACGAGGTGCCCGCGGAGTACGAGGACGCCGCCATGCTCGACGGCTACACCCGGCTACAGGCGTTCTGGCGATACACACTTCCCCAGCTCTTACCCGGCATCGCCGCGACGGCGGTCTTCGCGCTCATCTTCTCGTGGAACGAGTTCGTGTTCGCCATCTTCCTCACGTCCAGCGACAGCGTCCGGACGGCCCCACCCGCCATCGCCGGCCTGATCGGCGGCACCACCACCGACTGGGGTCTCGTGGCAGCCGCCTCCGTGGTGTTCGCCCTACCGGTGCTCATCTTCGCCTACCTGGTGCGCAGGCACCTCATCGCCGGTGTGACGCTCGGGGCGGTGCGACGCTGATGGCGGGTATCGAGGTAACCGCGCTGCACAAGCGCTACCCGGACGGCACGGTCGCGGTCGAACAGGTGGACCTGTCCATCGGCCACGGCGAGCTGTTCGTGATGCTCGGCCCGTCGGGCTGCGGCAAGACGACCACGCTGCGGGCCATCGCCGGCCTGGAGAGGCAGACGTCCGGCGACATCCGCATCGGTGACACGCTGGTCAATGATCTGCCGCCCGCCGAGCGCGACATCGCCATGGTGTTCCAGTTCTACGCCCTCTACCCGCATCTGCGAACCCGCGACAACCTGGCGTTCCCCCTGCGGGCCGAGGGACTGCCCAAGCAGGAGGTGCACGCGCGGGTCGAGGAGGCCGCCCGGCTGATGCGGCTCGGTGCCCTTCTGGACCGGCGACCGCGCCAACTGTCCGGCGGGGAGCAGCAGCGCGTCGCGCTCGCGCGCGCCCTGGTGCGACGACCGCGCGCGTTCCTCATGGACGAACCTCTCACCAATCTGGACGCCGAGTTGAGGGCGGACATGCGCACGGAGATCAAGCACCTGCAGGGGGAGCTGGGGGCGACGATGGTCTACGTCACCCACGACCAGGTCGAGGCGATGTCGCTCGGTCACCGGATCGCCATCCTCAACAAGGGCCGCGTGGAGCAGATCGGCACGCCGCTGGAGGTCTACGACCGCCCGGCGAGTCTCTTCTGCGCCGCGTTCATCGGCTCCCCGCCGATGAACCTGGTCGACGTGGAGGTGGTCGACGGCATGCTGCACAGTCAGGGCGGACTGGTCCTCACACCACCGTCAGGCCTGCCGCGCGATCGTCGCCTGGTGGCCGGCGTCCGGCCGGAGGCGCTGGAAGTCACCGCGCCAGGGACGGAAGGCACGATCCCGGCCCGAGTGGTCTCGGCGGAGTGGCTGGGCGACGAAATCATCTACGTGGTCGACCACGGCGGCGAGCGCGACGTACGGGTTCGGATGCCACCGACCATTCGTTTCGCCCCCGACGCGAAGGTCGGGCTGCGGCACACCGGCGGAACCCCGGCGGTCTACGACGTGCGCACGGAAGAGCTGGTGGCCTGATGGGAACCGTGGCAGCGCACGGGCTGCGCAAGTCCTTCGGCAAGGTCCAGGCCCTGGACGGGGTGACGCTCGACGTGCCGGACGGCTCGTTCTTCGTCGTGCTCGGGCCCTCCGGGGCGGGTAAGACGACGACCCTGCGGGCGATCGCCGGCCTGGAGAAGCTCGACGCGGGTTCGGTGCACCTGGACGGGAGAGACGCGACCGCTGACGCGCCGGCCGAGCGGGACCTGGCCATGGTCTTCCAGAACTACGCCCTCTACCCGCGACACACGGCGTACGAGAACATCGCCTCACCGCTGCGGGCACGCCGCCGTTCGGCGAGCGAGATCGCGGCCGCCGTCGAGCAGATGTCGAAGCTGCTGCACATCGAACGTCTGCTGAAGCGTCGTCCCGCCCAGTTGTCCGGCGGTGAGATGCAGCGGGTCGCGCTGGCTCGGGCGCTGGTCCGCAGCCCCCGGGCTTTCCTCATGGACGAGCCGCTGACGAACCTCGACCTCAAGCTCCGCGTCGAGATGCGCACCGAGCTCACCCGTATCCACCGGAGCCTCGGCGCGACCTTCGTCTACGTGACCAACGACCAGGTCGAGGCCCTGTCCATGGCCGATGCGGTCGCGGTCCTCAAGGAGGGGAAGGTGCAGCAGGTCGGGACACCGACCGAGGTGTACGAGCGTCCCGCCAACCAGTGGGTGGCGGGGTTCGTCGGGAGCCCGCCGATCAGCCTGCTCGCCTGCCGCGCCGAGGGGGATCGTCTGGTCGGTGCGGACGGCTGGACGTTGCCTCGGCCCCACTGGACCACTGCCGAGGAAGGTCGTGCGCTGCTGCTGGGCGTACGCGCGGAGGACCTGTCCGTCGAGCAGCGCGGGGACGCGTCGTTGTCGGGAGAGCTCTACGGGCTCGAGCCGCTCGGCGACCGCACGGTGGTCGACGTCCGGGTGGGAACCGAGATCCTCAAGGTCAAGGCACGACCCACCATCACCGGTACGCCGGGCGAACGGCTGTCGGTCACGGTCGACCTGGACCGTGCGCACCTGTTCGACGCGGACACCGGGCTGTCGCTGTCCGAGGCGGGGCGGTAACCGCGCCGGACAGACCGAGACACCTTCGCCCCCGCCCCGACGAGGGCGGGTGACCCGTCCGTCCACCCGCACGGCGCGATCGCTGGGGCACTCCGCACAGCACCACGAAGATCACAGGAGGCGACGCAATGAGTGACCCGATGACCGTCCTGGCCCCCGAGCACCGGCGGCTCCGCATCGGCGACGCCTGGCGCGACGCCACGAACGGGGCCACCTTCGCCGTCGAGGACCCGGCCACCGGCACGACCATCGCCGAGGTGGCGGACGCCGACGTCGTCGACGGGCTCGCCGCCCTGGAGGCGGCGAGCACGGCGATGCCGGGGTGGGCGGCGACCCCACCACGGAAACGGTCGGAGTTGTTGACCGCGACGTACCGGGCACTGGTCGAGCGGTCCGAGGAGGTCGCCCGGCTGATCACGCTGGAGATGGGCAAGCCACTCGCCGAGGCTCGGGCGGAGGTGTCCTACGGCGCGGAGTTCTTCCGGTGGTTCGCCGAGGAGGCGGTCCGCGTCGAGGGTCGCTACAGCGCCGCCCCCGCCGGCGGATACCGCATCCTTACCGTGCCGAAGCCGGTCGGACCGTGTGTCTTCGTGACGCCCTGGAACTTCCCGTTGGCCATGGGCGCCCGCAAGATCGCTCCTGCGCTGGCCGCCGGCTGTACGACGATCACCAAGCCCGCGGGCCAGACGCCGCTCACCATGCTGTTCCTGGCCCGCCTCATGGAAGAGGTGGGCGTACCGCCGGGCGTCGTCAACGTGGTGACCACCAAGCGTTCCGGCGCGGTGGTCTCGGCGCTGCTGGCCGACAACCGGACCCGCAAGCTGTCGTTCACCGGGTCGACCGAGGTCGGACGCGTGCTGCTCCGGCAGGCTGCGGACAACGTGCTGCGTACCTCGATGGAACTTGGCGGCAACGCGGCCCTGATCGTGTGTGCGGACGCCGACCTGGACGTCGCCGTCGACGGCGCCATGGTGGCCAAGATGCGCAACATCGGGGAGTCCTGCATCGCGGCCAACCGGTTCTACGTCGAGGAGCCGGTGCGCGAGGAGTTCACGGCGCGCTTCGTCGAGCGGATGGGCGCGCTGTCGGTGGGTCATGGTCTGGACGACGGCGTGGACGTCGGGGCGTTGATCGACGAGGCCTCGGTCACCGCGATCGACGAGCTCGTCGGCGACGCGGTGGATCGGGGCGCCCGGGTGCTGGTGGGCGGCAAGCGTCCGGATGGGCCGGGCCACTTCTACCCGCCCACCGTGGTCGTCGACGTGCCCGACGACGCGCGGATGCTGCAGGCGGAGATCTTCGGTCCGGTTGCGCCGATCATCTCGTTCACGTCCGACGACGAGGTGCTGGCGAAGGCCAACGACACCGAGCACGGCCTGGTCGGGTACGTCTTCACCCGTGACCTGCGGCGGGCGCTGAGGTTCACCGAGGGGCTGGAGACGGGGATGGTCGGCATCAACCGTGGTCTGATCTCGGACCCGTCAGCTCCGTTCGGGGGCGTGAAGCAGTCCGGCATCGGCAAGGAGGGGTCGCACGAGGGCATCCTCGAGTACCTCGACCTCACCTACGCGGCGATCGACCTGCCGTGACCGGCCCGCCGCCCCGAGCTTGCGCCCGCACATCGCCGCCGACGTTCCGAAAGAGGCACCGACATGCTTGAGACCGTCCGCGGACCGCGCCAGCTCATCGTGGGCGAAGGGGTCGCGCAGAACATCCCCCGGGTGGTGGCCGAGAGTGGATCGCGGGTCCTCGTGGTGACCGACCAGGTTCTCCTGGGCCAACCGGGCGTCGCCGAGATCGTGGCCGCCGTGCGGGAGCGGGTCGACGTCGTCGAGGTGTTCTCGGACGCGACGTCGGACGTGCCACTCTCCGACGTCGCCGTGGCCGTCGCGGTCGCCAACGAGATGGAGGCCGACGTGATCCTCGCCATCGGGGGTGGCACGGTGATCGACCTCGCCAAGATCGTCGGCGTCATCCGACGCCACGGGGGGACGCCGCGCGACTTCTACGGCGAGTCGAGGGTGCCGGGGCCGACCCTCCCCCTCGTCGCGGTCCCGACCACGTCCGGGACCGGTTCCGAACTCACCCCCGTCTCGGTGTTGACCGACCCGGACCGCGAGCTGAAGGTAGGGGTCTCCAGCGTCCACATCGTGCCCGACTTCGCCATCGTGGACCCCGAACTCACCTATTCCTGCCCGGCGACCGTCACCGCCCACTCCGGCATCGACGCGTTCTGCCACGCCGTGGAGAGCTACACCGCGCGACCCCGTGCCCACGGACCACGCGACCCGGTGGAGCAGGTGTTCCTCGGCCGTAACCCGATCACCGACCACTACGCGCTCCTGGCCGCGGAGCGGATCGCCCGGAGCCTGCGTCGTGCGGTCCGCAACGGCGGCGACCGGGACGCGCGCGCGGACATGTCGTACGGGTCGATGCTCGCCGGGCTCGCCTTCTCCCACGCGGGCAACGCGGCCCCGCACGCCCTCCAGTACCCCATCGGCGCGGCCACGCACACCCCGCACGGCCTGGGCGTCGGACTGCTCCTGCCGTACGCGTTGGACGCGGCCCGGGATGCCATCGAAGACCGGTTGGCGATCCTCGCCGGGGTGTGCGGGCTGGACGTGGCCGACGCCTCCGATGCCGAGGCCGCGGACGCGTTCCTCACCTGGCTCGACGGTCTCCTCGCCGACATCGGTATCCCCCGCACCCTGGCGGACATCGGCGTGGCCCGCGCCGACCTGCCACGTTTCGCGGAGATGGCCACCGGCGTCACCCGCCTCATCCAGAACCACCCGGGCCCGACCGACACCGCCAGCCTGACCGCGATCCTCGAAGCGGCCTGGACCGGGGACCGGACCCGACACGTCCTGACTCCGAGCGGAGATGGTGCCGGCAACGGGTAGCCCGACGACGCTCGCCGCCGGCTTCCGCGCGTCGAGGACGATGGCCGGTGCGACCACTACCATGCGAGCGTGGCTCACGTTGCCCAGCCTCGCAGGCCGTACCCGCTGCTCGTCGCCGTGGCGATCGTGGTGGCGCTCGGCGCGGCCACGGCCTGGGCGGTCGGCGACACGCTGGGGCTGAGCCACTCCCCCGCCGCCGTGCCGGGCGAGGAGGCGGTCGCGGCGCCGGCGCGGACGCCCGCGCCGGTCCCGCCGTTGACGTCCCTCGTCGTACCCGACAATCCCCGGCTCACCAAGGCCGCGACCGCCGTCGCCGACGCGGTCGTCTTCCGCGGCCGGCCCCGGCCGGTGCTCGCCCCGGCCGGGTCCGCGACCACCGCGCCGGGCACCGGTACGGCGGGCGGCGGGCCCCCCGACCTGTCCGCGGTACGCACGCTGCGGGCGGGCGTGCTGGCCGCGCTCGGTGGGACGCCCGAGTCGTACCGGCTCGACGTGCGTGGCACCGAGTTGGCCGTCCAGGGCGGTGATGTCGCGGGCGTGGCAGCCGGGATGTACCAGCTGGCCGACCGGATCCGCTCCGGAGTGGAGGCGCTCCCCCCGGCGGACACCGGCCGGGTGGTCACCCCCCGGCTCGGCCTGCGGCTGACCGACGCCGGTTCGGTGGGCCGCGAGCCCGACCCGGCCGCCTTCGCGGCCGGCGACGACTACGGCCTGAACACCGACGTGGTCGCGTCGGCGGTGCTGCCCCGAGCGCCGTGGGTGGACGCCGCCGCGGTGGCCCGCATCGACGCGCAGTTCCGCCAGCTCGTCGACCACTCGGTGGCGCAGGGCTACAACGGGATCGTCGTGCCCGGCTTCCTGGAGTACGTCACGTTCGCCACGGTCGGCGACGGACGCGCGGTCTATCCGCCCGGCGACCCGCACGTCGACCGGGCGCGGGCGATGGTCACGGCGTTCGGGCCCGTCTTCCGGTACGCCGAGGACATGGGGATGAAGGTCTTCCTGCTGACCGACATGCTCGCGGTGTCGCCCCCGGTGGAGGCGTACCTGACGCGGACCGTCGGCGGCCTCGACGTGGCCGACCCACGGCTGTGGGCGGTCTACCAGGCCGGCCTGGCCGAACTGTTCGAGAGCATGCCGTTCGTCGACGGCCTCATGGTCCGCATCGGCGAGGGCGGCGAGGTGTACGCCGGAACCGGCTGGGACTACTCGTCCCGGCTCGCGGTCACCACGGAAGCGTCCGTACGCGCGATGCTGCGGGCGCTGCTGGACACGGCGGGCCCGGCCGGAAAGGAGATCATCTTCCGGACCTGGACGGTGGGCGTCGGCGCGGTCGGCGACCTGCACACCAACCCGGAGTCGTACGCGCAGGTCCTCGGCGGGCTCGACGACCCGCACCTGATCGTCTCCACCAAGTACACCCTCGGCGACTTCTACAGCCACCTGCCGCTGAACACCACGCTGCTGGGCGGCCCACACCGCCGCATCGTGGAGTTCCAGGCCCGGCGCGAGTTCGAGGGGTTCGGCTCGCTGCCCAACGACCTCGGCCCGCTGCACCGCCAGGCGCTGCGCGCGTTCCTCGCCGCCAACGCAAACGTCGAGGGCGTCTGGAACTGGACCCAGGACGGCGGACCGCTGCGCGCCGGGCCCATGTCGCTGTACCTGCGCGCCGGGTTCTGGCAGCTCTACGACCTCAACACGTACGCCGTCGGCCGCCTTGCCTGGGATCCGCAGGCCGACCCGGCGCAGGTGACGGCGGACTGGGCGTACCGCACGTTCTCCGCCGACCCGGGCACCGTCGCCGCGATCGGGCAGGCCATGGCGCTGTCCCGCCCGGCGGTCACCAGGGGCCTCTACATCGGTCCGTACGCCGACCGCTCGGTACGGGCGCTCGGGCTGGAACCGCCGCCGATGATGTGGATCTTCGAGTGGGACATCCCGACCGGCGACTCCGCGTCGCTGGACAGCATCTACGCGGTGACCGGCGGCCGCGTCGACGAGGCGATCCAGGAGGGTACGCAGGCCGTCGCGCTGGCCCGGCGCATGCGCGACCTGGTGGCCGCGACCGACCCGGCGACCTGGCGGGACGCCGAACTGCGCGGACGCTTCACCGCGACGCTCGACTACCAGGTCGACCTGTTCGAGACGCTGAGCGCGTACCGGACCATGGTGCTGCGGCACGCGCAGTGGCTGGACACGGGCGCACCGGCCGCCCGTCACGACTGGCGGCGGGCAGCGGCGACGTACCAGGATGCGCGCGACGCGCACCGGCAGCGCTACGGCGCCGACCTGGACCTGCCGGCGTACAACTTCACCGCCGCCGACCTCGGGGCGCGGCGTGCCGACCGGGACCCGGCGATGGCCTGGGCCGCCCGGGCGCTGCTCGCGTCGATCCTGCTGGTGCTGCTGCTCGGCCTGCGCGGGCGCGGGTTCGGCGCGGCCGCCGCGCGCGGATTGCTGCTCGGCGCGCTCCGGCCGTGGCGGGTCGCCGCGCTGCCGACACCCCGCACCCGGGCGGACCGGCTGATGGTGTGGCTGGTCCCGGCCGTGGTCCTGGTGGCGAGCCGGCTCGTGTTGACCTGGTTCGCCGCGCCGGTACACCTGCTGGCCACCCTCGGTGGATGGGCGCTGTTCGCCCTCGTCGTACGCCTCGTCGTCGGCCGTCGGGATCCGTTCCACCTGTGGGCCGCGCTCGGCGGCGTCGCGCTGCTGCGCAGCGTCCTTCTCCTGGCAGCGCTCGCCCTGCGCGGACCCGGCGGCTACTGGTTCGCCTTCTGGACCGCGCCGGGCCTGCGCGCGGCGTACGTCACCGTCGCGTTCGCGGCGTTCTGCTGGCTGTTCGTGGTCACGGCGGTGGTTCTGCGGGACCGCTACGGCCTGCGTCGCGCAAGCGCGGTCGGACTGACCCTCACCGCCGTGGGCGTGCCGCTGGGCGCACTGTCCGCCCTGGTCTCGGCGGTGGGCCTGGAACGCGCGCTGACGGTGTGGAACGACCAACTCGCGCTGCTGCCCTGGGGCCTGTCCCGCATCCTCGGCATCACCGTCTACCTCGGCATCCCGGCCCAGCTTCCGGCATACACCGCCACCGCCGGGATCGCCCTGGTCGCCGTCGGTCTGCTCCTGTCCCTCGGCCGCGAGTAACGCTCGGATGAGCCTGGTGTCGGCGTTCGTACCGATCTGGATCCTCACCGCGGTCGGCTACGGGGCCTGTCGCCTGGGCCTGCTGGGTGAGGCGGTGGCGACGGTGCTCGGCCGGTTCGTGTTCCACCTCGCGATGCCGTCCGCCCTGTTCCTGGCCCTGTCCCGAATGCCACTCTCCGGGTTCGCCGGCCGCTCGCTGCTCGCCTTCGGGATGAGCACTGCCGCGGTCGTCGGGTTCGGCTGGGTCGGCGCGAGTCGGCTGTTCGGTCGCATGCCCGGCGAACGGCCGATCTGGGGCATGGCCGCCGGTTACGTGAACTCGGCGAACCTCGGCATTCCGATCGCGACACAGGTGCTCGGCAACGTGTCGTTCCTGGCGGAGGTGGTACTGCTACAGGTGCTGGTGGTGACGCCCGTGGTCCTGATCGCCCTGGACCGGCACAGCGACCCGGCCGGGCGGGTACGGGTCCGCCGTATCGCTTCCCTACCGGTACGCAACCCGGTGATCCTGGCGTCGCTGCTCGGTGTGGCGTGCTCGGCCGCCGACCTGCGCCTGCCGTCGGCAGCCGACGCGTCGCTCGCCCTGCTGGCGGGCGCCGCGGTTCCGGCCGCCCTGGTCGCGCTCGGCGCGTCGCTGCACCGCCCGGCGGGGGCGCGGGCAGAGCCGGCCGACCTGTCCGAGCTGGCCGTGCTCGCCACGCTGAAGCTCGTCGCGCAGCCGGTGATCGCGTACGTGGCCGGGCTGGCCCTGCACCTGTCCGCGCCGCAGTTGCTCGCCGTGGTGGTGTGCGCGGGCCTGCCGACAGCGCAGAACACGTTCATCTTCGGCCAGGAGTACGGCGTCGGCGAGACCATCGCCAACCGGGCGGTCGTCGTGACCACGACCCTGTCGCTGGGCACGCTGGCCGCGACGGCGACGCTGCTCGGATAGGCCTGGGGGGGGTACGTGTACCCAGGAGGGGCTGAGTATGCCTGCCGATCCATCGCTCGCCGACGATGCGCAGGATGGTTCGCATGCGAAGGACACTGATGGTGATGACGGCCATGATCCTGGGGCTGGTCTCGGTGAGCGGGCCGGCGGCGGCGCAGCAGCGGCCACGGGGAATCCCTGACCGGGTCATGTTGCAGCCGGACGATCTCGGCGGAGCCGTGCCGGGGCCGGTGGAGGACGGGCTCGTGTGGCCGCTGCTACCCCAGCCGTGCGCGGACACGCCCGTGCCCGGGCCCGTCGTGAGCCGCACCCAGGCGGCCGATCTGGGTACCCGCTTCCGGATCTACGAGAACGTCGCCCGGTACCGCGGCGATGGCGCACACGCGTACCTCACCGAACTGAAGGCGCAGCTCGCCCGGTGCGGGGTGGGTGGCGACGAGGAGGGCTTCGACCCGGTCGCCGAGGACCACCTCGGGCCGGACTCGGTGCTGTTCCTCGGCACCTACGACGAAGGCGACCGCTACGTCGGCTATGTCGCCGCCGCGGTCGGCCACTACGTGGTGGTGGTCATGATGTCGGACTCGTACCTGGGTGCGGCTGACCTGACCACGTTGAACGGCCTGGCGAACGCCGCGCGGCACCGGGTGGCCGCGGCTTGACGCGATCGGAGGCCGGCCCTCTTGGGAAGGGTCGGCCTCCGGTCGGTACACAGGTCGCGGCGGCGACCATGTCAGCAGTCGGTCCAGCGCGCCGGGAGCAGTCGGGTGCCGCCGTTGACCGACCCGACGACGAGGCCGTCGTCGGCGATTCCCCAGCCGATGATGATTTGGACGCCCGGGATGGCGCCGGGCAGGGTGACGAGCCGGCCGTCGTGATCGACGGCCCGGTCGCCGAGCACCGTGCCCTGACTGTTGACGCCCTGCGGCGACACCAGCGCCGGGTGCACGGCGGCGGCCACGCCGGTGCGCAGATCCCAGCGCACCAGGGTGCTCTCCTCGTCCTCGCTGCCGGTGCCGAAGCGGCCAACCGCCCAGTTGCCCCGGGCCGCGTAGACCCACGCCCACCGGGCGCCGGGCACGGTGAGTCGATCGGTCGTCCCGTCGGGATGGCGTACCCAGCCGAATACGGGGGTGCCGCCGACGATGGTGCCGTCGTCGAAGATCTCCGTCGTGCCAGAGTTGGACGGGGCGTCGATCACCTCGACAGTGCCCGGCCGGTCGGCGGGCCAGAGCAGCGGCAGAGCCGTCTCGGTCTCCTCGACGGCGCCGCTGCCTACGATGTCACCGCGCGAGTTGATGCTCTGCGCCGAGACGTTGGCGACCACTGGCGGGACGGGTAGCCACTCCAGCCGCCCCTGCACATAGCGCCAGGGGCGGTAGACGTCGCCGACGTAGGCACTGCCGACGGCGACACCGTACCGGTTGATGCTCTCGACCTGCGGCGTCGCTGGAACGTCGACGACGGTGAGGCGGGGCTGGTTCCACACCCCGGGCCGGGTGGCCCAGAGCAGCAGCAGCGGCTGCCGATCCTCGCCATCGATCCGATAGCCGGTGCCGGCGATGAATCGACCGGTCGGGTCGACCACCCGAGCGTCGCCATTCAGGTCCGCTGGTAGGGGCAGTGGTCGTAGCGTGCAGGCCGACACGGTTCGCGCCCGCGGCCCGGCCGTGGCGACGCCGGGCAGGCCGAGCGTTGCGATGAGGACGCCAGCGGTCAGACCGGCCAGGAAACCTTTACCAACAACCCGGGTCATCTCTGCCTCCAGCGACGCGCGGTGGTGATGTGCTCACACCAAAGCACGCCGACGTCGCCACCGGAAGTGCTCCGCCGGCAGCTGTGCAGGCGGCCGGTTCGGGGTTGCTGTGCCAGGTCGCGGCCCGGTCCGGATCGACCGGGCCGCGATCCTGATCCCGGCTGATTGCGCCCGTCTCGCGGTCAGGGCAGCGCCTTGAGGAACGGGCCGTGGTTCAGCCGGAATTCCCAGGAGTAGTACCGGTCCCAGTTGATCGACCAGGTCATGAGCCCTCGGAAGTTGGGGTTGGTTCCGCTGCGCGGGGTGTACGCGCCACAGTTCTGGCCTCGAACCAGGCAGGTCACCGCCTGCTGCACGCCCGCCGGGGCGAGGTAGCCGTTGCCGGCGCTGGTAGAGGAGGGCGCGCCGAACGCGACCTGGTCCTCGCGCAGTGCGGGGAAGACCGCGTTGGCGTTGCCGGCCACGGGGAAGCCGGCCAGCAGCATGTCGGTCATCGCGATGTGGAAGTCGGCGCTGCCCATGGTGTGGTACTGACCATCGAGCCCGACGATGGGACCGGAGTTGTAGTCCTGGACGTGCAGGACGGTGAGGATGTCCCGCAGCGCGTAGATCACCGGCAGGTACGACCCGGCCCTGGGATCCTGGCCACCCCAGGGGCCGGAGCCGTAGAACTGGTAGCCGAGCTGCACGAAGAACGTCTCCGGGGCCATCGTGAGCACGAAGCCGCTTCCGTAGCGCTGTTGGAGCTCGCGGATCGCCGAGATCAGGTTCACCACGACCGGGGTGGTCGGGTTGCGGAAGTCGGTGTCGCCGGTGTTGAGGTAGAGGGAGTGGCCCTCGAAGTCGATGTCCAGGCCGTTGAGGCCGTACCGGTCGATGATCGCCGACACCGAGCGGACGAACGTGTCACGGGCGGCGGTCGTGGTGAGCTGCACCTGCCCGTTCTGACCGCCGATGGACAGCAGCACCTTCTTGCCCTGCTGCTGCTTGGCGCGGATCGCCGCCGTGAACTGGGCCTCGGTCTCCACACTGGGGCACTCGGCAACCGGGCAGAGTTGGAAGCGGATGTCGCCGGAGGTGACGGAGGTGGGTTCGCCGAAGGCGAGGTTGACGATGTCCCAGTCGTCGGGCACGTCGGCCATCCGCAGGTATCCGGCGCCGTTGGCGAAGCTGGCGTGCAGGTAGCCGATCAGCGCGTGCTTCGGCAACCCCGTGTTCGGCGGCGGGCTCGTGGGCGGTGTGGTGGTCGGCGGCGGTGTCGTGGGTGGCGCGGTGGTCGGCGGTGTCGTGGTCGGGGGTGCGGTGGTCGGCGGTGTCGTGGTGGGGGGTGCGCCACCACCGCACGCGGCACCGTTGAGTGTGCAGTCGACGGGCGAGCCGGAGCCGGTGGCCAGGAAGCCGAACGACGCCGACGCGCCGGGGGCCAGGGCGCCGTTCCACGAGCGGTTGGTGAAGGTGTGCCGCTGCCCGATGCTGCTGACGGTGGCGTCCCAGTACGAGCCGAGGGTGGTGCCGGTCGGCAGGGTGAAGGCCACCTGCCAGCCGGTCATCGTGCTCGACCCGCCGTTGGTGATGGTGTAGCGACCCTCCCAGCCGGTACCCCAGTCGGACGTCTTGCTGAAGACCGCCGTCGGGCCGGCGGCCAGGGCCGGGTAAGCGAAGGTCAGGGTCGCCGCGGCGGCGGAGACCAGGGCTGCCAGGGCAGCCAGCAACGGTGTACGTGATCTGCGCGCCATCCGGTCCTCCCGAGGGGTGCCCGGCCGAGGGATATCGACGGGAGGCTAATTATTAGGTTTGTTAACTGAAGATGTCCAGGGGTGGCCGGACTACGCGAACTGAAACCATCGGTCCGCTTCCCGGTAGCCGTGACGGCGCTCGGCCCCGTCACCCACTCCCCCCACTGGCGGCCGCCATCATGATCAGGGTGCGCCTCCGCCGTCGACTCATCAGTGCGAAGCAGGCGGTGAGCACCACCAGCTCCACCTCGGCCCACTCGCCAGTGACGTCGACGCGGATCGGCCCGCCCAGTGGGCCGGGGAGGCGCACGACGATGCGGTTCCCGTCGCGGACCAGCTCACCTCCGCCATGACCGGCCTTCCAGCGGGTCACCCCGCCGGGCCCTGGCACATGCGACCGGTCCGGGTCGAGCCGCACCGGCACGCCGTGCTGACCCTGGGCGGTGAAACCGGTGCGTCGGCGGCCGGTCGGTTCGACCGTCCAGCGGCCGGTGCCGGTGCGGATCTCGCCGCACCGCCAGGTCCAGCCGGTACGCAGCGAGGCACGCGGCCCGGTCGAACCGGAGTCGAGGACGAAGGCCCCGTCCTGTTTGCGTACGGTCAACGCGGTCATCGCTTCGCTCCTTCCGGACGCGGCCGGGGCAGGCCGAGGAGGAGGATGAGGCCGACGCTCAGGTGCAGCAGCGCGAGGGTCGCCTTCGCTCCCCCGCCGACACCACTGGGTGGGCCGACCACGAGCGAGAGCAGCAGGACCACGACCGCCACCGAGGTCCACCAGACGTGGGCGCGGTTGGTGAAGCGGTGCAGCGCCGCGAGCAGCGCCCAGCCCGCCAGTGCCGCGACCGTGGTCGCCCCGATGACCGCGCCCATCGTGACCTGCCGGGTCGAGCCACCGGAGCGGACCGCCAGGTCTACGCCGGCCACCGAGCGCAGGAGCGCGAACTCGGCCACCGCCACTACGACCGCACCGGCCGCCACCGCGGCTTGTCGAAGGAGAGGGTTGTTCGTCATGGCCTGAGTCTGCGGACCGGGCCGGGCCGGACACGTCGGTCCAGACGCCACGACGGGTACGTCCTCCGGTGACCCGGCGTACTACCAAAGGAGGTGGTCCGGCGCGTGGCGAGCCCAGTAGCCTGCGCGATGTGGATGCCGCGGCGTGCGAGGTCAGGCGGCCGAGGACGTGGCGTTCCGTCCCGGCGGGCGTGACGACCCTGGCGGTCGGCGTCCTCGTCGCGACCATGCTCTGGTCCGCCACCCGATCCAGCTCGGCCGGTCTGGCCGCCCTCGACGTCGCGCTGGCGGTGACCGCCCTGGTCCTCGTACCGGTGGTCCTGCGCCACCCGCGGGTCGGTGGCGTGCTGGCCGGTCTGCTCGTCGCGCTGTCTGCGGTGGCCACGCCGGTGGCCAGCTTCGCGGTGCTCTTCACCGCCCGCAACCGGCCGTTTCGGCAGGCCGCGGTGGTGGCGGCGGTCGGCGTGGCGGGTGAGGCGGTGCAGGCGCTCTGGCGGCCGGTACCCAGCCTGCCGTTCGGCTGGCGGCTGGTGCTGATGTCGGTCGCGTACGCCGCCCTGCTCGGCTGGGGCACCTGGGCGCAGGCCCGGCACGCGTTGCTGGCGGCGCTGCGGGAGCGGGCCCGGCGGGCCGAGCAGGAGCAGGAACGGCGGGTTGGCGAGGCACGCGCGGCGGAGCGCAGCCGAATCGCGCGGGAGATGCACGATGTGCTGGCCCACCGGTTGTCCCTGCTGGCGGCTGCCGCCGGTGCGATGGAGTACCGGCCGGACGCGCCGCCCGAGCGGCTCAGCGCCGCCGCGGGGGTGATCCGAGCGAGCGCGCACCACGCCCTCGACGAGCTACGCGAGGTCATCACCCTGCTGCGCAACGACGACACCGATGCGCCGACCGACGCGCCACCCGGACAGACCCTCGCCGACCTGCCCCGCCTGGTCGACGAGGCGCGGGCCGCCGGGCAACAGATCGAGGTCCACGACCCGCTCGGCCCACCGGCCGAGATTCCGCCGCCGGTGGGCCGCACCGCCTACCGCATCGCGCAGGAGGCACTGACGAACGCCCGCAAGCACGCCGCCGGGCAGCCGGTCCGGCTGGTGCTCGGTGGGGCGCCCGGCTCCGGGCTGAGCATCGCCGTGAGCAACCCGACCACTCCGGACAGCGGTGCCACCGACAGCGCCGGCACCGGCCTGATCGGCCTCGCCGAACGCGCCGCGCTCACCGGCGGTCGCGTCGCCCACCACGTCGACGCCGCAGGCCGGTTCCACCTCACCGCGTGGCTGCCATGGCCGACGTGACCCCGCCGATCCGGGTCGTCATCGTCGACGACGACCCTCTCGTACGGGGAATGCTCACGCTGATGCTCGACGGCGCCGACGGGATCGCCGTCGTGGGCGAGGCCGCCGACGGCGCCACGGCGATCACCGCGGTGGACCGGCACCTGCCCGACGTGGTGCTGATGGACATCAGGATGCCCGGCGTCAACGGCATCACCGCCACCGAGCGCCTGCGCCGCCGCCACCGACCACCCGAGATCATCGTGCTCACCACGTTCGACACCGACGAGCACGTGCTACGAGCCCTGCGCGCGGGCGCGAGCGGCTTCCTCCTCAAGGACACCCCGCCCGAGCAGATCAGCCAAGCGGTACGCGCGGTGGCCGCCGGCAACCCGATGCTGTCTCCGGGCGTGACCCGCCGCCTCATGCAGCGGGTCGCCTCCGACGCCGAGTCGTACGATCGGGCGAACAACCGATTGGCCCTGCTCACACCCCGGGAACGCGACGTCGTGCTGGCCATCGCGCAGGGCCGCTCCAACGCCGAGATCGCCGGCGAGCTGCTGATGAGCGTGACGACGGTGAAGGCCCACGTCTCGCACATCCTGACCAAGCTGGATCTTGACAACCGTACCCAGATCGCCCTGCTCGCCCACGACGGCCGGCTCCTGTGACCCACCTCGTCGGCGGAGGCAGGGTGGCGGCCGGCCTTCGGGACGACTCAACCCAGCGAATCCGCTGCACCCTTCGGCATGGTCTTCTAGGCTGCGTGGGCGGGCCGTCCGGTTCGAGCAGGCGTCGTGTCGACGCGGTACGAATCGTCGGGGCGCCGCCCTCGGCGGCCTGGCTCCACCACCATGTCAGTCGGCAAGGGATCTGCCGTGACGACGCCTCAACGCCCCCGGCACTCGCCGTCGGCGCCGAGCCCGACCACCGGTGAGGAGCAGCGGTGACCCAGAGCGAACGACAGGGCCCGGAGATCGTCGTGGGACTGGTAGCAACCCCACCGGATCACCCCGCCCGGGTCGCCGCGCGGCTCACTTCGGAGCTGGCCAGAGGGCTCACCGAGCGGGTGAGCGCGGACGTGCGGTGGACCGTCCGGGAGGGTTGGGGGGAGGTGGTGCCGCGCCGCGACGGCGGCGCCGAAGCGTTGCTCGATGATCTTGCTAGGCGGCGCGCGGACGACCAGTGGGACGTCGCCATCTGCCTGACCGACCTGCCACTGCATGCCGAGCGGGCGCCCCTGGTCGCGCAGACGTCCGGCCAACGTCACATCGGGGTCATCTCCCTGCCCGCGCTGGGACTGCGTCAGATGCACTCGGTCCGCGCAGCCGTTCCGGATCTCGTGGGCCGGCTGCTGGCCGACGCCTCCGACCACCGGATACCGCCGGCCGAGCGGGCACCGGCAGAGACGAAACGGCGTGTTCCCGCCGTCCATCGAGTGATCGGCGGGGCCGACTCCGGCGAGCGGCGTTACCTCGCCTCGGGGCTGATCGGCCGAGTTCGCCTGTTGACCGGCATGGTCCGAGCCAACCGACCTGGACGTGCACTGCTGGGCCTGTCCAAATTGCTGGTCGGCGCGTTCGGCACGGCTGCGTTCGCGCTCACCACGGACACCATCTGGCAGATGGGCGATGCCCTCGGCGGACTCCGGCTCACGGTGATCATGGTGCTCGGGTTGACCGCGTTGGTGGCCTGGTTGATCGTTGCGCACGACCTGTGGGAGAGACCGAGCCGCGAGACGCCGGTTGAGCTGGCACGGCTCTTCAACCTGGGTACGGTCCTCACTCTCACTCTGGCCACCACGGTGTCCTACGTGGTGCTGTTCGTGGGTACGGTGCTCGTCGGGGCGCTGTTGATCGACACATCCGTGCTGGAACAGGTTCTGCAGCGCCCGGTGAATGCCGGTGATTATCTGGCGCTCGCCTGGATCACCAGCTCACTGGCCACTGTCGGCGGCGCCATCGGCTCGGGGCTGGAGAACGAGCAGACGGTACGAGCTGCCGCCTACGGCTATCACCCCCAACCCGGCGGCTGGCGGGACGAGAAGGGCGGGGAGCGGTCCCACACCGGAAGATAGTCGCGCCGGCAGAATCAACCGACCGGCCCTACAACATCTCCAACGGCTGCGGGCCAGCAGGTGGCGGGAACGCCACGTCGAGTGCCCTGATGTCTTCCTCGGTCAGGTGCAGGTCGCGCGCTTCCGCATTCTCCCGGGTGTGTTCCGAGTTGGACGATCGGGGAATGGCCGCGACCATCTCCTGCCTCAGCACCCAGGCCAACGCGACCTGGGCGGGCGTCGCCCCGTGCCGGGCGGCGACCTCCGTGACCTGGTCGTGGCCGAGTACCCGCCCCTGCTCGATCGGGGAGTACGCCATCACCGGGATCCGGTGTTCACGTAGCCACGGCAGCAGGTCGTACTCAGGACCTCGCCGGGTCAGGTTGTAGAGGATCTGGTTGGTCGCGCAATCGTTCCCACCCGCGTCGAGTAGCTCGGTCATGTTGGAGAGGTCGAAGTTACTCACGCCCCACTGCCCGATGTCGCCGGCTTCGACGAGTTCGGCGAACGCTTCGATCGTCTCGGTGAGTGGATGGCTGCCGCGCCAGTGCAGCAGATAGAGGTCGATGTGGTCGACGCCGAGTCGCTGCAGGCTGCGGCGGCAGGCCTGCACGGTCCCCTGCCGGCTCGCGTTCGACGGCAGCACCTTGTCGACCAGGAACACGTCATCGCGTCGTCCGACAACGGCCTCGCCGACAAGCTCCTCGGAAGCACCGTCGCCGTACATCTCCGCGGTGTCGATCAAGGTCATGCCCAGGTCCAGGCCAGTACGCAGTGCGGATATCTCCGCCCCGCGTCGCTCCGGGCGTTCACCCAGGTACCACGTGCCCTGGCCGAGCACGGGCATGGTCTGGCCCGACGGCAGTGGGAGGGAGGCGGTAGGGAGAGTCATGTCGGCCTTTCCGGGTCCTCGGCGCCAGTGGTTCAGTCCGTTACCCGCATCGGCAGGAAGCAGTCCCGCCCTTCGTCCGCGCTCTGTCTGATCGGCGAGCGGGTCACCCCGTCCGCCCTCGATCGGCGATCGGCGCTGTTTCCCGGTTCCCACACCGGGAAGGCGACCGCGAGCGCAACGATGCGCCGCCGACGGGGCGGCGCCACGAGGGAGAGGCCACCCAAGATGGCGCAGAGCCAGCAGCCACTGACCGGCAAACGAGTCGCTTGCCTCGCCGCCGACGGGGTGGAGGACGTGGAGTACACCCAGTCCCGGGCCGCCGCCGAGCAGGCGGGTGCCGAGGTCCACCTGATCTCCTTGAACTCCGGCGAGATCCAGTCGATGAACCAGGACATCGACCCGGCCAACCGCTATCGGGTGGACCGGACCGTCAACGAGGCCAATGCGGCCGACTACGACGCCCTGCTGCTGCCGGGCGGGACGGTCAACCCCGACCGGCTCCGGATGAACCCGCAGGCCATGGACTTCGTCCGGGCGTTCTTCCAGCAACAGAAGCCGGTGGCGGCGATCTGCCACGGCCCCTGGTCGTTGGTCGAGACCGGCATGGTCAACGGTCGGACCGTCACCTCCTTCCCCAGTCTGCGAACCGACATCCGCAACGCGGGCGGAAACTGGGTCGACCAACAGGTACAGGTCGACAACGGCCTGGTCACCAGCCGCAACCCCAATGACCTGCCGGCCTTCTGCGCCAAGATGGTCGAGGTGTTCGCCCAGGGCGAGAACGTCCGCAAGATGGCGACGGCCTGACCCGGCGAGCTCGGAGTCCGGAGGATCAGGACCCGACCTGAGCCCGCACCGCGGCGGCGCTTCGCCGGTCGAAGCGCCGCCGCGGTGAAGCTCGTGGACCCCCATCCGGATACGGGCGCTTGACCGGGGTCGACGACGTGGCCGTACCGCTGCTGGCGGTCGCGGCCGGTACGCCGTGCTGAGCAGCGGGACAGGGATCACCTCCGTTCCGCGACCGATGCACGGATTGAGGTGGTTTCCGAGGGGTATTCGGGCCTCTACGGGTCTCGTCCCGGACTTGCATGAGCCGGAATGGCTCGGCCGGGCTGCGACCGGATACGGAGGCTACCCGTGACTCAACTAGCAACCCGAGAGGCTGCGCAGGCCAGGCAGGAAGACGTGCGACGGCGAGGACGCCGGCTCGGCTGGATGAGTCTCGGTCTGGGTGTGGCACAGCTCGCGGCACCGGACACGGTGCGCCGGATCAGCGGGGTGGACGACTCCTCGACATCCCGGACCGTGGTGCCGCTTGTCGGGGCGCGGGAGTTGGTCCACGCGGCCGGCCTCCTGGCGAGCCGGCGCAAGGGCATCTGGGCGTGGACCCGGGTCGCGGGCGACGCGATGGACCTGGCGTCTCTCGGGGTGGCCATCGCCCACCGCAGCGGGCACCGCCGGCGTCGCCTCGTCGGTGTCACTGGCGCCATCGTCGGGATCACTGTGGTGGACCTGCTGACCGCAGTGCAGGCCACCCGTGCCAGGAAGACCGGTTCGGCGCCAGCGGTACGAGGCTCACGCGAAGGAGGATCCATGGAGCTGACAGCCACGACAACCATTCGCAAACCTGCGCCCACGGTCTACGCGTTCTGGCGTGACCTGGACAACCTCCCGACGTTCATGGCACACCTCGAGAAGATCCAGGCCACCGGCGACCGTACGAGCCACTGGTCCGCCAGCGCTCCCTTCGGCAAGAACGTCGAGTGGGACGCGGAGATCACCGACGAGACGCCCGGCGAGAAGATCGCGTGGCGGTCCACCGGCAACGCCGACGTGCCGAACGCCGGCACGGTCCGGTTCGTCCCTGCCCCGGATGGTTCCAGCACCGAGGTGCACGTCGTCATGTCGTACGACGTCCCGGGCGGCGCGGTCGGCAAGGCGGTCGCCAGGTACTTCGGTGAGGAACCGCACCAGCAGCTCGACGACGACCTGCGCCGGCTCAAGCAGGTGCTGGAGACCGGGCAGGTGGTCCGGTCCGAGGGTGCCCCGTGGGGCAAGCGGGCCCGCAAGGAGTTCCCGCAGCGTCCGGCGCAGCCGCTGTCGGATTCCGAGTTCGCGAAGGGGGCAGGCGAGTGAGGGCGAACACCTGGGCCGGCCGCAACAAGGTCAAGGTCCGTGACGTGCCAGACCCGAAGATCCTGAACGACCGGGACGCCATCGTACGGATCACCTCCACCGCCATCTGCGGCTCGGACCTGCACCTGCTCGATGGGTACGTGCCCACGATGCAGGACGGCGACGTCATGGGTCACGAGTTCATGGGCGAGGTGATCGAGGTCGGCCGGGGCGTCGACCCAGGCCGGCTGCGCGTCGGCGATCGGGTCGTGGTGCCGTTCCCGATCGCGTGCGGCGCGTGCGGCGCCTGCGCCGCCGAACTGTACTCCTGCTGCGAGAACTCCAACCCCAACGCCGGGATCGCCGAGAAGATGTTCGGCCACCCGGTCGCCGGGATCTTCGGCTACTCCCATTTGACCGGCGGGTTCGCCGGCGGTCAGGCGCAGTACGCGAGGGTGCCGTTCGCCGACGTCGGCCCCCTGAAGATCGAGTCCGACCTCACCGACGAACAGGTGCTGTTCCTGTCCGACATCCTCCCCACCGGCTACATGGGCGCCGACATGTGCGACATCCAGCCCACCGACGTCGTCGCCGTGTGGGGCGCCGGCCCGGTCGGGCAGTTCGCGATGGACAGCGCCCGTGCGCTCGGCGCCGCGAAGGTCATCGCCATCGACAAGGAGCCGTACCGGCTGCAGATGGCCGAGCGGGCAGGCCACACGCCGGTGAACTTCGAGGAGGTGGACGTGCGGTCCCGGCTGTTGGAGCTGACCGGCGGACGTGGGCCGGACAAGTGCATCGACGCGGTCGGCATGGAATCCACCCACGGTGCCACGCACGTGAACGCGTACGACCGGGTTAAGCAGGCGGTCCGGTCGGAGACCGAACGCCCGCACGCGCTGCGCCAGGCGATCCTGTCCTGCCGCAGCGGCGGCATCGTGTCGGTCATCGGCGTGTACGGCGGCTTCCTCGACAAGTTCCCGGCTGGGGCGTGGATGAACCGGGCGCTGACCCTGCGTACCGGTCAATGCCACGTGCAGCGCTACATGAAACCGCTGCTACAGCGCATCGAACGGGGGGAGATCGACCCGACCCGGGTCATCACCCACACCCTGCCGCTCGACCAGGCAGAACGCGGCTTCGAGATTTTCAAGAACAAGCAGGACAACTGCGAGAAGGTCGTCCTCAAACCCTGACGACCACCCGCATCCGGCCACCGCGACGCGCCTGGTGGCCGGATGCGACGTCCGGATGTCCGGCCGTTTGCCCCGAAGGACCGCGGGTAGCCGCAGTTGGTGAGTGGGCCAGACGCAGACCTAGGCACCCGGTCAGACACCAGCCGCGCGGTGGCGTTCAGCGACGCCATATTCGCCATCATCATCACGTTGCTGGTCCTGGACCTTCGGGTACCGGACGTTCCCCCTGGCCGCCTCCTGCGTGGCCTGCTCGACCAGTGGCCCTCGTACGTCGCGTACCTGGCGTCCTACTCCTATGTGGCCGTTGTCTGGCTCAACCACAAGGCGGCGTTCAACCGCATTCAACAGGCCGATCGCGGCCTGCACTTCGTGAACCTGTTCGTGCTGTTCAGCACGGCGCTGCTGCCATTCCCGACCATCGTCGTGTCAGATGCGCTGCAGGAACACAACAACGCCGACCAGCGCGTGGCTGTCGCCTTCTACGCGCTGATCGGCGCGTTGCTGTGCGCGACGTGGCTGGCGTTCTACCACTACCTGGCCCGGAACCCCGACCTGCTGAAGGATCAGGTCAAGGACGACTTCTTTCGCGTCGAGCGAGTCCGTGCCCTCACCGGGGTCGTCCTGTACGTCCTCGCGGGACTGGTCGGCTACCTGGTTGCTCCCCTGATCGGCCTGGCCGTCTTTCTCCTTCTGCCCGTCTTCTACGCCATCACCAGCGCCGGCCTGTACCAGTCGCGCCTGACCCGGGGTATGACCCGCCGTCCTCGGCCACCGACCTGAGGGCGGACGGACGAGCCGCCGTTTCACCCCGACAGCGGCGGGTACTCGCCGAGGACCTACGCGGCTTGGTGTCCGGGCCCACAAGACCGCAACGCCGCCGGTCGTCACAGCCCGAGGAGTGCGGCAGCCCGGGGATGAGTACGACGAGCGAAGGTGAGGAGGCCGGCCACCTGGGCAGGCAGGTGCGTCATGCCCTCCGCCGCCTCAGGGGCTCTCGCCGAAACGTTCCCGCGTGAGCCGGTTGGCTGTCTCCGGATCGAGACCGCTGGCGCGGAGCAGGTCACTCGCCACGACCCGCGTCTGGGTGACCAGGGTCTGACTGAACCGGCCGGTGGCACCATCGACGGCCCGGCGGGCGCTGTGCATGGCCGCCAGGGCCGTCGCTCGCGCCAGCCGCGGTTCACGTCCCGACACGCGTTCGGCCCGCAGGCGCTCGTTGGCGTCGGCGAGTTGCCTGAGTGTCGTGGTCAGCTCGGACGGAACCGCCTCGTCGTACTGCAAGACGGTCGCCGAGGTACGCGCCAGATCCTGCGCGTCGCCGATCACCCGCTGGGCATGCTCGGCGAAGTGGGCAAACTGTTCCACGTCGTCTCGCCGGTGCCATCTCACCGGTGCCAGACTCACCACCTCCCTCGCCCCGTCGAGCGCCTGTGACAAGCGCGCGAGATCCGGTCCCGAGGCCCGCAGGCGCTGCAGGGACGCGATGGCCTGCTCAGCGTCACGTTCGTTCAACGCGGTCGCGATGGTCCGTAGTTCCGCGCTGGTCAGCTGGACGATCGGCGTGGCCGCCCGGTCGAGAACGCGCATCGGGTTGACCGGGAAGAGCAGTGTGACCACCAGCAGCCCCACCGCCCCACCGATGAGGGCATCCAGGATTCTGGGCCACTCGAGATTGGGATCCACCGGCGACAGGGTCGTGACCACGACGGCGGAAGCACCGGCCTGGGCCACGATCGCACCGCTGCCACCGGAGAGCACCAGCGCGATCGCGATCGCGATACCCACCGCTAAACCGATCTGCACCGGTCGCGGACCGACGGTATAGAGCAGACCGTCCCCGATGAGGATTCCGAGTACCACGCCGACCAGCGACTGGACGGTTCGTCGGACCCGCTGGCCGATTGCCGCGACGATCGTTCCGACCGCCGCGGACGGAGCGAACACCGGCGCAGGAATACCCAACAGGTCGTGTCCGATGAACCAGGACAACGCTGCGGCCAACGCCGCCTGGACCGTGATCACCAGGATGACGTGCGTCAGGTGCAGCCGCACCCGCCACCCCCGACGCCCACGCTGGCGAGCCTGCTCTGCCGCCTGCCGCACCTCGCTCGCCACGGCGTCGACACCGGAGTGCGGATCGGGCGAACGCTCCTGGGCACCACTCATGCGGGTAACTACCCGAAGCAGCGACAAACAAGTCAGCGACAAGTGCCAGCTGGCTCGCCCGTGTCCCGCACCGCAGCTCCAGTCGACCGAACGGGCCACGGGCCCAGTGCGGAGTTAGACACCACCTGTAAAGCATCCTAGGAGGATGCGTCGGGCCCCTCCAACCACATGCCGTTCGCCACGGGTTTCGGTGCGGGATCACCAACGAGACTGTGGCCTCTGCTCGTACTCGACGCTGACCGCGATGACGACCCGTTCTGCGTCGACGTCGAGTACGACCAGATCAGCACCGCCGAGCAGCACGACAGCGACGCGTTCCTCGCCGAGTGCTGGCGGGCGGGTGACCGCCGAACACTTCGCCTTCTGCCCGGACAACATCTGGCAGAGCAACACCGACACCTTCCGCACGTACGCCGAATCAGTCATGGGCGTGAACTGCTGGAGTTTCTGGTGGGACTGATGGCGAAGGCTGCTGCCCGCACGTGCCGGCCTTCATCGCGCGGCCGGCATGGCACCGGACCACCGTCCTGTCGTCGTCACTTCGGGCGGACGGCGGGCTTCCTGCACTTGTGAGCGCGCACCACCATCGATACATAATGGGCTGTGTACTGAGCGCCGCTTCAACGACCAATGTGATCCGCCGACCCGATGGAGGCCCGTCCATGGCGTTGACCCCGGCGGCTGGGGGCGGTTGCGGCGAGTCGACGCCACGTTCGCCGATTCAGTCGCCGAGGCCGGTCAATTCCGACGTCGAGTGGGACAGCTTCGACCCGCAGGCGTATGTCCGGCACAACTACGCGGATCTGCGGCCTGACGATCGGGAGATCCTGTGCCGCATCCGGGACTTCTTCGGCGAGGCGAAGCTCTCCGACGCGCGGTGCGTCGACGTGGGGTCGGGGGCAAATCTCTACCCGGCGATGTCGCTGCTACCGTTCGCGAAGGCCGTCGACCTGTGTGAATGGTCGGCGGCAAACGTGAACTGGCTGCGCACGCAGGTCGACAGTTACGACGAGCTCTGGGACCCGTACTGGCAGGTGTGCGCGGAGCACCCGGCGTACGCGGCACTGGCGGACCCGCGGCGACGACTGGCGCAGGTGGGCCGGGTGGTGCGGGCCAGCGTCTTCACCCTGCCGAGGCACGCCTGGAACGCCGGGACGATGTTCTTCGTGGCCTGCTCCATCTCGGCGGACCAGGCCGAGGCCGAGCACGCGATCGGTCGGTTTCTGGACGCGCTGCGGCCCAGGTCGCCCTTCGCCGTGACGGTCATGCTCGGATCCGTCGGCTACAGCGTCGGTCGGCGCAGGTTCCCGGCCGTGGCCCTGGAGCGCGCCGACGTGGTGGCCACCATCGCGGCGGGCGCGTACGACCTGGACGTCCACGAGGTGCGACCCAAGCCGCCGCTGCGGGACGGATATGTGGGCATGCTGCTGGCCACCGGCCGTACCCGCGGATAGCGCCCGTGCCTGCCGGTGGAATGCGCCGACATCGTGCTGTCGGCGCAACGTGGCGGCGGGACATTGCCCCGCGTCCGATTGGCCGGATTGCCGACACGCGGCCATCGAAGCCTTTCAAGTGCCACTCGACTGGCCCGCTACCATGACGTTGTACGGCACCGTGGATCATCGTGGGCACGGCTATATCAGCGGTTTCAAGTCGACGACTACAACAGACGGCGGTGGATCATGCGGATGCAGCCGCGCCAGGAGATCCTCGACATCTGGCGGGCTACGGTTCGCAGTTGCTGGACGAACGGTGAATGGCACTGGGGTGGCCGAAGTGGTAGCAACTCGATCAGCGACGCGGAGCAACTACTGACCCTGCTGCTTCCCGCGGCCAAGGTCCCCGTGCTGTCACTCGACGACCCGGACCGCGCCGACGAAGAGGTGATCGAGGCGCTCAGCCCGCTCGGCGGCGCGATCGAGATTCCCCGCCGGCTGGTCAGCGTGATGATCGACTATTTCCGGCGGTACACCGACGACGCCGGTACCCCGATCTTCGGCGGCGGCAGTTACCTCACCCCGTTGGAGGGCGGTCCGGAGCTCACCGAGGAGCAGCGCTCCCTGGACATCGTCGACTCCTTCGCGGTGTCGGTCACCCTCACGTTGGCGACGATCGGTTTCGTCAAGGTCTACCGGGGGTCCACCCAGCGGCGTGACCTGTTGGCGCAACTGGACGAACTGGAGGCCATGGCGAGCGTGCGCCTCACGGCGGCGATGGTCGGCCTGCTCCGCAGCTTCAGCACCTTCGTCTTCACCTCCACCGACGAGTACGGCATTCGTCTGTGCGACATGGTCAATCAGGACGAGCTGCCCCGCCGCGAGCTGGTGGCGGCGCTGCGCGAGCAGTTGCGGGACACCATGGCGAGCCTGCGTAGCGTGGTCCTCGGTTCGGGTCGGGTGACGGAGGACCTGGACAACAGCGAGATGCTGTTCGAGTGCGGCTGGTCGTGGGGGCTCATCTCCGGGACCGATGAGGTTCCGACCACCGAGCCGATCGGCCGGCAGCGTGAGGGCTCCGCGGAGAACGCCCCCTACCTCTACTTCACCGTGATCGCGATGGACGCCATCGAGGACCTGAACTCCGAACGCACCCGGCTGCTCGGATTGCTCAACGAGGAGCAGCAGCGGCTGTCCCGGGCGCTGCAACTGCGCTGGGAGCTCACCCGGACGTACTGGGCGACGGTGGCGACCTTCGGCAACCGACGACGGTGGCCCATCGAGGACATTCCCTGGCGGACGACCGATGGTGACCGGACCGACTACTACACGCTCCAGACGACGTCGCTCGCCGTGAAGGGTCTGCTCGCCGTCGGGCGCGGCGGTGACGAGGAGCTCGGGCGGATCGCCTCGGTACTGGTGGAGCTGGCGCAGCGGGCGCGGATCACCCGGCGGGCGTCACCCGGCGAGTCGGCGTTGTTCGTGCACGCGCCAGGCAAGCGGGTGACCCTGAACGACGACACGTCAAAGCCGATCATGACCTGGAACGTCAACGAGTTCTCCGTGGTGCTGCTACAGCGGGCGGCCGCCGTCGCCGGTCTGCTGAGCAACGCCCGCCGGCGCAGTGAACTGCTCGAGCTGGCCGACGAGGTGTGGGATCACCTGTTGCTGCGGCGCATCCCGGACGGCCGGCACCAGGGGCTGTGGGACCACGCCAGTGGCGCCTTCCCCGGCCTGGCGCCGAAGCCGGACGCACCCTCCTGGTATTTGACCGTGCGGGTGGCGCAGGCGCTGGTCACCTCCGGTCAACTGCTGTGGGAGCGACCGTTCCCACGAGCCGGCCGGCTGGCCGACTACGCGCAGGATCTCATCGACGAGGCCGAATACCTGTTCGACCGGGAGTTGATGCGCGGCACCTTCGACGGTGAGGCGATGCAGCGCAGCATGCGCAGCATCCGAGCCAGCCTCGGCCGGGCGCAGTTGCTGGTTGACGAGCGTCCCGGCACAGCAGCCGCGCTGGTGAACACGCTTCTGTTGCTCCTCAACGACGTCGCCACCGGGCAGCAGAAGGCCAGCGAGGGGATCTGAATGCTGGTCTTCGTCACGTCGCACAAGGGCGGCACCGGCCGGTCGGTGACCGCGGCGAACATCGCCTATCGCAGCGCGTTGTCCGGTCACCCCACCTGCTACCTGGACTACGACTTCGGCTCGCCGACCGCCGGCATCACGTTCCAGATTCCGCAGGCCGTCAACGGTGTGGAGGGCGCCGGGCCCAACGGTGGCGGCCTGCACCGATATCTACGCGGGGAGATCCCGTCTCCGGAGCAGTTGGACGTGTGGGGCACCTCCGAGCGTGCCAGCCTGCGTCAGCGGCCCATCGGGTCCGGTCCGCTGGTGCTCCTGCCGGGGCAACGCAACGGTAGCGAGTTCGGGTTCACCAACGACATCGCCAAGCGGTGCGCCGAGCTCTTCCTCCGGCTGGAGGAGGAGTTCGACCTGACCCTGGTGGACCTCAGCGCCGGCCGGTCGTACGCCAGTCAGATCGCGCTCGCCGCCACCGCGACCTCGACCCTGCGCAAGGTCGCCGTACGCTGGCTGGTCTTCCACCGGTGGACTCCCCAGCACGTCACCGCGGCGGCGGACCTGGCCTTCGAGGCGGGTGGGATCGTGGCCATGGGCAAGGAGTACGGCCACGAGCCGGAGAGGCTACGGGAGTCGCTGCGCTTCATCCGGACGGCGGTGATCGACTCACGTGGCCCCGAGGTCGGCCATCTCGGCCTCGCCCAGCAGGCCTTCCTGCGCAAGTGCGACGCGGAGCTGTCGGAGCTGGCCCGACGACGGGGTGTCGGACGTACGACACTTCTCGGCGTGGTGCCGCTGGATCCTCTGCTGCAGTGGCGGGAGCAGCTGATCTCCGACCACGACGTGCAATCCAAAATTGCCAACGTCAAGACGGTGGACGCCTTCGTTGACCTGACTGAGAAGCTTTTCGACGAGACGGCATGGGACACCGCGTGATCGGCATGGATGTCAGGTTCCAGGAGGCAGCTGCGGTGCGTCGTACAGAGAGCGTGGCGTACTCGCATCTGTCCGTGGAGCTGGGGCATTTCTACGCGGAGGACTTCGGCGACGGGTGTGAGGAGCTGAGGCGCAAGTTCGAGCGGATCGCGGACTGGTCGGCCGCGATCCCGGCGCTGGCCCGACGCGGGCTGCCCGCATCCCGGGAGCCGCGGATCAGCACCTGCTTCATGTTGGACGACTACTTCCACCGCTTCGGCACCCCCCGCGAGGTGATTCCGCAGGTGCAGAGCGCCGCGGCGGAGCATGGCCTGACCTTGGACTACGTGGCCCGGGAGTCCAGTTTCGCCCGGCACGACGGCGCCGAGCTGGCCCGGTTGGTGGTCGACACACTGGTGGTGGAACCCCCTCGGGGCACCACCGGGAGTCGCCCCCCGTTGAGCGAGTCGGGCTGGCTGTCCAACGGTAAGCGGTCCCCCGGGCACGTCGACGCGCCGGCGATGACCCTGCCGCGTCCGTGGTCTCCGCCGTTGCAGTCCGGCGATCCCCGGCACTCCATCTTCGTCGACATCGAGCTCTGGTCCGACGAGCCGGACGCCCGGGTGTGGGCCTGCGCCCTGCTCGCCTCGGTCTGGCAGATGACCCGGCTCGGCGTGCTACGGCATCGGGGCGAGACGATGACCCAGCCGCGCCAGCTCGTCGGCGAGCTACCGACGGACTGGGACCAGCTGCCGGCGATCGTCCAGCTCAACCCGGCGGCCGCGCCGTTCTGCGCGTATCGCACGCTGACCCTCATGGGCACCGAGTACCTGCCGGTGGAGCTGGCCGTACGGACCATCCTCGGCCAGGTGGCGGTGCCGCCGACGGTCGCGCAGCAGGTCGCCAAACGGGCCGGCGGCGAGGGCCTGCAGCTACCCAGTGAGCTGGTCGACCGGCTGAGCTACGTGTTCATCAGCGACTGAGTGTGCTCAGCGCCCGCACGGCTCGTCGACGGCCATCCGGCCGGCCAGGTCGCGAAGCAGAGCCATGTTGCTCACGCTGATCTGGTCCCGGATCCAGTTGACCGACGAGTTCCACTGACGGCTGAAGCCGGGTACCTGCTCCAACTGGTCCCAGATCGGCCGCAGTCGCGGGTGCACCCGCGCGCCCGGCAGCCACAGGTGCAGCAGGTGCTCCAGCACCGGACGCAGCCGCTCGACGTGCTCCTGCCCGGAGGCCGATCGGGTGACCGCGGACTCCACCAGCGAGGACAGGATGGTCAGCAGCCAGTCGTGCAACGCGAGGTCTTCGCAGAGCCCCGCCACGGCCGCCGGCACGTCCTGCGGGGCGAGCACGAGTTCGACCGTACGCAGGGTGGGTGAGTCCACGGTGACCACCGCCGAGACGTCCCGGTTGGGACGCTCGTCCGTCTGCGCGGTCCAGCGCAACCGTGTGCGGGCGGTGCGCAGGGGCGGGCGCCGGTCCAGCAGGTCGGACATCTGCACACCGTCGAGCACCCTGCCGGTGATCGCCTCCAGGTTCAGCACGTCGGCGTTGTTGCCGTGCAGGAAGCCCGCGCTCAGGTCGGCGACGTCCAGCTTGCCGACCGTCTCGAGGACGCCGGGGTTGGCCAGGTAGTGCGACCACGGCCGACGGCGTTGCCCGGCGACGACGTGGATGACCGAGGAGGCCTGCACGATCCGGCCGCCGGTGATGATGGCCCGGGTGAGAACCGCGCCCACCCCACGTAACTGGCGCTTTCTGGCGCTCGGGAGCCAGCAGTCGACACCGGTGCGAACATCGGGTGACACCGCGTACAGCGATGGACGCCGGGAGGTCAGCACGGCCTCGCCCTCGATCAGGCTGAGCACGTCGGCGCTCTGCTCCTGGGCCAACGCCGTACTGTGCTGCAGAAGACTGGTGTGCACCTCACCGACCGTGAGCATGGCTTCCTCCGCGACGCTGCCACCGACCCGCGTTCGTCCCGCGTACGCGGCTCATGCTGATTGACGTACACCCCTCGCGACCGGCACTGACACGGATCCGCATCGGACAACCACAACTCTACGAGGGCGCGATTCGACCGACCGGATCCGTTTCCGTTGGTGGCCATCATAGGCACGGGTTCGGCGGGAATCCCATGTACGGCGGGCGTTCGGAGTGTTCGCGGGTCGGACGGACGTGACAACGACTGATATTTTCAATGATGCGGTCGCCAGCCACCCTCTGGAGTTTGCCGTTCATGAAGGTCTACATTTCGGCCACCCAAAAGGACTTGCTGGAATACCGCGCTGCCGTGCACGCCGTGGCTCGCCGTCTGGAGATCGACGACGTGGCCATGGAGGCGTACGGCGCCGACATCCGGCCGCCACTGGAACGCTGCCTCGCCGACGTGCGCCGGTGCGACCTCTACGTGGGGCTGTTCGCCTGGCGGTACGGGTTCCGACCGCCGGGCCAGGAGTCCTCCATCACCGAGTTGGAGTACCGGGAGGCGCTCGCGGCGGGAAAGCCCTGCCTGGTCTTCCTGCTCGCGGAGGACACACCCTGGCCGGTCGACATGATCGACCGCGATGCCGACTGGCAGCAGATCGTCGCGTTGCGCCGCGAGCTCAAGGAGCGCCACCTCTGCGCCTTCTTCTCCGGCGTGGACGACCTCACCGCCAAGGTGACCGCCGCACTGGCCGACGTACGCAGTGGCAGATCCCCGGCGCGCGAGCCGGCCGACCCGGACACTCATCTGCCGACGGTGGTGCGCAACCAGTACTACAAGCAGTTGTCGCTGCGATACCACGCCGTCTCGGTGGACGCGGTCTCACCGCGCCCCACCATCGGCTACCTCACCGTCGGGCTGCCCAACGTGTTCGTGGAGCCCCGCGTTCACGAGGACGCGCGACCCGAGATGCCGCTGGCGTGGTGGCGTTGGGCCGGGTCCACGCCGGGCGGCGACGTCGGCGGGCTGCCCGGGGTGGTGAACCCGGAGGAGGTGGAGCGGCTCTGGGAGGAGTACGCGGCGAAGGACGAGCTGTCGCTGTTCGACGTGGTGTCCGACCCGGGGCGGCGCACGATCGTGCTGCTGGGCGACCCCGGTTCCGGCAAGTCCGCGGCCGCGCGGTACCTGGCGCTGACGCTGGCCGGGGTCTGCGTCGAGCCTCGACTGAGTGCGCTGGACCGGTACCTACCCGTCCTGATCGAGCTGCGCTCCTACGCCACCCATCACGGCGACGGCCGGTGCGACGGTTTGCTCGACTACGTCGGCCACCGCCACCAGCAGGGGCTGGCCGGTATCGACCAGGACGTGCTGGAGGCGTACCTGCGCCAGGGCGGCCAGGCGCTGTTCCTCTTCGACGGCCTGGACGAGGTGTTCGACCCGGCGCAGCGGGAAGAGGTGGCCGCGCAGATCGCCACGTTCGCCAACGAATACCCGGGGGTGCTGACCGTGGTCACGTCGCGGGCCGCCGGCTACCAGCGGCACACGTTCGCCAACGCGGGCTTCGACCACTTCACCCTGGAGGATCTCGACGACGAGCAGATCGCGAGGTTTCTCGACAACTGGTACCGCTACGTGGTGCCCACCTCGGCCGCGGAGGCGGAGCGGCAACGGCGGCAGATCCTCGACGTGGTGGGCAGTTCCCGAGCGATGCGCGAGATCGCCGGCAACCCCCTGCTGCTGATGCTCATGGCGATCGTCGGGCGGGGCCACCCGCTGCCCCGCAACCGACGCCGGCTCTACGCGCACGTGACCGACGTACTGATCTCCGAGTGGGATGTGACAAAGCAGCTGCGCGAGAGCCACGGCGACGTGCCGTCGCTCGACCTACAGGCGAAGCGTCGGCTGCTGCGTCACCTCGCCTACTGGATGCAGTTCCGCGAGTCCGGCCCCGCCGGCAACTACATCGAGTCCGACGAATTGGCGTGCATCTTCCGGGACAACCTCGTCGAGTTCTACGGTTTCGAGAATGAGCGGGCCCTCGCCATGGCCCACTCGATGATCGACAAATTGCGGCAGCGAAGCTTCATCCTGGAGCGTTACGGCCTACGACTGTTCGGGTTCGTGCACCGCGCGTTCCTGGAGTTCTTCTGTGCCGAAGAGATCGTGGACAGATACGAGCGCGATCCGTCCGCCTCGGGCCTCGATCATCTGCGTTCGTTGTTTCGCGAGCGTTGGGCCGACCCGTCGTGGCGGGAGGTGCTTCGACTGGTCGCCGGCGCCCTGCCCGCCCGGGTCGCCAACGAGCTGGTCACCCTGCTCGCCACCGAGGCCACTCAACTGTGGCCGCCGCTGAACCTGACCGGGCCGCCGTGGAACCTGGTGCTGGCGGCGCAGTGCGTGGCCGAGGCGCCGCAGCCCGCCGAACTGGCCGGTGCGGGCGACGCCCTGCTGCGCCAGGTCGTGCGTCTCATCGAGCATGGCATCTCCGCCGACGACCCGAACCTGGTGGATCTCACCGAGCAGGAGCTGCTGTCCTCCATCCGGACTCTCGGCCCGGGTTGGCCCGGCCGGGAGGTCTTCCTGCACTGGTACCGCCGCCGTGGGGTCCGGACCAGTTGGCGATCCGGCTCTCCCTTCGCCACCAGGATCGCGGCGGTGCTGTCCACCGCCGAGGAGCAGATGGAGGACCTGCTCGTCCGGGAGCTGGGGCAGGGCCGCGAGCGGCAGGCCCGTCTCACCCTGGTCGCCGGGCTGGCCGAGGCCGCCGGCCGCATCGAGGCCACCGGCGGCAACAGTGGCCGATGCCGGGACATCCTGCTCGCCCAGGCGCAGGCCGAGGTCTCCACCGCGGTACGGCAGGCCGCCGTACGCGCACTGGTCGCCCACCTCGGCGCCGGCCTCGAATTCGTGGAGGTGCTGTGCGACCTCGCCAACTCTCCCGATCTCGCGGTGCGGGCGCTGGCCGTGCAGTCCCTCGGCACCCGGTCCGAACTCTCCGACGACGTCCGTCAGGTGTTGGCCAGGGCCACCGGGGACACCGCCGTCGCGGTGCGGCGAGCCGCCGCAGGAGTGCTCAGCACGCGCTACGCCGACCTGCCGGACGCACCCGAGACGATGCAGCGCCTGCTGGCCACCGACACCGATCCCGGCGTGGTGCAGTGCGTGCTGAAGCGTCTGCTGGCTCTGCCGGAGTACGCCGAGACCGCACGAACCACGGCGTTGCGGCGGATCACCGGCGACGCCCCGGACGAGGTCCGCCGCTGCCTGCTGACCGGGCTGCTGCCGGAGCGACCCGGTCCGGAGGACACCGAGCTGTTGCTCAAGCTGGCCTGCTCGGACACGTCCGCCCGGGTGCGCGCGGTCGCCGTACAGCGGTTGGCGCTCGTACCCGACCTCGAGGGGCGCTGCCGGGCCCGGCTGATCGACCAGATCGAGCAGGACGAGGATTCCTCCGTACGAGCCGCCGCGGTCACCGCCCTGATCGACCGGGACCGCGCCGACGACACCGGGTGGACCGTGGTGGCCCGCTCGGCTCACGTCGACGAGGACGCGACGGTACGCCTCGCCGCGGTGCGCGCGCTGGCCGAGGCCTACCCCGACCACCGCACCGGGGAACTGCTGCTGGAGAGCGCCCGACGCGATCCGACCGCGAGCGTCCGGCTCGCCGCGGTCGAACTGCTCACCGGGCGACCGCTGTTCGGCCACGCGACCCGGGATCTGCTCATCAGCCGCGCCTCCCAGGAGCGGGACCCGATCGTCCGGCTCCGGGTCACCCGTAGCCTGGCCCGCCTCGCCGACCCGCCGGACCTTGAGGTGCGGGAGTGCCTTGCCGAGCAGGTCAGTCGGGACCCCGACCCGAACGTGCTGTGCGCCGCCGCCCAGGCGCTCGCCCGCCACGGCAACGCCCCGGGCCTCATCGAGACCCTGTGCCGGCGGGCCCGCCGAGACAGCTACGTCGGCATCCGGTTGGCCGCCGTACAAACCCTCTGTGCGTACGGAAGCCCGGAACTGGTGACCGACGTGCTGCTGGAATGCGTCGAGTCCGACACCGACCCGACCGTGTTCGACGCGGCCGTACGCTGTCTGACCCAGCAGGGTTCGGCATCCATGGCGGTGACGCTGCGGCTCATGCGCCGCCTGTCGGACCAGGACCCGGCGATCCGCGCCCGCATCGCCGCCGCCCTCGGCGAGCACTTCGGCACCGACCCGGAGGTGCAGGTGCTGCTGGTCGGGCTGGTCCGCGACGATCCGGCGCTGGAGGTTCGCCGCCGGGCCGTGGAGCAGCTGGGTGCCAGTCTCGCCGGTCGCACGGGGGTACGGGACCTGTTGCTGCGGCTGGCCGACGACGATGACTGGGAGATCCGCCGGACCGCGCTGCTCGCGTTGACCCGGCACTACGACGGGGACACCCGGACCCGGGAGGTGCTCGTACGGCTCGCGCATCAGGAGGACGACGGCGCCGTGCGGCGGCTGGCCGGGCAACTGCTGGCCACGCTGCCCGACACCCGACCCGACGACTTTCCGTAGCCGAACCGGGGCCGTCGGTGCACACCCGCGTGCGCGTCGAGCGACAGCCCGATCGACCTCGTCAAATACCATGGACTCATGACGGATCCGGTCGCCGGCTCGTCCCGCCCGACCGGCTGGAGTCTGCGAGTCCTCTTCGGCTTGATCGGGCTGGCTGCCCTCGTCCTCGGCTATGTCGGCTTCGAGCGCCTGCTCCAAGCCCGTCCGGACGTCGCCCACGATCCGTACGACGTGCTCTACTACGACCTGCAACTCTTCGTCTTCGGCGCCGAACCCTTCCAGAACGCCGGCCCCTACCCGTGGCAGCTGCAGGTCGCCCGGTTCGCCGCCCCGCTGTTCACGCTCCTCGCCGTGGCCGAGGCCAGCCGGCTGCTGTTGGCCGCCGAGAGTCGCCGCCTGCGCGCCCGGCGGGCACGTGGTCACGTCCTGGTCTGCGGCGACTCCCAGTTCGCCCACATGCTCGCCGACCGGCTCTTCGCCGACGGTGAACGTGTGGTGGTGGTGCGCTCCGAGCCGTTCGGGCCGCTGGAGTACCGGCGGCGCCGGTACCTCGGCGTGGTCGGCGACCCGACCAGCCCCGAGGTGCTGCGCGGCGCCGGACTACCCCGAGCCCACACCATCTACGCCTGCAGCGAGGACGACGACCGCAACCACGCGATCGCCAACACCGCCAACCGGCTCATCCAGGAACGACGACAACCACCGCGGGTCTACATTCTGGTTCACGACGCGGAGATGTGTCTGTCCCTGCAGGCCCGACGGCTCGGCGCCGCCGGTTCCAGCCGGCTGCGGCTGGACTACTTCCACGTCGACGACGTCGCCGCACGCGCGCTGCACCGACACCACCCGCTGCCCGGCGCGGGAGTCCGACCAACGAGGATCCTGATCGCGGGCACCGGCACCTTCCGCCGGGCGCTCCTGGTGGAGACCGCCCGGCACTGGCGTGCGTTCCGCGCCGACACCCCCGGGGGCCACGCCGCGCCACCCCTGCGGGTGGACGTCGTGGCACCGGATGCCGGTTCCGAGATCGCGCTGGCGTCCTCGCGTTACCCGTTCCTGGCCACCGTCTGCCAGATGACCGCGTACGACCTGGATCTCGACGGCGTCGTCGGTCTCGGCCGCGACCGCTACGACCGCATCTACGTGTGCGCGCCGGACGAGATCAACGGCCTGCAGTTCGTGCTGGACACGCCGGCCCTGTGGCAGGGCGCCGAGAGTGCCGTGTTCGTGCCCGTCTACCGGCAGGCGGCGCTCGCCGCGGCTTTTCACGGCGACTCCCGGCACGACCTGCTCGACGAGGTGCACGGCAAGCTCCGCCTCTATCCGGTGCTCGCCCACGCCTGCGACGCCCGGCTGATCGCCGAAGATCTCACCGAGCGGTTGGCCCGGCTGATCCACGAACGGTACGTCCAGGCCCAGCAGCGCGCCGGGGTACGACTCGGCGACGCCTCGGCGATGGTGGACTGGTCACGACTACCCGAGTCGTTGCGGCGGGCCAACCGGGCCTACGTCCAGGACATCGCCGCCAAGCTGTTGGATCTCGGTTGCGTCGTGGCGCCCCGGCACGGCGGCACCGTTGACGCCTCGGCCGCCGGGCAGGCCATCGACGACGGGATCGAGGAACTCGCCCGCCTGGAGCACGAGCGGTGGTGCCGGGAACGGCGCGGGGACGGTTGGACGTACGGCGACCCGCGCGACGACGCCCAGCGACGGCACCCCGCCCTGCGGCCGTGGGACGAGCTGCCGTCCCACGTACGGGAGCAGAATCGCGAGGGGGTCCGGGCACTGCCTGACGTGCTGTCCGACAGCGGGTTCGAGCTGATCCGGTTGGCACCCCCGGTGCCCACTCAGCGGACAGGCCCGACGGATGCCGCCTGACCTCGACCCGGTCCGCGTCGGCGTGACCGGGCACATCAACCTGACCCGCGACACCGAACTGCTCGTCGCCGCCGCGCTCCGCGTCGAGCTGGGCCGGATCAGCGACCGGCCGGTACACGGCGTGACCTGCTTGGCGGCCGGCGCGGACCAGGTCTTCGCGCGCACGATCCTCGACCTGGGCGGCACCTACGAGGTGATCCTTCCGGCCCTCGACTACCGGCTCGCGGTCATCAGGCCGGAGAATCGGCTGGTCTTCGACGAGCTGCTCGACCGGGCGGTCGCGGTCGTCCACACCGGACACGACCGCTCGGACACCGCAGCGTACGTGGTCGCCAACCGGGAACTGGTCCGACGGGTGCAGCGACTCGTGGCGGTGTGGGACGGCAGACCTGGCCTGCACCCCGCGTCGACGGACCGGACCATCGAGTGGGCGCGGCGCCACGGCGTCCCGACCACGGTTCTCTGGCCCGTCGGCGCCCGTCGAACGCCCATCGAGGGTTGACGAGCCGGTCCTGCTGTCGATCGACGACGCACCGGCTAGAGCCGCCGTTGGCCCGATAACTGGTCCCACCCGATCGACTGCGGCTGGTAGCGTGCGCCGATCATGAAGATCACGGGGGAAACATCGATGAACCGAACTCGACTCGTCCTGACTGGCCTGGCCGTCGGGGCGGCGTTCGCGATGTCCGGCTGCGATCCGCAGCCCGAATCCGAGAGCACCGCGACCGCGCCATCTCCGGCGGCCTCGAGCGCCGCCCCGACCGGCGGTCCGGCCACCACCGCAGCCAGCAGTGCGGCCAACGACGCGGCCACGGTGCAGGCCTGCGCCGACATCAACAAGGACATCAAGGACAACGCCACCAAGATCGCCAAGGCCGAGAAGATCGGCCCGCCGGCCGGGCACTTCGCGGTCAGCGCCCAGTGGGTCGCCGGCTCGGTCGCGATCCTGGCGCACACGATAGGCGCCAACGACGTGGTCACCACCGCCTCCGAGAAGATCCAGAACGAGATGATGGCCCTGAGCGACGCGTACAACAAGTCCGCCGACGCCAAGCCCAGCAAGAAGGCTCTGGAAGCAGCCCTCAAGGAGTTGGACTCCGCCTGCTCCGCCGCCTGACCGGTTCGACTACCGATCGGCGGTGACCCCCACTCGGACGGTCACCGCCGATTCGCATGTGATGCGACCTCCGGCACCCGCATCAGCGGCCGCTGAACAACCCACGGAGGCCCACGCGACGAACGGCGGGCCTAACCAACTGCCGGCGCAGTGCTATGGCCTGTTTCCGAAGGGCGTTCGAGATGCCCCTCAACGGTGCGGTGGGACCGTGGGTCGGAACGGCGGCTGGGGGGGTAAGTCCCAGCAGATGGCGTAGCGGGAGGAGCAGCGACGGTGGCCCGAGAGGGGATGACGCTCACCGATGCCGGCGCGGACCAGCGCGATACCGGCGGCGAGCGGAGCAATCTGGTCCGATATTCGCTGCTCGCCTCACTCGCCCGGCTGGCCGACGAGGGTGCCCGCGTGGGGCTCGTCCTGCTCGCCGTCGAGACCACGCGGAGCGCCGGGTTCGGCGGCCTGCTGGTCGCTGCGCTCGTGGTCCCGCACGTGGTCGCGGCGCCGCTGGTCGGCGCGGTGGCCGACGCCATCTCCCGGCGCAAGGTGTTCTACAGCGGTGCGCTTCTGGTGTACGCCACAGCGCTCGCACTGACCGCGGTGGCCACCGGCTCGTCTCCCCGATGGGTGGCCGTCGCCGCCGCACTGGCTGCCGGTTGCGTCGGCCCGTTGCTCAGCGGCGGGCTCACCAGCCTGCTCAACGAGCTCGTCCCCGGGCGCCTGCGCAGCGCGTACGGCATCGATTCGACCCTGTACGGCCTTGCGGGCATCGTCGGACCGTCGGCGGCGGCGGTGTTGGCCGGCGCGTTCGGCGGCCGGATCGCGGTATTCTGCCTCGCCGGCTCGGCCGCCGCCGCCTCGTTGCTGCTGTGGTCGCTGCCGTTGGCGCGACGCGAGCGCTCGGAGAGGTATCACCTGCGCGGGGCCGACTTCCTCGCCGCCGCCAAGGTCATCATCAGGCGGCCGGCCCTCGGCTCGGTCACGCTGGGCAGCTGCCTCGGGCAGCTGGGCGCCGGCGCGCTACCGGTGACCGCCGCGCTGATGGCGCAGCGCGTCCACAGCACCTCGCTGACCGGTGTCATCCTGTCCCTCATCGCGCTGGGCGCGCTGGCCGGATCACTGCTGTATGTGTACTTCCCACTGCGCTCGTGGCTGCCCGAGAACGTCATCCTCGTCTGTCTCCTCGCGACTGCCGTCCCGTTCGCCGCAGCCGCCGCGTTCCACACCACCCCTGCCGTCTACCTGCCTGCCTTCGCGATCAGCGGCCTGATCAACGGCCTGATGTTCTGTTCCCTGCTGGTGGTGCGTGGCCGGGAGGCGCCACCCGAGCTGCACACCCAGGTGTTCACCGTCGGCGCTGGCCTGAAGAGCGCGTCCGGCGCCATCGGATCCGCGTTGGCCGGCGGGGCGGCCGGTGCCGGCGTGGCTGTCCTGCTGGGCGGGGTGAGCCTTTGCCACGCGCTCGGCGGGCTCCTGGGCGCCGCGGTACTCCGCGCGCCGCGTCGACGCCCGACGGACCCGGAGAACCAGTGACGGAACGCCGGCATCGGTGGGAGCAGCCGGTGGTCGCCCACTGGTCTTTCGAGGCGCTCGTCAACGACGGTGCTGGACGAGCCCGACCGACGCATCCGCGACGTCGCCTGCTCGACATGGACGCGGCGCATCTGGCGAAGGAGTGATCACATCAGTCAACCGACGACCGAGGCCGACCCCTCGACAGACCGGCGGACGGCGGTGGCGGCACTCGTTGCGCTCGCCGTGGGGGCGTTCTGCTACGTCGCGATGGAGACGATGCCCGTCGGCCTCCTCCCCTTGATCTCGGAGGAGTTCGGGGTGTCGCTCGCCGACGCCGGGATGCTGGTGACCGGCTACGGGTTGACCGTCGCGATCGTCTCCGTGCCGCTGGCGTACGTCACTCGCCGCGTACCGCGACGGCTGCTGATATCCGTGCTACTGGGTGTCTTCGTGGTGGCGACCCTGCTGTCGGCGGTGGCGGTGGACTATGTGATGTTGCTGGCGGCGCGGGTCGTCGTGGCGCTCAGTCAATCGGTGTTCTGGGCGGTGGTCGGGCCGGCGGCGGCCAGCCTCTTTCCGCAGCGGGTACGTGGCCGGGCCATGTCGACGGTCTTCGGCGGCTCGGCTCTCGCACCGATGCTCGGCGTGCCGGCAGGGACCTGGCTGGGCCAGCAGGCGGGCTGGCGCTGGACCTTCGTGGCACTGGCCGGCTTCGGCCTGCTCGCGCTCGGGCTGGTCGCCGTCCTGATGCCAACGACACCGGTCGGAGCCGCACACGCCGCGACCGGCACCGCGCCGAGCGTCCCGCGCTACTGGATCCTGGTCGCGACCACCGCCCTGTCCATCACCGGACTGTTCACCGCGTTCACCTACACCGCCCCGTTCCTCACCGAAGTGAGTGGCTTTCCCGCAGCGGCGATCGGCCCCCTGCTGCTGCTGCGCGGCCTGGTCAACTTTGGTGGCATCGCGGTCGCCGGTGCCGTGGTCGACCGCAGTGAACGGGGGACCATGGTGGGCTCGCTCCTCGTTCTCGTGGTCTCGCTGGTCGGCCTGTACCTGTTCTCCGGCTGGCAACCGGCTGTAGCCGTGATGCTCGCCCTGTCCGGCTTCGCGCTCGGCGCGCTGACCCCGGCCCTACAGAACCGGGTGCTGGAGGTGGCTCCCGGCAGTTCAGACCTGGCGTCGGCCGGGAACTCCGCTGCCTTCAACGTCGGTATCGCCGGCGGGGCGCTCCTCGGCGGAGCCCTGCTGTCCGGACCCGGCATCGCCGACACCGCACTGGTGGGTGGGCTGGTCGCCGCCGCTGCTCTGCTGCTCGCACTGGTCGAGCCGCTGATCGCCCGCGACGTTCATCGGCAGCAGGCCACCGAGGGGCCGCGTCGGTACGCCACCAGCCCGCACGCACCGCGGTGAGGAGGAAGCCGGCCAGGCTATCCGGACCCGGCGGAGGCAACCACGTCCTGGCCGTGGGGAGATGGACGGTACGGGTGGAGCGCGGCGACCCGTCGGGCTTCATCAGTCGCTGTGCGGGTCGCCCTGAGCCGGGCGATGCTCCTGCGGACACGGGCGGCCGTGATTAACCTCGCAGCATTTGCCTCTAACGTCAACGTGAGGTTCTAGCGTGTTGGTATGGAAATCAACGGCTCAACAGCTCTCGTGACCGGCGCCAACCGCGGCCTCGGCAAGGCGTTCGCCGAGGCACTCCTCGCCCGCGGCGCCACCGTCTATGCGACCGCCCGGCGTGTGGAAAGCATCGACATTCCCGGTGCCATCGCCCTCCAGATGGACATCACGGATCCGGCGTCCATCGAGGCCGCGGCGGCCCAGGTGGGCGACCTCGACATCCTCATCAACAACGCCGGCACCTCCACGGACGCCCCGCTGCTCGGGCCCTCGACGGAGAACATCCGCAAAGACTTCGACACCAACTTCTGGGGAACCCTCAACGTCACCCGCGCGTTCGCGCCGAGGCTGGCCGGTGGCGCCATTCTCAACGTCATCTCCGCGTTGAGCTGGTACACCTTCTCCCCCGGCAGCAACGGCTACGCCGCCTCGAAGGCCGCGGAGTGGTCCCTGACGAACGGCATCCGACTCGAGTTGGCCGACCAGAAGACTCTGGTCACCGCCCTGGCGCTGGCGATCGCTGACACGGACATGATGGCCGGCATCGACATCCCCAAGCTCGCGCCCCACGAGGTGGTCACCCAGGCCCTCGACGGGCTGGAGGCGGGCAAGATCGAAGTCATCGCCGACAAGCCCACCGCCAACGTCAAGGCCTCGCTCTCCCGCGACCCCGCCCTCTTCTACGCCGACCTCGCCGGCAACCTCTTTGCGTGACTATCGCAGCGTCACGCAGGCCGGAGTAGACGACCTGGTCAGGGGCGTACGCCCGATACGGGGGCCGGCCTCCGGTGGAGCCGGCCCCCGTATCCGTGACGCCGCAACGGCCCACATCTTCGGCCGGATCGCCCCGCACGTGCCGTAAGCGATCGGTAATCCGGCCCTGCCTGGTCACGATGAGGTCCGGCGGCTTGACTTGAACCGTGACTCGCCGTCTTCTCCGCGCTCCTGTCGCCTGGATCGTCGTTGCCGTGCTCGGCATCGGTGCCGCAGGAGCGCTCTACTGGTTCCAACCGTGGCGGTTGTTCACCGACACGGTCGTGGCGGAGCCCCTCTCCACCGTCCCGCAGCCGTCTCAGTCCGCGCAGCCGTCTCGGTCCTCATCCGACGCCGCGGACGTCCCGGCCGCACCGATCGTTCTCGCAGAGGGAACCTTCATCACCCACGAGCACGACACCAGCGGCACGGTCCGGATGGTCCGCAACCCGGACGGCAGTCACCAGCTGGAGATCGACGGGCTGGACACCAGCGACGGCCCTGACCTACGGGTGTGGTTGTCCGATCAGCGGGTTCGCGCAGGCACCGCCGGCTGGCGGGTGTTCGACGACGGTCGGTACGCGGAACTGGGCAAACTCAAGGGCAACCAGGGCGATCAGGTGTACCGGCTGGCCGCCGGAGTCGACCCGGCGGAGTTCCGCAGCGTCAGCATCTGGTGCAAGCGCTTCGCCGTCTCGTTCGGCGCCGCGGAACTTGCCGCCGTCCCGTCATAGCTGGACGCGTCTGCGTCCTGAGCCCGGAACGATGCCCCCGCTCCGCGATCGACATCCGCGTCGAGATCGGTCGGGCCGTACGGGAGGCGTTATACGGCGACGTCGACGCGGCCACCGCCGATTCCGCCATCGACCTGCTCGCCCCGGCCGCGCCGGTCGGCATCGCGGCCGATGCCCCGGTCGTGACCCGCGAGCGCTACGGCTCGGTACCCAAGACGTACGTGGTCTGCACCAAGGAGAACGCCGTTCCGCCGGCGCCGCAACGACGGCTGATCGCCGAGATCGACGCCGTCTCGACGTCCCCGACCCAGGTGATCGAGCTGGACTCCGCACACTCGCCGATGCTCTCGCACCCGGACGACCTCGCCGCCGCCATCGGATCGGCCGGGCTCGGCTGATCACGGCCCACCCATTGCCCGCTCAGGCCGCGGTGAGCTTCCGGATCGACGGCGAAGCGCCGCGGCCTGAGGTGGGAAGCGCAATCAGGACCGACCGCCGCCCGGCCATACGTCGTAATTGACGGTGGTCCAGGAGATCCCCGGACCGAGGCGGGAACGGCTCGGTGCGCAGAGGCCCGCCCCGCAGGGCTCGGAGAACACCGTACGGATGGCCCAGATCGGTCCGGACGGTCCCATCGGCGGATTCTTCGCCGCTCGGGAAGTCCCCTGGTGACCCGTGCCGGCCCCGAACTGCTCGGCGCGAGCGCCCCGACCGTGAATGGATCACGGACGAACTCCGAGAGGAATGGCGCCGTCAGCGCCCCGGGCGCAGTTGCCAGGAGTTGTGCGAAGTGGACAGGAATCTCCGCACCGCCCAGAAGTGGAACGCCAGCCCGATGCTCCAGGCGACGATCGACCAGACCGGCCAGAAGAATTGGTCCGGGGTGACGAACCACCAGACCACGATTTGGGCGAGGTTGGCGACCACGTACCAGACGAAGTGGATCGCCAAGGCCCATTTGGCAGCGGTTTCGCTCTTCGAGAATGTCATGGCCGCAGACTAGGCCGAACGACTTGACGAACACGGAAATCGCCCGGCAGTCGAGCTGCATTCCCGTTCAGTGTCCGTCAAGCAACGCCTTTTAGGTTCAACCGGAATCTCTTCCGGAAACGACTACTGAAAGGCTCATATCAATGACGACAACCCGCCGAACACTGCTGGCCGGTGCCGCCGCGGCCGCCGCCGGGGCTGCGCTCGGGGCACCCGCCGCACAGGCCCACCCGCGACCCGCCAATCAGCCGAAGCCCACGGTGGTACTCGTGCACGGCGCCTTTGCCGATGCCTCCGGCTGGAACGACGTCGCCACTCGCCTCATCCGCGACGGATACCCGGTCATCGCTCCGGCGAACCCGCTGCGCAGCGTGGCCTCCGACTCCGCGTACCTGGCGAGCGTCCTCGCCACTCTGAGCGGCCCGATCGTGCTCGCCGCCCACTCGTACGGGGGGATCGTCGCCACGAACGCGGCGACCGGCAACCCGAATGTGAAGGCGTTGGCCTACGTGGCCGCGTTCGCGCCCGATCAGGGCGAGACGCTGCTGGGTCTACAGACGAAGTACCCGGGAAGCAAGCTCAATGAGGCGGCGCTGGACTTTCGGCCCTACGAGGCCGGCCTCGTCGACGGGTACATCAAACGGCAGTTCTTCCGGGAGGTGTTCGCCGCTGACGTGCCGAAGGCGACCGCCGAGCTGATGTGGACCGGGCAGCGGCCTGCCGACGCGCGCACTCTCGGGGAGCCGTCGGGCGTACCGGCCTGGAAGAACATTCCTTCCTGGTACCTCGTTGCCCGCAACGACCAGGTGCTGCCTGCCGAGGCGCAGCGGTTCATGGCAGAGCGGGCCGGCGCGCAGGTCCGGGAGGTCAACGCGTCGCACGTCGCCATGATCTCGCAGCCCTTCGCCGCGGCCGAACTCATCAAGCGCGCCGCGCGCTGACGAGGCGCAAGAGAGGGCTGGAGGCCGGCCCTCGACCGGCCAGGGCCGGGCTGGGGGTAGTCCACCAGCTCGGGGCCCTGGTCAGGCGCGACGGGAAGGTCACCTCGGTATTTCCCCGGATCTGCGTCGACCACCGGCCTACGGGCGTGCCCGAACCCCGCTCACACGAGTGAATCTGCGGAGGAACGCGATGCACCAGCAGGCATTTGAGGGTCAGTGTGCCGCCGCGGAGAACCGGCGCGCCTCGACCACACCACCCGTGAGACATCCGAAGCTGACGTTGCTGGCGCTGGCGCTGGGCACCTTCGCGATCGGTACCGGCGAGTTCGGTAGCAACGGCATCATCCAGCTCTTCGCGTCCGACCTGGACGTGTCTATTCCGGTGGCGACGTATGCGATCACCGCGTACGCCCTCGGAGTGGTGATCGGTTCTCCGACGATCATCCTGCTCGCCGCACGAACGAACAGGCGCCGACTACTGATCGGCCTGATCGGACTGTTCCTGGTCGGCAACGGGCTCTCCGCGCTGGCTCCTGACATCACGTCACTCGTCATCTTCCGATTCATCGCCGGGAGCGTGCAGGGTGCGTTCTTCGGCGCGGGAGCTGTGGTCGCCGCCTACGTCTACGGACCGGGAAGGGGCGGCAGGGCATTCGCCACCGTGATGGGCGGCCTGACCATCGCCACCATCGCCGGGTCCCCCCTGGGCACTCTCATTGGTCAGAACGCGGGCTGGCGTGTCATGTACTGGACCGTTGTCGCCGTGGGTCTGCTCGCTGGCGCCGCCCTCGTTGCCTGGCTGCCGCGCACCGACGAACTGCGCGGCAGTTCGGTCGCCAGCGAGTTGCGGGCGTTGCGTCGACCGAACGTATGGCTGATGGTCGTCGTCGCGGCGCTCGGCATCTCCAGCATCTTTGCCGTTTACACGTTCATCGGCCCATTCGTCACCGACGCCGTAGGGCGGGACGCCTCAGTCATTCCGCTCGCACTGGCCGTCTTCGGCCTCGGCATGGCGGTCGGCAACCATCTCGGCGGCCGCGTCGCCGACCGCTCGGCAGATCGCGGTCTGACCTGGGGCTACGGCGGCGCTCTGGCACTCCTCGTGCTGATCGGCGTCGCCGGCAGCAGCCTCGAGGTTCTGCTGCCGTGCCTGTTCGGCGTCGGCGCGACCATGATGTACGCGATCCCCAGCATCCAAGTACGGCTGACCAGCTTCGGCCCCGACGCCCCGACGCTGATGGGTGCCCTCAACCTGGCCGCTCTCAACCTGGCCAACTCTCTCGGCGCGATCGGCGGCGCGATCACCCTTGACGCCGGTTGGGGCACCCTGTCCACCGTCTGGGCCGGCTTCGTCCTCACCACCACCGGCCTGGTCCTGTACGTCACGACCGTCGCCCGACGCAGGCCAGCTCCATGGATGACGGCGCGCTTCATCGCGGGCTGATCGTCAACGACGAACAGCCCTCGCCCCCGCCCACTAGAATTCAGAACGAGGAGATTCACGATGAACACGAGTGTGAATCGGCAAACTGTCGACCTGTCGCCCTACCCGGACCTGGTGGTCGTCTATCTGGGCATGCGCGTCAACCGGCTCTTTGGCCTGCGGACGCTGATGGGTTACGGCCCGCAGATCGGCCGATCCGCCAGCGACAACCCCGAGGGTCTCCTTCGGCATGAGCCCCTGCTGTGGTCGCTGTTCCCGATGCACGTCGGCATTCGGCAATACTGGCGGGACCTGCCCTCCCTGTTGTCCTGGGCCCGTTCGGAACCACACCGGATCTGGTGGCGCAACTTCCTGCGCGACAGCGGCGGTACGGGCTTCTGGCACGAGACCTACCTACTCCGTGGCGGGATGGAGGCGGTCTACGACGACATCCCGAAGGAGCAGGGCTTTGCCGCCTTCGCTCCCGTACACCCCGCACGCGGTCCCCTCTTCAGTTCGGCCGCACGCGTCGGACGCCCCGAGGACAACGCCGCACCGGTCATCAGCGAAGACGAGCTCTACACAGCGGGACCCGGTCAGTAGGCAACACCGTTCCGCAATCGATCGTCACCTCGGCGATCGACCCGTCGCGGTGAGCCGTTCGCCAGGTGGCTGCGGCTCACCGCGGCCGGCGGGCGGTAGGCGTCGGAGCGCGCTTCTCCGCTGCTCGGATCGCTACCCGCTCAGCCTCGCTCGGGCGTCCTCGGCGTCGGGGTGGTCGAGCGCCTCGAGGATGGCCAGCGCCTCCTGCCACGCGAGTCGCGCCTCGGTCTCCCGCCCGCCGACCTCGTGACAGTCGCCGATGTGCAGGAGGATCGTCGCCTCCGGGTACCGATGGCCAAGTTCACGCAGCATGTCCAATGAGCGTTGGTGGCAGTAGCTGGCCTCGTCCTCGTGGCCGAGCTTGTGGTGGGCCTGACCCAGACTGTCCCAGGTGTACGCCTGACCGGACCGGTTATCGACCGCCTCGAACAGCGCCAGTGCCTCAGTGCAGCTGGCCAGCGCCTGTTCGTAGTCGTCGGCGAGGTAGTGGATCCAGCCGATGTCGTTGCGCGCCGCCGCCTCACGGTCGCGGTCGTTCCCAGCCTGGAACAGCGTCAACGCGCGGTCGGCCTCGGTCATCGCCTCGGGATAGCGGCCAAGCTGGACGAGCACCTCCGAGAGACTGAGGTGGATCCCGCCCTGACGGACGGGGTCGGCATCCGGGCCCAAGTCGATGGCCCGCAGGTAGAGCCGGATGCCGCGACGACGACCGCCGCGCCTTCTCGGCGGCGGCGGCGAGGGTCGCCGTACCTGGTGGTGATACTGGTGACGGGCAACAATGAGCCGATCGGTTCAGGCGCGGCGGACAGGAGCAACCGATGGAGCAGTTCGCGGTCGTGGTCGGCGCCGGCTCGTTCAGATCGGATGACGGTGGTGCGATCGGGTTCCCTCATCGCTGGACACCCGAGGGCGTCACCGTCGAGGCGGACTTCACCGGGGCGCACCTGTTGCACCTCGCTGCGGCCGGCTGCGTTCTGAACGACGTGTATCGGGAGGCAAACGTACTCGGCATCCGGATCGACGGGGTACGTGTATCGGCGGAGGGAGGCTTCGACCCGCAGACGTGGATATCGAGCGGCATCACCTACCAGGTCGAGGTGAACTCGCCCGCGTCCGGCGACGAACTTGCCACGCTGTTGGATCGTGTCGACGACGTCGCCGAGATACCGCGGGCGATTCGCGCCGGGGCCACGGTACGAAGAGGCTGACTCACCCGCCGGCCGAACGAGCAGGTACAGCGGGCGTGGCGGCGACTCATGCCGACGCAAGCAGGACCTCGATCATTGTCTGCGGTTCGATGATGTCTGGCCGGTCGCTGACCTGACATGCATCCGATTGCGTAGCGACCGCGTCGTGTCCGTGTGTTGCAGCCCGAGCCCGGGGCCACGCCGCGCCGGGTCGGCCAGGTAGTCGTCACCGATCTGCCGGTATCCCAGCAGCGCCTGCCAGAACGGCAGCACGTCCGAGCTCACCGCGGCGTCGAGGGTGATGTTGAGGAGCTGCACTGCGGCGGGGTCGGCGGGGATGCCCAGCGCACGGGCAGCGGCCGATATCCGTCGCGCCAGTGAGACGTCCCGCCGGGACAGCGACACGGTGACGCCCAGGTGGGGCAGGTCCACGTTGGATTGCTCCTGCTCGTCGGGGCCCGCGAGCCGACCGATCTCATTGACGAACGCGATCCCCGCAGACAGCGAGCCGGTCCGGAAGTGGGCCGAGACCAGGTGGTAGAGACAACGCCAGTCTTCGACACCGTCAGCCGCGTGGAAATGCCCATCGGTGATCCGCACCGTCGTGTCCGCGAACCTAACATCGACGGCGGCCTGGTCGCCCACCGCGGCTTGGCCACCTCCAGGGACGCTCCGTCGTCGGTGCGGAGCGCGCGCCCGTACCGGCGTTGCGGGGCACGCGCAGAGCCGGGAGCCCGAGCAGCCGACGGCCGCCCGGGCTCCGGACCGTGCGGCCGCCGTCAGGGATACATCTGCGCGACCGTAAAGTTCATCGATTGCGCGAAAAGGCTGACACCGGTCGGGCTGTTGGGGTGGAAGGACTGCGTCGATGTCGGGCCGTCCGGGGTGTCACCCGGCGACTTGTCCGTCACGACCCCGTGGATGCCGGCCGGCGAGCCGCAGACCGCCTTGCCCGCGAACTCGTCGATCGGGTCGGAGTAGTACGCGATCGTCGCGCCGTGCGCGGTGTTGAAGTCGTGGACGACGTCCAACTGCTCGTCACGCAGCAGCACGCTCATCTCGGTGAGCCACACCCGCTCCTCGTCGCTGAGGACGAGCTTGAGGGCGCAGAGCGGGTCGCCGCCGATCTCGACGAGCTTCGGGTACCCCATCAGCATGATCTTGGCGTTCGGCGCCTTCCGGTGAATCTCTTCCAGCACCTTCGTGTTCGACCGCGGAACCGCGTCGGCGATGCGGCGCCGGGTCGACACGTCCACGGTGTCCGTCTCGCCCGACAGTTTCGCCTTGAAGCAGTCCAGTGGGCCGGCCATGACGAGGCACTCCTTGACCACCGGGCCGAACCTCGCGTCGTTGCCGCCGATCGAGATCGTGACCAGCGTGGTGTTCTCGTCCAGGTAGCCCTTGTCGAGCTGGGACGCCTCCAGGTACTGGCCCATGCCCCGTTGACCGTCGGCGTTGCGGGGCTCGTTGCTGACGGTACGCAGGGGCAGGATGTTCTCCGTCTCCGCGCCCGAGCAGGCGATCAGGTGATAGTCCATGTTGACGTCGTGCTGCTGGCTCGTGATGTCCGCCCGCAGTCCGATCGGCGTGGACGACCCGGGTAGCACCGCCTTGCGCGACCACGCGTTCTTCGAGCGGTGGCAGCCGTTGCGGTAGGCGTTGTTGCTGTTGTTGTCCGACTCGCGGTAGTAGTCCGATCCGTTCACCGGCGAGGCGCCCTCGCCCGACGAGAACGAGTCGCCGAGCGCCACCACCTGGTGCTGCGGCTTGCCCGGCAGCGGGATGAACGCCGCCGCGTCGAAGGCCACGTTCTCCTGCGGCCGGCCCAGCGCCAGGTCGCCCTGCCCGCTGGCCGGCACATCGTCACGCAGCTGCGCCAGCTCCTCGGGTGTCAGGTCCGACACCGTGTTGGTCAGCTCCACCGTCGGGACGTTGTTGAACTCGAACACGCCGAGCGCCACCCACCGGTTCGCGTACCCGCGCTGCTGGACCATGCGGGTCTTGACCACGCCGTTCTTTGTCGTGATCTTGTACGCCGCCTGCTGCGTGGTACCGAGGTGATCGGGAATGTGGACCATGACCCGCATCCAGCCGTTCACCGTCCGGTCCAGTGTCCACGTTCCGCTGACGTAGAGGTTGCTGCCCGGCTCGCGGGTGTGTGTGAACCAGTAGTGCGCGCCGTACCCCCCGCCGACCTGGTGCAGGTCGATCTTGCCCGGGTACTGGAGCGTGCCGTTCTGTGTCTCGCCGGCGAACCCGTGCGTGAACGTGCCGCTGTTCGTCCGTCTGGTGCAGAGCCAACCGGCCTCGTCACGGCGTGGGCTGACGACTTCGTTGATCACATCGTCGACCACGAGCGCGTTCGCCGGCAGTTCGGTGCCGCACTTCGGTAGGTAGCTCACCCCGGCGGCCGGATACTCCCAGCCGGGGTCGTACCTGATGGCGGCGTTCCCACAGTCCAGACAGCCCGGTTTCCAGTCCGCCGATCGGTTGTACCAGCACTTGAGGTCCCGTTCGCCGATGACGTTCACGTGGTGGCACGGGCCGGCCGGCTCGTCGATCACGTCCGGCGCCGTCGGCGGGAGGTTGTTGCCGTAGTAGCAGTCGTTGGACTGGTCGCAGAACGTCTGAAGGTGCGGCTTCACCCGCGCCCGCCCGTCGTTCGTGCTCCACCACGCGTACCGGTAGCCGTCGGTGTAGGTGTCCGGCTTCTCGATCGCGTTGAGCGGGTGTCCGGCCCAACCCATGATCTTTTCCGGGTACGGCCATTGGCTCGGGTGCCGCGCGTCGTCGTAGGTCTCCTCCAGGAACGCCTTGCGGTTCGCCGGGTACCGCGGGTTGGCCGGGTTGTTCGCCCAGCCGACGCCCCACGGCTCGTCCGTGCTGCCCTGCGGCGCGTAGAACCCGGTGTTGTAGGCCCACACCGCGAAGAACCAGTTCTCGATGTACTGCGGGTCGCCGCCGTTGACCTTCATGTTGTACGCGTGGACCTGGTTCCACTTGTCCTGCAGGATTCGCAACGACTGGGAGATGTTCGCGGCGAAGTCCACGGCGATGGCCAGCTGCTGGTTGTACGGCAGCGGGACCTCGTTCGGCTTCTGGAAGCCGGGCTTGCGCATACCGTCGGTGACCTGCCCGACGCCGTAGCCGCAGTCGGACTTGTCCCAGCGGATCGCCCAGTCGTCGCTCGTGTCGGCGTCGTAGATGTCGAGCCCGTAGTAGTTGCCGACGAGCGGGTTACCGAACTCGCCAGGCAGGACGTGCGGCGAGGCCTGCCACAGGTTCGACTCCTGCGCGAGAATGCCGAGCATGATCTGAGCGGGCACGTGGCCGCCGCCGTCGAGGGGCCGCATCGGGAACCATTGAGCGACGTTGTAACCCGGCAGACCGGACTGGTTGAAGTTGTTGCCCCGGTTGAGGATCAGCGAGTCCTGCACCGCCATGTCGACAACCCATTCGATCTCCCGGGCGCGCGGCTGGTACACCTGTACCCGCACGTCGTTGCGGGGGATCGCGCACCAGGCGGCCGTGTCCACCGGGTCGTGCAGCGGTGTCGCCAGCGTCGTGGCACCCGGTGTCGACGGGGCCCGCCCCGGCGTCCTCGGGTTCGCCCGAGCGCCAGCGTCGCCCGACGTCGGCGTGGTTGGCGCGACCGCGAAGTTCACGCTGCGACCGGTCGCCGGCACCTTGGCCTTCATGACGAGCGACCGTCCGCGGCGGTCGTCCGTGGCCTGCGCCGCCCGCGGGTCGGTCGTCCACTTGATGTCGTCCAGCAGCAGGTCACCCTGGCTGGACATCTCCGCCTGTACGGTCGCGTCGAGCTTCGCGACACCCGTGGGCAGTTTGTGCGTCCTGCCGGGGGTACCGGTGATGCCGACCCGACCGCCCGCGCCCTTGACGACGTTCATGTCGGTCGTGCCGCCCTCGGCCAGCGTGGCCGTCGCGCCGGACCGCACAACGGTCCGCTTCACCCGGCCGGCCTTGCTGTCGGCATCCATGTACACGACGCCGTCGCCGTTGGCCGCCAGCCGGAACGGTACGCCGGTGGTCCTCGCGACTGCCGACCGGCGGCCCTTGCCGTCGACCTTGACCAGCGCGCCGTTGTCGGCGGCGATGATCCTGCCCGCGACCGGTAGCGCCGAGGTGAGCTGGCCCGCCACCTGGATCGGCGGTGCCACGGAGCCGGTCGCGGCGTCGAGCTGCGTCAGCCGGGTCTTGCCCGAGCCGGTGTCGCCGCCGGTGAACGTGCTCAGCACGACGTTCTCACCGGTACCGCAGCCGGGGCTGAAGTACGCGAGAGACGCGTGCGCGGCCACCTTCCGGACGGACTGGTTCTTGAGGTCCACGACCGCCACGAAGGCGCCGCGGTCGAACAGGTCGGGCTTGTTGGTGTAGGCGCGCGGCGCGTACGTGACGACCAGCCGCCGGCCCGACTCGGTGAGGCAGCCGTTGCCGATCCACTGGTCGGTCTCCAGCCCCGGCTCGCTCAGCGTCGCCGCGGTCGTCCAGCTGTAACCGGAGGCCGCCGACGCCACGAGCACGTGCAGACCGGTCATGTCGCCGGAGAGGGTCCAGGCCCGATCCTGCGACGTCCGCCAGCCCTGCTTGAGGGTCGAGTCCCGCTGGCCGGGCGGTACCGCGGTGACCGCCACATCCTTCGGGGGCGGGTCCGGCGCCGCGGCAGCCGGCGCGGGAAGCGCCACGAGACCGCTGGCGACGAGCGCGGCGGCGGCGAGCGCGGCGGTGACGGCGCGACGGGCGGCGCCGGGGCTGAGCCCGCGCGGCAGCGCGGGGCGGGGCGGTGATGTTGACACTGCGGATCCTCCAGGATGCTCGGGATCGATGCAGTGTCGGAACCGCGCACACCGTCGGCGCATCACGAGGTCATCGTGGGCGTACCGCTCCGGCGTCCCGGCGCGGCGTACCCCCTGCTGTACCGCGAGTCCCCTCGTTCCTCTCCGGAGGCTCCGCGGTGCCCGCCGCAGACGGCGATGGCGGCGCGACGCGGCGCGGATGACCTGACGATGCGGCCGCGATGCGGCGACGCAGAAGGATCACCTCCACGACATGCAGCACGATTGAGGAGAACAGCATGAAGGTAGCGAAGGTCCGGACGCATCGCCTGGCGCGGACGCTGATCGCCCTGGTGGCGTTCATGGGATTCGGCATGGTCGCCGCGGCGGTACCGGTGTCGCCGGCGCTGGCCGCGTGTTCGGGCACCGGCTGTCACAACGTCGATCCCAACGGTCAATGCAGCGGCACCCGGTACGGCTGGACCGGCGGCGGCTACGACAGCGGGCTCGGCATCGTCGTGGTGAAGTCGCCCGGCTGCAGAGCGGCCTGGGCACGCCTGCAGAACGACCAGTACGTCCGCTACGCGGGTGCCACGTTCACCGTACGGATCGAGCGCCGGGTGTGGTCGTCCTACGGCTACTGGTACACGGGCAGCCTCAGCAAGCAGTTCCTCTCCACCAACGGCGGGGTGTGGACCAACATGCTCGAGGATCTCGACTCCTCCGACGAGCACCAGGCCTGCTTCAGCCTCAACGGCGGCGCCTGGACGTGCACCCCCTGGATCAGCTGAACGGCAGGCGGACGTCAGGGTCCCCCGGCGGCGCGGGGGCCCTGAGATCCGTCATCCGCGTCGGCTTGCGCCACCTGGGAAAGCTGGCCGCCGGGGGCGTCCCAGATAGACATATGGCCCTGCGTCGACGTCGGTGTGCCTTGTTAGCCTGCGGCTGTGGAGCTGCGACTGCTTGGCCCCGTCGAGGCTGTCATCGACGGACGGGTCGTGCCCGTCCGACGTCGTCAGGAGCGACGGCTGCTCGCCATCCTCGCGATACGACCGGGCCAGTTCCATTCCGCGGAGCGACTCATCGACCTGCTCTGGGAAGATCGGCCTCCGGCCCAGGCACGAGCGGGCCTGCAGGCCATGATCTCGCACCTGCGGTCCACGCTGGAGCTGGGCCGGTCGACGGCGCCCGCGTTGCTCGCCCGACCCAACAGCTACGCACTGGAAATCCCGGCAGAGCGGGTCGACGTGCACCGGTTCACCGCCCTGGTGACGCAAAGCAGGGGCGTCACCGATGCCGATCAGCGCATCGCGATGCTCAGTAGCGCGCTCGGTCTGTGGCGGGGCGCCGCCCTGGCCGACGTCTTCGACGACGCCCAGCGGGGCCGGCTCTTCCCGGATCTCGACGAGGCACGACTGACCGCGCAGGAAGAGCTGCTCGGCGCCCGCCTCGACGCCGGCCAGCACCGGGAGATACTGGCGCCGCTGCACGAGCTGATCAGCGAGGCGCCGACCCGCGAGCGCCCGGTCGAGCTGCTGATGCTGGCCCTGAGCGGGATCGGTCGTCGCGGCGAGGCCATCGCGGCCTACGACACTCTCACAGATCGGCTCGCCACCGACCTCGGTGTCGCGCCCGGAGAGCAGATCCAGGCGACGTACCGGAAGCTGTCCCGCGCCACCGCGGCCTCGGACGCCACGCCCACGTCCTCCGCCGGGCCGGCGCAGCTACCGCTGCCGCCGGGACACTTCGTCGGCCGCGACGCCGAATCGCGTCAGCTCGACCGCCTGCTCGCCGACGCGGCAGCGCCGCAGGTCCTGATCCTCTGCGCGGTCGTCGGCACGGCGGGTGTCGGAAAGACGGCGACCGCCATCCGGTGGGCGCACAGCGTCCGTGACCGCTTCCCGGACGGGCAGCTCTTCCTCAACCTGCGGGGTTACTCCGCCGGCCGGCCGATGCGCTCGGCGGAGGCGCTCGGCGCGCTGCTGCGGGGTCTGGGGGTGCCGGCGGGACGCATCCCGGCCGACCCCGAGGAGGCGTCGGCGCTCTACCGCACCGTCGTCGCCGATCGCCGGCTGCTGATCGTTCTGGACAATGCCCTCGACGCCGAGCAGGTGCGGCCGTTGCTGCCCGGGTCTGCGGAGAGCCTGGTGGTGGTCACCAGCCGGGACCGCCTGACCGGGCTCGTGGCCCAGCAGGACGCCCGCCGCCTGACCATCGGACTGCTCCCGGAACCGGACGCGATCGAGCTGCTCACCGTCCTGCTCGGTGCCGACCCGCGAGCCGCCGATCGTGACGCGATCCGGGACCTCGCCCAGGTCTGCGGTCGGCTCCCACTGGCCCTGCGGATCGCGGCGGCACTGCTGCACGACGAGCCGGACCTCGCGGTGTCGGCGTACGTGCGGCAGTTACGGCAGCGCAGCGTCGCCGCCCTGGCGATCGACGACGACCCGAGTGTCGCCGTGCAGACGGCGTTCGACCTCTCCTACACCCGGCTCCCCGGCGAGGCCCAGCGGATGTTCCGCCTCCTCGGCACCGTTCCAGGGCTCAGTCTGTCGGTCGACGCGGTCGCACACCTCGCGCAGACATCGGTGGACGCGGCCCGCCGGACGCTGGCCCGACTCTTCTCGGCACACCTGGTGGACTTCGACGACGATCGCGTCACGCTGCACGACCTGCTGGGTCGCTACGCGGGCCAACACAGTGCGCGGCAGGCCGGCCGGCCCGAGGCGCCTGCCGTCCTCGCGCGCCTGTTCGCGTGGTACCTGGTCCGCGCCCAGGCTGCCGGCGACCTGTTGGCGCCGGGGCGGGTCCGCCTGGAGCTGCCGACGGGCCTAGCGGCGGGTGACGCCGGCATCGGTGACCGTGCCACGGCGCTGGCCTGGCTCGAGGCCGAGGAGTCAAACATGGTGGCGCTGATCAGGGCCGCCGCCGACAGCACGTCAAGGGCCGCTGCCGCCCTGCTCGCCGACCAGCTACGAACATACTTCTGGGTCACCCGCAACTCACTGAACTGGCTGCTCGTGGCGCAGGCGGCGCTGCACGCGTCAAACGGGGACGCGCACCCGTCTCTGCGGGCGTCGGCACACATGAGTCTGGGCAACGTGTACCACCTCACGGGCAACCAACTGGTCGCGATCGCGCACCTACGACGGGCGGGTCACCTGTTCCGCAGCGCCCGGCACGCGCAGGGTCAGGCCGCCGCAGCCGGCTCGCTCGGCGCGGTCTTCGGTGATCTCGGGCAACTGGCGACGGCGGCGGCCTGCTTCGAGCACGCGTTGCGGCTCAACGAGCGGATCCGCCACCGTTACGGCATCGCGGTGATGGCGAGCAACCTCGGGACGATCTACGCCATGGCCGGTCGACTGCGGCTGGCGGTCGAGCGACTCACCGCCGCCATCGTCATCCACCGGGAGGACGGCGGACGACCCAACGAGGCGGTCATCCTCACCAACCTCGGCCTGGTGCGCACCGTCCGGGGTGAGTACCCGGCCGCCCTGGGCGATCTCCACGCGGCGGTGCGGACGGCCCACGAGGTCGACATGGCCTCGATCGAGGCGAACGCACTGGCCGGGATCGGCCAGATCCACACACTACGCGGCGACGTGCCGGAGGCGAGGTCGGCGCTCGCAGCCGCGCAGCGTCTCGCCGACCGTACCGACGACTGGCACTGCAAGGCGTCGATCGACATCGCCGAGGGGGGCCTGCTCCGGCTGACCGGCGACCTCACCGGCGCGGCGGCCCGATACACCCGGGCCGCCGAGTGGGCCAGGTCGGCGCGTACGTTGGCGACGGAGGCCGAGGCCCTGGTCGGCCTCGCGACGTCCGTCGCCGAGCGGACGCCGCTGTTGGCCGGCTCCTCGTTGGAGCGGGCGGTCACGCTGGCCCGACAGTCCGGCGCCGCGGTGATCGAGATCGACGCGCTGGCTGCCTTGGGCGAGGTCGCCCGGCAGGACGGCGACGCCGTGCAGGCGGCCCGCCTCGCCGGCGAGGCGGCACATCGCGCGGAGGCGATCGGGGCACCCCTGGTACGCGCCCGCGCGCTGATCACCCTGGGTCACCTGGAGGACTCCTCGCGGGCCTGGCCGGAGGCGCTGGGCATCCTGGAAGCGCTCGGCAGTTCCGAGGCGGACGTCGTCCGGGCCCTGCTGGAGCGGCACGACGGCCGCCCGGTCGGCGTCCCGGCCGGATAGCCGATGTTGCTCCGGGGCGGGAGCGGCGTCCGGGCGATGCGACGGTGATGGCGGGCTGACGTCGGGGGTTCTCCGGTTGGTCGGCAGCGCCGTACGACGCTGCCAAGGAAACGCCAACCCGTGCTGGGCAACCTGGTGACCAGGCCGTGCGAGGGGTGCGGTCGGCATGGAGGTCATTGCATGGATTTCCGGATCCTCGGTCCGCTGGAAGCGTCCGTCGAAGGAACGCCCCTGCCGCTCGGCGGCCGCCGGCAGCAGCGGATCCTGGCCGTGCTGCTGCTGCGGGTCGGCCGGGTGGTCCCGGCCGACAGGCTGGTCGACTGCCTGTGGCCGCTGCGGCCGCCGGCCACCGCGGCCAGTCAGATCCGCAACTGCGCCGCGGCCCTGCGCCGCCTGCTCATCGCCGGCGGCCTGCCCGAGCGCTCGCTCGTCCGGCGGCCGGGCGGTTACCTGCTGGATGTGGAGCCCGGCGAGCTGGACCGGACACGGTTCGACGACGAGGCCCACCGGGCTCGGCGGTCGCTGGCTGCGGGTCGCGCGGCGGAGGCCGTCGGGTATTTCCTGCGGGCGGAGAACCTGTGGCGCGGGCCGGCCATCGCCGGTCTCGCAGATGGCGTGCTGGAGCCCGAGGCCATGAGCCTGGAGGAGTCGCGGCTGCAGGTGATCGAGGATCGGCTGGAGGTCGAGCTGAGTCTGGGCCGGCACGCGCGAGCCGTACCGGAACTCACCGCGCTGGCCCGAACTCATCCCGGGCGTGACCGCCTGCAGGCGGCCCTCATGGTCGCGCTGTACGGCAGCGGGCGGGGTGCCGACGCGCTGGCCTCCTTCGACCGGCTGCGCTCGTCGCTGCGCCGTGAGCTCGGCCTGGAGCCGAGCCGGCGGCTGCGGGACCTGCGCCAGGCCATCCTCACCGAGGACGATGCCCGGCTGCCGCCGACGGGCGGGTGGGGGCCGGCGCGTGACGGCGAGCCGTACCGGCAGGCAGCTCTGCTTCGGCCGTGAGGGAGGTGACGCAATCGCGTCCACGCTGCCTTGTCAAGAAACCGTCAAGGTTTGTGCAACGCCGGGCGTGCAATCTCTGTATGGCAGGCATCGGTCACGAGAGGACGCAGCCGGTGCGACTGTCTGTTGTGGATGGTGCTAGCTTGATCGATCGTGTCCATCTGTCCCGCCACCGCCGTCGTCGTATGACAGTCGATGTGCAGTACACGACTCAAGAGGAACGATGACATCAGTACTCATCGTTGAACCGGTATCTTCCGGCAACGAACTCGTCGTCCGAGCCGCAGCCATGGGTTGGCACACCGTGGTTGCCAGCTTCGATGCCGACGACCGAACTCTGACGGCGGCGACCAAGGATCTGGCATCCGCCGTCGTGCGGGTAGATACGAATGACGCACACGCCATCGTTGAAGCGGTGAGTCGCTCGCCAGTGGGGGCGGGGCTCGATGGTGTCGTTGCCGGTTCGGAGTTTCACGTCGAGATCGCGGCCCTGGTTGCGGAGAAACTCGGCCTGCCGGGCCTGAACACCACCGATGTCGCGCTCGTTCGGAACAAGGCCGAGATGCGTGAGGCGCTGCAACGCGCAGGCGTCCCGTCGCCCCGGCATCGGAAGGTGGCCTCCCGCGCCGAGGCGGAGCTCGCGTGCGCGGCGCTGACGTTCCCGGTGGTGGTCAAACCGGTGGAGTCGTCAAGCAGCATCCACGTCTTGAAGGCGAGCGACACGGCCGAGGCTGTACGGGCGTACGCCGCCATCGAAGCCGATGGCATGATCGACCTCGGCAGGCCGCTCGGTGACGAGGTCGTCATCGAGGAGTACGTCTCCGGCGACGAATACAGCGCCGACGGATATGTTTGGCGCGGCGCCGTGCACATCGCCGCAGTGACCAGGAAGCTCCTCGGCCCCGAGCCGACCTTTGTCGAGTTCGGTCACATCACGCCCGCCCCGCTGGGACCGACCGATCTGGGTGCGATCGAGCGGTACGTCGGCCAGGTGGTCCGGGCGGTCGGGCTGGACAACAGCGTCTTCCATTGCGAGGTACGCCTGTCCACGAACGGACCGGTACTCATGGAGATCGCCGCACGGCTGCCGGGAGACCAGATCGTGCACCTGGTAGCCGACGTCACAGGTGTGTCGATGGCGGACGCCGCCTTGTTGATGGCGGTCGGCGCGAACCCGGAGACCTGCCTCGACGAACACGCGGCATCCGGGAGGGCTGCGGGCATTCGCTTTGTGGACCCCGGCAGCATCACCGCCTACACGCGTATCGAGGGATGGGACGACGTGCCGCGCTACGCCGATGTCGTGGAGCGAAAGGTGCTGGTCCCCGCCGGCGAGCAGATTCCCTCGACCTATGAGGCCCTTCGGCGTGTGGCCTATATCCGCTATCGCGCTTCCGATCCAGACACCGCTTTGACGATCAACGAGCGACTGGGTCGGGAACTGCGACCAGTCGCAGCGTATTTGTCGTGAGTATCGCGCGATATTATGCGATGCGGTTTGCCAGCTGGCTGTGCGACTACCTGGTCCTGTTCGCCGTACCGGTGCTCGCCTACAGCTTGACCGCCGATGTGCGCTGGTCGGGCGCAGCGGTCTTCTTCCAATGGGGACCGAGACTCCTGGGACTGTCGGCAGCGATCCTGCGGCTCGACAATATACGGCAGCGGACCCTGATGGTCGTGGCGGATCTGACCAGGACCGCGACGGCGCTCGCGGCTGGGCTGATAATGGCGGTGTATCCCGGTGCGGTGCTGCCGGTGCTGATGATATTCGCGATGGTCGTGGGCCTCTGCTTCGAATTGACTTTCGTCGGTGGCGAGAAGGTCGGACTGTCCTTGGTCCGCCCCGAGGGGCAGGAGCGATTCCAATCGCAGCTGACCGCCTTCGAGCAGGCGGCGATAGTCCTGGGGCCGGCGGCGGCGGGCGTGGTGCTGTCGTTCCCACCGCCGGTGCTGATGTTCGTGGCGGCGGGTTTGTTCGGAGTCTCGCTGCGGATGTCGATATCGGTCCCCTCGGACGGTACGGCGCACATCTCGACAGCGAAGCGGACCCTGCGCGCGACCGTACGCGGTGCGCTCGAGGACCCCGTCCTGCGCCGGATCGTCCTGGTCACCATGGGCCTGAATTACGTGCTCGCGCTGATCAACGGGGCTGCGCCCCAGATCGCGTTCGGAACGTTCGGGACAAGCAGCAGTGAGCTGGGCCTGATGTACGCGGCGAGCAGCGTGCCGGCCATCGTCGGTCTGTTGACCTTCCACCGGCTGACCTCGCGTGTGCCGCTGTCGACGATCGGGATCGCGGTCGCGGTGGGGATGTGCCTGGCCGCGTTGGGCGTAGCGCTGGGGGCCCGGCTCTGGGTTTTCGCTGGATGCCTCGGTGCGTTCCTGTTGCTCGACGCGTTCTTCAGCGTGTACATCCGGGTCGTTAGAGCGCGTCGGGTGCCACTGGAGAACTACGCGGCGACCGTGGGGCTCTTTGGCATGCTGCTGATTGTGCCGATGCCGCTCGCCGGGCTCACACTAGCCGCTGTCGGAAATTTCGTTGCCCCAGCGGTGCTCATCTCGGCGTCCGCTGCGGCCGTGCTTATCGCCGCCGTCACCGCATTACCGAGAGGGCGAGCCCTCCTGGTTGCCCCCGTCGCCCTCGGGGTAGGGACGGCCCACACCAGTCACGATTCCTGAGCCAACGACTCTGCCCCCGTTGGGCTGCCGCGAGCTCGGCCGGCCGGCCCGTGCCCGGCCGGGCGATCAGCGCCCCCAGCCGATCCCGGATTGCGCCTGCTCGAGACCGGTCAGCCTATCCCGCACCGTCTCGGCGTCGGGGTGATTCAACTCGTCGAGGATGACCACGGCCTGCTGCCAGCATCCCTTGGCACCCGCGAAGTCGCCCAGTGTCATCAGAGTGTTGCCGAGGTGGTGCTGGCTGTCAGCCTCGGCGTAACGGTTCCCGGCCTCCCGGTTCAACCTGATCGCCTCGCGGTAGCACTCGATCGCCTCGGCCGAATAGTGCAGCTGGTGGTTGATGTAGCCCAGGCTATCCCAGGTCGCCGCCTGCCCAGACGGATCGCCGACCTCCCGCAGCACCATCAGAGCCCGGCCGCAATGGTCCTTGGCGGCCTCGTACTGCTCCAACATGGCCAGCGACCAGCCGACATTGTTGAGCGAGACCGCGTGCGCCAGCCGGTCGTTCGCGATCTCGGCCAGCATGAGGGCGGCCTGATCGTGGTCGAGCGCCTCGCGGTGGCGGCCCTGCCGCTCGAAGACGCGCGCCAAGGCCAGATGCGCCTGCGCCTGATCACTCGTCGAACCGACCTCGCAGGCGAGGTCGAGCGCACTCCGGCTGTGTGTGTAAGCGTCGTCGTACTGGCCCAGCCAGGCATGGGCCACCCCGATGCCGCGGTGCGCCTGACCCATGGCGCGCCGGTCGCCGAGCCGCCGGGCCGCGTCCAGGGCGAGCCGCTGCGTGTTGATCTGATCCCGCCAATGGCCCTGGCGGTTGAAGTACTCCATCAGCGATCGAGCGAGGCTGCACAGGCTCGCGTCATGACCCTCGTCCGCGGCCCGGCGAACGATGTCGAGCAGCATCGCGTGCTCGGCGGTAAACCACTCCACCGCCTCCCGGGCCGTCGTGAGACGGGAAGATCCGGCGTCCGGGCCCTCCACCGCATCCTGGGACAGATGCCGCTCGAGCAGTACGGCGGCGCGGCGCGACGAGGTCACGTAGTGGGTGAGCAGCCGGCGAACAGCGGCCGACCGCTCCTCCGCGGTCTCCACCGCGCGGACCAGGTCCATCGCATAGCCCCGGAGCAACTCGTGCAAGGACAGCCGGGCGGGCTTGTGCTCGCTGACCATCTGGGCGTCCTGCAGCTCATTGAGCAACATCCTCGCCGTGGGCAGGTCCAGCGCCGCGAGGTGGGCCACGGCCAGTTCGTCGATGTCCGGACCGGGCGAGAGTCCCAGCAGGCGGAACAGTCTCGCCGCGGCCGGGCTCAGCGTCCGGTAGGTCCACACGAACACGACGTGGACGCCCCTCCCGGCCTCAGCCGGCGTTTCGGTCGATCCAACAGCCACGTCGAGCTCGTCGGCGAGCGTACGAAGATCCAGGTCAGGGTGGGTCGCGACGCGTGCGGCGACGAGGGCCAGGGCGAGCGGCAACCCGGCACAGCGGGCGATGAGCCGGTCGACGGCGGCACTGTCCGCCGCGACCCGCGCGGCGCCCAGCCGGTTGGAGAGCACCCGCCTGGCCTCGTCGTACGGCAACGGGCCCACGGCGATCGGATGAGCGCCCTCGCTCGCCACGAGGCTGGGCAGCGCACGACGACTGGTGACCAGGACCAGGCAGTCGGCGGTGCCGGGCAACAGGGGCCGGACCTGGTCGACGTCACGCGCATTGTCCAGAACCACGAGCATTCGGCGACCAGCGACGTAGCTGCGGTACAACGCCGCCTGTGCCTCCAGGCTGACCGGGATGCTCTGCGGCGGCACCTGGAACGTGTCCAGGAACATGCGAATGACCTCTTCCGGCCGCACCACCACGCCGCTCGGCTCGAAGCCTCGCAGGTTGGCGTAGAGCTGCCCCTCCGGGAACTGCTGCGCCACCCGGTGTGCCCAGTGCACCGCCAGTGAGGTCTTGCCTGACCCAGCGGCACTCCAGAGGACGCACAGCGCGGGCTGCTTCTCCGCCTGGGAGCTTTCGAGAATGTCCGTCAACTGGGCCATCTCCGATTCGCGGCCGGCGAACCCCCGGACGTCGATCGGCAGCTGCGCTGGAACGACCAGGTGCCGACGCGGTGCGGGCCCAGCGACGGCATGGGTCGGGCGCTGCGGCGGGATCCGGACCTGCGGTGCGAGAACGGCGTCACGGCTGATCGCCGGGCCGGTAGGTCCGATCCGGTCGCCCTGCAGGATCGCCTGCTGCACCTGCTGCAGCTCGGGACCCGGCTCGATGCCGAGCGCATCGACCATCTGCCGGCGCACCGTCGCGTAGCGGTCGAGGGCCTCGCTCGTGCGTCCAGCAGCGTACTGGGCCTGAATCAGCGTCGCCGCCAGGCTTTCCACCAGCGGAAAGTCGTAGGCCAGCGCGTTCAGCTCCGCGATGACCGCCTGTGGGTCCCCGATCGCCAGCTCCGTCCGGGCCCAGGCGACCACGGCGTCCAGCCGCTCCAGCGTCCACGCGTTCCGAGTGCGTTCCGCCCAGGCGCTGGTCAGGCCGGCAAGTGGCTCGCCGCGCCACAGGGCGACGGCTTGCCGGAGCAGTACCCGCGCGTCGGCCTCGGAGCACAGCCGCCTGTCGGCCCGCTTCACCAACCTGCGGAAACGGTGTAGGTCGATGTCGTCGGGCTCCATGTCGAGGCGGTAGCCCCCGGAGCCCAGCAGCAGCCGGGCCGGATCCCCGGATCCCGTGTCGATTGTCTCCAGCGATCGCCGGATGCGGGTGATGTGACTGTGCAAGGTGCGCCGCGCCCGCTCGGGTGGCTCCTGGCCCCACACCCGCTCGACGAGCACATCGGCCGGCACCGTCCGTCCGACCTCCACGGCCAGCGCGGCCAGGACCGTGCACTGCTGCGGTCTTCCCATCGACGACGATCGACCCTGCGATCGACCCTCCACCGGCCCGAGAATGATCAAGCCCACAATGCCCCCGTAGATCACCTAAGCCCGAAATACCCTGCGGCCCAGGTAGCACCTCATCGTGTCGACGTCGCTGTCAACTCGCCGTCAAGAAATCAGCCTACATCACTGACCATGCTTGACCAAGACAGATGACCGGGGGGGTCATGTTCGTGCCTATATCACGGTGGTGCAATCAAGTTACGGGGAATTTCAATGGCTCGACAGGATGAGTTTGCCCAGAAATCTAGGCCTCTGACATCAGCATTCGAGGATTGGATTGATGGTACCGCTTTCTCCTGCCTCGGAGCACGCGCGTCGTTACGTCAGAAGCAATTGTATTGCGTCGAACTGAAGTCGATGCTCGACGTCGACAGCACTCGGGAACTGCACCGGGAGATTGTCGGCTTCGTCGACCGGACCCGGCTGCACGAAACCAGGTTCAGCTCCTTCGCAGCGATCTTCGAGAATCCGCGGCGGCTGAGCGAGGCGGAGTTCGAGCAAACCCTCTGGACGCAGCTCGCCATGCTTCGCCAAGTGGATCGGGAGAAATACGCGTGGGCGCCGGGTGTCTCCAGTGACCCCCACGCCCTGGACTTCGCCTACAGCGTCGCCGGACATCCGTTCTTCGTGGTGGGTCTGCACTCCCAGGCGTCGAGGATCTCCCGTCGGTTCACGCACCCGGTACTCGTCTTCAACTCCCACAAGCAGTTCGACCAGTTGAAGCAGGATGGGCTCTACGCCTCGCTGCAGGACAAGATCCGGGCCCGCGAGCTGCGGCTTCAGGGGTCCATCAACCCGAACCTCGCGGACTTCGGGGAGCAGCCGGAGGCCCTCCAGTACTCAGGACAACCGCAGCCGGCGGAGTGGCGGTGCCCGATCTCGAGCGCCTCGGCGACGTTCGACGGGATGGCTCGGTGAAGACCGCCGTCAGTAAGGCTCGCCTCCTGTCGCTGCGACGAGCCCGCTGGGCGGACGCGGAGGCCCTGCACGACCTGTCCGCTCCGTTCGTCGCGCTCGGTCGGCTGCGCCATCGCGACGTCGGTGAGTTCGCCCGGCGGCACGCCGACTTCCTGGTCGTCGAGGACGACAGCCGGATTGTGGCCTGCGTCGGCGTCCAGCGTTTCGGGAGCGACTGGGTCCTGGACAACCTGTGCGTCCAGAGCAGCTTCCAGGGCCGCCGGACCGGGAGCCTCCTGCTCGACAGGATCCTCCAGGAGGCGGCCCGGTCATCGGCACGTGCACTGTACGCGGCGTCCAGCCCGGCCAACGCGTGGTTCCTCGGACACGGGTTCATTGAGGTCGGGCCCTCTGCCGGGCCTCGGCGCTGGGTGAGCCAACTGGATCCCACGCGCAATTCCGTCGTCTACCGCCGCCAGATCTGACGGTCGTCGACCTACGGGAAAGGGTACAGAACAGTGACAAACCTGCCTTCTGCGATAGTGACCGGCGCCTCGTCGGGATTCGGCCGGGCCACCGTCGAGCGACTGGTGAAGACCGGACGGCCGGTCGTGGCGCTGGCCCGTCGCACCGAACGACTCACCGAGCTCGCCGACCGCCTCGGCCACGACCTGGTGCATCCGCTGACCGTCGACGTACGGGACGGAGACGCCGTCGCCCAGGCTCTCGGCGACCTACCCGCGCCGTTCTCCGATGTGGGCATCCTCGTCAACAACGCCGGTCTCTCGAAGGGCTTCGGCCCGATCCAGGACGCCGATCTGCGCCACTGGCGCGAGATGGTCGACACGAATGTGCTGGGACTCCTGCACTGCGTCCGCGCGGCCCTGCCCCTCATGCTGGCCGCCGGCCGCGGCCACGTGGTGAACATCGGCTCCATCGCCGCGGTGTACCCCTACCTCGGCGGGAACGTCTACGGCGGCACCAAGGCATTCGTCCACCAGCTCAGTCTCAACATGCGAACCGACCTGGAGGGTCGCGGCATCCGCGTCAGCTGCATCGCCCCCGGCATGGCCCGTACGGAGTTCGCGGTGACCCGGTTCGACGGGGATCAGGAGCGAGCAGACGCCCTGTACGACGGCACCGACCCGCTCACCCCGCAGGACATCGCCGAGGCGGTGGAGTGGTGCATCTCCCAGCCTCAGCGAGTCAACGTGAGCCTCATCGAGCTCATGCCCACGGACCAGCCATTCGGCCTCAGTTTCCGCCCGAGCCGAACCAAGGAGCAGTGATGACGCAACCCGTCTGGAGTGTCAACGACTGGGATCCGCTGGAGGAGGTCATTCTCGGCTCCGCGGCCGGCCTCACCCCGCCTCCGGTGGACGTTTCGCTGAAGCACTTCTTCGAGCCCCCGGCGGACGCCGGGGACGAGCGGATCGACGCCAGCACGCTGCAACGCGTGGTGGACGAGACCGAGGAGGACTTCGCCCAGCTCACCGAGACGCTGACGAGTGCCGGCGTACGGGTGCGCCGTCCGGACGCGAGCACCGTGGGCCGGAGCTACGCCACTCCGGAGTGGGATTCCGTCGCCATGCACGCGCTGATGCCGCGGGACTGCCTGCTGGTGATCGGCGACCGCATCATCGAGGCGCCGATGCCGATGCGTGCCCGCTACTTCGAGACCGCCCCGTTCCGGGGCCTGCTCCGGGAGTACTCCGATGCGGGCGCCTCCTGGTTCTCGGCACCGAAGCCCCTGCTGCCCGACGAGACCTACGTGTACGAACCTGGTGCCTCGGTCGTGGCGGAGCACGAGCCGTTGTTCGACGCCGCCAACATGCTCCGGTGCGGGACCGACATCTTCTTCAACGTGAGCAACACCGGCAACCGGCGGGGTGCGGCCTGGCTACGTCGGCAGCTGGGCTCGGACTTCCGGGTGCACGAGATCTCCATCTGCAGTGATCACGTCGGAACGACGTTGCACATCCTGCGGCCGGGGCTGCTGCTGGCCAACTCGGAACGCCTCACCGCGGATCGGATTCCCGCCCCCCTGCAGTCCTGGAAGACCATCTGGGTGGACACACCAGAGGACGACGGCTATGCCTTCGACTGGCCGCGCGCCTCAGTCTGGGTCGGCATGAACATTCTGGCCCTCGGCCCCGACACGGTCGTGGTGCCGGCCAACCAGACCCGGGTGATCAAGCAGCTGGAGAACGCCGGGATCACCGCGGTCCCCACCAGCTTCCGGCACGGTCGCACCTTCGGCGGCGGACTGCACTGCTGTTCGCTGGACGTACGCCGGCGCGGCGGACTCGAGACGTACCTGTGACTCCGTCGCGTTGGCGACGCTTTTCCTGAGCTCAGCAGAAAGGGCCAGCCGGTTGACGCTCACCATCCTTGCCTCGTTCGCTCTCAGTGCGTTCCTGCTGAACCTGAGCCCCGGGCCGTCGATCCTCTACGTGATGTCGCGCAGCGTCGTCAACGGACGGATCGCCGGAGTGTTCGCGGCCTTCGGGCTGGCTAGCGGGAGTGCGATGTGGGCGCTCCTGACGGCGATCGGCGCCTCCGCCCTGATCGCCTCGTCCGAGCTGGCCTTCACGATGCTGCGGATCGCCGGTGCGGCGTACCTGCTCTATCTGGGCATCTCGGGGCTCCGTGACCAGCCGTTCACGGTAAGAACCGAGAGACCGGCCAGGGTGTCCGGCTTGCGCAGCTACCTGCAGGGGTTCCTGGTGGAGGGCACGAATCCGAAGACGGTCACCTTCTTTCTCGCCCTGGTCCCGCAAATCATCGTCAGTCTCGACGATCCGGGCCTGCTGGTCCTGATCGGGTTCTGCTTGATCGTTCCGCTGACCGCCCTGCCCATCGATGTCACCGTCGGGGTCACCGGAGGCACCCTGGCCTCCAAGATCGCCAGACGTCCCCGGGTCGGGCGTGCGCTCAACTACCTGTCGAGCGCCGTCCTCATCGCTCTGGCCAGCCTGGTGCTGTTCGACCGATGACCGGCCCAGCCAACCGTCCGGGCCTCGCGCGAAGGAGTCTCTCGTGTCCGCTGTCGAGGCGACAGTCGAAGCACTCTACCGATATCCGTTCAAGTCCATGCAGGGCGAGACGGTCGATGACGTACGGCTGGACAGCCGCGGAGTTTCCGGCGACCGCGAGTGGGCCGCCACCTTCCCGGACGGGCGGGTGGGCAGCTGCAAGACCTGGAAGCACGTCCGTCGCCTCGACGGCCTGCTCGCCTACGCGGCGCGCACACGCCACGGTCGCGTCGAGGTTCACACGCCGAACGGCGCCGTGCTGGCTGCCGGCGACCCCGACCTCGACGCGGCGCTCACGGCGTTGGCCGGTGAGCCGGTGCGGGCCGCTCGGGAATCGGGCACACCTCACTTCGACATCGGCGCGGTCCACCTGATCTCACGCTCCTCCCTCACCGCGCTGGCGGCCGAGGTGCCGGAAGGAACCGTGGTCCCGGTGGCCCGTTTCCGGCCCAATATCGTCATCGACGGGGAGTGGGGGCCAAGATTCGAGGACGACTGGATCGGCCGCGAGGTGTCCATCGGGGAGACCACGAGACTCGAGATCACCGAGCAGACCGAGCGGTGCGTGACGGTCACGCTGCCGCAGCCGGGCGTGCCCCGCGACAAGGACGTCCTGCGGGTGCTGGCCGAACAGAGACAGACAAACTTCGGGGTGTACGCGAGGGTCATCTGTGCGGGCCCGGTCCGGTTCGGCGACCGTGTCCGCGTGAGTTGAAGCGGTCTTCGCCCAAGACGCGGGCCTCCCGAACTGACACGGCCACCGGGATTCTGACGCCGGTGACAGCCGACGGACGCCGCGTCTGGCCCGCCGTCTCGTCGCGATCCACAGCGACGGGCACGGCACGCCATCGACGTCGACGCTCACATCAGTCTGCCGTGCGCCGCGAGAGAACCGGACGTGCCTACTCGACGATCACCGACGTCAGACGGACAAGGCCGGTAACGCACCTGCGCGGCCCGGCAGCTTTGATCGTGCTGCGCGCGACCCCAGCGGCGTGGATGTGCCCGGCTACCTGCCACCTGATCGAGGGGATTGCCGATGACCGTTAACGCCGTGTGGAGCAGTAACGACTGGGACCCGCTGGAGGAGGTCGTGCTGGGCACCGCCGTCGGCTTCACTCCCCCGCCCGTGGACCCCTCCCTGCGCCACTTCTTCGAACAACCGGTCGAGGCGGAACGCGAGAAGATCCCCAGCGCGTTGCTGGATCGAGTCATCGACGAAGCGGAGGAGGACTTTCACGATCTCACCGCGGTACTCGAGTCGCACGGTGTCGCCGTTCGACGCCCCGAACCCCTGGTGCCGGGACAGCATTATGCGTCGCCGGACTGGGCGTCCGTCGCGATGCATGCGCTCATGCCGCGAGACTGCCTGTCGGTCATCGGTGACATGCTGATCGAGGTCCCGATGCCGATGAGGTCCCGGTACTTTGAGGTCTTCCCGTACCGCGACCTGCTGCGCGGGTATTTCGATTCCGGAGCCCGATGGCTGTCGGCGCCCAAGCCGAGGCTGCCGGACTCCACGTACATCTACGAGTCGAATGCTTCGGTAGTTGCCGACGAGGAACCCTTGTTCGATGCCGCAAACCTCCTGAGATGCGGGTACGATATTTTCTTCAACGTCAGCAGCACCGGTAACCGGCGAGGTGCGAGTTGGCTTCAGCGAATCCTGGGGCCGGATTTCACGGTCCACGAGATGTCCATCTGCGCTGATCACGTCGACACGACACTGCACATACTTCGGCCGGGCCTACTGTTGGCCAATGCAGTTAAAATGACGCCCGAAATGATTCCGAGCCCGCTGCGGAGCTGGAAGACGCTGTGGGTCACCGATATCGAGGATGACGGTTTCGCCTTCGACTGGCCACGAGCTTCTCGCTGGGTCGGGATGAACCTCCTCGCGCTGGGCCCGGATCGCGTGCTTGTCCCGTCCAACCAGGTCTCTCTCATGCTTCAGCTGGAGCAGGCAGGCGTGGAGCCGGTGCCCGTGCGGTTCCGGCACGGCCGTTCCCTCGGGGGCGGACTGCATTGCTGCTCTCTCGACATCCGACGCCGGGGAGAGTTGACCAGGTACTTCTGATCGAGTCGGTGGCGGTCCTCGATGCTGGCGGCATCGAGGGTTTCGGGGTGCCCATTTTCCGTTGCAATTTTCGGTGAGCAAAGTCTTGCACGGACGGGCTTGACGCTCAGGAGAACCACTGGATAGTATTCACACCGATCAATATAAATACCCAGGCCACAGAGAAATAGCTCGGCGACGGCTCGGCCACGACTGCCCAACAGAACGGAAGACTCGAATGTCAAGACTCATCGACGGGTATGCCATCATCGATCTGCCTCCGGTCTCGCAGGAGGTGTTGAACAGCTACGACAATGTCCCGCTCGACGTCTACATGGGAAACAAGACGCGCTACAAGCGCTTCTCGCAGTACAAGATTGACTACATCTCCGACGCCTGGTCGTTCGAGCTGCTTCCGCACCGCCCCTACGGCCAGTCCCGCGAATACAACACGGTCGCGGGCGGCATCATGCGCGAGTACGAGCCATTGCAGGCCGACTTCCTCCCCTACCTGCACGCGGTCGCCGCCAACCTGCCACTGGACCGCTCCGAGAGCTGGCAGGTGAACGTTCACCAGAACCGCAGCCGCGCCACGGAAGCGAAACCAGGGCTGGTCACCCCGGAGGGCGTCCATAAGGACGGGCATGAGTACGTCGCGATTCTGGTCTTCAACAGGCACAACGTGACCGGGGGTGAGATGCGGCTGTGGAAGGGCCTCGACTCCTCCGAGCCGTTCTGGCGTGGCACCGTCCAGCCTGGTCATGCTGCGCTGCTCGATGACCGCGCCGTCGCACACGACGTCACAGACTTGCACCCTGATGCCTCCGGCGAGGAGGGGCACCGCGACATCGTCATCGCCGCGTTCTCGCGCTGGTCGGAGCGTTGGTACGGCGAGGAGCACGACCAGGCGGTGCTCAACAGCAAACCCTCGGCGCAATGAAGGCATCGGGTAGACGTGTCACTGTGGTCGACCGTGAGGTCGCGGGCGGATGCCCGTTGGACTGCCCGGATGCCTGCAGCTGGATAGTGGGCGTCCGCGACGGTGCGGCCGTCACGTTGCGCGGTCGCCCCGAGCACCCCTTCACCCACGGCACTCTCTGCGTGAAGGTCAACCAGTACCTCGACCACGCGGCGTCGCCCGACCGCCTCCGTCATGCGCTGCGTCGCACCGGCCCGAAGGGCACCGGCAGGTTCACGAGGATCAGCCTCGACGCGGCGTTCGACGAGATCGCCGAACAGTTCGACCGGGTTCGTCGCCAGTACGGCGGCGAGTCGATCTGGCCGTATCAGGGAACGGGCAACCTGGGGTTCCTCCAGGGGCTCCAGGGCCAGGCCGGCGCACGGCTGTGGAACGTGCTCGGCGCCTCCGAGCACGACATGACGATCTGCTCGGTGGCGGGGCTGGTCGGCGCGGACCTTGCCACCGGGACCCACCGGGGCATCGATCCGGAGTCGCTGACCCACTCGCGGTTGATCTTGCTGTGGGGCGTCAACACTCTCACCACAAGCCATCACCAGTGGCGGTTCATCAACAAGGCACGCGAGCAGGGCGCGCACGTCGTCGCGATCGACCCAGTGGCCACAAGGACCGCTCAGCAGGCTGACGAGCACCTGGCGCCGCGGCCCGGTACCGACGCAGCCCTCGCGCTGGGCTTGCTCAACGTGGTGGTCGCCGCCGGCGGGGCGGACCATGCCTACCTGGCCGACCACACAGTGGGGTGGCCCGAGTTCCGCGCCCGCATCGAGCAGTTCCCTCCGGAACGGGTCGCGGAGTTGACCGGCGTCTCCCGCGCGCAGATCGAGCATCTGGGGGAACGGATCGCCGCCACGAGGCCCACCGGCATCCGCGCCGGCAGCGGGATGCAGCGCCACGCGGGCGGCGGCGCGGCCGTTCGCCTGCTCGCCTGCCTGCCGGGCGTCACCGGTGACTGGGGCAGGCTGGGCGGTGGCCTCACCTACTCGACCGACGGGTACTTCGGCGGCAACCGGGAGGCACTCCTGTGCAGCGACCTGCGTGCGGCGCCGGTGCGACGGCTCTCCATGACCCGCCTCGGCCAGAACCTCCTCGACCTGACCCCGCCGGTCAAGGCGCTGTTCGTGTACGGGGCCAACCCGGTGGTCAGCAACCCGGATCAGCAACGCGTTCGCCAGGCGCTCGCCCGCGAAGACCTGTTCACGGTCGTCGTCGACCACTTCCAGACCGACACCGCCGACTACGCCGACATCGTGCTGCCCGCGACCATGCAGACCGAGCACCTCGATGTTCTCGACGGCTACGGCCACATGTACATCGCGTGGAACGAGCCGGCGACGGCCCCTCCGGGTGATTGCCTCTCCACCACGGAGATCTTCCGCCGAATCGCCCGGCACATGGGGTTGTCCGAGCCGAGACTCTACGATTCGGACGAAGAGATGGCGGCTCAGTTGCTGGCCACGGACCATCCATCGCTGGCCGGTATCGATGTTGAGTCCCTGCGCCGAGACGGGTGGGCGAGACTGAGTTATCCGGCCGAATTCGTGCCGTTCGCCGACGGCTTCCCGACACCGTCCGGCAAGCTGGAATTCCGGTCCGAGCGAGCCCTGGAAGCCGGGTTCGAGGCAGTGGCGGGATACACCCCGCCACGCGAGTCGACCGACCCGGAACTGGCCGCGCGGTACCCGCTCTCGCTGATCGCCGGCGCCTCGCACTTCTTCCTCAACTCGGTCTTCGCCAACAAGCCGGAACTACGGCGCCGGGCTGGTCCGCCCCGGGTCGAGCTGCACCCGGACGACATGGCCGCCCGTGGGCTCCACGACGGCACACCGGTCGCCGTCTTCAACGACCGCGGTTCATTCGTCTCCACCGCGTACGCCTCCGAGCACGTCCGCAGCGGAGTCGTCGGGACCACGAAGGGCCATTGGATGAAGCTCACCGGCGGCCCGACCGTCAACGCGACGGTGAACGAGCGGGACGCCGACATGGGCGGCGGTGCGGTGTTCCACGACAACCGCGTCGAGGTCGAAAAATGGCAACCCTCCGCGGCGCGCGACTGACATCAGATGACACATCATTTCCATGGGGGTACAACCGTGCAACAAACAGCTTCCGTTCAAGGTGCAGCGTCTGTCGTCGACGACATCTCCAATTGGCTGTCTATATCGGCGGATCAACTTGACCGCGCGGTGCACGGTGCGCTGCGAGAACAGGTTCTCGATCGGGTGAGAGAGCTGAACGACCGCGCTACCGCAGGTGACCCGGACGCATTTCTGCAGCAGCAACAGATCCTCGCCCGAATCTACGATCTCGGGTTGCGGATCGCTCCGGGTAGACCGAGCGCCGAGGGATCGGTCGTGATTCACGAGATCGCCCGCCTGGTGGAGTCCGCCACCGGCGCGGCGGAGGACGCCCGCATCCAAGCCGGCCTACTGGACGGCATGCCGAGCGAACCGGCCGCCTACGTCTCCTGGTTGAAGGCGCTGGCCAAGCAGCACCGGGTGTACAAGCATCCCTACTACACCGATTTCATCAGCAACCACGCAGACTCCGAGGACCTGCGTCTGTACATGATCCAGGAGTCGGTCATCGACGCGAGGTTCGACGACCTGCTCGCCCTCATGCAGGTCGGTACCGACGGTCCCGCCAAAATGGAGATCGCGGCGAACTACTGGGACGAGATGGGCAACGGCCGGCCGGAGGAGGTGCACACCACGCTCTTTCGAAGGATCTTCGAGGTCTTCGACGTGCGGGAGGATGAGGTCGCCGACCGGCTCACGGGCACGGCGCTGCTGTCCGGGAACCTCGCGGTGATGTTGTCGCGCTATCGGTACCGGTACGCCGAGGCGGTCGGCTACCTCGGGATGACCGAGTGGCTGGTGCCGGACCGGTTCGTGTGCGTCGTGCGCGCATGGGAGCGGCTGGGGCTGCCAGAGGTCGGGATCACCTACCACAGACTGCACATCACGGTCGACTCCCAGCACGCAGCCGGGTGGTTCCATAACGTGGTGAAGCCGGCGGCGACCTCCGAGGCTATGCGCATTGGCATCGCCCGCGGGACACTGTGGCGACTCAACTCGTCCGCGCGCTACCTTGACGAGCGGCTCGCCGAGACCGCCCCGCGGTGGGCTGACGGCAGCCGCAGGTGACCTCGCCCCGAGGGGCCGGCCTTCCGCGCTTCGCGAAGTACCAAGCGTTGGGCAACGACTACCTGGTCGTGGATCCCGAGGACGGGCTGCCCGCCGCACCGGCGACGGCGGTCGCGATGTGCGACCGGCACTTCGGGGTCGGCGCGGACGGAATTGTCTTCCGGGGACCGCCCGCGGGCGCGGGCCAGCCCATGCCAGTCCGGTTGTTCAACCCGGACGGGAGCCCGTGCGAGCGGAGCGCGAACGGGTTGCGCATTCTCGCCCTGCACCTGTCCCGAGACGGCGGCGCGGAGTTCGTGCTGGACACGGGGTTCGGCCACACCAGCGTCCGGGTACTGGACCGGCTCGCAGGGCTGGTGTCGATCGACCTGGGCCGTCCGGACTTCGACGCGGACATCGTCGGCCTGGTCGGAGGTTCCGGCCCGGTCGTCGACCACCCGCTGCCCGTGGCGGGGCGGACCCTTCGGGTGACCTGCGTCCACAACGGAAACCCGCACGCGGTCGTCGTCCTGCCGGCAGCCGATGAGGCGGCCGCGCGGGAGCTGGGGCCGCTGATCGGCCGGCACTCTGCGTTCCGCACCCGGGTCAATGTGGAGTTCGCGGTGGTGCGCGATCGGCGGTCGCTGGAGGTCGTGGTGTGGGAACGCGGTGCCGGGCCGGTGCTCGCGTCCGGGAGCGGGGCCTGCGCCGCGGCAACTGCGGTGCGGCGTCTCGGTCTGGTGGGCGACGAGGTCGACGTCCGGATGCGCGGTGGTGCCGTGACCGTGTCCGTCGACGCCGGCGGCGCGGTCCGACTGACCGGACCGGTCGAGGAGGTCGCCACCGGGCGGGTCTCCGCCGGCCTCGCCACTCGAGCGGGTCGACCGACCCGGCCGGCCCCGACCTCAAGCTTCTCCTGACGGAGGAGGAGCTGCGGCGGCGTGGCGGGCGCGCAGAAGGCACCGATCGGATGTGCCCGACAGGAGGCGAAAGAGGTGCCGCAGGACCCAGGACGCACTGGAACGGCCCACCAAATGCACATCTTTCACCCCGATAACTATGGAGGACCAGCTTGATGAACAACGCTGTCCACACACAGCCCCGCGACACCTTCACCGTGGTGACCAAGAACGGCGTCGCGCAGGTTACGTTCGAGGGCTCGCATCACTCGAACGCGATGAGCAACGGCCGGATGCGCGCACTCACCGGGATCCTCCGCGAGGTCGAGGCCGACGACGCGGTGGCCGCCGTGGTGCTGCACGGCGGCGAGGGCAATTCCTTCGCCGTGGGCGGCGATTTTCACGAGGTCAGCCACTTCTCGGGCGGTGACGAGGTGGACGAGTGGATCGACAACATCACCGAGCTGTACGTCGCCAGCCTCGAAGTCACCAAACCCACCGTGGCTGCCGTCGAGGGTTACGCCATCGGGATCGGCCTGCAACTCCTGCTCACCTGTGACTACCGCGTCGGTGCGGAATCGTCGATCCTGCGGATGCCCGAGTTCAAGGTGGGTATCGCATGCAATTTCGGCGCGTTCATGCTGGAACGCTCGGCCGGGCGTTCGGTGATGCAGCACATGCTCCTGTCGTGTGACGAATGGTCCGCCGAGTCCTCCCTGCGGGACGGCCTACTGCACGAAGCGGTGCCCGCAGCGGACGTGCTGCCGACCGCGCTGGCCCGCGCGGCGGCTTTCGCCGATTACAACCCGGCGGCCGTGCGCAACACGAAGCCGCAGATGAACCACGACTACATCCAAGGCTTGCACGTCCTGCGGGACAACGCGAAGAGATCACACCGGGCAGGATTCGCCTCGGGGCGGCCGCAGCGGGAAATGCGCCGGATCGTGGGCCAGGCATGAGCGGCGGTTGGGTGGTCGTCGCCAACCGGCGCCTGACCGGACTTGAGCCGATGGGCGCGTGCGTCGAGGTCGGTGATCTGTTCGTCTACCACCGTGGCCTCGTGGCAGGGCTGCCCACGACCGCGCCGTTCGATGTCGACGTCCGTACGCTGACGGCGACGCCCGCGCTCGGGGAGCTGCCCACGCAACCGGCGCAGCGCACCGTGCTGCAGGTGGGCGAGGACGCCGTGACCGCGTTCACCTCGGTGTTCAACGAGGACGCCATCTACGTCGCCGAGGACCCCGCGACCGATGGCTTCGCCTTCTTCACCGACCTGCTGCTCGCCGCGGCTATTCTGCCCGCGTGGGGCCTCGCCGCCCGGGTGCGCTCGGGTCCGGTGAGCACCGATGCGGAAGCCACGCTCGTCGACGGGATACGACGGTTGGACCACTCGGTCCGGCAACGCCGCGCCCGGACCGCTTCGGGCTGGCTGACCAGCACCGCCCCGCCGGCCGAGGACTTCCTCGAGCAGTTCCGCAGGCCGTTTCGGGACGATCCGCTGGCTGCCGGGCAGGCGCAACTGGCCGAGCTGGATGCGGTGATCGCCGGCATCGCCGCCGTCCGCCCCGAGGCCACGTACGCGTCACTGCTCTCCGGCGGGATCGACTCGGGCACCGTGACCTACCTGGCCGCGGCGCGGAACCTCGACGTGCGGCCGTACAGTGTCGGAACGCCCTGGGGAGACGAGTTTTCCGACGCCGCGGAGCTGTGCGAGGTCGCTGGCCTCAAGTTGCATTCGCTGCTGCTCGACGAGGACAGCATCATCCGTGCTGTCCCCGCCGCCGTCCGCTGGCTCGGCGTGACCACGCCGGAGGTGGTCGAGGTCGCGCTCACGGCCACGGCGTTCTACCAGTCCGGCGTGGTCGAACCGGGTCGCGTGCTGCTCACCGGGTACGGCAGCGACCTCATCAATGCCGGGCTCTTCACCCCGTTCGAGCACCCGGACGAGCTGATCGACCAGGGCATCGCGGCGGTCGCGCGCACCCGCACCAGCGGTGAGCTGGCCAACCGGATGGCGCTGGCGTACGGCGTCGAGACGTTCCACCCGTTCTGGACACTCCCGGTGATGCGCACCGCGCTGGAGACCACGCCCGCGTGCAAGGTCCACGACGGCCGGGAGAAGTTCCATCTGCGGACCGCGATGGCCGCCCATGTCACCCCCGCTATCGCGTGGCGCCGCAAGATCGCCGTACACCACGGCGGGAACCTGCAGGAGGGGGTGCGGCGGCGGCTCGCTGCGGACTCCGGGCAGAGCGACCCTTCCCGCGTCTACCAAGCATGCTTCGCCGACCTCCTGGCACTGGCCGGTCAAGGACACCTCGACGACTGGAACGCCGACGAGGTCTACGCACGCGCGCTCGCCACAATCCGATGAACGAGGAGATGACGATGACCGAGAACACACTGACCGAATCAGGTTTCGGCACGGTGTTGACGTCGCCGCCCGGGGAGACCGTCGAGGAGATGGCCCGGCGGTCCCGGGAGGCGGCGCTGACCAGCGGGGTCGCGCTGACGCGCGGCCTGGACTTCACCGAGGATGCCTTCCAGCGGCTCGTCCACCACCTCGGCCAAACTGTGGATCACAAGTTCGGCGAGGGCCAGGCTGATCTGTTGATGCTCAACGCCTCAAGGGACGCAGGGAAGGTGGTCACCGGCCGCGGCCCCCTCCCGCTGCACACCGACGGACTGTTGGTCGGCGAACAGGTCGACCTGATCGTCCTGTACGCCAAGGACTTCGCCGACGAGCCCGGTTCCGGTGAGACCACGGTGTGCGATCAGCTCACCGCGTGGCGTGAGATCCCGCCGCACCTCGGCAAGGTTCTTGCCGACGGCCGGCTCGAATACCTCGTCGAGGAACGCGGCTACTTCCCGCAGGTACCCGCCGACTGGTACGAGATCCCGACCACCCGCGACTACGGCCGCGTGCGCTCGCTGAACCTGGCACTCGGATTCCCGCCGGATGTGCCGCAGGGTTGGCAGGTGCGCGTCGCCGACGTGAGTGCCGAAGACTCTGCCGCATTCTTCGCGGAGCTGTCGGCGCACCTGCATTCGCCGCGCTACCTCTATCAGCATCGTTGGCAGACCGGTGACCTGCTGGTGATCGACAACCAGCGGACGCTGCACGGCCGCACCGCGATCGGGTCCGACGGGGTGCGTCTGCTCTATCGCGGCCAGGTCACCCTGCCGACGGCCGCGTGAGGAGAGACGATGCTACTGACCGAGTTCCGTTCCGTGGTGGCCCGCAGAGCCGACGCCCTCGCGGTGGTGGTGCCCGACGGCGAGCGCCTGACCTACGGCGAGCTGTCGCTGCGGGTCGACCGTGCCCTCGGCTGGCTGCGGGCCCGGGGCATCGGCGAGGGCCAGGTGGTGGCGACCTGGCTGGACAACGGAACTGATTACGTGGCACTGGTGCTCGCCCTGGCGGGCAGCGGTGCTATCCACGTGCCGATCAGCAGGTCGGCGGCGCCGGAGCACATCGCCTGGCTGGTCGAGCAGACGAAGCCGGCACTCGTCGTCGGCGCGGAGCCGCTGCCGGACGTCGTCGTCGAGCAGGTGACGACCGCAGAGCTGGCGACCGGCTCCGAGCTGGTCGGCGCGCGGCCGTTCAAGGCGTACGAGGGCGCGTTCCGGCTGCTGGAGACGTCCGGCTCCACGGGGAAGCCCCGGCTCGTGACCTGGCGTCAGGATGACCTGCTCCACGACCGGCGACAGTGGATCGCCTACACCGCGACGACCGCCGCGGACGTGCTGTTCAACCGCCACACCCTGGACGTCGCACACGGCTGCGACGTTCATCTGTTCCCGGCGCTGCTCTCGGGGGCCCTCCTGGTGCTGGCCGATCCGTCTGCCGCGCCCGACCAGTTGCTGCGGTGGCTGGAGGAGACCGGCGCCACCGTGTGCAGCGCGCTGCCGAGGCACTACGAGTTGCTGACGCAGGCCGCACGCGGCCGGTCCGTCGACCTTTCCGCGTTGCGGATGCCGCTCTGCGGCGGTGCGTACCTGAGCGGCCAGGTCGTCGCCGACGCGGCCGCGGTGCTCGGTATTCACATTCGACGCATCTACGGCTCGACCGAGTTCGGCATCATGCTGGGGAACATGGACGATGTCGTGCAGGACACCCGCGGCATGACCCCGGTCACCGGTGTGGAGATCAGGCTCGCTCCCCTCGACGAGGCTTGGCCTTCGATCGGTGAGGTGCTGGCCCGCTCGACGTACACGAGCGTCGGTTACTTCGGTGACCCGGGGGCGACCTCCGCCACGTTCCGCGACGGCTGGTACCACACGGGGGATGTCGCCGAGTTCGACGGCGAGTACCGAATCCTCGGCCGTGTCGCCGACCTGCTCGGCGGCTCGGCCGGTCCGGTGTTCAGCCCGGGCGTCGAGGCCGCGCTGACGGCCGCGTGCCCGATCACCGAGGCGGCCGTACTGGCACCGCTGCCCGGGGAGACCGAGCGTGGGGCGCTCGTGGTGGCGACCCCCGTGGCCGGGGTCGAGGACGAGCGCGTACGCGCAGCGATCCGTGCCGTGCTCGAGGACCTGGGTGTGCGTGCGGAAATCGTGCTCGCCGCCACCATCCCCCATACCGCCGTCGGAAAGGTGGACAAGCCCGCCCTGCGCAAGGGGCGGACGTCGAACGTGCGCCACCGCTGACCGATGCGTTCCGGCAGCTGTGGGCTCGCGAACTCACTGCTCGCCCGGCAGGGCGGGGACGTCGCCGAGATGTTGGCGGCCAGGATCCCTGGCCTGATCAGGTCGTGTAGTCGGCGTTGATGCGGATGTAGCCGTCGGTGAGATCGCAGCCGTAGACGGTGAACGAGCCGGCGGCGATCCCGAGGTCGATGTCAATCACGACTTCCTTGCCGCGCATGTACTCCGCGGCCCGGTCCAAGAGGTCGTCGGCGGAGCTTTCGGGGAACATCAGCAGATCGCCGAAACGGATCGCCACCCGGTCGGGGTCGATGTCAGTCTCGTCCTCCAGCTTGCCGATCGCCATAGCGACCCGGCCCCAGTTCGGATCGGCGCCGTGTACGGCGGTCTTGACCAGCGGCGAGTTCACGACGCTCTTGCCGACCAGCTTCGCCTGCGCGTCGTCGCGGGCACCACTCACCCGGACCTCGATGAGCTTGCTCGCGCCCTCGCCGTCGGAGGCAATGTCTCTGACCAGGTGCAGGGCCGCCCGGTGCAGCGTCTGCTCGAACTCTCCGAGGTCGGTCGGGCCGGCAACCCCGTTCGCGAAGACTGCGGCGGTGTCACTGGTCGAGGTGTCGGTGTCGATGCTGAGCGCATTGAATGTGCGGTCGACCACCCGGCGGAAGATCGCGTCGAGGTCCTCCCTGCCGACCTGCGCATCGGTGAAGAAGAACGTCAGCAGCGTCGCCATGTTCGGCTCGATCATGCCGACGCCTTTGGCGATGCCGACGATCACGGCGTCACCACAGCGCAGCCGGACCACCTTGTGGCGCGTGTCCGTCGTCATGATCGCGCGCGCGCTGGCGTCGAAGTCGGCGGCGGGGAGCGGCCACGACAACTCGTCGAGCCCTCGCCGGATCTGCGTCATCGGATAGGGCCGCCCGATCACTCCGGTCGAGCCGATCAAGAGCTCGCCGGCGGGGATCCCGGCGGCCTCGGCGACCCTGAGCTGAATCTCGGCGGCGTTCTCGGCGCCGACCTTCCCGGTCGCGACGTTGGCATTGCGGGAGAGCACCACCATGCCCCGGAAGCTCCCGGCCGCCGCGGACTGCCGACTGAGCTCGACGCTGGGTCCGGCGAACCGCGAGCGCGTGAACACCGCCGCCGATGTCGCGGGGACCTCGGACACGATGACCGTAAAATCGTCACCGACGTCTTTGAGGCCCAGGTTCCTCGTGACGCCACGGAAACCCTTTGGCACAAGAGGAGCCTGTGGCCCGAGAAAATCTTGCGATTCAGCTGTCGACGACATCCGCTCACCAGTCTCATCCGTTGCCGGCATTGTCCCACAGTCGCGTCCGGCCGCCCATCGCGGCGAACCTCGCCGGTACGCCGCCGTCGCCCTGGCCAACGCTCACCGCTACGACAGCACGGCCACCCTCGCCCGGCAGAGCTCCCCGGTCTCGACCAGCCGAGCAGCCGACCACGCATATCGAGCGGCATCACCTACCGGGTCGAGTTGAACTCACCCGTGTGGGCGACGAATTTAGCATGCTGGTGGGTCGTGTCGACGATGTCGCCGAGATGCCGCGGGCGATTCGAGCCGGCGCCACGGTACGAAGAAGCTGACTCGCCTTTTCCCCACGTCGCGCTCGGGCGACGTGGGGAAGGGCCGGATCACCCAGGTGGGATCAGGTGGTGGGCCGGCACAGCGAGTTCTGGTTGGCACTACAGTCGGTCAGCTGCAGTGTGTCCACGTGCATGGTCAGGGTCGACGGTTGCGAACCACCGGCCGGTGCCACCACGGAGATCTGCACGCTGGCCGCGTTCGCCGGCGCGACCGCCTCGTGGGACCACTCCCACCAGTTCGACGTCAGGCCGAACGAGTTGCCGGGCGACGTGGACAGTAGCGTGCCCGCCGAGTTGTACCACCGCATCCGCAGCGCGGCCGTCCCGGAGTCGGCGCGTAGCCGGACGAAGAACTTGTAGTTGTGCCCGGCCGTCACCGACGGCCTACGGCTCACGATGACCGACTTCTCGGCTGACTGCGGCGAGCTGACGAACTGCAACGAGCGACGGTTGTCGAAGTAGCGGGCGGAAATGCCGGCATACGAGCCCTGCGGTGTCACCGAGATGGCTGCCCCCGATCCGGAGGTGGTGAACCCGGTGGGGTTCGAGGTGCCCGGCGCCTGCGCCTCGATGGTCCGTTCCTGCGCGGTCAGCAGGTCATTGTTGGCACCGACGTCGCAGCACACCGGCGAGGTGAGCAGCGGGTGAACCGCTGCGTTGTTCGTCGTCGTCGACGGATAGTTGTCCACATAGAACCGCGCGCTGGTCTCGCTCGGGTCGTAGTTCTGGCGGTAGCCCAGGTCGAAGGCCCACCAGTCGCCAGCGCACATCATGATGTCGGGGCAGTACTGCTCGGCCTGCCAGTTTCCGTTGGAGTCCTGCCACACGTGCTCGCTCATGTAGGCGTGACCGGCACCGAGCAGGTGCGCCATCTCGTGCCCGACGACCCCACTGTCCCATGCCTCAACGATGGAGACGCAGCCGCTACCGCCACTGCTCGGACACCAGTGCGCCGACGCGGACGGCGCGGGGAACTCCGTCAGGACCACATACCAGCGGTTGCTGTCGTCGTACCCCTTGGCCGAAAGCTCGTTCGCGATCGACCAGAAGTCGGTGTTCGTGGTGTCGATCTTCACCGGCGTCACCAGCGCCTGCGCGTACTGGTTGTACGTGCTGGTGGTGGTCGACCGGCAGCTCACCTTCACGTGCTGGTCGTAGTTGCTGGCCTGGTCGAGCAGCCAGTCAACGCGATCCACGACGCGGGCGGCATGCTCGACGTTCGTCGCGTACTGGTTCCCGGTGGAGTTGTTCCACGCATAGATCACCTGCACCGCCGCCGGGCTGCTGGCCGGCGGATTCGTCGGGTCGGTGGCGGTCGTGTCGCATCCCGCTCTGGGCAGGCTGGCGTTGTTCGGCTGCGCGTAGGGCAGGGTCGGCTCGCTGCCGAGGTTGGCGGCATAGACCGGTTGCCCGGACGACACCATCACCAACACCGTCACGAGCAGGGTGGCCAACCCCAGACGGTGACCGCGGCCAGACCAGCGTCCTTTGCCGAGCATGTAAATCCTCCCTTGCCTAGGTCTTTGTCATGGCGTGTCGTCGGGCATCGGCCTGCCAGTCGCAGCAGACCGATCGGCCATATTGGTCGCCAGGTTTTGCATCGACACACTTCGTCGTGACCAAGAGCGGCACCCGGTGGCGCGAAATGTCATTTCGCGTCCCACACCACGCATCGATAAAGGCTGAAGCTAGCCCTCTTTCGATATCGACCTCAAGGCGACGAGGCCGGGGTTTCCGTTCCGAACAGTCCCGAACATGTCTCGGAGATCCGGCAGATCGCCTATTGCGGGTGGCCCCTTGCGCATCGAGGCCGGCATGTTCGAGTTCCACTGGGAGGACCAGCGGACACCACACGGCGTTGCTGAGGCGTACCCGTGGGGTCAGATCAGGCCATGGTGCAGCGCCGTGGTGACGGCGGCCGTGCGGTCGGCGACGTCCAGCTTGCCGAAGACGCGTAGTAGGTAGGTCTTCACGGTGGCCTCGCTGAGGTAGAGCTCCCGCCCGATGTCGGCGTTCGTGAGCCCTCGCGCGACCAGGCGCAGAACCTCGGCCTCGCGGGCCGAGAGGGCCGGCGGCGCGGGGTGCCGCACCTGTCGCACGAGCGTGGCGGCGACGCTCGGCGCGAGCACCGTCTCGCCCCGGGCCGCGGCCCGGACCGCCTCCGCCAGCTCCGCCGGTGTGGCGTCCTTGAGGAGATAACCGCTGGCACCGGCCTCGATCGCCCGCAGGATGTCCCGATCCGCTTCGTACGTCGTGAGCACCACCACGCGGACGCCCGGAACGCGGGTGCGGATCCGCCCGGTCGCCTCGACTCCGTCCCCGCCCGGCATGCGCAGGTCCATGAGCACGATGTCCGGGTGCTGCTCAGCGGTGAGCCGCACGCCCTCCGGCCCCGACGACGCCTCGCCGACCACCGTCAGGTCCTCCTCGGCGTCGAGCATGCCGCGCAAGCCCATCCGTACGACCGGGTGATCGTCGACGAGCACGATGCGGATCACGCGGGCACCTCCAGCTCGACGATCGTGCCGCCCCCCGGTCCGCCGTGGACGGTGAGAATGCCGTGCACCTGCTCGGCGCGCGAGCGCATGCCGGCGAGCCCGAACCCATCGAGGCCGTCGGACGCGAACCCGCGTCCGTCATCCCGCACGACCAGGCGTACGCCCCGGTCGTCGTACGCCAGCACCACCTGCGCCTCGGTGGCGTGCGCGTGCCGGCGTACGTTGGTCAGCGCCTCCTGGGCGGCCCGCAGCAGGACCACCTCGACCGGTGTGGGCAGCTCCCGGGGCGCCCCGATCACCCGGACGGTGGCGGTCACCCCGGTTTCCTGGCTGAAGTAGGCGGCTCGACGGCGTACGGCGTCGGGCAGCGACCCCGACGCGAGCGCGGCGGGCGAGAGCGCCGCCACCAGGGCCCTCGCCTCGGCCAGGTTCTCCTTCGCGGTACGGACCGCCAACGCCAGACGCGCGTCGCGCAGCTCCGGGTCGTAGGCCTGCAGCAGCGTGACGATGCTCGTAAAGCCTTGCGCGAGCGTGTCGTGGATCTCGCTGGCGAGGCGGGCCCGTTCGGCGGAGATCCCCGCGTCGTGCGAGAGGCGGGCCACTTCGGCACGGCTCGCCTCGAGCTCGTCGATGAGGGTGCCGCGCTCCACGTTCTGCCGGATCACACGCATGATCCAGAAGCTGACCCAGATGCTCGCCGTCCCCGTGATGACCGCGATCAGCAGATCGGTGGGCACCGCGTGCGGCTCCTCGACGAGGTTGACCGCCGGGGTGACCAGGTTCGCGAGGATCGCCAGCACGATCCCCGCGCGCACGTCCGTGAGCTGGAAGATGAGCGGGATGACCGCGAACAACAGCCAGGTCGCGAAGGGTGCGGCCGCCACCGCGACGACGTAGAACGTGAGGTACGTCAGCAGGACTGCCAGGGCCGCGCCGTCATCCGCGTTGCGCCGGATCTGCCGCCGACCGACCGTCACGTGCAGCATCGCCATGGCGGCGATGGCGCCCACTGCCAGCCAGCGGCGCCACAGCAGGTGACCGTCGATCACCACGGTCGCGGCGGCCACCGCCGCCGCGACCAGTCCGAAGTAGGCGTCCCACCAGAACAGGTAACCGGCGTGCGCCTCACCCTGCCTCAGCGATCTTTCTGGTTCCACCGGAAGGTCACCAGGCATAGCACCAATCCGATCACAGTCCAGGCGCCGAGCACCAACGCCGTGCGGCCGAGCTCCCACCGGCCGTTGGCCTCCAGTGCCCTCATGCTGTCGGGCAGAAAGACGTAGCGGAAGCCTTGACTCATCCATTTCACGGGAAAGAACGAGGCCACCACGATCAGCCAGTGCGGCAACTGCGTGATGGGGTGGATGAAGACGCCGGAGATGAATTGCAGCGCGACCACCGGCACGTTGAGGATCGTCCCCGCCGTGCGCGCGTGCGTGACCATCGCGCTGACCGCCACGCCGAGCAGCCCGCACGACGCGGTCGACAGCAGGAAGAGCCAGCCGAACGTGAGCCAGTGCGACGCGTCGGGCAGCGGTATGCCGAAGACGAGCGCACCTACGCCGACCAACACGACCACCTCGGCGATGCTGAGCACGAGCACCAGCACCAGCTTGCCGATCAGATACGCGGCCGCCGGAAGCGGCGTGCCGCGCAGGCGCTTGAGCGTGCCGTCCTCGCGGTCCATCGCCAGCCCCGAGCCCATCGTCACGAACGCGGTCGACAACGCGCCGTACGCGATCATGCTGGCGGAATAGACCTGGCTCGCGCTGACGCCGCTCCGGTCGTCGCCGCCGTCGAAGATGGTCCCGAACAGCAACAGAATCATGGCCGGAAACCCGAAGGTGAACACCACGGCGGTGCGGTCACGCAGAAACATGAGCAGCTCGACGCGCCCTCGGTTCAGGCCGCTTGCCAGGGTGGATGGAAGGGCGGCCGACAGCAGGACGGCGGTCATTCCCCCGCTCCGATCAGGGTCAGGTAGACGTCTTCGAGGGTCGGACGGGTGACCGTGAGGCTGCGCAGGTCGGCGTCCCCGGCGACCAGCCGGCGGACCAGATCGGTCGGATCGGTCACCTTCTCCACGCGCCGCCCGTCGTTCTCCCGCCAGCTCACCGTGGCGGTGCCGACCGTGCCGCGACCGCCGAGCGTGGCGGGAGTGCCCTCGGCGACGATGCGACCGCCCGCGAGCACCGCGAGCCGGTCGGCCAGGGCCTCGGCCTCCTCAAGATTGTGGGTGGTGAGCAGGATCGTGGTGCCCTCTGTGACGAGCGAGCGCATCAACTCCCAGACCTGCCGGCGCGCCTGCGGGTCGAAGCCGGTCGTCGGCTCGTCGAGGAAGAGCAGATCCGGGCGTCCCACGATGCCGAGCGCCACATCGACGCGGCGACGCTGCCCGCCGGAGAGCGTACGGATCCTGCTGTCGCGCTTCTGGGTCAGACCGACCAGCTCGATCACCTCGTCGGCCGGCCGCGGGTCGGAATACAGCCCGGCGATGTGCCGTACCAGTTCGCGGACGGTGAGGTCGGCCGCGTCGTCGGCGTTCTGCAGGACGATCCCGATCCCCGCCCGCCACGCCCGTCCCGCGGTGCCCGGGTCCTCGCCGAGAACACGGACATCGCCGGCGTCGCGGCGGCGGTGTCCCTCAAGTATCTCGACGGTGGTGGTCTTGCCCGCTCCGTTGGGGCCGAGCAGCGCGAAGGCCTCGCCCCGGGCGACCGTGAGATCGATGCCGCACACCACCTCGTGTCCCTGATAGGCCTTGCGGAGGCCGATGACCTCAATGGCTGTCATACCGTCGACAGTGCCGGTCACGGCCCTTCCCGCGGAACGACCGCTCGACCGTCAGCGACTGTCCATCGAACGGTGGACCTCATCGAGCTGGGCGAGCAACTCGGCTTCGACAGCACCTGACGGGGGACGACCAGCCGGCGTCGAGCTGCTAATTCACCCGGACAGTTTGCGCGTCACTCCCTGGAACCCGCGGCGCGGACCGGTGGGGTCCGCAGCAACCGCCGAACCGGCAGGATCGTGGTTACCAGGGCCAGCGCGGTCGCGCCGCCCAGCACCGCGGCCCAGCCCAGCGGTGGGACGTACGGGATCAGCGTGCCGGTGAGCGCGTGGACGACCGCGATCAGCGTCATCCCGGCGATCGCCACACCGAGCGTCAGCGCCGTCGCGAGCAGGCCCACCTGTTCGGCTTCGACCATCCGCCGGACCTGCCGCCGGGTCACCCCGGCCAGGCGGAGCACCGCGAGTTCCCGGCTGCGGGCCAGCGCGGCCATGACCATGGTGTTGCCGGCGGCCAGGGCCGAATAGCCGACCAGCACGGTGATGAGCAGCTTGTTGAGCCAGGCTGAGATGGCCAGGTCGCGGTTCAACCGCCCGGTCACGGTGCCGGCGTCGGTCACCGTACCGAAGGCGGCCAGCCGTTGGTCGACGTCGCCGGTGGTACGCACGAGCATCTCGTCGTAGACACCGCGTTCCTGTGGCAGCAGCACGTCGCCGAAGCCGAGCCCACGGTCGTAGGTCGCCACCAGGCGCGGATGGACCGGTGTGCCGTCCGCCAGCCAGATCTCGGTCGTCTGGCCGACTTTCCAGCCCGAGGACGAGGCCTGCAGGGCCGAGGCGGCGATGGTTCCGTCGGGCAGCTCGGCCAGGCTGCCCTCCCGCACCTTCACGTCGATCGTCGACGTAAGCCCGCTCGGGTCGACCGCCCGGGCGACGACCGGCTCAGCACCGTCGAGGACCCGGACCACCACCGACGTGTTCCGGACGGCGGTCGCCGCCTCGACCCCGGGGATCTGGCGTACGTTCGCCACCTCCGTCGACGAGATGCCGTGCGGCGCGGTCAGCACCCGGTCGGCCAGCATGCCGTCGCGGCTCTGCGTGACGGTCTGCCGCTGGAGATTGTCCTGAAGGAACCAGACCGAACCGCCGAAGCCGATCGCCAGCACGAGCGCGCTCAGCACGACCGACATTCCGCGCGCGTTGACCCGCAGGTTGGCCGCCGCCAGTTCCCCCGGCGCGCGCCACACCGTCCGCAACACCGGCGACATCAGCCGGGCGGCCAATCCGTTGATCCAGGGCGCGAGCAGCGCGACGGCGATCACGAGCAGGTAGAGCATGCCGACCGCGGTGGCCAGCGCGGCCGTGCCGGACAGCCCGGCGGCGAAGAACAGCGAGACCACGCCGCCGCCCAACGTGACCAGGCCGGAGACGAGCCGGATCCGGCCGCCGCGAGTTGGTTCGATCGCGGCCTCACCGAGCGCCTCGGCCGGGCGGATGCGGGCGATGCGCCGCGCCGCGATCCACGCCCCGGAGGCTGCCACCAGGACGGTCACCGCGACGGCGGCCGCAGCGGCGACCCCGGCGTTGACGATCGGAAAGTCAGCGGGCAGGAAGCCCCGGGTGACCAGCTGGTGGTGCACCCAGTGGGTGGACCAGAGACCGGCGGGCACACCGAGCACGGCGGACGCCAGAGCCACGAGGACCCCCTCGGCCACGACCAGCAGGCGCGCCTGGCGCGGGGTGGCGGCTACTGCCCGCAGCAGTGCCAGGTCGCGGCGACGATGCCGGACCGACAGGCCGATCGTGCCCGCCGCCACCCCGACGATCAGCAGGACCACGTAGCCGCCGAACGCCGAGCCGGCCGTGAGCAGGAACGAGCGGGCCGCGATCGAGTCGGACTGCTCGGCCCAGCCGCGGTCCATCCCGGTGTACGACTCGACACCGGCCTGCCGGGCGAGCCGGTCGATCGCCCCGTACGCGTCCGCGCGGGCCTGGACTTCGACAGCCGACGCGACGCCACCCTCGGCCCCCACCAAGCGGACGTCGGTGACGCCGGGGAGCGCGCGGATCTCATCGGCCAGCCCGACCGGGACGGTGCCCTCGGGCAGCGGCACCCGGGTGGTGGTCGTGTCGCCGAACTCCCTGGTGGTCACGGTCAGCTCCCGATGGGCGACCACCACGTCGGCCGCCGCGAACTGCTCCGGTGGGGGCCGGAACAGCAGCGCGGACTGCACGAAGACCGCCAGGGTCATCAGGATCATCACCCCACCGGCCAGGGCCACCAGGGTGGCGATGGCGGAGGCGGGGCGCTGCCGGAGCAGACGCAACGCGAGACCGGTCATCGAATGGCTCCCGTCATGCGCGTCGTGGCCAGCACCTCGGCGATCTTCTCAGCGCCCAGGGGCGGCAGGTCGCGGACGATGCGACCGTCGGCCAGCACGAGCACGCGGTCGGCGTAGGCGGCGGCGACCGGGTCGTGGGTCACCATCACCACGGTCTGGTGGAAGTCGTCGACCGCCGAGCGCAGCAGGGCCAGAACGTCGGCGGCCGACTCGGTGTCGAGGGCCCCGGTCGGCTCGTCGGCGAAGATCACGTCGGGCCGGACCGACAGTGCCCGGGCGATCGCGACCCGCTGCTGCTGGCCACCGGAGAGCTGGGACGGCCGACGCGACCGACGATCCGCCAGCCCGACGCGTTCGATGACCTCCGCCAACCATCGCGGATCGGGCCGCCTGCCCGAGAGCTTCGAGGGCAACTCGATGTTCTCGTCGACGGTGAGCGCGCCGACCAGGTTGAAGGCCTGGAAGACGAAGCCGATGCGATCCCGCCGCAGTTCGGTCAGCTTGGTCTCGGAGAGCGTGGACAGCTCGGTGTCGCCGATCCAGACGTGGCCCGACGTCGGCCGGTCGAGGCCGGCGGCGGTCTGCAGCAGCGTGCTCTTGCCGGAGCCGGACGGACCCATGACCGCCGTGAACGTACCGCGGGCGAAGCTCGCCTCAACGCCGGCGAGCGCAACGACCGGCTCCCCGTCGGTGGCGTAGGTCCGGCTGACTCCTTCGACCCGGACCGCGACCATGTCGATCATCACTAGGCCTCTCGGTGTGCGCTTTTCGCTGACACCCGAACGCTAGGTCGCCCGGCGGCCGAGATCGCTGAAGCCAGCGGGCGTCTTCCGGTACAGCAGGCTGTACCTCCCGTGGCGTCCGGCCCGAGCGGTCCAGCCACCAGGGGCAGGGCGACGGCCGAGAGGTCCCGGACTGGGCCTGAGCAGCCTTACCGCCCAGCTCTGCGTGCCGATCCGGCTCAGCGGCGGGGCACCCGATCGTCACCGGGTCGCCGACCCCCCGGCCGGCATGCGACGCTCAAGCTCCGCAACCAACGGGCCACGCCGGGGGGCCGCCGGACACTACCGCCACACAATCCCCGGCATGACAGCACTGCACCCCCAACCCACACCCCTTGTGCCCGGAGGAACGCAGATCATGGACCACGCATCCCCGCTCATCCAGGAGCGGAGTGCCCCGCCGGCCACGCTGGTAATCTTCGGTGCCTCCGGTGACCTGACCCGGCGCAAGCTGCTGCCCGCGGTAGAGAGCCTGGCCCGGCACGAGCGGCTCCCGGACCAGTTCGCGCTCGTCGGTGTCGCGCGCACGTCGATGACCGACGAGCAGTTCGCCGAGAGCGCACTCGGCGAACACGCCGTCGCCAGCAAACGCCAACTCCAGGGCGGCGTGCGGTACGTGGCCGGCGGCTACGACGACCCGGAAACCTACAAGCGACTCGTGGAGACCCTCGACGAACTCGACGCACAGCGGGGCACGTCCGGCAACCGGCTCTTCTACCTGTCCACCCCGGCCGGGGCCTTCGAGCCGGTGATCAACGGACTGGCCCGAGTCGGGCTGAACCAGCCACGCGAAGGCTCATTCTCCCGCCTGGTCATCGAGAAGCCGTACGGGCGGGACCTGGTCACGGCACGCGAACTCGATGGCGTCGTGCACAGCGCATTCGACGAGCACCAGGTCTTTCGTATCGATCACTACCTGGGCAAGGACACCGTTCAGAACGTCCTGGCGCTGCGCTTCGCGAACTCGATCTTCCAGCCCATCTGGGATCGCTCCTGGGTCGACCACGTGCAGATCACCGTCGCCGAGACCCTCGGCGTCGGCAGCCGCGGCGGCTTCTACGAGGACGCCGGCGCGATGCGGGACATCGTGCAGAACCACGTGCTCCAGGTCCTCGCGCTGGCACTGATGGAGCCGCCGGCCTCATTCGAGGCTGAGGGCCTGCGCAACGAGAAGGTGAAGCTGCTGCAGGCGATCCGCCTCCCCACCGACCGGGACATCGCCGACGCCGCGGTCCGGGGTCAGTACACCCGGGGCGGCACCCGCGAGGAGCTGATGGCCGGCTACCGCGAGGAGGCCGGCGTCGATCCCCTGTCGCGGACCGAGACCTACGCCGCCATGCGGCTCAACGTGGACAACTGGCGCTGGGCCGGGGTGCCGTTCTACGTACGCACCGGCAAGCGCCTGCCGGCCCGGCTCACCGAGGTGGCACTGCAGTTCCAACGGCCGCCGCACCTGCCGATCCCGACCGATCAGCTCACCGGCCTCGACGCTGACGCGCTGATCCTGCGGATCCAGCCGAACGAGGGCATCTCGTTGCGTTTCGGCGCCAAAGTGCCGGGCCACTCCTTCCGGGTCCGCACCGCCACCATGGAGTTCTCGTACGACCAGACGTTCGTCGAGGAGTCTCCGGAGGCGTACGAGCGGCTACTCCTGGACGCGCTGATCGGTGACGCGTCGCTCTTCATCCGCAGCGACGAGGTGCAGCAGTGCTGGAGGATCGTCGACCCGATCATCGACAACTGGGCAAAGGACGAGTCGCCGATACCCACCTACGAGGCCGCCTCCTGGGGCCCGACCGACGCCGACCGGCTCATCGGCCGAAATGGCCGCAAGTGGCGCAACTCCGCGTGACCCTGCCACGAGACGATGGACGGGTCCGTCGGTCGCGGCGCACTCGGCCACCTGCGGTCGGCCGAGGGCGAGCGGCAGCGGCGTGGCCAGCCCACGGGGTGGTCGGGACGGGTGGGCCGACTGCCTCCGGGTGGTCGGCCCGCCGGCCGGGCGGCCGTAACGTCACCCCGTACTCGGTCGGAGACCCGTTCGTCCTCGGCACGACGCGAAGCGCCGGTCGCGCCCGCAGGGCGACGACCGGCGCCGTCGATCAGGGGGTAGCGGGCTCCTCAGGGGACGAGTACGACCTTGCCGAGCTGCGTGCGGGCCTCCATCAGCTCGTGCGCCTTGACCCCCTCGTCGAGGGGCAACCGCGTGTGCACGATCGGACGGACCCGGCCGGACGAGCACTGACCCCGTCCAGCGCCGGGACACCCAGCACAAATATCCGCCTGGCGATTCAGCTCCAGGCGTGATCGAGGGCCAGCGCCAGCCGCCTGGTCCACTGATCGGCGGTGCCCGTGATACCGGGACACTCGTCGGTGAAGTTGATCCAGTCGACCTGCCAGGACAAGGCGGTTTCGGCAGTGAAGTTGTCCGCTTCGGCGCCGAGTTCGGGTCGCATGAGCTGGCGGACGAGGGCTCGGTCGACGGTGGTGTGTTCGGCGAGTAGGACCGCGTCGTAGAGGTCCTTGCCTTGCGGGTACCTGTCGGTGGCCAGCCACAGCAGCTTCCACGCCAGCGCCAGCGAGGCGGGCGCGGCCAGTACCGGCTGATCGATGTCAGGCAGTGTCAGCACCTCTGGTGGGAGGGGAAGCTCTTCACCGAAGACGACGTCGACCTGTACGTGGCCGTCCGGCGCCCCCGGGGTGCTGAACGGGATCACGAGGCGGCGTCCGTCAGCTCGTTCGTACGTCCAGATGGCGGCCTCGGTTATCCGGTCTGGTTGCAGGCCGGCGCCGGGCACGGTTCGCACGGCGGTCTTGATGTCATCGAGCAGCGCGCGAGCGTCGGTGCTGTCGCTGGCGATGGCGTGCGGAGTGACGACGAAGTCGAGGTCGCCCGGCGCGCGGGCGGCGTCGCCGACCCAGGTCGCCATGGTGACGCTGCCACGCAGGACCAGGTGCCGAACCCAGGTTGTTGTGGCGATAGCCGCCAGGACGTGATTCATGGCGGCACGCCGGGCGGTGGTCCACAGCTGGCCGGTGGCCTCCACGACGAAGTCGGGCTCTCCGGCGTGGTAGGCGTTCGGGTACTGCCGGAGAGCGGGGTCGAACGCCGCCTTCTGACGCACGGCCGGGCTGACGGGTAGCGGCCGGTAGGTCGGCGGGTAGTCCGGCGAGCCAGCCGGCGCCGACCTCATCCGGTTCTCACGCTCCCGCGCCCAACCGCTCGCCCTCGGCTTGGCCGACTCCAGCCAACCGTGGTCGTGGTGCAGGTCGCTGTCGGAGACGACGTACTCCTGCTCCACGGCCCTAGGCTCGTGGCCGGCGGCCCGGAGGGTCGCGACAAGCTCGTCCAGCCGTCGCCCGGCCGTGGCGAGCCCGACACCGTGACATCGCTGGTTGACGAACCGTTCCTGCGCGCCGTCCACCAGCTCCCGGCGAGCGTTACGTGACAACCGTGCCCCGTGCGGAGCGACCAGGTCAGTGAGAGCCATCAGATCCGCCACCGTCGTACTGGGGAGCAGCAGTTTGACGTGGTGCTCGAAGTACCGGTCAGCGGGTTCGACTGCCGCCTGCTCATCCGACTGCGGTACGCCGACGCACCACGGCGCCGCCTCGATCTTCGAACGGCACGGGTGGATCCCTGCCTCGCGCAGTTCGCGTCGCCAGTGCCGCACCGCGGCAACCTGATCGGTCAGGGCGCCTCGGCCGGTCAGGGTGAGCATCGGTTGAGAGACGTTGGCGCCACGATCGAGCACGATATGGACGAACTTCAGGCCGCGTTTGGCGGCGAACGCCGACAGCTTCTCGGCGTGATGAGCGAACGCCGTGATGTGGATCTCGAAGTCCCCCGACACCGCAAGCACCGGCGGAGTCTATGGCACGGCCAGCAGGCCGGGAAACGTGTTTCCCGCACGGCATGGACGGGGCACCGAGGATTTCTCGCATCCCCTACCGTCCATACCCATGACCCACCCGTACCAGATGCCCCAACCGCCGAAGCGGCGGACGTTGCGAACCGTGTTGATCGTCGTTGGCGTGCTCGTCGTGCTGTGCTGCGGTGGCGCCGGCATCGGCGGCTTCTTCCTGTACAAGGGAGTCAAGGGGGCAACGGATCCGGCGCGGCAGGCCGCCGAGTCGTTCGTCAGCGACCTGGAGGCGGAGGATGCGGACGCGGCGTACGGACTGTTGTGCGGCGACACGCGCGTCAGGTACACGAGAGAGGCCTTCGTCCAGGGCGTCGCCAAGCAGCCGAAAATCCGCGGCCATAAGGTCACCGGCGTCAATGTGTCGAGCGTCAACGGCCGCACGTCCGCGACGGTGAACATGGCCCTGACCCTGGACAGCGGCTTCACCGACCGGCACCTGTTCGCGTTGGTGAAGGAGGACGACGCCTGGAAGGTGTGCGGCCAGCCGTACTGAGCCCGCACGGGCGTAGGTTCCGCGGCGAAAACCCGTTGTCGCACACCGTGGGGTCGCCGAGCATGGGCGATGTGAGCCGAAGCCTGCGTACAGATCCCCGGGCGCGTCAGGCGCTCCGTCGCGCTCCGGGGTTGGACCGGATCCGGATCCACGTACACGCAGCGCGACCGGGATTCGCGCATCCGGCCAGCGGATGTGACGTTCGTGAAGTGCTGGAGGTCGTCGGGCCCGCCGCCTGGTACGGACTACGCGTCATCGAGTTGCGGCAGACCGAGGACTTCGACCGCCGATCAGTCCTCTACGGCAAGACCAGAGCACCGGGCGAGATCCTTCTCTACGAACAACCGGCACGCGAAGCGGTTCGGCTGCGGGACTTCATGCGATTTGACGTACTGCTGCACGAGCTTGGCCATCATCTGCTTCAACACCGTGTGCGAAAGGTGGGCAACGTCCAGCGACGGTCGGACCACGAGCGATTCGCGGACACCTTCGCTGCCCAGTGGAAGCCCACTGTCCAGGCTGCACTGAACGCCTCACGAGAGCAGCTCTACCCGCCCGGCTCCACCACCACAATCACCGCGGCCCCACACCGCTACCGCCGGCAAACCCGCCCATCACCAGGTTGACCAACGTCCCTGGGCAATACACCTAGCCGGTGGTCGCCTCGCGCTGGATCTGGTCGAATTCGGCGCCCATTGCGGCGGCCAAGGCCTGCACGGCGGACAGCGGACGAACCATGACCGTAAACTGGTCGACCAGGCCGCTCTCATCCAGATGCAGGAAGTCACAGCCTTCTACGGCGACATCACCCATCCGCGCCTCGAACACCAGCGCGTGATCCGGACCGCCCTCGCCGCTCAACTCCCGGACGTACCGGAAGTCCTCGAACACCCGCAACACACCCCGCAGAATCGCGGCAGTGATGGGCTTGCCCTGATAGGGCTTGAACGCGACCGGGCTGCGGAACACCACGTTGTCGGCCAGCGACGCCTCAATGGCGTCGAGATCGCCCGCTTCGACCGCCGCACGAAAGTCGATCACCGTCCCAGCGTACGGGCTCGCCGTTTATCTTGGGTCGGCCGATCCGCTGGTGGATTGTGCGGTGATGTTGCGTCATAGACATGTCCATGACGTTGCTTGCCACCGTGCTCAACCAGGTGCGGCCGGCGGTCTCCGTTCCCCCGTAAGCGCGTTCAGCCGAGCGAACCCAGACGCGCCAGCAGCATCGGCGGTCAGACCCTGTGTTGCGGCGTCAAGGGGCGGCTGGTGGCGGGTGGGGCAGCGGGTGGGCACCTTCCGGACGTAGGCCGTCGAAGATGATGGCAAGGTATCGCTGCCACAGGTCGGGCGGGGCGTCCGGCACGTAGCTGGTGACGTAGTTGGGTGCGCACATCAGCAGGATGACGTCGGCGCCGGTGACGTCGGCCCGCACGGCGCCGTGTTCACGAGCACGATCGACAAGCTCGTGCACTGTGCGGAACATCTGCTCGCGGGCCCTGGTGACGTCCGTGTTCAGTTCGCCGGCTTCCTGCAGGAACGACAGGTCGCGCTGCCGTTGTTGGTCTGCGGCGACGGTGAGGAACTCCAGCAGCGCGGCACCCGGGTCCGCTGCGTCGAGCAACTGTTCGCCGACGGCGTTGAGCGCGTCGATCCGGTCGAGGACGATCGCGGCGAGCAGGTCATCCTTCGTGGCGAAGTGACGGAACAGGGTGCCCTTGCCGAGGCCGGCCCGGCGGGCGATGTCGGCGACCGAGACGTCCAGGCCACGCTCCGCGAACTCATCGGCGGCGGCCGCCAGTAGCAGCCGCCGGTTTCGGGCGGCGTCGGCACGCAACGGGCGGGTTGAGGTCACGCTGCCACCCTAGCAAGTTGACCGCGCGGTCCGTTTATTGCTAGCTTGGCGACCGATAACATGACCGCCCGGTCCGTTTATGGAGGAAGCGCATGAAGGCAGTTGTCGTGACCGGCTACGGGCCGCCCGAGCAATACACCGTGGGGGACGTGCCGGTGCCCCAGCCTGGGCCGGGGCAGATCCAGGTCCGGATCGCCGCCGCCTCGATCAACCCGGCCGATGTCCGGCTGCCCAGCGGCGATTTCCGTGACGTCGTGCCACTGGAGTTCCCACACGTGCCGGGCAACGACTTCGCCGGCACGGTCAGCGAGGTCGGCGCGGGCGTGATGGCCTACCAGGTCGGCGACGAGGTCTTCGGTCAGGCTGTGCCGCGGGCGCTGCGGGCGATGGCCGGTACGACCCGGCCGTCGCTGAGCACCGGCTCACTGGCCGAGTACGCGGTCTTCGAGGCCGACACCCCGTTCCTGGCGCACCGCCCGGCCGGCCTCGACATCGAACAGGCGGCCGCCCTGCCCATCGTCGGCCTGACCGCACGGGCGCTGATGGCAACCGCCAAGGTGCGGCCAGGAGAAACCGTCCTGGTCGTCGGCGCGACCGGCGGCGTCGGAACCGCGGTGGTCCCGCTGCTCGCCGCCGCGAAGGCTCGGGTGATCGCCACGGCGACCGCCGCTGACGCCGGCATCCTCCGCGCTCTCGGCGCCGACCAAACCATCGGGTACGCGGAATCCGAATACCCCTCCGACGTCGACGTCGCGATCAACCTGACCCTGCCGAGTGACGACCTTGCCGGAGTCGCAGGCGTCATCCGCCCGGGTGGACGCCTTCTCACGATCACTTACCCAGTACCGCAGCAGGACTGGATTGGCCGTGACGACGTCGGTCTGCATTTCGTGCTGGACATGGACGGCGCCTTCGGCGGGATGCGGGAAGTCGGTGAACTTGCGGTCCGTGGAGAACTACCGGCCACGATCGGCCGCCGCTACACCCTCGACCAGGGCGCTCAAGCATGCGTCGACTTCGTCCGCCGGCACACGACCGGCAAGCTCGTCGTCACGATGTGAAACACACTGCCATCAGCGCTTCTCGACAAAGGCTTTTTACCACCCCACGCGCGCGCGACAGGACCCTCACGTGACAGCTGACATCCGCGAACTCCAGCAAGCATTCGACCACGCCGAACTGCACGCCGACACCGACCGCTTGAACGCCCTGCTGGCGGATGACTTCATGTCCATCGGCGAGCGGGGCTGAACGCCTCATCAGCGCCCACTGGGCATCGGGCAGATCGGAGGGGTAGCCAAGACGCGCAGCCGCCGCGCCACCTGCCGGCCCGGATCGCCGTTGTTATGCGGCTACGCGGCCCACAAGGACCCTTCCCAACCACGCTCTCATGGGATCTCACCAGTTACGTGCCCGGAACCTACCTGGTCGCGGTAGCTTGACCTCAGGCGCGCAGGACTGGTCGATCATGGCCGATATGGCGGTTCGTGGCGGCGACAGCTCTACGCCGTCTGGAAACAACTCGGAGAGGAGCTATTGAAAAGTGGCTCACAACAGGCTGCTTGAGCGGCTTCGTCCGGCGGCCCGCGCTCGCTGAGGCACAGCGCGATCGGTCCATCGCGCCGGCCCGCGAGGTGAAGACGGTCGAGGAAAAGGCCGCGGTTCTCGGTGGCCGCACGATCACCTTGCCGCTGGACGTGACCGATGCGGCGGCAGCCAAGGCAGCGGACGCAACGGCGGTCGAGACCTTCGGCGGGGTTGACGAGGCGGTCGACGACGACGACGCCCGGCTTCGTTCGGCCCGATCGCACACCTGATCGCTGAGCGAAGGCCGACTGCCGTCCGCTGCGATATCGACGCCTGGCGGAACACACGCCCGCCATCGAATTCGACCAGCCCTGAGCGCTGGCCGCGAACCCTGTCTGAACGTCAACCTCTGACTGGAGGGCGGCCATGATCGCAACCTTGAAGGGGTTCAGCCAGCAACTGGTGCCGGCGAATGGCATCAAGGTCAACGCCGTCACCGGAGGCTCAGGCCCGCCGATCCTTCTGCTTCACGGATGGCCGGAGACCTGGTGGGGATGGCACCGTGCGATGCCGCTGCTGGCCGAGCATTTCAGCGTGGTGGCCATCGATCTGCGCGGCGCGGGTTTTTCCGACTGCCCGCTCGACGGCTACGACAAGGCGACGATGGCACGCGACGCGCACGAAGTCATGGTTGCCCTTGGGCATAAGCGCTATGCCGTGTGCGGACATGACATCGGCGGGATGGTCGCCCTGCCGCAGGCCACCACCTATCGGGAGGCTGTCAGCCACCTGGCCGTCCTGGACGTTCCGCTTCCCGGCTGGACAGAGTGGGAGGCGTCGACCGCGAAGCTCTGGCACTTCAGCTTCCACATGAACCGGGATCTGCCCGAGCGCCTGATCCACGGCCGTGAGTATGAGTATATTTCGACCTTCATGGCTGAGCGGTTCTACGATCACAGCACCTTCAATCCGGCGGACATCGAAATCTACGCGAAGGCGATGGCGCTTCCTGGTCGCACCCGCGGCGGCATGGAGTGGTATCGAACCCTCGCCGCCGACCATGCGGCCGCGCTCGACTACAAGAAGCAACCGCTCGATATTCCGGTGCTGGGTCTCGGCGGGGACCAGCGCTTCGGCGCACAGATGGTGCCGATGCTCAAGGAGTTCGCCAGCAACGTGACGGGCGGCCCGATCGCGCGGTCCAGCCACTATCTCGCGGAGGAACGGCCGGATGAGGTCGCGGCCGCCCTGATCGAGTTCCTCACGGCCAAGTGAAGCTCTGCGACTGCGCCATCGCGGGCCGGGCGGATCGCGACACTACGGGCGAACTGCGTTCACACCCCGTGCCGGTCGATCGGTTGAACAAGAAAGGAATACGGTCATGACCCCACCTGTCATTCGCGGCGTCAATCATATCGGCATCACGGTGCCCGACATCGAAGCCGCGAAAACGTTCTTCGTGGAAGCGTTCGGCGCCCAGGTGATCTACCAGTCCTTCGGACCGGAGGATCCGCCCCGACAGGGACCCGAATTCGAGCGGGCCGTTGGCGCTCACCCCGGAACGGCCGTGCGCGCGCAGGCGATGGTCAAGATCGGAACCGGACCCGATTTCGAACTCTTCGAAATGCACGGCCCCGAACAAGCCCAGCCGGTCCGACCGAGTGACTTCGGCATCACGCACTTCGGCCTCTACACCGACGACATCGACGCCTCGGTCGAGCGCCTCAGAAGAGCCGGCGGCACTCCCCTCACGGAGCCTCGCGCTATTCCCTATACCACCGAACAAGGTCCCGGAAACAAGGTCTGCTACTGCCGCACGCCCTGGGGCACGACGATGGAATTCATCACCACGCCCGACCGCATGCCCTATCACGACCAGACGGATCTGCGCAGGTGGCAGGACGAAGACTGAGCAATGTCTCGTCACCCGGTGACGGCCCGCGGTTCGGGCCCCTCATCAGGATCGACGCAAAGGTGCCGCCCGTCGGTACCAGCATCACCCAGAGGTACCGGCATGCCCGACTCCGCGCACACCCAACGGCACCCGGAGCGGTCCGTTCGCCACCACCTCATGCGGTGGCGGACGGGCGTTCGCTGACCCTCTCGGCGATCGCCCGGCCCAGTTCCGCCGTCGTGCCGGTGCCGTGCAGGTCGGGGGTCAGTGGTGCCTGTCCGGGCCCGTACGCCAGGACGTCCTCGACCGCGCCGAGCAGGTGGGCGGCGGCCTCGGGGTGGCCGAGGTGCTCCAGCATCATCGAGCCGCACCAGATCTGGCCGATCGGGTTGGCGATGCCTTTGCCGGCGATGTCGGGTGCGGAGCCGTGCACGGGCTCGAACAGGCTCGGGTGCTCACGCTCAGGGTTGATGTTGGCGCTCGGGGCGATGCCGAGGGTGCCGGTACAGGCCGGGCCGAGGTCGGAGAGGATGTCGCCGAACAGGTTGCTGGCCACGACCACGTCGAACCACTCCGGGTGGAGCACGAACTGCGCCACGAGCGCGTCGATGTGGAACTTGTCGAGGCGAACGTCGGGGAACCGCTCGCCCATCGCGGCCACCCGCTCGTCCCAGTACGGCATGGAGATGGAGATGCCGTTGCTCTTGGTGGCGGACGTCAGGTGCCGCTTCGGGCGACGGTTGGCCTGCTCGAAGGCGAAGCGCAGGACACGGTCGACGCCGACGCGCGTCATGACCGTCTCCTGTAGGACGGTTTCCCGGTCGGTGCCCTCGAAGATCCGCCCGCCCACGCTGGAGTACTCGCCCTCGGTGTTCTCCCGGACGACGACGAAGTCGATGTCGCCCGGGTGCCGGCCGGCCAGGGGGCTGCGGACGCCGGGCATGAGCCGGCAGGGGCGCAGGTTCACGTACTGGTCGAAGACCCGCCGGAACTGCAGGAGGCTGCCCCAGAGCGAGACATGGTCGGGTACGACCTCCGGCCAGCCCACCGCGCCGAAGTAGATGGCGTCGTAGCCCCGCAGCGTCTGTTCCCAGTCGGGCGGCAGCATCGCGCCGTGCCGCTGCCAGTAGTCGGCGCTGGCGAAATCGAAGCTGTCGAAGGTGAGCGTCAGGCCGAAACGACGTGCGGTGGCGTGCAGCGCGTCGAGGCCGGCCGGGACGACCTCCTTGCCGATGCCGTCACCGGGAATGACGGCGATCCGGTGGGTGGTCACGGCGCCTCCCGAAGCGCCGCGAGGCCGCCCTGCGAGTCCTCGAGCGCGATGCGTTCCGCGGCGGCGGAGTCGCCCGCACGCAGCGCCCGGACCAGGGCCCGGTGGCTGCTGTATCGCTCCAGGCCGAACGTGTCGTCCTCCGCCACCCGTTGCAGAAGCAGCTCCCGACGCTGCGGGCGGGAGAACACGCGGCTCTGCTCGAGCATCCGGACCAGCACCGGGTTGTGCGCGCAGGCGCTGACCGTGTCGTTGAACTGCTGCATGGTGTCGAACAGCTCGGCGAGGTGCCGCTCGACCGGCCCGCCCTGGGCGGACCGCTCCTTGAGAAGGATCAGCAGGTCGTCAGCACGGTCGAGAATGCCGTCCAGCGCGTCGAGCTGCTCGGCGGTGGCGTGTCGGGCGGCGAAGCGGGCGACGAGGCCACGCAGGCCGACCTCCACCTCCGCGAGGTCGTCGATGGCGGCGTCGCGGATGGCGGCGACCAGCACGGTACGCGGCCCGATCCGCTCGATCAGCCCGTCGAGCTCCAGCCGGCGCAGGGCCTCACGCACCGGTGTCGGGCTGACCGCGAGCCGCTCGGCCATGCCGCGTTCGGTGACCTTCTCCCCCGGCGCGAGTTCGCCGGTGGCGATCGCGGTGCGAACTTGTCGGTACGCCTGGTCGGCGAGCGTGCCGGCTGTCGTCATGACCGCACTCTAGCGCATGACATAGCAAGTTCGTTTGCAACTGTTGACGAGTTTGCTACAGCAATTTAACGTGACCTGGGACACAAGGAGGTGGACGTGTGTCCAACCGGCGGATCACGTTCTTCATAGCCCTCGCACTCTTCGCTCAGGAATCAACCTGGAACTTCTATGACAATCAGGTGCCCGTGCTGCTGCGCGAGCACGTGACGAGCGCGGCGCTCGTGGGCGCGCTGATGGGGATGGACAACCTGCTGGGAATCTTCATCCAGCCCTGGATCGGCAACCGGTCCGACAACACCCGGACCCGGTGGGGACGGCGGATCCCGTACCTCGCGGTGGGCATGCCCCTGGCCGCGCTGGTCTTCGTCCTGCTGCCGTGGACCACGTCGCTGGCGACCCTGGTCGTGGTGATGTTCTGCTACGCCCTGATCGCCAACACCACACGACCGCTGGCGGAGTCGTTGGTGCCGGACTTCCTGCCCCCACAACGGCGAAGCCGGGCGAACGCCGTCGTGAAGATCGCGACCGCGCTGACCATCATCGTCGCGTCGCTGATCAGCCTGCTCGTGGTGGACGAGCATCCAAGGGCAGCCTTCGTCATCCCGTCGGTGATCATGCTGGCCGCCACGTTCGTGCTGCTGGCCAAGGTGCGCGACAGCCAGTCGGCGGCCTACCAGGCCGCGGTGGCCGAGGAGGCCTCCGCCGGCCCCGCCGCGGTCAGCCAACCGCTGCGGCAGATCGTCTCCGGCCTGTTCACCGACCAGGATCGCCGCCGGCTCCTGCTGCTGCTGACCGTCCTGCTCTTCGGCGGGGCATGGTTCGCCTCCCGGTCGCTGATCACCCCGTACGGCATGGAGGCGCTGGGTCTGAGCCGCGGCGACGCGGGCGGGCTCACCCTGCCCAGCGGCATCGTCTACGTGGCTGCCGCCTATCCGGCCGCACTGTTGGCCGAGCGCTTCGGCCGGCTGCGGATCATCGCCGTGGGCATCACCGTCTTCGCCGTCGCGCTGGCGGCGGGCGCCATCGTGCAGACCGCCACCGGTACGGTCGTCGCGTTCTGCGTGGCCTCGGCCGGCGCCGCCGCCTTCACGATCAACGCGGCGGTGGCGCTGTGGAACCTGGCGCCGTCCAGCCGGGTGTTCGGCGCCTACACCGGCCTGTACGCGGTCACCTGGTACCTGGGCGGCTTCGGCGGCCCCGCCCTGATCGGCGGCGTGATCGACCTGGTCGGCTGGGACGGGATGCTGCTCTACATCGCGGTGCTCGCCCTACTCGCCATGCTCGTCGTCGTACGTCTCGAACGCCTGCAGCGTGTGCACCGGGCCAACCGGGCCGGCACCCTCACGGGAAGCGAATGATGTCGACCATCCTCATCACCACTGACTACCTCGCCCCCGGTGACGAGGTGGACACCTACCTGACCGGGCTCGGCTTCACGACCCGGCACGACCCCATGCGGGGACCACGCCGGCCGGAGCAGCTGATCGCGGCCCTGGCCGGCGTCGAGGGGGCGCTGATCGCCAACGAGCCGATGACCGCGGAGGTGCTGCGCCAGGCATCGGACCTGCGCGCCGTCGTGCGTACCGGAGTCGGGTACGACTCCGTCGACGTGGCCGCCGCCGGCCGGCTCGGGATCAGCGTGAGCAATCTGCCCGGGATCAACGCCAACGCGGTGGCCGAGTACACCCTGGGGTTGCTGCTCGCCCAGGCCCGGTGCCTGGTGCCGATGGCCGCGGGGGTGGCCGCCGGCGGCTGGCCCCGCGCCGACGGCCACGAGCTGCGCGGCAAGACGCTCGGCCTGATCGGGCGGGGCGCGGTGGCCCAGCGGGTGGCGCCGCTGGCCGCCGTCTTCGGCATGACAGTGCTGTGCACCGGCAGCCTTCCCGCGCCGGTCACCCGGGTCACGCTCAACGAGTTGCTGCGCGCCGCCGACTTCGTGTCGGTCCACACCGCACTGACCCCGCTCACGCGCCACCTCATCGACAGCGCGGCGTTGGCCCGGATGAAGCCGGGCGCGCACCTGATCAACACCGCCCGCGGGCCACTCGTCGACGAGGTCGCCCTGGTCGAGGCGGTCCGGTCCGGCCGGCTGGCGGGCGCAGCCCTCGACGTGGTGGACGTGGAGCCGCTGCCCGCCGACAGCATCCTGCGCGGCGTGGCCGGCATCACTGTCTTCTCGCATATGGCCGGGCAGACTGCCGAGGCCCGGCTGGCCGCGGGGATGGAGGGCGCCAAGGAACTCGTCGCCGCCCTCGACGGCCGGCCGGCCCACTCGCTCACCGAACCGAAGGAGCCGGCATGACCACCACAACAGCGGACGCGGACGTGATGGTGATCGGCGCGGGCCTCGCCGGACTGGTGGCCACCGCCGAACTCGTCGCCGCTGGCCGATCCGTCCTGCTGCTGGACCAGGAGCCCGAGCAGAGCCTCGGCGGCCAGGCGTTCTGGTCGTTCGGCGGGCTGTTCCTGGTCGATTCGCCCGAGCAGCGCCGGATGGGCATCCGCGACTCGACCGAACTCGCCTGGCAGGACTGGCAGGGCAGCGCCGGTTTCGACCGCCCCGAGGACGCCTGGCCACGGCGCTGGGCCGAGGCGTACGTCGACTTCGCCGCCGGCGAGAAACGCGCGTGGCTGCGGGGCCTCGGCGTCAAGATGTTCCCCATCGTCGGCTGGGCCGAACGCGGGGGCTACGACGCCACCGGACACGGCAACTCGGTGCCCCGCTTCCACGTCACCTGGGGTACCGGACCGGGCCTGCTCGAACCCTTCATCGCGATCGTGCGGGAGGCGGCCGGCCGCGGCCTCGTCCGGTTCGCCTTCCGGCACCGGGTCGACGCGCTGACCGTCAGCGACGGCGCGGTGGTCGGTGCCACGGGCCGGGTCCTGGAGCCCAGCGAGGCCGTCCGCGGCAGCGCCAGCTCGCGGGAGGAGATCGGCGACTTCGCCTACACCGCGCAGGCCGTCATCGTCACCTCCGGTGGTATCGGCGGCAACCACGACCTGGTCCGCCGCAACTGGCCGGCACGGCTCGGTACGCCGCCCACCCACCTGATCAGCGGCGTGCCCGCCCACGTGGACGGCCGCATGCTGACCATCACGCAGGACGCTGGCGGCGCCGTGATCAACCCGGATCGGATGTGGCACTACGTCGAGGGCATCCAGAACTGGAACCCGATCTGGGACAAGCACGGCATCCGGATCCTGCCCGGGCCGTCCTCTGTCTGGCTCGATGCGCACGGACGACGGCTGCCGGTGCCGCTCTACCCCGGATTCGACACCCTCGGCACGCTCGCCCACCTGCGCACCACCGGCCACGACCACAGCTGGTTCATTCTCACCCAGAAGATCATCGAGAAGGAGTTCGCGCTCTCCGGCTCCGAACAGAACCCGGACCTGACCGGTCGCAGCGTCAAACAGGTACTCGGCCGCCTCCGTGCCGGCGCGCCGGCGCCGGTGGAGGCATTCAAGCAGCGGGGGGCCGACTTCGTCGTGGCCAACCGGCTGGACGAGCTGGTGAAGGGCATGAACGCGCTCACCGACGAGCCACTGCTGGACCCGCTCGACATCCAGCGCACGATCGAGGCGCGCGACCGGGAGCTGGCCAACAGCTTCACCAAGGACATGCAGATCGCCGCCATCCGTAACTTCCGAAACTACCGGGGCGACCGGCTCATGCGGACGGCGGCGCCGCACCGACTCCTCGACCCGAAGGCCGGGCCGCTGATCGCCGTACGCCTGCATGTGCTCACCCGCAAGACCCTGGGCGGCCTGCACACCGACCTCGATGGTCGGGTGCTGGACGGTGCCGGTCAGCCGGTACCCGGGCTCTACGCCGCCGGCGAGGCCAGTGGGTTTGGCGGCGGCGGCATGCACGGCTACCGCGCGCTGGAAGGCACCTTCCTGGGCGGCTGTCTCTTCTCCGGCCGCCAGGCCGGCCGCGCCGTGGCCGCCACCGTCGGATGACCGGCTCGTACCCGCGAAATGAGGAAAGCGTGACCCCCGACCGCGTACGCATTCTCGTGCCCTCCGGCATGCTCGGCTCGGGATTCCCGCCCGAGATCGTCGACCGTGGGCTGGAACTCGGTGCCGACGTCATCGCCGTGGATGGAGGGTCGACCGACTCCGGCCCGTACTATCTGGGCACCGGCACGGCCAAGACCACCGCGGCGGCCGTGGCCCGCGACCTGCGCCTGCTGCTCCGGGCGGCGGCGAAAGCGCGTATCCCGCTGATCGTCGGCTCGTGCGGTACCAGCGGCACCGACTCCGGCGTGGACTGGGTCGCCGGGATCGCCCGCGGCATCCTGGCCGAGGAAGGGCTGGACCTGCGGGTCGCCACCATCTACAGCGAGCAGCGGGCCACCGACCTCAAGGACCATCTTGACCGGGGCCGGATCCACCCGCTCCCGCCGGCCGGCGACCTCGATCCGGCGACGTTGGACAGCTGCCAGCACATCGTGGCGATGATGGGCCATGAGCCGATCGCTGAGGCGCTGTCGGGCGGGGCCGACGTGGTACTGGCCGGGCGCGCCACCGACACCGCCGTGGCCGCCGCCTTCCCGCTGATGGCCGGCATGCCGGCCGGCCCGACCTGGCACGCCGCCAAGATCATCGAGTGTGGCGCGCAGTGCACCACGAACCCGCGCTCCAGCGGGGTCTTCGCCACCATCGACGCCACCGGCTTCATCATCGAGCCGCTGGACCCGGCCGTCGCCTGCACGCCCACCTCGGTCGCCGCGCACATGCTCTACGAGACCGCCGACCCGTTCTCGATGCGGGAACCGGCCGGCACGCTGATGGTCGCCGACGCCGCCTACCGGGCCCTGGACGAGCGGCGGGTACGGGTGGAGGGCTCCCGGTTCGAGCCGGCCCCGTACACGAACAAGCTTGAGGGGGCCCGGATCACCGGCTACGAGACGATGTCGTTCACCGCCATCCGCGACCCGCACATCCTCCGCCAGATCACCACCTGGGCGCAGCTGCTGCGGCGGGTCACCACGGATCGGGTCGCCCAGACGCTCGGGCTCAGCGCCGACGACTACGCCTTCGACATCCGCCTGTACGGCTACGACGCCGTGCTGGAGGCGAAGGACCCGGACACCCGGACACCCCGCGAGGTCGGCGTGATGCTCCTGGTCCGCGCCGCGGATCAGCAGACGGCCACCGCCGTCGCGAAGATCGCCAATCCGCTCATGCTGCACCTGCCCACGCCCGACATGGACTACCTGCCCAGCCTCGCGTTCCCCTACTCCCCCGCCGAGACCGAGCGCGGGGCGGCGCACGAGTTCGTCCTCCACCACGTCGTCGACGTGGACTCGCCCACCAGCCTCTTCCGCATCCACCTCCCGGAGGACAGTGTTGTCCGATAACGCCCACCCCCGCACCGTCGCCGACCTCGCGCTGGAGGTCCGGTCGAAGAACGCCGGCCCGTTCTGGGTGACGATGGAACTGTTCATGCGCGACACTGCCGGGTACGCCCTGGTAGCCGACCCGGGCTTCCTGGACGCGCCGCTGGTCGCCCGCCTCTACGGCGTACCGGCCGACACCATCCGCATCTTCCGGATACCGGCGCTGAACGTCGTCAAGATTTCGTTCCCGCGCCCGGTGGCGCAGGGCAGCCTGCGCGACCGGGACATCCACGCCGGGCAGCACCACGTGCCCCTGGCCATGCTCCCGCTGCCCGACTCCCCCGCCACCGACGACACCTCGGCTGACCAGGCTGGGGCTCACCTGTTCGCGACCTGATAGGAGCCGGAGCGTACGTCCTCCGGGAGGGCGGGACCGCTGGTGCTCCAGCCGAACGTGGTGCGCGCTCTGTCGGAGGTGATGCGCGCCGAGGATCGGAGCAACGCGGCCATCGGCCCCATGGCGCTCTCCGCCTGTTCGGCGGTGATCGAGGTCGCGGTGGCTCCGGTCAGGTCCGCGATCGCCCCGGCAAGTTCGCGGAAGCTGAACTGTTGCGGTCCGGCCGCGTTGTAGATGCCCGCTACCGGGCGCTCCAGGGCCGTCAGGTACAGGCGGGCGAGATCGTCCACGTGCACCGGGGTCCACTCGTTGTCGCCGGCGTCGATGTAGGTGGCCGCGCCCGAGCGGGTCGCGGCGTCGATCAGACTGGTCAACAGCAGGGAGCCGCCCCGACCGTAGACCAGACCCGCGCGGATGATGAGGCCGGTCAGGCCCGCCGCCTCGCGCACCAGTCGCTCGCCGACGAGCTTGAAGGGCTGCGGGCCCGGCTCCGGCAGTTCCGCGTCCTCGTCGCGGGAATGGTCGGGGTCGAGCCCGTAGACCAGGTTCGTGCTGGTGTAGAGGAACGGCTTGCCGGTGCCTGCCCTGCCCGCCCCACGGGTCAGCGCCGCCACGGCAGCGGCCTCTGCCCTGATCGCGTCCTCGCCACCGAAGTAGTCGACTGCGGTGTGCACCACCGCATCGGCTTCCGCGGAAGCCTGCTCAAGGAGCGCGGTGTCGGTCAGGTTGCCGAGCAGAGGAAACGCACCCGCCGCTGCCGCCTTGGCCGCTGATTCCGGGGACCGGGTCAGCGCTACCACGTCGTGGCCTGCCGCGACGAAGTGTTCGACGAGCACCGAGCCCAGGTAGCCGGTGCCGCCGGTGATGAGGATCCGCATGTTCTCTCCAGAGCCGAGCGATCGGTGAAACGGATGGACCATCCGTTTGCCAACCGTAGCACGAACCGGATGGGCCATCCGTTTCGCCGGCCTGAGCCGCCCATTGGGGGCCACGGCTCCAGGTGGGGGCAAGTGGAGCTGCTATCCGCTTATGCTGGAGGAGTGACCGCCTCGCCGCCCCGTAAGGACGCAGTACGCAACCGCCAGCGGATCATCGAGATTGGCCGGAAACTGGTCGCGGACGGCACCCCGATTCAGCTGAACGAGGTGGCCCGCGCGGCCGGCGTAGGCGTCGCCACGGTATACCGGCACTTCCCGACGCCTCAGGCACTGATCGAGGCGGTGTCGGTGGACGGACTTGAGACGTTGATCCAGGCCGCCGAACGGGCCGCGCAGCAGGACGACCCCTGGACGGCCTTCCGTGATCTCCTGGTCAGGGTCGTGGACGCGCAACTACTCGACGCTGCCCTGTCCTCGGTCCTGTCCACGCCCACGACCACCCTGCCGGGCACCGCGGACCTGCTCGATCAGTTGTCCTCGCTGTTCAACACGCTGTTCGTACGGGTCAGGGCCGCAGGGCTGCTGGCGCCCGGCATCACGCTCGCCGACATGACGCCACTGATGTGTGGAGTCGCCTTCTCGGCCAGGATGCACCCAGCCACCGACACGCAACAGCAAGCCGCCGCCGGCCGCCACTACCTCGATGTCGTGCTGAACGGGATACGGGCCCGCTGAGCGCCGCAGGGACCACAACGCAAACCCGGTCGCGGCTACTCCGGCGGCCCCTGGTCGACGGAGAGACCGAGATGCGTCCCACCGGAGGCGTCGATCACCTGGCCGGTCACCAATCGCGCGGCTGGAGAAGCAAGGAAGGCGACCACGTCCGCGATATCCGCCGGCTCTCCGACCCGACGCAGGGCCGAGAGCCCGGTGACGACCTCGCGTAGCGCCGGTTGGGCGGCGAACCAGGCCACGTTGTTCTCGGTGGCGGTGGTCCCGGGCATCACCGCGTTCACCGTGATACCCCGAGGGCCCAGTTCCTGTGCCAGCGTGACGCTGAGCGTGTTGATCGCGCCCTTCGTCATGGCATACGCGAGAGTGCCGGGTATCGCGACCCGGGTGGCGACGGACGAGACATTGACGATCCGACCACCGTCGCGGAGCAGGTTCAGGCCCCGCTGGATCACGAAGAACGGCGCTTTCACGTTGATCGCGAACAACTCGTCGAAGTCACCCGGCCGTGCGGTGGAAAGCGTCGGCGTGGCCCCGCCGATCGCCGCGTTGTTCACCAGCACATCGATGCCGCGCGGCGCGCCGCGTTCGGCCAACCCGGCCTCCACGCCAGCCCAGAGCCGATCGGCATCACCCGCCACGCCGAGCTGCGCGCCGACCGCGAACGCGGCGCCACCCGCCTCGGTGATCTGCGCGACGGTCTCTTGCGCGGCCGACTCGCTCGTGCCGTAGTGCACCACCACCAGTGACCCAGCCGCGGCGAGCCGCTTGGCAATCGCGCGGCCGATGCCCCGGCTCGCGCCGGTGACGAGGCTTGTCGTGCCCTCCATCGTTTCCATGATCTCCCCTTCGTGTCGCGTATCGAAGCAGCTACCACGGTCCGACCCTCGTCGTAGGCCCGGCAACGGACTGAGGTATCGCGGCGTACGGTTGTTGCACTTCTTCATGCGGAGAAACGTCCACGCGTACGCTCGTTTGATGCGCTGGGACGCCGAGGAGAAGCGACGCCGAATCCTGGCCGCGGCACGGCGCGCCTTCGCCGAGAAGGGCGAGGACGTCACGGTGGCTCGGATCGCTCGCAGCGCCGGTGTGTCCGTCGCCACCGTCTACCGGCGCTTTCCCACCCGGGACCGCCTCATCACCGACGCTTACGGCGATCAGTGGAACGATTGCGCGGCCATGCACGCCGAAGCCCTCAGCGACCCGGACCCGGCGCGTGCGCTGCGGGAACTGATTCGCACGCTTTGCGCGTACCAGTTACAGGACAGAGGCTTCACCAGGGCCTACGTCGAGGCGGTGGTCACCGGACGCGGGCTCGACCACGAGCGGCAGGAGACCGAACGGGTCATCGCCCGGCTGCTGCGGCAGGCACAGGCGATGGGCACCGTCCGCGCCGACCTGACCGTCGCCGATTTCCGGCTGCTGATCGCGGCCCACCACGGCGACGTCCTGGCCGCTGGGCCCGACGCCGTGACGGCTTCCCAGCGCTATCTCGCACTGATGCTGCGCACGCTCCAACCCTGAAATTTCGCCGCCCGAAGCTCGAGGTCGACCAGGTCTTTCGTCGGCTGCGGCGGAAGCGGTCCCGAGGCCGCCGCAGCGCACGAACCGGGCGCAGGCGTCCTTTCCGCCTACGCCCGGGAAGCGCTGATCGTCAAGCCTGTTCGATGTCCGAGAACAGGCCCTTGAACGGGACCTGCGTCCCCGCGAGGGTGCCGAAGACATCAGCGGCAACGGTTGTCGCGACCGCCGCGGAGGCGTCGTCGTAGCTGTCGAAGTAGAGGTCGAGCGTCCGGTACGCGGGGGTAGCGGTGCCATCCTCCTTCGGCCACACCTTCGCAGACTCGAGTCGCCGCAGCTTCGGGAACTTCGCTGCGGCAGCCTTCACGTCCGCGTAGGCCCGCTCGAAGTCGTCGGGGCTCGCCGGGTTGTCGATGATGATTGTGATCTTGGTCGGCACGGGGCTCTCCTCAAAGTGGAAAGAATGATTGTTCTATTTCGGACACAACTAACGCCGCAGACCCGAATTCAGCGGCCGTAGGTCTCCAACAGCCGCAGCCACACCTCACTGACGGTCGGGTAGGCCGGAACCGCGTGCCACAGTCGGTCCAACGGGACCTCGCCGACGATGGCGATGGTCGCGGCGTGGATCAGTTCCGCGACGTCCGGGCCGGCGAGGGTGAGGCCGACGATCACCTTGCGGTCCTCGTCGACGACCATCCGGGCGTGTCCCCGGTAGCCATCGGCGTGCAGGGAAGCTCCGGCGACGGCCCCAAGGTCGTAGTCCACGACCCGGATCCGCAGCCCAGCTGCCTCGGCCGCAGCCGCGGTCAAGCCCACCGACGCGATCTCCGGATCGGTGAAGACCACCTGCGGCACCGCCCGCTCGTCAGCCGTCGCCACGTGCCGGCCCCACCGGCCGTCCTCGACCTTCGCACCCTTCGCCCGGGCCACGATCACGTCGCCCACCGCCCGCGCCTGGTACTTGCCCTGATGGGTCAGCAGCACCCGCCGGTTCACATCGCCCGCCGCATAGAGCCACTCGCCGCCGCCGACGACACGCAGGGTGTCGTCGACCGCCAGCCAGGCGCCCGGCGCCAGCCCGACCCGGTCGAGGCCGATGTCCTGGGTGTTCGGCGTACGACCGACCGCCACCAGCACCTCGTCAGCTTCGATCCGCTCGCCGGACGCGGTCTTGAGGTGGACGACTCCACTGTCGTCGCGGTTGACGGCGACGGCCTCCGCGCCGAGGTGTACGGACACGCCGGCCTCGCGCAACGACTCGGTGACCAGTTCACCGGCGAACGGCTCCGCCGACGGCAACACACCGTCGCGGGCCAGCACCGTCACTGCGGACCCCAGGGCGGCGAACGCGGTCGCCATTTCGGCGGCCACGACGCCACCACCGATGATGGCGAGCCGACGGGGAACCGAACTGGCCGAAGCGGCCTCGCGGCTGGACCACGGCGTCGCCTCGCGCAGCCCCGGGATATCCGGCAACAGGGCGCTGCTGCCCGTCGCGACGACCACGGCGTGCCGCGCGGTCAGCGTCGTCGTGACACCGTCGACGCCGGTCACCTCGACAACGCGGGCGGCACTGATCCGCCCCTGACCGCGGTGCAGCGCGATGCCCGCCGACGCCAGCCAGGACACCTGACCGTCGTCCTGCCAATGCGACGCGAAGGAGTCCCGCCGGCCCAGCACCGCAGCCGCGTCCAGGTCTCCCGTCACCGCCTCCCGCGCCCCCGGCAGTTGGCGAGCCGCGCGCAAGGCGGACGCGCTGCGCAGCAACGCCTTGGTCGGCATGCAGGCCCAGTACGAGCACTCACCACCGACCAACTCCCGCTCGACGATCGCGGCGGTCAGCCCGCCCCGGACGACCCGATCGGCCACGTTCTCCCCGACCGGACCGGCGCCGATCACAATGACGTCGTACTCGATGGTGGTCATGTCAGTTGCCCTTCGCGGCGCGGCCGAGGCGGATGGCCGCGATGAGGAAGAAGATGGCGCCGGGAATGGCGTAGCCGGCGGCGTTGGTCAGCGCCGGGTTGTCCGCGGAAGCGCCGGCGATGAAGGACCCACCAGCCAGGACCGAGATGCCGCCACTGATGATCATCGGCCACTGGCCGCCCATCTTGCGACGGGTGACACCGACGATCAACTGGACCAGACCGGCGACGATCGCCCAGGCGCCCCACACCCGCAGAATCGCGGGGATACCGGACGCGCCAGCGACACCCAGACCGACGGCCGTGACCAGGCTTACCGCGATGTTCACGTACAGCAGGGTCGGCGAGCCGGTGGTCCGCGACGAACGGAGGTCGTAGATGGCGGCGCCCACGTCGAACAGCGGGTAGATCACGAAAAGCGTCACCGCGAGCGGACCGATCTCCTTGGCGGTGGCGATCGTCACGAGGGCCCACACGATGGCGAACGCGAAGCGGACGAAGTAGAGCCGCCGCAGCGCGGAGGCCGTCTGGGAAATACCGGGCGAAGCAGCAATGGTGGTCACGGGTGACCCTTTCAGCGGAGGGGCTAGGGAGACCGATCGTTCTGTCTTGTCGAGCATGACACGCTCCACCAATATCGTCAAGACCGAACGTTCTATCCACTCCCCCGACCCTGCGCTACCCACCGCTGGCTAGCGCTGTCGAGACCCTTAGACCGAACGTTCTATCCGCTACCATGGCGACATGACGCCCACCGCATCCGGTGCCCGGCCCTCCGAGGCACGCCAACGGCTCCTTGCCACGGCAACCAGGATCTTCTACTCGGAGGGCATCCATTCCGTCGGCGTAGATCGGATCATCGCCGAGGCGAAGGTGACCCGGGCCACCTTCTACCGGCACTTCCCCAGCAAGGACGATCTCATCCTCGCCTACCTGCGTGAGATCCATGAGATGGATCGCGGCGGGGTCGACACGGTCATCACCGCCGACGCACGACCGGTCGCCCCACTCCTGGCCATCGCCAACTCGATCGCCGAGAGCATCCAGTCCCCGGGGTTCCGTGGATGCGCGTTTCTGAACGCCGCGGCGGAGTATCCAGACACGGAACATCCCGTACGTCAGGAGATCATCGCCCACCGGCAATGGTTCCTGGACACGCTCACCACGCTGATGGCGCAGGTCCAGGAGGAGACGGCAGAGTCCGCCGCGCGTCACTTCGTCATGCTCCGCGACGGTGCCATGGCAGCCGGATGCCTCTTCGACCCCGCGTTGGTGTCCGAGACCTTCCTCCGCGGCATCGAAGGACTCCTCCGGATCACCGCCGAGCGCCAGTCGACCGAATCCGCCGGCTAGGGCCTGTTTCATAAGGGCGGTCGAGCCGAGGCGGAGTCCGGGCGGCGATCCGGCAAGGCGCGGTGTCGTCCGGATACCGGTGTTGTATCCGGACGACACCGCAACGCCGCCGGTCGTCGTCCGGACTCCGCCGCAGGCCGGCCAGTTCTTATGAAACAGGCCCTAGTCCGCCAGCACGGCGGCTGCTCTGGCTCGTAGCGACCGGCGCTCCAGGCGGTGGGCGACCAGACCAGCCAGTGTCGTCGCCCAACTCGGCGAATCGTTGCGAGGGCTCGTCCTCCCGCGCGCCCACGATCCCGGAACCGCTCCTGGCACTCCCTGTTGCGCTGACGCGCAGACGACCAGGTGGAACGGTGCGTCAGTCGCAACCTCACGACCGATTTGCCTACAGGTATTAGGTAGAAGCATAATAGCTGTAGGCAGATAGGGGAGCGTGATGGATAGACCAGGACTGACGCCGGAGCGTCTGACCCGAGCGGGGGCGGAACTGGCCGACGAGGTCGGCTTCGACCAGGTCACCGTCTCGGCGCTCGCTCGACGGTTCGACGTCAAGGTCCCGAGCCTGTACTCGCACCTGAAGAACTCACAGGACCTCAGGATCCGCATCGCGCTGTTCGCGCTCAAGGAACTCGCTGACCGCGTCGCCGATGCCGTCGCCGGTCGAGCCGGCAGGGACGCGCTAGCCGCGTTCGCTGACGCCTACCGCGACTACGCCAGGGAACACCCGGGCCGCTATGCCGCCACCCGGCTCCGGCTCGATCGGGAAACGGCGGCCGCCAGTGCCGGTGTCCAGCACGCGCAGATGGCTCGGGCGATCTTGCGGGGTTACGGGTTGGACGAGCCGGACGCGACCCACGCGGTCCGCATGTTGGGCAGCGTGTTCCACGGCTACGTCAGCTTGGAGCTGGCCGGCGGTTTCGAACACAGCGCTCCCGACGCGCTGGAATCCTGGGAATGGATCGTGGATTCGCTCGACGCGGTGTTACGCACCCGCAGCACTCGCTGACCCGACGACGGCCGCACCACCGCCAGCGCTTCGCAGCGCGGCGCGCCGATGAACATCTCGATCGAGAGGCTTGAGGCAATGCCCACCGAACACCAGTGGATCACCACCCCGGTCACCGCGGGCCTGGTGCGCGGGTTTGTCGATCTGGAGGCGACCGCGCGCGGTCTACTGCCGCACCGACTGACCGCCCGGGCCCGCCAGCAGATCCCCGACGACCAACTGGCCATGGCCGAGGCCCAGCCGTCCGGCGTACGGCTGGCCTTCCGTACCCGGGCCACCACCATCGAACTGGACACCCTGCCCACCAAGCGGGTCTACCAAGGCTTCCCGGCCCCACCGGACGGCGTCTACGACCTGCTGATCAACGGGCGCCTGGCCGCGCAGGCGTCGGTGCCCGAAGGCAACGTCCGGACGGTTACCAACATGTTCACCCAGACTTCCGTGCTGACCGAAGGGCCGTCCGGCACCGCCCGCTTCGCGGGTCTGCCGGAGGGTGAGAAAGACATCGAGATCTGGCTTCCACACACGGAGATCACCGAGTTGATCGCGCTGCGCACCGACGCGCCCGTTGAGCGGACCCCGCCCACCGGAAGCAGGACGTGGCTGCACCACGGCAGTTCCATCAGCCACGGCTCGAACGCCACTCATCCCACCGCCATCTGGCCAGCCCTGGCCGCGGCCGAGGGCGGCGTGGAGTTGGTCAACCTGGGATTCGGCGGGAGCGCGCTGCTCGACCCGTTCACCGCCCGCGCCATGCGGGACATCCCCGCTGACCTGATCAGTGTCAAGATCGGCATCAACATCGTCAACAGCGACGTGATGCGTCTGCGCGCCTTCACCCCTGCGGTCCACGGCTTCCTCGACACGGTCCGCGAGGGGCACCCGACCACACCACTGCTGGTCGTGTCCGCCATCCTGTGCCCGGTGCAGGAGGACACGCCCGGTCCCCTCGTGCCGGACTTCGAGGGCGGGACGCTGCGCTTCAAGGCCACCGGCGATCCGGCCGAACGCAGCGCTGGGCGGCTGACCCTCAACGTCATCCGTGACGAACTCGCCCGGATCGTCGAACAGCGCTCGGCCGAAGACCCGAACCTGCACTACCTCGACGGACGTGACCTCTACGGCGAGGCGGACTACGCCGAACTCCCACTCCCCGACGAGGTGCACCCCGATTCCGCCGGACACCGCCGTATCGCCGAGAACTTCGCGCGGCTCGCGTTCGGCGACGGCGGCCCCTTCGCCACCAAGACCGGCTGACCGCCTGTCGCGCGCCGAGCAGCGGCGGACGAGGTGGCGGCGTACCCGCGGGCGCTCCCCCACGAGGCCAACTCGGGCGACGTCTGCGCCCGTGCCCAGCCTGCCGGACCCTGACCCCGCCAGACCTCGTCCGCCCCGGTCACCCACTACCAGGCGCGCAAGACCCACTGCTGGGCGGGGGTGCTGTTACAGGGCCATTGCCACACGGCGTTGCCTGCGACGGGGTCGCCCCAGGGAACATCGACGCACTGCCCGGTCTGGAGGTTCCGTAGCGCGTACCCATTCGCTCCCGGTACCTGCGTAGCGGACCAGAGCTGCCGCGCGACGCCCAGGCAGTCCCACAGTTGTAGCGTCTGGCCCGCTGCCGGGTTACCCCAGGGCACGTCGAGACACTTGGGGCCCTCTGCCGACCAGAGCGAGCTGACAAGCTGGTAGTAGACGACGCCGTTCCACCTTCCCTCGTAGACCATCGTCCACTTCTGGGCCGGGCCGTCGTAGCAGGGCCACTGCTTGATCGCCGTGCCGTTGGCAGTACTGGAGTACGACACGTCGATGCACAGGCTGCCGAAGGGGTACTCGCTGGTAGCCGAGCTCTGGGATCTGAATGAGTATTCGGCGGCGGCGCTCGCAGGTGAGACGGCCACCAGGTTGGCGGCTACGAGTCCGACGCACACCACGAGCACCGTGGACGTCCGGTTGAGGATGTTCATGAGCATTCCTCTCGGCTGAAGGGGGACGACATCGATGAAGGGGCGGCCGGTCGGCATCAGATACGTCCGCTACAGCGCGGGCGAGGACCGGCCTCAGGTGGGGAAGAAGTGCCGATCGGCAGGGTTACAGGCGCCCACTGGTGTAGAGGTAGTCCAGCAACCGTCCGTCGACCCGGTCCTGGAAGGTGTCGGCCACCGCCGCTTCCGGTTGTTCGTACTCGTAACCGCAGCGCACCCAGCGTTCCGGGACGCTGGCCACGTCCAGGTACCCCTCGTCGATGCTGCCCACCTCGAAGCCGGGCTTCCCGGCCGACTGCCAGCAGCTGAAGAGTTGACCGTCGGCGTTGACCACGGCGCCGTGCCGGCCTCCGGGCACCGAGCAGATGTGGCAGGTGGTTCTCATGCTGGGTCGGACCACCCGGAAACCCGCCTTCAACGCGGCGATACTCCAACTCGCGAACGCGTCGCTCACGGTGTCGATGTGCCGCATGGTGTTGTGGTATCCGAAGCCCGCGTCGCCCACCCAGGCGAACGTCACCGTGCACCGGTCGGGGCTCAGGCCGGCGGCCAGTTCCCCGACGAGGTCGGCGATCCGGTCGAAATTGTGGTGCGACACGTTCACCCGCAGGTTCCAGTTCAGCCCGGTGACCTCTGTCGCACGAGCGACGTTGCGAACGATGGTGTCGAAGGTGGGCGCGCCGGACCGCTTGACCCGGATCTGGTCATGATCCGCCCGGCTGCCGTCGAACGTCACCTGCACGCCGTTGAGACCCGCCGCGTACAGCTCACGGGCCAACCTCGGGGTCAGCAGAACGCCGTTCGTGGTCATCGCGCACTGGTCGAGCCCGATCACGCGCGCTCGGTCCAGCAGGGTGAGGCAGCCCCGGGGATTGAGCAGCGGCTCACCCCCGAACAGCAGCAGGTACAGGCGATCCAGCTCGCACTGACGCATCCGGTCCCGGGCGAAGGTGATGATGCGATCGACGGTGTCAGTGTCCAGCCAGGCCCGCCGGATCCGCGGCGGCCGTGCGCCGCCCGTGTCGTCCACCCCGGTGTTCTGGAAGCAGTAGGCGCAGCCGAGGTTGCAGGTGGTCGTGGTGAGCACGGTCAGCGAGAACGAGACCGGCACGCGCGGCTCGAACGCCCCCGTGCGGCGGAGGAAGCCCGTGGTGGCAGCGTCCACCGTGCCGTCCGACCCCACACACTCCGGGCGCAGCAGGGTCCAGGTCTGGTTGCCGATGAACCACCAGCCGTGTTCGCTGCGGATCAGCCGCGGTGCGTCGATGTCATCCAGGCGGGTACCGATCATGGCTCTTCCTTCCAGCGTTGGTCCTGATCGTCGGGTCAGCGGGGCCTGTCGGTCGTTCACAGTCGCCGACAGGCCCCGCGGTGCTGCCCCCGGCTAGGCGTTCGGGCCGGCGTCGCGCTGCAACGTGACGTTCTCCGGCGCGCCGATCTGGATCCCGCAGGAGGCGTCCGCGATCTGCGCCGCGCTGCGGTTGGCGAGAACCCGGCTCACCTCCGGCGCCCCGATCTGGACGCCGCAGGCGGCGGCCTCCTCAACGGAGACGTCCGGCCCCCGGTTGACGAGAATGCCCTCCAGCTCCTCGGCACCGATCTGAATACCGCACATCTGGCCTGCTCCCTTCTCCGGCCGGAACGGCTTCCCGCCGGTCTTGGTGAATACGTGGCGGCAGGGCCGGTAGCAGATACCGATCCGTCGGACTCTCTCCCGACCGAGTGCCGCCGGTCAGCGACGGTGTCCGCGATGGAGGTCTGCGGATCTGCGGCGCAGGCGTCCCCGCCGGCCCCCGTGGGACCGCGCACGGGGCCGCCTCAGTTGTCCGGGCACAATCCGGTAGCCCGGACCGGCTGAGCGCTGTCCAGATAGGCCGCAGCTATCCAGCCGGTGTCGCCGAGGACGGTCGTCCGGGCCCACGCGCTGTCGCCCTTGACGGCTTCCCCGGTGCGGTAGCAGGTCACCCGGCCCAGCGTGCCGTCGGGCACCTTGCGCAGCACCCGGTCACCCGTGGACGGGCCGGCGCGCAGCGACGCGTCGGGGCGGGCCTTCACCGCGACGAGCCGCCCCTCGCCGGGAACCAGGCCGTCCTGGAGCCCCCGGCAGGTGAGCGCCGACGAGCCGATCCACATGATGGTGTAGTCCTCGCCGGCACGTCGCTGGTGGCTGGTGTCGAAGCAGTACGCAGGGCTGTCCTGATCCGGTCCGATGCCCTGGGTGGCCAGATTCAGGAGCGGAATCTGTTTGATCAGGAAGCAGGCGGCCGTGTCGGCGACCGCGCCGAGGCGGCCACGGACGACCGCCACCACGCCGACCGCCCAGGAGTCGCGCCGGCTCTGGTAGATCCGCACCGCCAGCCGGTCGGTCTGGTAGGCGCATTGGACGGCGTCGTTGACCTGCCCGAGCCGGTCGGCGAAGCGGCCGAGGTTGTCGAGGAACTGGTCGACCCGGGGCCGCTGCCCCGGCACGATCCGTTGGGTCACCTCACTGACCAGGTCGACGTACGGCAGGCAGGGGTTTTCGACCGAGGTGTAGGTTCCCTCGTCCAGCTTCGGGAGCAGTCCGCCGCTGCGGGTGCCGGCCGGCGGGCAGCCGCCGCCTCCGGCGATCTTCGCGAGGCCGTCGGCCGTACCCGGGCGGTTCTCGGCACCGCTGCTCGCCGCGCCGCCGTTCGTGCGGCATGCCGTCAGGAGACCGGCCGCCAGGGCGAGCACGGCGAGGCCGGCGGCGAGACCCGCCCGGCGATGGCGCTTCTTCACAGTGTGGTCAGTCATGCCTGGATGGGGGGCCGGGGCGGCATCCTGGATACCTGCCGTCGGTGCGACTCTGGCGCGGTTGGCTCAGCCGGCACCGAAACAGACGAAGCTCGAGGGCTGATTGCCGCGTACGGCCTCAGCCAGTGCTGCCGCCGGCAATCGGCCCGCGACGACCGCCCGATGATAGGCCGCCATGATCTCCATGGCCGCCTCGTCGGCGACCCGGCTGACGCTCGCGACGACCGTGGCGGTGCCTGCGGCGAGCAGGGCGGTCGGCATGCCGAGCGCCTCGTCGCCGTGCCGCACGTCGGTCAGGCCCAGGTCGCAGCAGGACAAAACCACGGTACGCGGCGCGTTCCGCAGTTCCTGCACGTCGTATCCCAGCAACGGGCCGCCGGCCAGCTCCAGCGTGGAGAACAGCGGGTTCTCGGTCTGGTGCTGCCCATGCGCCGCCACATGGGCGAGGCCGGCGCCGGCCATCGCCGCGAGGGTCGCCGCCGGGGTCGCCTCCGCCCCGGCGAGCAGAACGGCGCCCGGGTGCAGCGACGCCACGACCCGGGCCTCCGCCTGCCCCCGGGGGATTCCCGGTCCCGCCACCACCGTCACCGCCGCCGACCCGGCCGTGGGCCCGCCGGCCTTCAGGCGACGCCGGGCGGCCAGCCAGACCCCGACCGACGGCGTCACCGTGACCGGCCGGGTCACGCACGCTGGCAGGGCATGCCACGGCGTGGTCAGCAACAGCCCGGTCGGGACCAGCACCAGGTCCCGGTCGCCGACCAGCGCAAGCACCGGGTCGAGCAGCATCGACTCCACGTGGTCGGCGTCCTGCCGCGTAGCGGCGCGGACCACCGCCGCCAGCCGGGCGGGCATGGACCGGCCCGCCTGCGCGTCCAGGTCGGCGCGTAGTCGTCGTACCGCCTCCTCGGCCAGGCCGCGGTCGCCAAGTACCACCACCGAGGTCGCCCGGTCAGTGACCACCAGCGCGCGCAGGATGTCCCCGGCGGCCACGTACACCACGAGCGCCGCGCCAGCCAGCTCCGCCGTCACGGCGCTCAGCGGCGCCGGCGTCGTCGGCGCCGCGTCCCGGGGGCCCGGCGTCGCCCAGGCGCGCTCCCGGATCATCCGCTGGAGCGCCTCCAACCGACTGTGGAAGGCCAAGGTCGGGCGCCCCGCGAGTTCTGCCTGCCGGACGCGGTGCTGTAGCTGGCGCAGCTCTTCCAGCGCCTCGGCGGCGACCGGGTCGTCGGGCGGCCGCACCGGCGGCAGCAGCAGCGCCTGGGCCCGCGCCCGCTCGGACCACCGGTAGACGGCGATGGCGGAGCCCTCTGCCAACGCTGCGGCGAGCCCCGCCCGGGCCAGGTCGCGGCCGTGCACCGCGGCCCCGGTCTGCAGGTCGGCGCAGCCGAACCGGGCGCGGTGCCGGTGCAGAGCAGCCATTCCGGCCAACAGACTCCGCCGCGCCTCGGCCGACCGGCCGGCCGAGGCCGCCACCTCCGCACGGGCCATGTGCCAGAGCAGGCGCGTGTCGAGCCGATCGGTCCGTCGCGGTCCGGACTGTCGCCCGATCAGCTCCGCCGCCCGGCGGGGTCGGCCCGCGGCCACCAGCGCCCGGGCCTTGACCAGACCGGCGACCCGAGCATCCTCAGGCAGCCCGAGCCGGGCCAACCGGCCGGCCAGCACCCCGGCGCGCCGGGCCACCGTCGCCTGGTCGACCTCGCTGACCGCCTGGTCGGCGCGGAGCTCGAACAGGGCAGCCAGGGCCGCACGGCGGACGTTCGTACGGCCGAGGAAAGCGACCCGGGCACGTCGGGCCCACCGCGCGGCAGCGACCGGTTCGCCGGCAAGCAGGGCCGCCTCCGCACGAACCTGAAGGGCATCGGCGTACGTGTGTCCGAGCTGCTGCTGCGCCGCCCGCTCCACCGCGCTGGCGAGTTGCCGTTCGGCCTCGCGGTACAGCCCGGCCGCGACCAGCGCGCGAGCCCGTTCCACGGCCAGGTTGGCGAGCCGGCCCGGCGCGAGCACCTGGTAGTCGGCGTCGGACTGGGCGAAGGCACGCAGCGCGGCGGGCAGGTCACCGGCGATCACGTCCAGACAACCCAGGTTCGTCCGCGCCATGGCCACGTGCAGACCGAGCCCGTACCGGGCGGCGACCTCCGCGCAGCGCCGCAGGTCGGCGCGGGCGAGCCGGACGTTGCCCGCCTCCACGTGCACGAGGCCGCGATTGTTGAGCGCCTTGACCAGATCAAGCGGGTAGGTGAGGTCGCTCAACAGGTCGATGGACTCGTCGTACTGACTAAGCGCCTCCGCGTTACGGCCGCTGCGCTTGAGGAGCAGGGCCCGCTGGCCGAGCAGGATCGGCCGCTGCGGCGCAGCCGCGAGTGCCTCGGCCTCGTCCAGCAGCCGAAAGCCCAGCTCCACCCGGCTTCGCTCGGACTCCGCCCAGGCGAGGCTGATCAGCAGGCGGACGTGGATGTCACGCAGGGCCGGGTGGCGCTTGGCCAGCCGTAGGCCCGCCCGCAGTTCGCGGGCAGCCCGCCCCGGCTGACCGGCGTCGCTCGACGCCAGGCCCGCCGCGTGCCAGCGGATGGCCCGCCGGGCGAGGGTGGCCGGGCGCATGTCACAGGGTGAGGGCCGGCGTGACCACCTGCGGCGCGTGCTCACCCCGCGCCGGGTGCACCACCACCTGCGCCAGACCGTGCGGCACGCCGTCCAGCACAAACCGGCCCGACGCGTCGGACTCCACCGTCCGGGGCGGGTCGGGCGCGGGGTACCGCAGCTCGACCCGTACGGCGGCGCCCGGCGCGAGCCAGCCGTCGATCCGGACCATGCCGTCGGACCGGTCCACGATCGTGATCATCACGGTCCGGCTCTGCGCGTCGAACGTCAGGGTGCGGGTCCGTTCCGTGCCCCGCACCGCGCCGACCAGTTGCTCTTCGCGCAGCCGAGCAACCTCCCGGTCGACGTCGTCGAGGGCCAGCACAAGGCGTACCCGGTCGTCGAGGTCGGACGGCGGCGGGTCGAGCCGGGTGAGCACCGCGGCGAGCTGGTCCAGAATCGCCTGGTCCAGGTCGTCGAACGGCTGGTCGGCGGGGTCCGGGGCGGTCATGTCGGGCTCCACGTCGAGTCGGCGGTCAGCATCTCCCGCAGCTTCGCCAGGCACCGCCCGCGGGTCGGCCCGATGCTGCCGCGCGGCATGCCCAACGCCTCGGCCACCACTGTGTAGTCCGGGCGCTCGACGTGCGCGACGATCCGCAGCAGCGCCCGGCACCGCTGTGGCAGCCGCGCGACGTGCCGCCACAGCGCCCGGTCACGTTCGTCGGACAGCAGCAGGTCGGCCGGGCCGGGATCCGGGTCGGGCGAGGACTCCAGCCTCGCCGCATCGTGCGGCGTCTGCCGCTGGGCGAGCCCACGCACCCGCCAGGACTCCCGGCGGGTGGTGGTCACCAGCCACGCGGTGAGCGCGTTCGAAGACCGTATGGTGTGCAGTCCGCGTACCAACTCCAGCCAGGTCGTCTGGACGACGTCGGCGGCCTCGTCGGCGTCGAGGCCCTGTGCCCTGGCGACGTGCCACAGCAGCGGGTTGAGGTCCCGAACCACCTCGTCGAGGGCGTTCCGGTCGCCCGCCCTGGCTCGGTCGAGGCGCTCGCCGAGGCGTGCCGCGCGGTCGGTCGACGCGCCCGCGCGCTCCACCGGGGTCTTTGGCAGATTGGACATGGCGTCAGTCCGGCAGCCGCACGGGAGCCGGCGCCAGCCTCTGGGCGAGCTGACCCGCGTACCGGGCCGCCGCGAACGACGTACCGCTCCAGTAGGCGTACGCGCCCAGCGCGGTGACCGGCGCCGTGGACAAGGGCATGAGGCTCACCGTGTTGGTGCCCTCGCGCCACTGGCGCACCCACACCCCGTGGTTGCTGTATCGCGCCCGGGTGGTCGGCGAGGCCTGGGCCCCGACGCTGATCACCGTAAGAGTCGGGTCGGCCGCGAAGGCAGCCGGATAGACCGGGCTGTCCGTACCGTCGTTACCGGCCGAGGCGACCACCGGAACGCCCCGGTCCGCCAACCGTTTGAGCGCCTGGCGGACGGGCTCCAACTCTTCGTCCTCACCGGCACCCGGACGGCCGAACGCGGTCAGCACGACGTCGACCCGCTGACCGTCGTCGACCCGGTCCGCCAGCCAGTTCATCGCGTGCGCCGCGTTCAGGTCGCTGACCCGACCGGCGTCGCTCATTACCCGCAACGAGAGGATCCGCGCGTCGGGCGCCTCAAGGCGGACCAGTCCGGCGAGGAAGGTCCCGTGCCCCCAATGACTACCGAAGTCCGGCTGCTCTGTCTCCTCGCTGCGGCTCTCCTGCCCGGCAACCGCCGGAATGGCGCGCGGCGGCGTCCATCCCTGCGCCTCCTCCCAGTACGGCTCGCCGCCGGCCTCGGCCAGCCAGTCGTGCTCGCGTACCCCGGTGTCGAGCAGCGCCACCACGGGTCGCCCGGCCGGAAACTGGCTGGCCGGGCGCCGGGCGGGCTTCGGCGGCATCACGTGCTCGGGCGCCGCGAGCCAGGCGATGGTCCCGTGCCCGCTCTTGCAGCCGCTGGCCCCGAAGTACGGGTAGAGATTCGCCTCCACCCGGGCGTCGTCCTCCACGGTGGCGGCCGTGCACTCGTAGTCGGGCAGACACTCCGGCACGTCGGCGTCGGCGTCGGATCGGCCGGCCAGTCGGCGGCTGGCCCGGGCCACGGCCAACGGGTCACCCTGAACGGGCAGTTCGACCAGGTCGACAGCGGGCGGTGTGGGGGCGGCCGGCGGGGACAACGGCCGGCCCAAACCGGCCTCGGCCAGCAGCCCGTTGAGTCGCTCGACCGTCTCCGGGCGCTCCACCACCCACGCCGGCACGAGCACGACGTCAGGACGGTAAGGGGGGCGCGACACCTGTCCTCCCGGTACTACAGCCGACTCGCTCAGGGCCGCCCCGCGCGCGGCGCGGGTCGGTGGTCACCAGCCCAGTTGAGCACGTTCCGCTGCCGCAGCCAATGGCCCGGCCGGCGCATCGACGATAGCCATCCGACGTGTATCTCGGGGATCAACCCGCTCCCTTATCACGGATGGGCCTGCGCCTGCGGCGTCGGCGCGGGACGCCCCCGCCGGGCTGAAGTCCGACCTTGAGGTGCCCCACACCTGCCAACCGAATACGGCAGAAGCCGGATCCCCGCTAGGTGTTCTGTCCATGGACGTTGGTGACAGGGGTGGGGACCCCGGTCCGAACCGCCTCGATGAAGGCATCAGGTGGCAGGTAGCGATGCTCTTCGACGTAGTGGCCGATCAGGGCCGGTGCGGCGAAGTTCGTCCCGTCCACGGCGGTGAGCCAGATCTCGCCGTTTCCGCGCGCGACATCGGGAGCTTCGGGAAGGCGGATGTCGGCCCGAATCAGGCGCAGAGGCTCGGCCGCTCCCGGGCAGAACTGGCAGTAGTGGTACCCCCGCATGAGCCGCACTGGTTCAGCGCCGAGCCGCGCCAGGCGATCTCGAACGTCTCGCGGGCACGCTCCTTCGGTGAAGGGCATGCTCGAATCCAGCCAACCGACGGCAATGGCGTCCGGGGCGCCCGGGTAGTAGTCATAGGGCGCCAGGTCCGGAATGTACGTCACGCGTCGATCATCGCAGTCGGGCACCGGCCGTGCGAACAACCGAACGACGGTGCGAGCCGCCTGAAGGCGGCCCGCACCATCGACCGAACGCTGGGCGCGTTACGCCCGTGCCGGGATGCTGGTGGGTGGAAGTCCCCGGCCTAGAGGCGGGCCTTCGTCACGCGGGAGGATTCGTACGTCGTGGAGGCCCGGGGTAGGCCCGGCACGGTGGATACGTCCTTGACCAGCATGCCGGTCGTGGCGTCAACGGTCAGCACCTCGCTGCCCTCGCCGCCGAACACCTCGGGGCCGGCGGTGATCGTCAACGTGGCCCTGCCCTGGGTGGTGGAGTTCTCGACGCTGACCGCGGGGATGGTGGACAGCAAACGTAGCACACCGGCCCGGACCTGGGTGTTGCCGTCGCCAGCGGACAGCGCTTGGGTGCTGTACGTCCACAGGGCGTTGTCGAAGTGCCGCTGAACGGCCTGCGGGCTGTACGGCTTCGGCTTGGCGTGGCCGCCCTTCTGCTTGATGATCACCTGGGCGTCCGCCTGCTGCTTGTCCCACGCCGCCTGCTGCGCTGCGGGGTCGAGGCCCACCAGCGGATCCTTGGCTGCCTTGAGCATCTGGGTCCGGCCGTCGGCCGGGCTGCTGTCCGCTGCGGCGACGGCTGCCTTGAGCAGCGGTGCGTAGCCGCCGTCCGTCATCTGGTCCTGGTGACGGGCGATCGCACGCTTGATGTCCTTCACGCTGCTGCCGGTATAGATCTCGTGACGGTCGGTGTACAGCGTGTAGACGACCTGCATGGTCTTGGTGCCGTTGACCTGCGTCGCCTTCACCAGCCACGCGTCGCCGGCCGGCGGGGTGACCGTCTTGATGGAACCGGCCAGGGTCATCAGTGGCGCGCGCTCAGCGGACCCGTCGGCGGTGGTCGAGCCCGAGGTGGCGGCCGACGAAGCCTGGCTGGCCTCGGTGCCTCCGGTCGCCGAGGAGTTGAGCACCACAGCGACGACCGCCGCCGCGGCGGCAACCCCCACCCCGGCGCCGATACCCCATCGGCCCGCGATACCGATCCGGCGGCGGCGCTGAAGCGCCGGGCTGGATGCGTCGTCCCGCGTGGTTGTCGTCGTTCGCATGGTTGAAGGTGCCTCCACAGTCGTGTCCTCCGCTGATATCGCGCCCAGCCGCACGGTTGCGGGGTCGGCCATGGCCGCCCGCAGCACCGCCCGCGCCCGCTGATACGCCTCCGGGCGTAGTGGTTCCGCGCTGCCCAACGCACCGACCAGATCGAGCTCGTCGGTCATCGGTGTCTCTCCTTCGCGCTGTTGCGGTCCTTCAGAAGCGCGGACACCCCGGGCGCGTCGCGCAATGCCGTCCTGGCCTGGCTCAGCAGCCGCCGCGCGGTGCCGGCCGGTATGCCGAGTGCCCGCGCGGCGTCGGCTGCCGTCAGGTCCTCCCAGGCGACGAGCCTCAGGACCTCCCGCTCTTCTGGTTTGAGCCGCGTCAGGGCGGACCGGAGCACCGCCCGGGCGTCCACCCCGAGGTCCACCGCCGACCACGGATCCCACCCGGTAGCCGTGTCCGGCACGTCCGCTACCAGGTCCTCGGCGGGCCGGGACCGCCAGTAGCGCCGCAAGCGGTTCAACGCCACCCCGTACAGCCACGGCCGCGCATCGTTGTACGACCGGTCGTACGATCGCCGCGACTCGAACGCCGCAACCCACACCTCGCCCAGGAGATCCTCAGCCGCATCCCGCCCCGCCCGGCGAACGAGGTACGAACCGACGGCGGCCTCATGACGCTCGACCACCTCGACGAAGGCGTCGACATCGCCATCCAGCGACCGGCCTATCAAATCCGCATCCGAAGCCATGGCCCTCCTCGGCACAGTCCGCGCTTCACACTGATATTGCCGATCCGGCGAAAAAGTGTTCAGGCGCCAAGATCCTCACACCTTCGGGGATGTTGTTGCCTCAGCCGCGGCGGAAGCAGCAGCATCCCCGAAGTTGCGCGGATCTTGATGACGGTGCCCGGGGGCGCGGCTGCCAGCCCACATCGGCAGCCTCCCGGCGGGCGGCCCGGACAGAGGTGGCGGACGGCGAGCCACAGCCACGACCATGACGCAGCCCGAGGGTCGCAGAGCGTTACGGCCTCGGCATGGATCGGAAACAGTGCCGGGCAAGCATCGGACGGGTGAGCGCATCGTCCATGATCGATACGCACTGCCCCTACTGCGCCATGCAGTGCGGGGTATCGCTGACGATCGGCGACGGTCCGCCTCAGCTGGCGCCCACCGAATTCCCGGTCAACAGGGGCGGGCTGTGCGCCAAGGGATGGACGGCCGCCGAGCTTCTCGACCACGGCGACCGGCTGCTGAGCCCGCTCGTCCGCAAGGATCCCGGCGATCGCACCAGCCCGTTGCGACCGGCAGACTGGGACGAGGCCCTCGACCGTATCGTCGACGCCATCCGCGCCGGCCAGCACCGGTACGGCCCGGACAGCGTCGGGGCCTTCGGTGGCGGCGGGCTGACCAACGAGAAGGCGTACGCGCTGGGCAAGTTCGTCCGGGTGGCGCTGCGGTCGGCGTCGATCGACTACAACGGCCGGTTCTGCATGTCGTCCGCGGCGACCGCTTCGAACCGATCCCTCGGGATCGACCGTGGCCTGCCGTTCCCGCTGGCCGACATCGCCCAGGCGCAGGCTGTGCTGTTGGTCGGTGCCAATCCGGCCGACGCGCTGCCGCCGTCGATGCAGTACTTCGACGCCGGACGGGCCGCCGGCGCCCGGCACATCGTCGTCGACCCCCGCCGTACGACCACCGCGGGCGGCGCTCATCTCCACCTGCAGCCACTGCCGGGCACGGACCTCGCACTGGCGAATGGGCTGCTGCACGTCGCGATTCGCGAGGGCCTGGTCGACGAGACGTACGTACGCGACCGCACGAGCGGCTTCGACGCGGTCCGGGCCACCGTCGCGGCGTACTGGCCGGACCGGGTGGAGCGGATGACCGGGGTACCGGAACGGGACCTGCGGGAGACGGTACGGCTGCTGGCGGCCGCCACGTCGGCGATGGTGCTCACCGCCCGTGGCGCCGAGCAGCACAGCAACGGCACTGACACGGCGCAGGCGTACCTCAATCTGGCCCTCGCCCTGGGACTGCCCGGACGGCCTTTTTCCGGCTACGGCACGATCACCGGGCAGGGCAACGGGCAGGGTGGGCGTGAGCATGGGCAGAAGGCCGACCAACTGCCCGGCTACCGGCGCCTGGACGACCCTGCGGCGCGCGCACACGTCGCGGCCGTCTGGGGCATCGACCCGGACGAGCTGCCCCGGCCGGGCCGGTCGGCCTGGGAGATGCTCGACCGGCTCGGGACCGACGACGGAGTACGTGTGCTGCTCGTGTTCGCCAGCAACATCGCCGTGTCGGCGCCACACGCCAACCGGGTGATGGACCGGCTGCGGGCGCTGGACCTGCTCGTCGTCTCCGACATCTTCCTCTCCGAGACCGCAGCCATGGCCGACGTGGTGCTGCCCACGACACAGTGGGCGGAGGAGGACGGCACGATGACGAATCTCGAGGGGCGCGTCATCCGCCGTAAGCGGGTCATGTCACCGCCGCCGCAGGTCCGCACTGCACACCACTCCCCGTTTCCTGCAAGGCGTCTACAGCTTTGAGGGCAAGGGTCTCGACCGGCCCGGCCTCGTCGACGGCACGCTCAGCTACGTGGTGCCGGGCGGCGTCGTGGCCCAGCCGGTCTACTTCCGCGGCGGCAATGCCAGTGCTGAGCTGATCTGTGTCCTGCTCATGCGCGACGGCCAGCCGATGCGGTACTTCCCGATCGGCGCCAAGTCCGACGTCCACGTGCCCCTGCGGGTGGTCGAGGACCTCGACTCCGGCACCAGTATCGAGGTACACGTGGCGGCGCCCGCCGGGGTGTCCGGCACCGTGATCGTCGACCTGGGTCTGGTCGAGGTCTGATGGACGTCGTCGACCAGCGCCGACGCCTCGTCGTGGTGGGCAACGGGATGGCCGGCGCCCGCACGGTCGAGGAGATCCTCGAACGCGGCGGGGGCGATCAGTTCGCCATCACGATGTTCGGCGAGGAGCCGTACGGCAACTACAACCGCATCATGCTCTCCAACGTGCTCGCCGGTGCCGACGACGAGGCGGGCATCTTCCTCAACGACTTCTCCTGGTACGCCGAGAACGGCATCACCCTGCACGCCGGCACCCGGGTCACCCGCATCGACCGCTTCGCCCGACGGATCTACGCGGACGACGGCACCGAGACGCCGTACGACAAGCTGATCATCGCCACCGGCAGCCGGGCGTTCGTCCCGCCGATTCCCGGCATCCACCGCCCTGGACGCGGCTACCACCAGGGCGTGTTCGCGTTCCGCACCATCGACGACACCCGCAACATGATCCGGTACGCCCGCGAGCACGAGCGCGCGGTGGTGATCGGCGGCGGTCTGCTCGGTCTGGAGGCCGCGCGCGGCCTGCAGAACCACCTGCCCCACGTGACCCTGGTGCACGCCGGCGACCATCTGATGAACGCCCAGTTGGACGCCCAGGCGGGCGCGATCCTGCGGCGCAGCATCGAGCGACTCGGCATCGAGGTCGTCCTCGGCGCGCACACCACCGAGGTGCTCGGCAAGCACGCCGTGACCGGGGTCAAACTCAAGGATGGCCGGACCATCGCCTGCGACGTCGTCGTCGTGGCCGCCGGCATCCGGGCGAACGCCGAGGTGGCCGCGACCAGCGGGCTGCCGGTGGAGCGGGGCATCGTGGTGGACGACCAGATGCGCGTACAGGACGAGGTCGACATCTACTCGGTCGGCGAGTGCGCCCAGCACCGCGGCGAGACGTACGGCCTGGTGGCTCCGCTGTGGGAGCAGGCTCGGGTGCTCGCCGACCACATCACCGGAGCGAACCCGCACGCGGCGTACCACGGCTCTCGACTGGCCACGAAGCTCAAGGTGGCGGGGGTGGACGTCGCGTCGATGGGCCTGAAGGAGGCGGAACGGGACGACGACGAGACGGTCGTCTTCGCCGAGCCGCGCAAGGGCGTCTACAAGAGCATCATCATCCGCGACGACCGGCTTGTCGGCGCGACTCTCCTCGGCGACGTGCGGAAGGTCGCGTTCCTCGTGCAGGCCTTCGACCGTGGGCTCGCCCTGCCGAAGGAGCGGGTCGAGATGTTGTTCGACCTCGGCGCACCATCGGCGGACGTGAGTGCCGCGGAGCTCGGCGACGACGTGCAGGTGTGCAACTGCAACGGCGTCACCAAGCGGGCGCTGGTCGACACCGTGCAGGGCGGCGTGAAGACGCTCACCGGTGTCATGGACGCCACCCGTGCCGGCAAGGGCTGCGGGTCGTGCAAGGGCCTGGTCGCCCAGATCGTCGAGTGGGCCGCTGACGGCAAGGTCGAGGACGACCCGGCCGCGAGCTGGTATGTCCCCGGTGTGCCGATGCCCAAGGCGGAGCTGATGGCGGTGATCCGCGAACACGGCCTGAAATCCGTCTCCGCGGTGTTCGCCACCCTCGTGCCCGGCGGCGCGGAGGACGCGAAGAGCAAGATGGGCCTGGCCTCGCTGTTGAAGATGATGTGGGGCGACGAGTACGTCGACGAACGCGACGCCCGCTTCATCAACGACCGGGTGCACGCCAACATCCAGCGAGACGGGACCTTCTCGGTCGTCCCCCAGATCAAGGGCGGCGTGACCACCCCGGCGCAGCTCAAGCGGATCGCCGAGGTGGCCGAGAAGTACTCCGTACCCCTGGTCAAGATCACCGGCGGCCAGCGCCTCGACCTGCTCGGCATCCGCAAGGAGGACCTGCCGGGGGTGTGGGCGGACCTCGACATGCCGTCCGGGTACGCCTACGGCAAGAGCTTCCGGACGGTGAAGACCTGCGTCGGCTCCGACTTCTGCCGCTTCGGCGTCGGCGACTCCACCGCTCTCGGCATCGCGATCGAGGACCGGTTCAAGGGCATCGAGGGCCCCGGCAAGATGAAGCTCGCCGTCACCGGCTGCCCCCGCAACTGCGCCGAGGCGTACGTCAAAGATCTTGGTGTTGTCGCCATCGACGGCGGCCGGTGGGAGATCTACGTCGGCGGGGCCGCCGGCGCCCACGTACGCAAGGGTGACCTGCTCGCCGTCGTCGACTCGCCCGCCGAGGTCATCACGCTGACCGGCCGGTTCCTGCAGTACTACCGGGAGAGCGCGAACTGGTTGGAGCGCACGTACGCGTGGGTTCCCCGGCTCGGCATCGACCACATCCGGGCCGTGGTCGTCGACGACAGCGACGGCATCGCGGCGCGGCTCGACGCGACCATGGACGCCTCCGTGGCCGCCTACCGCGACCCGTGGCTGGAGCGGCGCGACCCGGTCACTCCCGGGCAGTTCCGTACCTCCCTGCCATTGGCGGTCCTGCCCCAGGTGCCGGTCAACGGCGCCGGTCCGGCATCCGCGAGGCCGGCGTGATGGCCAAGCTCGTCGCCGTGGAACACCGGCTCGGGCCGGTGGACGAGATCCCCCACGGGGAGGGGCGCGCCTACGCCGTGGGGGCCGACATGATCGCCGTCTTCCGGCTGCGTGACGGCAGCCTCCGCGCGGTGTCGGCGGTCTGCCCGCACGCCGGCGGACCGCTCGCGGACGGCCTGGTGGATACGAAGGTCGTCGTCTGCCCTCTGCATCAGAACAGCTTCGACCTGGCGACCGGCTGTTCAACCACCGGGCAGTCCCCACTCACCGTGTACCCGGTCCGTGCCGACCCCGACGGACGCCTGGTGGTGGGCCTGCCGCCCACCTGAGCGACCGATCGACCAGGGTGTCGAGCCGACCGACGACCTTCACCGGGAGGAACCATGACCACGACCGTTCCCGGCAGCATCGAGCAGGACCGGCGCAGCCTGACCCTTCGCGGACACTGGATCGACGACTGGCGGCCCGAGGATCCCGTCTTCTGGGAGCGCCGGGGATCCCGCATCGCCCGACGCAACCTGATCTTCTCGATCTACTCGGAACACATCGGCTTCTCCATCTGGACCATGTGGTCGGTGCTGGTGCTCTTCCTTGGGCCGCAGTACGGCATCGACCCGGCCGGGAAATTCCTGCTCACCGCCGTGCCCGCGCTGGTCGGGTCGGTGCTGCGGATCCCGTACACCCTTGCCGTGGCCCGGTTCGGCGGCCGCAACTGGACGATCATCAGCGCGTCGCTGCTGCTGATCCCGAGCCTGCTCGGCGCTCTCCTGATCCAGCCCGGCGTCTCGTACTCGACGCTGCTGCTCATCGCCGCGCTGGCCGGCGTCGGCGGCGGAAACTTCGCCAGCTCGATGGCGAACATCAACGCGTTCTACCCGGACCGGCTCAAGGGCTGGGCGCTCGGCATCAACGCCGGCGGCGGCAACCTCGGCGTCGCCGCGGTCCAACTCGTCGGCCTGTTCGTGCTGGCGGTTCTGGGGGCGGGCAGTCCCGGCATCGTCGCCGGCATCTACCTTCCGGCGATCGTGCTGGCCGCACTCGGATCCGCGATGTTCATGGACAACCTCAGCCATGCCCGCAACGAGAAACGGGCAATGCGCGACGTCACCCGCGAACCGCACACCTGGATCATGTCCCTGCTCTACATCGGCACGTTCGGGTCGTTCATCGGCTTCGGGTTCGCCTTCGGCCAGGTGCTTCAGGTGCAGTTCGCCGACACCTTCGACACCCCGGTGAAGGCCGCGTACCTGACGTTCCTCGGACCGCTGCTCGGCTCGCTCATCCGTCCCGTGGGCGGTGTCCTGGCCGACCGGCTCGGCGGGGCCCGGGTCACCTTCGTGAACTTCGTGGCGATGGCGGTCGGCGCCTCGATCGTCCTGCTCGCCTCCCAGCGACGCTCGCTGCCGTTGTACCTGGTCGGCTTCATCGCACTCTTCGTGTTCAGCGGCGTCGGCAACGGCTCGACGTACAAGATGATCCCGGCGATCTTCCGGGCCAGGTGCGGTGTGCAGTTGACCGCCGCCGGCGCGGCCGACCCGCACGACCGGGCGGCGGAGCACGAGGCGCGGCGCCTCTCCGGCGCGCTCATCGGCGTCGCCGGTGCCATCGGCGCGTTCGGCGGAGTCCTCGTCAATCTTGCCTTCCGGCAGTCGTTCCTGACCTACCAGACCGCGGATGCGGCCTACATCGCCTTCATCGCCTTCTACGCGATCTGCTTCGTCATCACCTGGTTCGTGTACCTGCGCCCGTCGTCCGCTCGGCTCCAGGGCGTCTGACGGCGACGACCCGGGCGGTCGTCGCCCCGACCGGAGCTGTCGGTCGGTTCACCGACCCGCTCGGGTGCGTACCGCCCGGACGGCCAGCACCAGCGTCGCCACGATCGGCGCGTAGACCAGCAGGGCCGTCACCAGACCCCACCACAGCCTCGCGCTGCCCACCCCGGCGGCGAACCCCTCGGCCGCCCAGGTGGCGACGTAGCGCAGCAGCGGCAGGTAGAACAGCACGAAGTAGCCGGCGGCGAGCAGGCACCCGGCGAGCCAGACCCAGCGGAACCAGGTGCCCACCCGCACGTCGTGCGGGTCGGCCCGGTCCAGCTCGGCGCGCTGCCGCTCGTCGAGCCGGCCGAAGGCCCGCCGCAGCAGCAGGGACTTGACCCGCCACAGGTCACGGCAGCCGATCGCGGTGACCAGGACGGCGTACAGGTCGGTGCGCAGGAAGATCATGCACTGCCAGAGCGTGCTGGCCACCAGGACGAAGACCAGCGCCGGGAGCGGGCGTACCGGCCCGAGGACGAGCTGCCCGACCAGTAACGCCGCGAGCAGGACCATGTCGACGGCCAGCCCGGCGAGCTGTGGGCCGTAGCGTTGGCGGCGCGGCACGCTCCACAGTTGCGACAGGTCGGTCTCGAAGACCAGGAAGAACAACCGCCGGTCGATGCCGAAGCGGGTCCGCAGGTCCAGGGCGCGCGCGGCCAGCCAGTGCCACGCCTCGTGCACGGCGACCAGGGCGTACGTGACCGGCAGCATGATCAGCAGGCTGGTGCCGACGTCACCGGTGAGCAGGAGATCGGCCGGTCGGGGCCAGAGGTCCGGGCGTACCAGAAGGCACGCCACCACCCCGATCGCGGCGGCGGCGTAGACCACCCACGCCACCCGGGAGAACAGCGGCCGAACCAGTGCCGCCGGAGGGCCGGCGGTCCAGGAGCGTTGCTGCACGGCGGCGGTCGGCACCGGCACGGGCGCCTGGTCGCTGTCCACGAACCCCAGCTCGGTCAGGACGGCGACGAAGTCGTCCAGGTCCACCGGCTCGCCCGCGAACGCCTCGCCCCGTTCGGCGGCCTCGGCGAGCGTGGCCCCCTCCAGCAGCGCCCGGATGACGACGCCACCCACCGCGGGCATCGCGACGTAGGTGCCCCGCTCCGGGTCGCCGACGAGGACGTCAGTGCCCTCCTCGACGACCGTCAGCGGGCGCAGTCGTACCGTGCTCGTGGTGTCGGTCATGACGCGGTGGCGGCGGTGCGGGCGCCGGCCGTCGCGCACATCGCGCAGTCCGCGTCGCGTGGCCACGGCTCGCGGCTGGGTCGGCAGCCCGCCGAGAGGTCCACCAGCACCTCGGCGCCCGCCGCGTACGGCGGTTCGTAGCCGGTCAGGTAGCGCAGCGCCTCGAACGCCACGAGGGACCCGACCAGCGCGGCCGACGGCCCGTTGGCCCGGTTGAGGCGGGAGATGCGGGCGCTGAGCCGTTGCGCGGTCATGGCGGCCGGCTCCAGCACCGACGCCGGGACGTCCCGGCCATCGCCGTAGGCGCGGACCCGGCATTCGTAGCAGGCACTGCGGCCCGGATCGACGGAGAAGTAGATGAGCTGGGAGCCGACCATGCCGCCCCGGATCCAGGGCACCCCGGCGCGCAGGCACGCCTCGTTGACCCAGTTGTCGATCCGTTCGCCCTGGTCGACGCCGGACACCACCAGGTCGACGCCGGGCAGCAGGTCCGCGATGTCGTCGGGGCCGCCGATCCAGCGGCGTACCGCCTCGACGGTGATGCCGGAGTGGAAGGCGCGCACCCAGTCGGCGGCGCGGTCGACCTTGGTGGCGCCGAGGTCCGCCTCCCGGTACAGGAACTGCCGGGCGAGGTTGCGCGGCTCCACCTCGTCGGCGTCGACCAGGGTGAGCCGGCCGACGCCGAGGCCGGCCAGGTTCTGCAGCACGTTGGAGCCGAGCCCGCCGGTGCCCAGTTGCAGGACGTGGGCGTCGCGCACCCGCCGCTGCAGGTCGGCCTCGCTGGTCTCCAGGGTCGCGTACAGCTCGAAGAAGGCGAGGTTGCTGAAGTCCCGGCCGACCCGGGCGCGGTCGACGTGCCGGTCGAGGTCCCGCAGCAACCGAAGGCCGTCGAGCGCCGCCAGGGCGCCACTGAGGTCGTCGGTGCTCACCTCGACCCCGTCGGCGGCGAGGGCGGCACGTAGCTCGGCGACCGTTCCGGGCTGATTGGACAGTACGGTGAGCAGCCGTTCCACCTGGCCGTCCGGGTCGTCGAGCTGCACCGAGCGGCTCGGGTCGCAGACGACGACCAGACCGTCGCCGACACGCTCCCACTCGCAGGGCTTGAGGCCGACGCGCATGACAAACCTCCGGGTCCGAGGATGGTTTCACCGGGGTGGGCGGCCGCCGGCGAGCGACGGCCGACCACCCGGCTTGATCAGGAATCGGGGTACTGCGTGGTCTTCACCGACTCCACGGCGCGAACGACGATCTTCATGGCTGCCTCCCTCCCCTCTCGGCTCGACCGACCACCTCCGGACCCCCGGGGGTGCCGTTGCGGTCGGGCACGAAGAGAATGGCAACCGACGATGGGCCGGTACGTTGTGGAATCGTTGCGATGCCGAAGGTGGCTGATGCTGTGCGGGTCTCGTGGTGAACGTGCGCGCCAAACCGGTCGGATACCGTCTGCTCGGCCCGGTGCAGGTCCTCGCCGGGGCACGACCGGTCGACCCGGGGCCACCGCGACAGCGGGCGGTGTTGGCGGCGTTGCTGGTCGACGCGGGCCGGGTCGTCGAACAGGCCGCGCTGGTCGACCGGGTGTGGGGCGAGCACGCCCCCGCCGACGCACGGGGCAGCCTGCGGGCGCACGTCACCCGGATCCGGCAGGTGTTGCGCGAGGCGGCCGGTGACGCCGACCCGCCGCCGCTCGTACACCGCTCCGGCGGGTACCTGCTGGAGATCGACGAGGAACTGGTCGACCTGCACCGGTTCCGTCGGTTGCTGCTGCGCGCCGGGGACATCGCTGACGACCGGGAACGGCTGGCCACCCTGCGCGCGGCGATCGGGCTGCGGCAGGGCGTACCGCTGGCCGGCATCGCCGGGGACTGGGCCGCCCGGATGCGGGAGAGCTGGACCCGGGAGCACCTGGACGCCGTGGTGGCGTGGGCGGACGCCGAGCTGGGTGCGCACAACCCGGCCGTCACCATCGGGCCGCTGGCCGAGCTGACGGCGGAACACCCGCTCGTGGAGTCGCTCACCGCCGCGCTGATGCGGGCCCAGCACGCGCTCGGGCGCACCGCCGACGCGTTGCGGGAGTACGCCGCACTGCGGACCCGGCTGGCCGAAGCGCTCGGAGTCGACCCGGAACCGAACCTCCAGATGCTCCACCAGGCGCTGTTGCAGGGCGCTCCCCCGCAACCCCGGGCCGCGCCGGCCGCCGGTACGCCGGCCCCGGTGCCGGCGGAGCTGCCCACCGACGTCCGCGGCTTCGTGGGGCGCACCGACGCCCTGGCCGGCCTCGACAAGCTGCTGGCCGAGCCCACCGGGGTGGCGACCGGCGGCGTGATCGCGGTGGTCTCCGGCACCGCCGGGGTCGGCAAGACCACCCTGGCCGTGCACTGGGCGCACCAGGTGGCCCACCGGTTTCCCGACGGCCAGCTCTACGCCGACCTGCGCGGCTTCGACCCCGGCGGGGTGCCGGTCCGGCCGGCCACCGCGCTGCGCGGCCTGCTCGAATCCCTCGGCCTACCGCCCGAGCGGATTCCCGCCGACCCGGACGTGCAGGCGGCGCGCTACCGCAGCCTGCTGGCCGGCAAGCGGATCCTCGTCGTGCTCGACAACGCCCGCGACGCCGACCAGGTCCGGCTCCTGCTGCCCGGCGCACCCACGTCGGCCACCGTGGTCACCAGCCGCGACCGGCTCGCTCCCCTGGTGACCGCGCACGGCGCCCACCCGCTCGCCGTCGGCGTCCTCGATCCCGACGAGGCCCGGCTCCTGCTGGCCCGCCGCCTGGGCGTCGACCGGGTGGTCGCCGAGCCAGCCGCCGTGCAACAGATCATCGCCGCCTGCGCGCGGCTGCCGCTCGCCCTCGCCATCGTCTGCGCCCGCGCACAGCAGACCGCGTTCCCGCTGACCGCGATCGCCGCCGAGCTCGCCGACGTGCACGGCCGCCTCGACGCCCTCGACGCCGGCGATCCGACCACCCGGGTACGCGCCGTCTTCTCCTGGTCCGAGGCCGCGCTGAGCGCCGACGCGCGGCGGCTGTTCCACCTGATCAGCCTGCACCCGGGCCCGGACGTCGGCGCGCACGCCGTGGCGAGCCTCGCCGGGCAACCGCTGTCCCCCACCCGCGGTCTGCTGGCCGAACTGGTCCGCGCCAACCTGGTCGCCGAACCGGCGCCCGGCCGGTACGCCCTGCACGACCTCCTGCGCGCGTACGCCGCCGAGGAGGTCGCCCCCGACGACCGGCGGGCCGCGCGGTCGCGCCTGGTCGGCCACTACACGCACGCCGCGCACGCCGCGAACCGGCTCGTACACGCCCAGCGGGACCCCATTGCGCTCCCGCTCGACCCGCCGCCGGCCGCCGACACGCCGGAGCACCTGGCGGATTCGCGCCAGGCGACGGCGTGGTTCCACGCCGAGCGCGCCGCCCTGCTCGCCACGCTGCGCCTCGCCGCCGAGTCCGGCCTCGACCGGGAGGCCTGGCAGCTCGCCTGGGCCCTCGACACGTACCTGGAACGCCGTGGGTACTGGTACGACCGCGCCGTCGCCTGGCGGACCGCGCTCGAGTGCACGGACCGGCTCGGCGTCCCGGCCGCGCGTGCCGGCGCCCACCTCAGCCTCGCCCACACCGACCTGCGGTTGCAGCGGCTCGACGACGCGCAGGAGCACCTGCACCGCGCCCTCGACCTCTATGTGGGCAGCGACGACACGGCCGGGTAGGCGTTCATCCACCGCCTCTTCGCCTACCTGCACGAGCACCGGAAGGACTTGCCCAGCGCCCTGGAGCACGCCCGCCGCGCCGTCCTGCTCTACCGCACGGCCGGGCACGAACGCGGGGAGGCGTTCGCGCTCAACGCTGTCGGCTGGTGCCACACGCTGCTCGGCGACCACGCCACGGCCGTCGAATACTGCGAACACGCGCTCAGCCTCCTGCGGCGGGTGGGCGACCGCGGCGGTACGGCCGCCACCTGGGACAGCCTCGGCCACGCCCGACACCACCTCGGCCAGCACGGTCGGGCCGTCGACTGTTACCGGCAGGCCCTCGGACTGTTCCGAGAACTCGGCTACCGCGCCCACGAGGCGGACACCCTCACCCACCTCGGCGACACCCACCTCGCCGCGGGCGACACGGGCGCCGCGCGGGCGGTGTGGCAGCAGGCCCTGAGCATCCTCACCGACCTCGACCATCCATGGAGCGAGTCGGTCCGCGCCCGCCTCGACGCCCTGCCTTCCTCGGCGTAGTCCGTGCGCCGACGGCGGCGGCGAAGATCCGGCGGGTACTGCCCGAGCGGCTCGCCCACCGGCTCGACACGGTGCTCGAATCCCTCACCTTCACGGCGCCGCCCGGCGAGTTCGCCGTCCCGGAGGCCGGGCTCCTGCTCACTCTCGCCGATGCCGTGCACCACCGCCGGCCGGTCTCGATCAGGTACACCGCCGCCGACGGGCGGCACAGCGAACGCACGCTGCACCCATACGGGCTCGTCGCCCATTCGGGCCGGTGGTACGTCACGGGCGTGGATCCCGAGATCGGCGAAGACCGGACGTTCCGGTTGGATCGCATCGCAGACGCGAGGACCCTGCCCGGCGCGTTCGAGCCGCCCGCCGGACTCGATCCGGCGCAGCGCGTCCTCTCCGGGCTCGCCAAGGCTCCGTACCAGCATCAGGTGACACTGTGGATCCAGGGGACGGTCGAGCAGATCCGCGCCCGACTTCCCGCCAGCGTCGCCAGCGTCGCCAGCGTGCAGGAGCCGCCGGCCGGGCAAGACGCAGATCCGGAGACCGAGCGCTGGCTCCGCGTCGAGCTGTGGGCGGAGCGCCTCGACTGGTTGCCTCCGGTGCTCGCGTCACTCGACAGGCCATTTGTCATCGAGCAACCGGATGACCTCCGCGGTCTCGTCATCGCGCTCGCCGACCGGCTTGCGACCTCCGCCCGTGCGGGTCGCCGCGAGGGTGACCGCCAGGTCCGGCGTCGCGGCGCGGCCGACGAGGCGCCCGAGTCCGCCGAACCGCCGGCGTCGAAGGCGGCGCGCCGCAACCCGACAACTTAGCCCAGCGGCGCTGCGCGGTCGCCCGCCGGCACCTCTCGGAGCACGGCCGGGAGGTGCCGGCATTGTTGGTCACCTGGATCGGGGCCGGTCAGCTGTTACCGATCGGGACGATTTGGTGCTGCTCCCTCCGGTGTTGACGGATCGAGTACGTCACGGCGGCCGCCCAGATCCCGCAGACGACCGCGTAGCAGCCATAACGCAGGGTGGCCGAGGCATCGAACCAGTCACTGCGGAGCAGGGTTCGGCTGTTGGTCAGCACGATCATGCCGCCGACCGCCGAGCCGAGCACCCGGGGCGGGACCAGGCGTACGAGCCAGGCCGCCACCGGCGCGGCGACCACCCCGCCGACGAGCAGCGCGATGACCCAGCCGACGTTGATGTTCTCCGCACCGATACCGACGAGGAAGCCGAGGCTCGCCGCGACGGCGACCAGGAACTCACTGGTGTCGATCGACCCAATGACCTTGCGTGGTTCGAGCCTGCCGCTGGCCAGGATCGCCGGGGTGCCGATGGGTCCCCAGCCGCCGCCACCGGTGGCGTCGACGAAGCCGGCGAGCAGGCCCAGTGGACCGAGGAATCGCTTGCGCAGCGGCTTGCCCATGTTGCCCTTCGCCAACCCGAAGGTGGTGAAGCGGACCAGGAGGTAGCTACCGAGGGTGAGCAGGATCAGCGACATGATCGGTGCCGCCGCATCGGTGGAGAGGCTGGACAGGAAGGTCGCGCCGGCGAAGGCGCCGACCGCCCCCGGAATGCCGATCCGCGCGACGACCTTCGCGTCGACGTTGCCGAATCGCCAGTGGGCGGCACCCGAGGCGAGGGTCGTGCCGATCTCGGCGAGGTGCACGGTGGCGGAGGCGGCGGCGGCATGGACGCCGACGGCGAGCAGCAGGGTCGTCGAGGTCACGCCGTAGGCCATGCCGAGACTGCCGTCGACCAGTTGGGCGCCGAGACCGACCAGGGCCAGCAGGAGAATCTTGCGCATGAGGGACCACCAGTTCGTTGGGGGCAGGTGGAAGGGGAAGCGGACCGCTCGGGTTGGACGGGCGGGTGGGCGGCCCGTGGGCGAGGTCCTGCCGGTCCGGGTTGGCCGGCGGGCATCCGGCGGTGCCGCCGGGCACAGCGGGCGTGGCGACCCGTCGACCCCGCGGGTGTCGAGGAACGGACGTACGGAGGGGTGGCGTGGAGCCACCGCCGTGGAGGGCTCGCGAAGCACGCCGCGCCCGGCTCGAACCGGCGCGACCCGGTGCGGCTGACCGGGGCCTCCCCGGCGGTGGTCGGTTGAGCGACGAGCGGGTTGCCCCGCTCGATGACATGGCATTTTGCCGGTTGATTCTCCCCCTCTCCGATAGGCATTACGAACATTAAGCGAGGGCCGACCGGGACCAATTCCATACTCAGGAGATAGGAATGGTTCCGGCCCCACCAAACCGACCAGATAAGAGTGCTTTTATAAGCCGGATCTGCAAGACGATAGTGATAGACATCACTTTCTCTGCCGGGCTAGTAACACTTCTGAATTCAAAGTACGTCGATAGTTAACACCGCGCCTCGCGGCCGGAGCGAAGCCGCCGGCCGCCCAACCGAGGTCAGGCCGTCACGGCTTGGCGGACGGAAGATGTCCCGCGTCTCATCGATGCGATCGGAAGAACCGCAGGCCAGCGGGCTATTTTGGGAAAGTTAACTGAGCCGTAACTAAGCTGGCCTAACTTAATCGGAGCCCGAGATCGATAGGCGACAATAAGCTGCGGGCGGCAACCTCGGTTGATCATCTGATTCATTCGGTCGCGCTCGAGACCCGGGCGCCCAATGAAGTGGGAGTCCGATGAGTCCTGCACCGAACACGCGCGATCTCGTAATCGTGATCAGCGTCGGTAGCCCCCTCGAACCCAGTCCCGGGATCGTGACCGCCGCCCGCCACGGCGGCGGTCACGGCGTCCTGGACCTCGCCTCCGGCGACAGCTGGACACTCACCGCCCTGGCCCAGGCCGCCGCCGGGTCGAGCGGACCGATCGGCGTACGCGTACCGGCCGGCTGCACCGCCACGCCGGCCGACGTGGAGCGGGCGGGCCACGGCCGGGTCGATCTCCTGGTCCTACCGCCGGATACGCCCTGGCCACTGGCCGACGTGGTCGACAGGTACCGAGTGCTCGTCGAGGTGACCAGCCTCGACGACGCCCGGTACGCCGCCGCCGCCGGAGCGCACGGGCTCATCGCGCGCGGCATGGAGGGTGGCGGCACAGTCAGCGAGCTCAGCTCGTTCGTCCTGCTCCAGCAACTGGCCGCTGCCGACGACATCGACCTGCCGATCTGGGTCGCCGGCGGCATCGGCCCCCGCACCGCCGTCGCCTGTGTCATCGGCGGCGCGGCCGGCGTCGTCCTGGACAGCCAGCTCACCCTCATGCCGGAATCGGAGCTCCCGGCGGACGCGCGGGGCGCGATCCGTCGGCTGGACGGATCCGAGACGGTCCTGGTCGACGGAGTACGCGGGATCCGCCGGGGCGGTCCGCACGACAGCGCCTCACAACTGCTGCCGATCGGCCAGGACGGTTGGCTCGCCGCCGTCTTCGCCCGGCGCTGGCCCGACACCGCCGCCGCCGTACGCGGAATCCGGGCCAACCTTCTCGAAGCGCTCGCCGAATCGTCTGCCGGGGACGCCCTGGCGCCGGGCGCCGCTCTCGCCGACGCCCTCAACGTCCGGATACCGGTGGTACAGGGCCCGATGACCAGGGTCAGCGACGAGGCCCCGTTCGCGGCCGCGGTCGCCGCCGACGGCGCGCTGCCCTTCGTCGCGCTCGCGTTGGCCGGCGCGGAACAGTCCCGCCGGGTGCTCCGGGAGACCGCCGATCGACTGGGCGAGCGGCCCTGGGGCGTCGGGGTGCTCGGCTTCGCGCCCGACGAGCTGCGCGCGGCACAACTCGAGGCGATCCGGGAGATCAGACCCGCGTGCGCGATCATCGCGGGCGGCCGTCCGTCCCAGGCCACGGCGTTGGAGCAGGACGGGATCACCACCTTCCTGCACGTACCGTCACCGGGGTTGCTGCGGCAGTTCCTGCGGGCGGGCGCGCGCAAGTTCGTCTTCGAGGGCGCGGAGTGCGGCGGGCATGTGGGGCCACGGGCCAGCTTCCCCCTGTGGGAGGCGCAGCTGCTGGTGCTCGAGGAGTTCCTGGCGGAGACGCCGGACGACGCCGGGCGGCTGCAACTGCTGTTCGCGGGCGGCATCCACGACGCCCGGTCGGCGGCGATGGTCGCCGCGATGGCGGCCCCGCTGACCGGCCGGGGGGCGCAGATCGGGCTGCTGATGGGGACCGCCTACCTCTTCACCCGCGAAGCGGTGCAGGAGGGCGCCATCCAGCCCCTGTTCCACCGTACGGCCATCGCCGCCACCAGCACGTCGCTGCTGGAGACCGCCCCCGGGCACGCGACCCGCTGCCTGCCCAGCCCGTTCGTGGACGACTTCCACAGCGTACGGGAGGAGCTGGAGTCGGCCGGGGTGGAGAACCGCCAGGTCTGGGAGCACCTGGAGCTGTTGAACGTCGGTCGGCTGCGGATCGCCAGCAAGGGCGTACGCCGGGAGAACGACGGCCTGGTGGAGGTCGACGAGGCGGTGCAGGCCGTCGAGGGGATGTTCATGGCCGGCCAGGTCGCGGTGCTGCGCCACGCACCGACCACGGTCGCGGAGCTGCACGCGCAGGTCACCACCGAGGCACAGGAGTTCCTCGCGGTACGGACCGCCGCGCTGCGCGCCGAACTCGTCCCGCCGACCGCGCCGGTGGACGAGCCGGTCGCGCCGCTGGACATCGCCATCGTCGGCATGTCCTGCGTGCTGCCCGGCTCCCCCGACCTGCACAGTTTCTGGCAGACCGTACTCAGCGGCACCGACGCGGTCACCGAGGTGCCTGCCGACCGGTGGGACGTCGACACGTACTACGCGCCCGAGGTGGAGCCGGGTCAGGCCGGTCGGATCAGCGTCTCCCGGTGGGGTGGGTTCATCGAGCCGGTCCCGTTCGACGCGATCCGGTACGGGATACCCCCGGCGGCGCTGAGCAGCATCGACCCGACCCAGTTGCTCGCGCTCGAGGTGGCGCATCGGGCGCTCGTCGACGCCGGATATCCGTACGACGCGGCCGGCGCGGACCACCGTTCGACCGGGGTGGTGTTCGGGGCCGAGGCCGGCAGCGACATGGGTCACGCCCAGACGCTGCGGACCATGCTTCCGGCCTACCTCGGGGACGTGCCGCCCGAGTTGGAGGACCAACTCCCCACGGTCACCGAGGACAGCTTCCCCGGCGTGTTGGCCAACGTCATCGCCGGCCGGATCGCCAACCGTCTCGACCTCGGCGGTCCCAACTACACCATCGACGCCGCCTGCGCCTCGTCGCTCGCCGCGATGGACGCCGCCTGCAAGGAGCTCAGCGCCGGCAGCAGCGACCTGATGATCTGCGGCGGCGCCGACCTGCACAACGGCATCAACGACTACCTGATGTTCACCTCCGCGCACGCCCTCTCCCCCACCGGCCGGTGCCGCACGTTCGACAGCACCGGCGACGGTATCGCCCTCGGCGAGGGGGTGGCGTGCGTCGTACTGAAGCGGTTGGCCGACGCCGAGCGCGACGGCGACCGGATCTACGCCGTGATCAAGGGCATCGGAAGCTCCAGCGACGGACGTGCGCTCGGGCTCACCGCCCCGAGGGCGAGCGGGCAGCGACGCGCCCTCGACCGGGCCTACCATCGCACCGGGGTCTCGCCCCGACAGGTCGGTCTGGTCGAGGCGCACGGCACCGGCACGGTGGTGGGCGACCGTACCGAATTGGAGACCCTGACCCGGTTCTTCGACGAGGCCGGCGCGGAGCCCGGTAGTTGCACGCTGGGCTCGGTGAAGTCGCAGATCGGGCACACCAAGTGCGCGGCCGGCCTGGCCGGCGTGATCAAGGCGAGCCTCGCGCTCTACACCGGAGTCAAGCCACCCACGATCCACCTGACCCGCCCCAACCCCGCGTGGAATCCGGCCCGCAGTCCCTTCGCGTTCTACACCGGCGTTCGCCCGTGGATCGCGCCGGCGGCCGAGCGGCTGGCCGGGGTGAGCGCGTTCGGGTTCGGCGGGACGAATTTCCACACCGTGCTCGGCGCGTATGCGAACAGCCCCGAGCCACGGCACACCCGGCAGTCCTGGCCGGCGGAGCTGTTCTGCTTCCGCGGCGCCGATCGGCCCGCGGCACAGCTGCGGGTACGCCGGCTGCAGGAGATGCTGTCGAACCGCGACGAGCTGGGCCGACCGTGGTCGTTGCGGGACCTGGCCGCGTCGCTGTCCGACGAGGCCGACCACCGGGCCGGCGCGGTCCAGATTGCCATCGTCGCCCGTAACCGGAACGAACTCGCCGAGCTGTTGGGCCGGGCCGTCGCCGGCGAGCACGACCCGGCACGCGGGCTGGTCCAACCGCCGAACGACCCGGAGCCGGGCAAGGTGGCCTTCCTCTTCCCCGGTCAGGGCAGCCAGCGGCCGGGTGCGCTCGCCGAACTGTTCGTCGCGTTCCCCGAGCTGCGGCACTACCTGCGCCTCGGCGCCGAGTGGGCGGACCTCCTCTTCCCGCCGTCGGCGTTCGACCCGGAGACGGCCCGCGAGCAGGAGGACCGGGTACGCGACACTCGGGTCGCCCAACCCGTCCTGGGCATCGGCGGCCTCGCGGTCGACCACCTGCTACGTCGGCTGGGCGTCCGGCCCGACCTGACCGGCGGACACAGCTACGGGGAGCTCGTCGCGCTCTGCGTAGCCGACGCGTTCGACCCCGAGACCCTGCTCGCGCTGAGCCGGCAACGGGCCGAGGCGATCCTGACCGCCACCGGCGACGACCCGGGCACCATGGCGGCGGTCACCGGCACCGCCGAGCAGGTGAGCCAGGTGCTCACCGCATCGGGGCTGGCTGGCGACATCGTGCTGGCCAACCGGAACACCCCGACGCAGGTCGTGATCTCCGGCCCGACTCCCGCGGTCGGGTCGGCGGTGGCGGCGCTGCGCGAGGGCGGGCTGTCGGCCCGTCAGCTCTCCGTCGCGTGCGCGTTCCACAGCCCGGTGGTGGCCGGCGGCACCACACGTTTCGCCGAGGCGCTGGCGTCCAGCACGGTACGGGAGCCGGCCATCCAGGTCTGGTCGAACCACACGGCAGCCCCGTACGACGGGGACGCCGACCGGGTACGTGAACGGCTCGCCGCGCAGATCGGCGCGCCCGTGCGTTTCGTCGAACAGATCGAGGCGATGTACGCCAGCGGCGCTCGGACCTTCGTGGAGACCGGCCCCGGTCAGGTCCTCACCAAGCTGGTCCGGGCCATCCTCGGCGACCGGCCGCACCTCGCGGTCGCCACCGAGCCCCGTCCCGACGAGGGGCTGCGCGGCTTCCTCGTCACTGTCGCGCAACTGGCCTGTGCCGGCGTCCCGGTTTGGACCGGCTGGTTGTTCCAGGGCCGCGACACGGCGGACGTCGGGGCGGTCAAGACGGGCCAGCGTCCGTTCTGGACCGTGGACGGCCAGCTCGTACGAGATCAGTCCGGGAACAGCCTGCCCGGCGGAATGACGCCCCCACGACGGATCAAGGAGTTGTCGATGACCGCTTCGAACGGAACCGCCTTCAGTGGTCGGGACGGCCGCGACGAGTTGCTGAGCGAGTTCCTCCGCACCAGCCGGGACATGATCGCCTCGCAGCGGGACGTGATGCTCGCGTACTTCGGCGACGGCGCGGGTGGGCGACTCGTGTGGCAGCCCTCGCAGGCGTACCCGCCGGTGGTGCTGCCGGGTCACGGGACCGAGGTCGACGCGGTCGCGACGACGACGGCGGTGGTGGTGGCCGCTCCCCCGGCCGCACCGACGGGCGGGGTCGAGGTGGCCGCTGTGGCGGTCACCTCGTCCGGTCCTGATTTCCAGACCGCGATCCTCGACGTGATCAGCGAACGCACCGGCTACCCGGTGGACCTCATCGAACTCGACCTCGACCTCGAAGCCGACCTCAGCATCGACTCCATCAAACGCGCCGAAGTCGCCGGCGAGGTCGCCGCACGACTCGGCCTCGCCGTCGACGGCGACGAAGCCGAACTCGAAGACCTCGTCAAGGCCCGCACCGTACGCACCATGGTCGACTGGCTCAACCAGAAGATCCGGTCGACGACGGGTACGACCGTGATCCACGCGACCTCCGTACTCGGCCCGGCGAACGGGGTGGCGCACTCCACCACTGTCGTCACGACCGGCACTGCCGTGATGACCCGTCCCGACTTCCAGAGCGCGATCCTCGACGTGATCAGCGAACGCACCGGCTACCCGGTGGACCTGATCGAACTCGACCTGGACCTCGAAGCCGACCTCAGCATCGACTCCATCAAACGCGCCGAAGTCGCCGGCGAGGTCGCCGCACGACTCGGCCTCGCCGTCGACGGCGACGAAGCCGAACTCGAAGACCTCGTCAAGGCCCGCACCGTACGCACCATGGTCGACTGGCTCAACCAGAAGACGCAGGAGGTGACCGCCCCGGCGCCGTCGCCGAGTAACGGCGCGCTGGCCCTCACCGCACCCACACCGATGGTGGCACCACCCGCCGGAGCGCCCTCGGCCCTGGCCACCATGAGCCCGGCCATCGCACCCGCGCCGGTCCCCACCGTGTCGGCCACCGCCAGCGGTCCGGCCGGGATCACACCGAAGCGGCTGCTGCCCCTGGCGACGGTGGTCGCGGGACCTTCCGGCGCGGACACCGGCGCCCCACCGGCCGGGCAGCCGGCCGACGTGCTCGCCGGAACGCGTTTCCTCATCACCGGCGCCAGCCCGGCGCTGCCGTACCTCGCCGAACTGCTCCAGAAGCAGGGCGCGGCCGGGCAGACGGGTGTGCTGGACGAGAGGCAGGCCGACCAGCTCGCCGGCTTCGACGGGCTGATCCTGCTGGACGGTCTGGACGGCGCCGGAGCACCCCTGCTGCCCGACGTCTTCCCGTTCCTCAAGCAGGCGCTCGCCGCCGGTCCCCGCTGGCTGCTCGCGGCAGGACCGGTCGGCGGCACCGAACGGAGCGACGGCCTGGCCGGCCTGTTCCGTACCATTTCCAGGGAGTACCCACAGGTGGCGGCCAGGTACGTCCAGGTGGACGGTGCCGCCGAACCGCAGCAGATCGCCCGACACCTGATCGACGAGCTGCTGGTCCCCGGGGAGACCCCGGCCGTCGTGCGGCGCGAGACCGAGCGGACAACTGTCTCCCTCACCCCGGTGGCGCTGGGCGCGGTGGCGACCAGCGGTGCCGGGCCGGCCGGTGACGGCGCCTCCGAGGCCGCCGCGATCGGCCTCGACCGGGATTCGGTGGTGGTGCTGGTCGGCGGGGCTCGCGGGATCACGCCCTGGTTCGCCCGCGCGGTGGCCATGGCGAGCCGCTGCCGGATCGAGCTGGTCGGCCGCACACCGCTGCCGACCGGGCCGGAGGATCCGGACCTGGTGTCGGCCCGGGACAAGGCGTCGTTGCGTGCCGCGCTCGCCGGCCGGGGTCTGCGGTCACCGGCGCAGATCGAACACACCGCGCAGGCGATCCTGGCCGCCCGCGAGGTCGGGACGACCCTCGCCGAACTGCGGGAACTGGGCAGCGAGGTGCGCTACCACGCCCTCGACGTACGGGACGCGTCGGCGATCCGCCGCCTGCTGCTGGACGTCGAGCGTACGCACGGTCGGGTCGACGGCGTGGTCTACGCGGCCGGCGTGATCGAGGACAAGCTGATCGCGCAGAAGGACCCACAGTCGTTCGCCCGGGTGTTCGGCACCAAGGTCGACGGTGCCCGTTCGGTACTGGGCGGCCTGGACGAGCTGAACTCGCCCCCTCGGTTCGTGGTGCTGTTCGGCAGCATCGCCGCGGCATACGGCAATCGAGGTCAGAGCGACTACGCCGCGGCGAACGACGCGGTCGACGCGATCGGCGCCCGCTGGGCGGCCAGCACCGGCAACCGCTGTCTGACCGTGCACTGGGGGCCGTGGGCACCTGGCGCCGGGCACGGCGGGATGGTCAGCGACGAGCTGAGTCGGGAGTACGCACGCCGCGGCATCGATCTGATCGACCCCGAAGCGGGTGCCTTCAGCCTGCTGAGCGAGTTGGCGTGGGGCGACCCGAAGATCAATTCCGTGGTCTACACCGCCTCCGGCTGGTGATCGTCCAGCGGATTCGGCGGCACCCGAGCCGCACACCCGGTACGCCCGTCGACGGTGGAGCGAGAGGCCGAAAATGAACACGAGTACCGATCGGAGCGACCCGATCGCGATCGTCGGGATGGCGGCGGTGATGCCCGGCGCCGGCAACCTGGAGAGCTACTGGCGCAATCTCGTCGACGGGGTGGACGCGATCACCGACGTGCCGGCGAACCGGTGGGACGAGGAGTTCTACGACCCGGAGCAGGCCCACCGGCCGGACCGGATGTACTGCCGGCGCGGCGGGTTCGTCGACGAGTTCGCGACCTTCGAGCCGCTGCGGTTCGGCATCATGCCCGCCTCGGTCGCGGAGATCGAACCGGACCAGCTCATCGCCCTGAACGTGGCCGCCGCCGCGATCGATGACGCCGGCGGCGCGGACCGACTGCCCGGCGGCGACCGGGTCGGTGTGATCCTCGGTCGGGGCGGCATCCTCAGTCCGGCTCAGGCCCGCTACGCCCAACGGGTGCGGATGTCGAGCCAGGTCATCCAGGTGCTGCGGGAGCTGATTCCGGAGCTGGACCAGAGCCGGCTCGACCTGGTACGCGAGAAGTTCGACGAGCGGCTCGGCCCGTACCAGCCGGAGGGGACGATCGGACTGGTGCCGAACCTGGCCGCGTCCCGGGTGGCCAACCGGCTCAACCTGCGCGGTCCGGCGTACACCCTGGACGCGGCCTGCGCCTCGTCGCTGATCGCGGTCGACCAGGCGATCACCGAGCTGCGCAGCGGACGGTTGGACGCCGTCCTGGCCGGTGGAGTGCACCACGTGCACGACATCAGCTTCTGGTCGGTGTTCAACCAGTTGCGGGCGCTGTCCAGGCGCGGTGAGAGCCGGCCCTTCCACCGGGAGTCCGACGGCCTGCTGATCGGCGAGGGCACGGGTGTGGTCGTACTCAAGCGGTGGTCCGACGCTGTCCGGGACGGCGACCGGGTGTACTCCGTCATCCGGGGTAGCGGGATGTCCAGCGACGGCCGCTCGGCGAGCATGTTCAACCCGGCCTCCTCCGGACAGGTGCTGGCCATCCGGCGGGCCTGGGAGGCGGCGGGGCTGGACCCGACCGCGCCGGACGCGCTGGGGTTGCTGGAGGCGCACGGCACCGGCACACCCACCGGCGACGCGGCCGAACTGGTCTCGGTCGCCGAGGTCTTCGGACCGCATTCGGGCGACGGGCCACGCCCGGTGATCGGATCGGTCAAGTCGATGATCGGGCACACCATGCCGGCCGCCGGCATCGCCGGCCTGATCAAGGCGACGCTCGCGGTGTACCGGGGAGTCCTGCCGCCCACGCTGCACTGCGACGATCCACGCTCGGAGATGGCCGCGACCCGGTTCGCCCCGATCCCCACCGCCCGCCCGTGGGAGAGCGACGGGCCGCGTCGGGCCGGGGTGAACGCCTTCGGCTTCGGCGGCATCAACGCACACGTCATCATCGAGCAGGCGCCCGAACCCGCCGGTGTACGGCAGCGGCCGACCGCCGGGCAGCCGTTGGCGGTGGGTGGAGCGAGTGTCGGACGAGACACCGCGCCGACCACGGGCAGCTCGACGGTTGCGGTGACCGAGCCGGACCAGGTGCTCTGGCTCGCCGCGCCGGACCCCGCCCAATTGGCCGGCCTGCTGGCCCGCAGCGACCACGAGGTGCGGGCCCTCGGCGTCGAACGGGCCCGGAGCAACCGGCCCGCCAACGGGGCCGAAGCGTGCCGACTCGGCATCGTCAGCCCGACCGACAAGCTGCTGGCCGTCGCCCGCAAGACGGTCGCCCGCGGTCAGGCCTGGCGGGGCGGACGGGACATCTGGTTCAGCCCGTCACCGCTGCTGGCCGCCGGCACCGGACGCCTCGCCTTCGTCTTCCCCGGCCTGGAGGCGGAGTTCGCGCCCCGTACCGCGGACATCGCCGCGCACCTCGGACTGCCGGACCGGCAGTGGTCCGCCTCGGACCTGGGCCGGCACGGCGCCGGGCTGATCGAGGTCGGCAAACTCCTCGACAGGGCGCTGCGCCACCTCGGCGTGCTACCGGACGCGGTCGCCGGACACAGCATCGGCGAGTGGACCGCCGCGGCGACCAGCGGGCAGATCAGCACGGCGGCGATGGACGACTTTCTGGAACTGTTCCACGCCGACTCGGTCGAGGTCTCCGGATACGTGTTCGCCGCCGTGGGAGCTGGCGCGGACCGGGTCACCCCGATGCTGGGTGACTTTCCGGGGGTGGTGCTCTCGCACGACAACGCCCCGGGGCAGTCGGTGGTGAACGGCCCCGAACCCCAGGTGGACCGGCTGGTCGAGGCCCTGCGTACGGAGAACGTGCTGTGTCAGAAGTTGCCGTTCCGGTCGGCCTTCCACACCCCCGTGTTCGTCGACGGCCTGCAGTCGATCGGCGCGGCGCTGCGGCGGTGGGAGGTACACCCGACTCGGATACCGGTCTGGTCGGCGACCCTGGCGGCACCGTTCCCCGCTGACGAGGCGCAGGTCAACGCCCTGTTCGTCAGGCACATGATGGAGCCGGTCTGGTTCCGTCAGACCGTCGCGGCGATGTACGACGCCGGGGTACGGGTCTTCCTCCAGGTCGGTGCGGGACAGCTCGCCTCGCTGATCAGCGACAACCTGCGCGGGCGTGAGCATCTCGCGATGCCGGTGAACGTGAAGCACCGCAGCGGGCTGGACCAGCTCCGCCGGGTCGCCACCGCGATCTGGGTGGAGGGCGGCAGCCCGAACCTGACCGCGCTCGATCCGCCGTTGGCGAAGGCAGCCGCGAAACCGGTACGCCGTGGCCCGTCGATTCCGCTGGATCTCGGTGGCCCACTGGTCCGGCTCGGGGCGGGCGCCGCCGGTCTGCTCGGCGTGTCAGCGGGCGGCACCCCGCCGAACCACCTGGCCGCGGGTCCGCCAAAGCACGGTTCGGCCGTCCCGGTCGGCGCCTCGCCGGCAGTCGGAGCGGAGCGGCAGCCGGAGCCGGCGGGTAACGGCACCAACCCGGCGGCGGCGCTTGCCGCCCTGCACAGGTTGACCGGACGGTCCAGCGCGGCCGCGGAACTCGCCGCGCTGTTGCAGGACACGGCTCGGGACGCGGCAAGCGTTCTGGACGCGGCCGCCCGGCCGGCTCCGCCGGTACCGCCGCGCCCGGGTGTCGGACAACCCCCGGTCGCCCCGCCAGCCGGACCCTCCCGAACCGCCGCGCCCGGAGGCCGTGGCAACGGCGTCGCGGGCAACGGCGTCGGTTCGGCCAACGGGGTCGACACCGGCAAGGCGGTCAGCGGCAGCACGAGCAACGGCGACCCGGGTCCGGTTCGGCGGATCACGTTGCGGGTCTCCGTCGAGAACATGCCGTACCTGAAAGACCACTGCTTCTTCGTCCAGCCACCGGACTGGCCGAAGATGGAGGACCGGTGGCCGGTGGTGCCGGCCACCACCCTGGTGCAGCACATGGTCGACGCGGCGGAGCAGGCCATGCCGGGCCTGCGGGCGGTGGCCGTACGCGACGCCCGGTTCAACCGTTGGCTGATAGCCGAGCCGGGTCAGGACGTCGAGATCGCGGTGCGGCCGACCGGTGACGGCCTGGTCTCGGTCACCTTCGGCCCGTACGCCCGGTCGATGGTGGAACTCGCCGCGGACTATCCGGCGGACCCGCCCGAGGTGTGGCGGCACGATCCCGCGACCGAACGGCCGCCACGGATCAGCGCCGAGGAGATGTACGCCGAGCGGCTGATGTTCCACGGCCCCCAGTTCCAGGGCATCACCGCCGTGCACGCCCTCGGTGACATGCACGTACGGGGGGTGGTCCGCGCACCCGTGCCGCCGGGCGCCCTGCTGGACAACGCGCTGCAGCTGATCGGCAACTGGCTCATCACCACACAGCCGTTCCGTACCGTCGCGTTGCCCGTGGGCCTTCGCCACATCCGCTACTTCGGCCCCCCGCCGGCACCCGGTACGGACTTCGAGTGTGTCGCCCGGGTGCGCTCGATCGACGACGCACAACTCGTCGCGGACACCCAACTGGTGGTCGACGGCCGGGTGTGGGCACAGATCGAGGGCGCGGTGGACCGGCGCTTCGACAGCCATCCGCAGGCCCGGCCGGCGGAGCGGTTCCCCGAGCGGCATCCGATGTCGCTGATCCAACCCGAGGGCTGGACGATGGCCTTCGACTGCTGGACCGACCTGGTCACCCAGGGCATGGCCGCCCGCGGCATCCTGGGCTCGGCCGCGTACCAGGACTACGAGCGGCAGCCCGCCAGATCCCGCAAACAGTGGCTGTTGGGCCGGATCGCGGTGAAGGACGCCGTCCGGTTCCGGTTGTGGGAGGACGGACACCGCGACATCTACCCCATCGAACTGACGGTCGGCAACGATCCGGACGGGCGACCCCGGGTACACGGACGTCCGGGCCGTGACCTGCGCGACTGCGATGTCTCGCTGGCGCACTGCGCGGAGATCGGCGTCGCGATCGCGAAACCCCGCGGGCCGGCGTCGCCATCCGACGCGCCCGGCGTCGGCATCGACGTCGCCGAGATCACCGACCATCCGGAGAGCACCCTGCGCTTCGCCCTGACCGACGGGGAGACCGCCCTGTTGGACTCGCTCGGCGGCGACGCCGAGGACCGGCGGCAGTGGTTCACCCGGTTCTGGGCCGCCAAGGAGGCCGTCGGCAAGGCGGAGGGGACCGGACTCGACGGCCGCCCGCGCCGGTTCGTGGTGACCGGCGCCACGGACACGGTGCTGACGGTCCACGTCGACGACCGGAGCTACCCGGTCCAGCACCGCGAGGTCGGAAATCCCGAAGACCTACCACCTCGACGGTACGTGGTCGCCTGGACCTGGGGCCCGCGGACCGGGACCGATCAGCCGTGACCGGCATCCACTCCCGACCATCCGAAGGAGCACCTCCCATGGCCGCCTCGCACGCCGACATCCTCGCCGAGCTCACCGGGATCATCCACGCGGTCCTCGGCGACTTCGCCGCCGACGAACCCATCACCGTGGACACCACCTTCCGCGACGACCTCGGCATGGAGAGCATCGACGTCGTCTCCCTCGCCGGCCGGCTGCAGGCCCGGTACGGCAACACCGTCAACTTCGCGCACTTCGTCGCCAAACTCGATCTGGAGACCGTGGGCGAGCTGCGGGTCGGGCAGCTGGTTGAGCACATCGCACGCTCCCTCGACGCGAGCCCCACCGTCGTCGAGGCGGTCCACTCGTGACGATGATCCGGGCCAACGGGATCGACGTGCACGTCGAACACCTCGAACCACCGGCCGGTGAGCCGGACGAGGTCGGCGCTGACCGGGGTGCGGGGCCGACCCTCGTGATGATCCACGGAATGGCCTCCGACAGCCTCGCGAGCTGGTACTTCACCCTGGCCAAGCCCTTCGCCGACGCCGGGCTGCGGGTGGTGATGTACGACTTGCGGGGGCACGGCCACAGCGAGCGCCCGCCCACCGGCTACACCCTCGACGATTTCGTCGACGACCTGTCGGCGATGCTGACCGCACTTGACGTCACCGCTCCGGTGCACCTGCTCGGCAACTCGTTCGGCGGCACCATCGCGTTCGCCTACGCGGCCCGGCACCCCGACCGGGTCGCCTCCGTCGCGGCGGTCGAATCCTCGCCGCCGACCCCGGCGTGGATGGCCCGGGTCGCGCGCCGGCTGGACCGGGCCGCCGACCTTCTGCCCCGACCGGAGGCGCTGGCGCAGATCGTCGCCGGCCGGGGGGCCCAGGTGGCCCGCCGGGCCCGGGATACCGGCGAGCTGCTCATGGCGACCACGCTGGCCCGGGACCTACCGGCGAGTGCCCTGCCCAGTGCCGCGCAGATCAGCGCGATCGACGTACCGGTGCTCTGCCTCTACGGCGCGAACTCCGCGGTCGTCGAGCTGGCACCGGCGGTGGTCCGGCTGCTGCCGCAGACGCGGACCGTGGTCCTACCCGGCGAGAAACACACAGTCCTGGTCGACCGGCCGGAGGCGGTCCGCCGGCTCGTCCTGGCGTGGCTCCGCGAGGAGTGCTCCGTCGAGGTGGCCGAGGTGGCCACCGCCCCGTGACAACCCAACGTGCAGGAGGTCCTCGGATGGACACCCCGGTCACCGGCAGGTCGATCATCATCAGTAACGGCCGGTGCGGCTCGACGCTGCTCTCGGACCTGATCGCGGAGCAGCCCGAGACTCTCTCGGCGCAGGAGTTCTTCATGTCCGTCGCACCCTGGGCACGCAGTTCCGAGGTGCTGACCGGGGCCGCGTACTGGGCGGTGCTGAGCAGCCCCAAGGCGGAACTCGCCACTCTCTTCCGAATCGGGTTGCCGCCGAAGGAGGTGCGGTATCCCGCGACCGGGAGGTGGGCCGACCGGATGACCGAGTTGCCGCGGATCCTCGCCATCACCCTGTCGAAGCTGACCCCCGACCCGGACCGCCTCTTCGACCAGCTCGCCGAGCGGGTGCCGGACTTCCCGACGCAGTCGGTCGGCGACCACCACCGGATGTTCCTCGACCTGCTGGCCGTGATGACCGGCAAGCGGCGCTGGGTCGAGCGTTCCGGCGGGTCCAGCCACGTCGCTCCGTACCTTCTGCGGGCATTTCCCGAGGCGAAGGTGGTGTATCTGACCCGCGACCGGGAGGCGACCGCCCGCTCGATGAGCCAGCACTCGTCGTTCCAGCTGATTCAGCTGCGGGTGGAGTTCCTCGGCCGGTGCGGGCTGGATCCGTTCCGGATCGAACCCGGCCAGTCGGTGCCCGAGGACCTGGAGCGTTACCTGCCGGACCGGCTCAGCGCCGACCTGCTCCGGGATCGGGGCCAGGACCTGCGCCGCTACCTCGGTCTGAGCGCGTTCCTGACCAGCCAGGCCGAGCAGGCGCTCACCGACCTGCCGCCGCGCCACCTGCACCGGATGAGCTACGAGGACCTGGTCGCCGACCCGATCGGGCAGCTCGGCCTGCTGGCCCGGTTCCTGGAGTTCGAGGACTGGGAGGACTGGGCACGGCGGGTCGCCCCACGGGTGGTCAGCCCCGCCCGGTCCCGCGAGGTCGCCGCGGCCTGACCCGCGATCGTGCCCCACCGACCCTCAGGACTCCGTCGAACGAGAGGAACCATTCGTGAAACCACTCCGGATGTCGGGCCGGCGACCGCTCGCCGCGGCCGCCGTACTGGGACTGTTGTACGTCCTCGCGGCGCCGGCGTCAGCCGCCGCCACCCCGATCGGGACGGATGCGCCGGGTACGGCCGGACATCAGCCAAAATACGAGCGGAAGCTGATCGGGAAGGGCACCCCGGACGAGTGCTTCGCCGGTATCGGCGTGGCCTATCCACCCGGTCCGCCATGCGCCACCGGCCAGCCGAAGGTGAACCAGTCCTACCTGTGGGGCATGACCCAGACCGCGCAGAGCCTGTGGTTCGGCACCGGAGCGAACGTCAACTGCATGACCAGCGGGCGCAACCTGCGCAACACGACACCGAACCTGAACGACGACTGGGTGTGCGAGTACGGCGAGAGCCAGATCGCGAAACGTAACCCGACTCTGCCCCCCACCCTGGGCGACCATCGCCCGCCCCGCCTGTACACGTACGACAAACGTTCGGGGCGATTGACGGAGAAGACCGAGGCGGTGAAGGCCGCCTCCACCACCGACGCCAACCGGCTGAGCACGACCGCCGGAATCCGGGCCGCCGGCACCCATCAGGGGGTGGCGTTCCTGGGCGGGCCCGCCCTGGGCGAGAGCATCAACCTGTTCGCCTTCGACACCGACACCGGCGCCTTCCTCGGCTCGATCAACCTGCCGGCGTACGGCAACATCCGCCACTTCGTGGTGGCCGACGGCGCGCTCTACGCGGGTGTCGGGGTGGGCGCGAACGGCGGCAACCGGGGGCACGTGCTGCGCTGGACCGGCTCCAAGAGCAATCCGTTCAGCTTCGTCGAGGTCGCGAACCTACCGGCCCAGGCGGCGGATCTCACCGTGCACGAGGGGCGGATCTTCGTGACGACCTGGACGGGTTCCGGTGACGACGCCCTGGCAGCGGCCGTGCCCGGCACGACCGACGAGCCGCTGTCCGGGGTCGCCGGGGTGTGGATGAGCCCGAAGCTGTCGCAGGGGGAACGCGGCCTCACGCCGGCCGACGCCGACAACTGGACCCAGGTCTGGTCGGTCGACGGGTACGAGCCCGACCCGGTCGTGGCCCGCACCTACGCCCTGGGTGGGCTCGCCTCCTTCAACGGCTACCTGTACTGGGGCACGATGCACGTGCCGATGAAGGCGACCACGGTGCACATCGCGACCTACCCACCGGCGGACGAGGCCGCGCTGCGGTCCACGGTCCGCAGCACGCAGCGGGCGATCAGCATCTTCCGAGGTAAGAGCTTCGGCGACCGTCACCAGCGGGTGGACCTGCTGTACGGCGCATCCCAGTTGCCCGCCTACGACCCGGCGGGCAACGGCGGAGCGGGCCTCTGGGCCGCCGCCTCGACCGGATACACCCCGTTGTACGGCCCGTCGGGCATGGGCAACCCCTACAACAACTACACCTGGAAGATGGCGGTGGCGGGCGGGAAACTGTACGTGGGCACCATGGACTGGAGCTACATCTCCAAGGACCTGGGCCAGGACACCGCCCGGCTGTTGGGTGTCACCGGCCCCGCCGCGGCCGAGTTCGGCAAGGCCTCGGTACTGGCCGACGACCCCCCGCCGGCCCCGGTCTACGGCGGCGACCTGTTCGTCTTCGACTCGACCAGCAGGCCGGCCACGGTGGTGGACAACAGTGGGCTCGGCAACTACCTGAACTACGGGATCCGCAACATGATCGCCGACGGGTCGACCCTCTACCTGGGCATGGCCAATCCGATGAACCTGCGTACGGACCCGGACGACGATGTTCCCGAGGGCGGCTGGGAACTGATCCGACTCAGCGTGCAGCACTGTTAGGGCCTGTTTCATGAGGGCGGTCGAGCCGAGGCGGAGTCCGGGCGGCGATCCGGCAGGGCGCGGTGGGGGGCGGGGAACCGGGGTTGTTTCGGGCGCCCCCCCCACCCCCCCCGGCGGCGGGCCGGGCCCCCCCCCGCCC